>JAFXSC010000022.1 GCA_017525915.1 Ruminococcus sp.
ATATTGCTTTTTTAACAAATACTGTGCAAATACAGTATAGTTATCATTTTTCATCATGAAATACCTCCTTTTGGTTTTGGGATACTTCATGATAACATACAATACTTAAAAGAACATAAATGAGTTCAGAACATAATTACGATTATGTTTTTAAAAACATAATCGTAAGAACTGGCTGTTCAATAATACAGAGCGTGGTGCAAAATGCAGTGCCATTTTGTACTCGATAATTTCAACAGCACAGGCTAACGGTATGGACGTTGAAAAGTATCTGACCGACCTGTTTTCAAATCCGGCAGGTACGATACTTCTACCATAGCATAATTGATAAAGTTTATCCTCGCCATAGGCGAGGATATTTTTGTATCTTATGGAACGCGGTTTATTTGACTCTTACTTATCAGGGAGAATTACATCAGTAAGAATAGTACAGTAACAAAATGCATTATCCCCAATACTTGCTACACTGTCAGGTATGGTTATACTTGTAAGACTATTGCAGCCAGCAAACGCTGAGTTCCCAATACTTGTAACACTGTCTGGTATTGTTATGCTTGCAAGACTTGTGCAGCCATAAAAAGTATACTCCTCAATAGTTTTAATGTTATTAGGTAATATAATACTTGTTAGGTTTTTACACTCACCAAACGCTGAGGCCCCTATACTTGTAACACTGTCTGGTATCGATATACTTGTAAGACTATTGCAGCCATAAAATGCAGATACTCCTATACTTGTAACACTGTTTGGAATTATTATATCATTAAGATAAGTACAATCAGCAAATGCACACATACCGATACTTGTAATACTATCAGGAAGTGTGATGCTTGTAATTCGTGTACAATAGCTAAAAGCATAATCATTAATACATATAACGCTGTCAGGTATCGTTATATTTGTAAGAACCGTGCGGCCATAGAATGCATTTTTGCCGATACTGGTCACTCCATCTTCGATAACTACACTTCTAATTCTTGTATAATCATGCCACGGTGTATTATTTCCGGAAAAACCATAATCAGCCATTTCACCTGTACCAGTGATTGTGAGTGTACCATTTTCGTCAAGCTTCCATTCAACGTTCTCTCCGCATTTTCCGGATCCGACTACTGGTGATGAAGTAGTTGTAGTAGTTGTCGTGATTGATGTAGTAGTAGTTGTTGTTGAAGTCGTGGTAGTTGTAGTGGTTGTAGTAGTACTTGTGGTAGTTGAAGATGTGGTCGTAGTTGTAGAAGAAGTGGTTGTTGTTGACGTGGTAGTAGTTGTAATAGTTGATGTGGTAGTTGTGGTGGTAGTGCTGGCTTTTTTGTCAGCAATGAATTTCTCAAGCTTCAGATCTGGATTATCTGCAAGGTCGGCGCAGTAAACCAGAAGCAGTGATGCATCAACAGCAGTAACCAAACCGTCGCCGTTGATGTCAAACTTTGCAATTACTTCCTCTGTAGGGAACGGTGCATCCGGAGCAGAAAGCTCAGCACATTTCACAAGTATCTTTGAAGCGTCGATCGCATTGATGATATTATCGCCATTCACATCACCGAATTTAGAAGGGTCAACAGGTGGCTTTGTGGCTATATCCGCTACTTTAACCATGTTGAGTTCTGTAATTTTATAGTTTGAGTATTGACCTGCATCGTTGTATCTGTCATAAACTGATTTAAATTCGGATTCAGTTATCTTGGCATTATTATATTCATATGTAGTACTGTTAGCAGCGGAATCATATGTCTGTGTATAGTAACCGATTGTTTCAGTTTCAGTACCACTGGTATACTTAATAACTTCCATTCCCAAAAAAGATTTACCGTCATAATTTGCATGGCTTACTCTTATCCAACAGCCATTGTTCAGAATTTTGACAGATGCACTCCACTGACTGCCATAATATGGGGTCAGAAAAACAGCTTCATTATTATAAATTGAATAAATAGCCCTTCCTCTTGAATCGTCAATTATAAGCTCGGGCGTGTTATCATTGTTAAGATCGTACAACGCGATCTTATCATCAGGTGCTAATTGGAAGCTGTCAAGTATTCCGGATTCTAATATATGCATATACTGTGGATATAGCTTGATATCACTTGCCGGGTACTCTTTTATGAAATTATCAATAGGAGGAATTGCGGTGGTAGTTGAAGTCACAGTCGGGACTGTGTCACCAATTACCTTGATAAATCCGTTTTCAATTCCTCTCGCAAACACCCACGCTTGCATAAGTTTTCCTTCTGATGTTTTTTGGGAATCTATAAAATTATCTTCAGCAATAGAGTTTGATTCAAAACTGATTCCGATAGGATATAAATCACCAATTTTAGCATTTTCTGGTAGTTCAAACTGAAACATAGCATATATTCCGTCTTTTCCTGTATCGGATGTTCCGTAAGTTGCAAAAAACAAACTGCCATTTTCTATTTTCCTTGAAATTATTCCTAAAGAATGCGTACCGTTTTGATCCGGCTTTTCAACATATTCATCGCTCGGAAACATAATAGGATTTAGTCTGTCGTCATAATAAATATGTATGCCGGTGGTACAATATTTCTTATCAGCGCCTGTGATACGAATACATACTATTTGCGGGTTCCGGATCTCTGTTATAGGTACCTCAAGCTTGTCGACCTTGAGTGACGGCTTAACCGGTGAGGATTCCGGGTCAAGAGTTGTCACATAAGCACTGCCATCATAATCTACTTCGACATTACCATGACTTTTAACTATTTTGTCAACATAGCTGTAGTTTGAAATATCTTTTGTTGTAGCAATATATGTTGATATAGGTTGCGTTGTTGTTCTGCTTGTAGTAGTAGCTGCCTTTGAGGTCGACGATGTTGTTGAAGTTGTTTGTCGTGAAGTGGTTGATGTTGTGGTGGGCTTCTTCGTTGTAGTTGTGGTCGTTGTGGTGGTGGTAGTTGTAGTAGTTGTTGTTGAAGTTGTAGTAATTGAAGGAGCAGTACCAAGAGATACAAAAGTAATGTCAAAGTATTCTGCATATTTCTGAGCTATTGAGTTTTCATAGCTCTGAATAATACCGGAATAGTGACCGGCACCTGTTTCGCTGTCAATTGAGTTGCATATTGTTGTGCCATATTCATCAGTCCCTTTTTCAAAAACATCTTTGAAATTGCAATTACTATTCAAGATTGTTATCGAATACAGGTCCTCACATTGACAAAATGCGCCGCCTTCGATCATCGTTACGGAAGCAGGAACGGTAACGGTTTGAAGGCTGTTACACCCTTTGAATGTATATTGATTTATGGTCTTAATTGAATCGGGTATCGTTATGGATTTCAAGTTGTAACACTTCCAGAATGCAGTTGCACCAATACTTGTTACCGAACTTGGGATCTTGAATGATTCAAGACTACTGCAACAGCCAAAAGCCCCAAGACCTATTGTTTCAACAGAATTTGAAAGGGTCACTGATTTAAGTTCTGTACAGTAAAAGAATGCCATTTCAGGAATAGTTTTAATTGAATCGGGTATAATAATTGATTTAAGACCGGTACCGCTAAATACATATTCTCCTATATCGATAACAGAATTCGGAATAGTAATATAATTAAGAGACTGACAGCTATCAAAAGCTCTCGCTCCGATACTTGTGACTGAATTAGGAATTGTTAATGATTTAATAGCACTTCCGGAAAATGCAAATTCTCCAATAGTTTTTACAGTATCAGGTATAGTTATGGAATTCATGCTTGTAATGCAAAAGGCTCTGTCTTCAATGTTTGTAACACCTTTGTTTATTACGACTTTTTTTATGTTTTCTTCAAATTCGTACCACGGACGCAATGAGAAACTCATCTCTCCTGTACCGCTGATCGTCAGAGTACCATAATTATCAAGGACAAATGTAAGATTATCACCGCATTTTCCGCTCTCAACAGCATAGGCTGTGATTTCATTGGTCACAGGACTATTCCCGATAACCGGAACCAGAAAATTCAAAATCATCACTGACAGAATAACGGATAGCATTCTTTTAATTTTCATAATAATTCCTCCCTTAATATGTAATATGCCAGTCTACAAATTCTTCAGCAACATATCCTCTGAAAATGGTATAATCCTGATTGAAGCCATAGATCAGAAGCCAGCCGTTATAAGAATCATCTTCAACATAAACTTTAGTACCATTTGGAATTTGAGTGACTACTGACGATGAAGTGGAGGGTGACTGACGAACATTCAACGAACCGCCTTCAGTGCTGACATAGCCTTCTCCATAGGCAGCTTCATTTGAATTATTATCGTTTATTATCCTGCTGCTTCGTCCGAGTTTATTTAACAGGTATTCTTTCATTTGAGTGTACGACATTGAACTCATTGTGTTGTGAGCACAGTTGCTGTTTACACTCATTCCATAATCAGGGAATGCTGTATTTAGAGCATTCCAGCAGTCGGCAGGAATAGTGTACATGCCAACACCAGAACTCTTGCCTGAAGAATAGTAACTTAAACCAGATGAATCGTCAATGCCCCAGCTCGCATTTCCGTTTGAATCATAGTTTATTCTGACAACGAGTTCTTCATATGATGATAAATCACAGTATAATCTTAAAAGCTTGCTATTGCTGCAGGTTTCGCAGCATATATAGTTTTTTCCATTAGTTCCGTTGACAACATAGAATGAGGGCGATTCAAGCGTAAGGTTCCAGCCAAATAAACCATCATCAGATTCCATGTTCCAGTAAGTGATTATGTTTAATCCAAAATCGTCACATAGAATCATATCTTCGTAACCGTCTTTATCAACATCATAGAAGAAACCTGTGCCTTCATCAGCGGATACAAGGTAATCATATAATGGTTCATAATGAACTGCATCAACATATGAGGTTGTAGTCATTTGGGTTGTGGTGGAAGTTGTTGTGGTTGTTGTATCCGGAGTAGATTGAGTTACTGCAGTAGAAGTAATTGCATTTGATGTTGAATTCTCTGTTGTGGAATCGGATGTTTCTGTAAAAGCTATTGATGATGTGGCAGTATTGGTTTGACTATCTGAATTCGCTCCCTTCCCACAGCTAAAAGTAAATATAGATACAATAATTGATAATCCTAATGATATCATTTTCTTTGTTTTCATAACTATACCTCCTTGAATGTCATTCATATTTATCTTGTCGATATACTATGGCACAATAAATATTGTTAAATCCGGGACATATAAACCACATTGATTGGCGTCAATTATTATTTGAAACAATTATAACACAATTAACCCCTAAATTTGTTGTTACTTTGTTAACATTACTGCATCTCTGAGAAAATTTGTCTGGTTTAACAATTGATACATGTGCTGTTTGTCGAAAATACCGAAAACAGGCTAACACAGGAGCAGTTTGCTGAGAAGATAGATAAGAACCTCGCATTCATAGGAGCTGTGGAGGCGCTGAACGTTAATAAAACTGTGTCACTTAAAACCCTTTTTCACGCAAAAGATTTTTCTGGACTAAAAAGGTCCTCACAGACAATAGTTGGTGTCGCGAACAGGGAAGTTGGCATCCGCGATACCCTTAGGGTGACAAATGGGTGACAAATCATGTTTTTCCCTGAAAAAGCCAAAAAATCCTGACAAGCCGCAAGACCTGTCAGGATTTCATTTTATAGCTTATTATAGCCGTTCAGCTATTACTTCATAGCCTCTTCAACAGCAACTGCGCAAGCAACTGTTGCGCCAACCATCGGGTTGTTACCCATACCGATAAGACCCATCATCTCAACGTGAGCAGGAACAGAAGAAGAACCTGCGAACTGAGCGTCAGAGTGCATACGACCGAGGGTATCTGTCATACCGTAGGAAGCAGGGCCTGCAGCCATGTTATCGGGGTGGAGAGTACGTCCTGTACCGCCGCCGGAAGCAACAGAGAAGTACTTCTTGCCGGCGTCAGTGCGCTCCTTCTTGTATGTGCCTGCAACGGGGTGCTGGAAACGAGTTGGGTTGGTGGAGTTACCTGTGATAGAAACGTCAACGTTTTCCTTCCACATGATAGCAACGCCTTCTCTTACATCGTTAGCGCCGTAGCAGTTAACCTTAGCGCGGAGACCTGTGGAGTAAGCCTTGCGGAATACTTCCTTGACTTCGCCGGTAGCGTAGTCCATTTCAGTCTCAACGTATGTGAAGCCGTTTATACGGGCAATGATCTGAGCAGCGTCCTTGCCGAGACCGTTGAGGATAACGCGGAGGGGCTTCTGACGAACCTTGTTAGCCTTCTCAGCGATACCGATAGCACCTTCAGCAGCAGCGAATGATTCGTGACCTGCGAGGAAAGCGAAGCACTCAGTGTCTTCCTCAAGAAGCATCTTGCCGAGGTTTCCGTGGCCGAGACCAACCTTACGCTGGTCAGCAACAGAACCGGGGATACAGAAAGCCTGGAGACCCTCACCGATAGCAGCAGCAGCGTCAGCAGCTCTTGTGCAGCCCTTCTTTATAGCGATAGCGCAGCCTACTGTGTAAGCCCACTTAGCGTTTTCGAAGCAGATAGGCTGGATCTTCTCTACAAGGTGGTAGATGTCAAGACCCTTAGCCTTGCATACGTCAGCACACTCCTCGATGGAGTTGATGCCGTAATTCTTGATAACGTCGAGGATCTGCTTCTCGCGTCTCTCATATGATTCAAATAAAGCCATGTTTCGTTTCCTCCTTATTCCTTTCTCGGGTCAACGAACTTAACGGCGTCGTCTACTCTGCCGTACTGACCCTGTGCCTTCTCGAAAGCAGCATTAGCGTCCATGCCGCCCTTGATGAAGTCCATCATCTTACCGAAGTTCACGAACTTATAGCCAATGATCTCATCGTCCTCGTTGAGAGCGAGCTTTGTTACATAACCGTCAGTCATTTCGAGGTAACGGGGACCCTTTGCGAGAGTACCGTACATTGTGCCGACCTGTGAACGGAGACCCTTACCGAGGTCCTCAAGTCCTGCGCCGACAACGAGACCGCCCTCAGAGAAAGCAGACTGTGAACGACCGTAAACGATCTGGAGGAAGAGCTCTCTCATAGCTGTGTTGATAGCGTCGCATACGAGGTCTGTATTGAGAGCCTCGAGAATAGTTCTGCCGGGGAGTATCTCAGCAGCCATAGCAGCGGAGTGTGTCATACCGGAACATCCGATAGTCTCAACGAGAGCCTCCTGGATAACGCCCTCCTTAACGTTGAGAGTGAGCTTGCAGGTACCCTGCTGAGGAGCACACCAGCCGATACCGTGTGTGAATCCGGAAATATCAGTGATCTCCTTTGCCTTTACCCATTTTGCTTCCTCCGGGATCGGAGCAGCGCCGTGAGCAACGCCCTGAGCGATAGGGCACATTGTTTCAACTTCGTGCGAATAAATCATTATAAATACTCCTTTCTGGTATAGAGCAGTCCGGCAGGGGAGAGTTCCGCAGACGGACGGCTGAATACTGATCCTCAGAACGCTGCCGTCGAGACGGACAGGCTCCGGGGCTTTAACGTTACTATTATACCACCTGCGGTATAAAAAGTCAAGACAAAAGCGATGAATTGCGTTTATTTTTTATCAGCAGGGGAGAATGATGGAGGAACAGAAAGAAAGCAGTGCCTTATCAGCACTGCTTCTGTATGAACAATTATAAAAACAAGCACCCCTCAGAAGGGGGAGACAGGCAACAGTCTATAAGGATTTAACGCCGCGAGCGATAGCAGAGCAAACCTTTAGTAAAAAGTAAGCGAGTCCCTGCGAGCGGCAACGTGTCCGCCTGCGGAGGCTCGCCTGTGGCGTCCCAAAGAGGAGTCGAACCTCCGGCCTACTGCTTAGGAGGCAGTCGCTCTATCCTACTGAGCTATTGGGACATAACATATGTATTATACCATGAGAAGTAAAAAAAAGCAAGGGGTCACACTATATTTTGTTGATTTAACAATAACTATCCTTAAATTTCATTAATTTCTGTTGACCTTTGAAGCAAACAGTGATATAATAAGTGTAAGTATGTTTGGAGGAGATTGGTTTTGCAGGAAAATATCGTTACCACCGCCGCTGAGACTGTTACCTCTGCGGCAGAGCTTACAACTGAGACGGAAACTACTCATGCTACACTTCAGGAACAGGTCGAAAAGACCGCCGGCATCTTTGAGAGCGCGGTAGACAAGCTAAGAAACGCTATGCCATCGCTGTTCATGGCGCTTCTCATATTCATCGGCGGATTTATCACCGTAAAAATAATCATAAGAGTTGTAAAACGTGCGATGAAGCGCTCGAACATCGACAGTGCGGCAAAGAGCTTCCTTATTTCGCTGATAAAGATAATCCTATATGTGAACGTACTGATAATGGTGCTGTCCGTGCTGGGAGTACCGATGTCGTCTATCATCACGATATTCGGAGCTGCCGGTCTCGCAATATCCCTCGCGCTTCAAAGCTGTCTGTCAAACCTTGCCGGAGGCTTCATAATCCTTTTCTCAAAGCCGTTCACAGCCGGCGATCTACTTGAAATAGACGGCACGGTCGGAAAGGTCGAGTCGATAAGCATACTCTATACAAAGCTGGTGACTTTCGACAATAAAACGGTGTATATCCCAAACGGAAAGGTCTCAGAGGGCAGGATAATCAACTATACCGAGAGCCCCACGCGGAGACTGGATATGCGCTTTGATATAAGCTATGGCGCGGACTATGAGAAGGCGCGTGAGCTGATACTTTCGGCTGCCGCTGCAAACAAGCTTGTACTCAAGACACCTGCGCCGATAGTCAGAATGAGTTCTCACAACGAGAGCTCGGTAACTGTTGATGCTCTTGTATGGGTGAATAATGCCGATTATTTTGAAGCAAGATATGATCTGGTGGAGAATGTTAAGACTGCCTTCGACGAAAACGGCATAGAGATACCCTTCAATCAGCTTGATGTTCATATTAAGGAAAATGATAAATGGATGAAAACGTGACCCCGCAGCAGTCTGAACCGGCTGCTGCAAATAAACCGCCTTCAAAGGCAAAGTACCGCCGCCGCAGATTATGTGCGATCCTTGTGATATTGCTCCTTGTCTGGTGGTTCAATAACTATACCCTGAGGACGACAAAGGTAAAGCTCACTTCTCCGAAAATAAAGGAAAAGGTACGCATTGCCGTCATCAGCGACCTTCACGCCTCGACCTTCGGCATAAGCAACAGGACTGTTTTCAGGCGTATCGACAAGTATTCGCCCGATCTCGTCTTTATTCTCGGCGATATGTATACCACAGGCAGCCGGGAAGGTCTGAAGCAGCGGCCGGTAGACCTTGCGGAGGATATCGTCGATGCAGGCTATCCGGTGTATTTTGTTCCCGGTGAGCATGACTATGACCCTGAATATCTCAGTTCGCTCAGAAAGGCAGGGGCAAAGGTAATGAACTACAAGTCCGAGGACATAGATATCGGTAAGAACAAGCTGACTGTATACGGCATAGACAATGTTTATTACAGCGATACATTCGACCTGCGGAACGAGTTCAGGCTCGACCGCAGCCGCTACAATATTCTTCTCGCACACATACCGAACTACGAGAAATTCGCGCTTTTCGGAGCTGACCTTACGCTCTGCGGCGATACTCACGGAAATATGATGCAGCTTCCGTTCGACCTCGGTCCGGTATACGATTCGGATTCGCACGACTGGTTCCCGCAATTCGGAAAGAGCCCGAAGAAGGTCTATGACAAGGGAGTTTTTCCCTACAACAGCGGAAATATGTTCATAACCTCGGGTATCGGCGATTCGCCCTTCCCGATAAGATTCAACAACCGTCCGGAGGTCGTTATCATCGACATCTCTCCGGAATAACAGGCAGGTGCTCATATGCTTTGCGATATTATCGTTATCGGTGGAGGAGCTTCCGGACTTACGGCGGCTATATCCGCTAAGATGTGCCGTCCGGAAGCCTCTGTCACGGTCTGCGAGAAGCTTGACCGCGTTGGCAGGAAGATCCTTTCGACCGGAAACGGAAGGTGCAATCTTAGCAACCGTTCCGTGAATACTGAAAACTACCACGGCTCGGTGAACGCGCCGGCTGTTATCCGTGATGAGCCGTCCGCCGACGAGTTCTTTTCCGGTCTCGGGATAATGCTTGTGGCGGATGATGCAGGAAGGGTATACCCTTACAGCGGCAGTGCTGCGACCGTGCTGAGTGCTCTGCGGCTGAAAATGAGTACTCTCGGAATCACTGAGGAATGCGGCTTTGCTGTGAGTGCGGTAGATGGCGTAAAGGACGGTTACAGACTTACCTCCGCGGACGGCAGGACACTCTCCGCAAGGCGTCTCATCGTGGCAGCTGGAGGCTATGCTGCGCCATCCTCCGGTACTGACGGAGCGGTGATGAGACTTTTCCGCAGCAGGGGTTACAGGACCGCTAAGATATGTCCGGCTGTTGCGCCGATGAAGGCTTTCCCGGAGGAGATAAAGGGACTGAAGGGTGTTCGTGCGAAGTGCCGCCTGTCGGCTTTCTCAGGGGAAAAACTCCTGCGTACAGAGGCAGGGGAGATACAGTTCACCGAGAACACCCTTTCGGGGATATGCGTCTTCAATATGGCTTATCTCTTTGCGGAGAATGAGGGCTCACTGACGCTGTGTGCGGACTTTGCTCCGGACATCAGTGCGGCGAGACTTTCGGGATATCTTTCCGATGTTAGGAAGCAGCGTTCCGGAAGTAGTCTGGAAGACTTCCTGACGGGACTTTTCGGCAAAAACCTTGCGGTATACCTTACAAAAAGAGCGCTCCGCAGACCGCTAACGGAGAGCATTTCCACACTGAGCGATGAGGATATTTCATCGGCTGCGGCACTGATAAAGAACTGCCGCTTCCGTGCTGCCGGCGCTTCTCCGTGGCAGAACGCGCAGTCTACCCTCGGCGGTATAACGGCTTCGGAAATTACCCCGGAGCTTGCTTCACGCCGTGAAAAGGGGATATATTTCTGCGGTGAGATACTTGATACAGCCGGTGACTGCGGCGGCTATAACCTGCAATGGGCTTGGTCGTCAGGCTGGCGTGCAGGCAGGAACTGTGCGCTCTCACTGAAAGGATAGGCTATGATCAGAGTAAACGGCATAAGCGTACCGCTCGGGCAGGACTTCGGCGACCTCATAACGGTCTGCGAGAAGAAGCTACGCATAAAGCGCGGACGCATCAGGAGCGTCAGGCTCGCAAAGAGGTCGGTGGACGCGCGTAAAAAGAACGATGTGCATTTCATCATCTCCGTTGATATCGAAGCCGACGGCGAGGAACAGCTCCTCCGGATGCTGAAAAATGCCGTCCGGCGTGAGGAACAGTTCTACGAGGTCGCAAGTGTGCCGGAGAACGTCAGCAGACCCGTGGTGGTAGGCTTCGGGCCGGCAGGAATGTTCGCTGCGCTCGTTCTGGCGATGTCCGGCGCGAGACCAATTGTCCTCGAAAGGGGAGACGATGTTGACAGCCGGTGCAGGAAGGTCGAACATTTCCGTGATACCGGCGAGCTCGATACCGAGTGCAACGTGCAGTTCGGCGAGGGCGGTGCGGGCACTTTCTCGGACGGCAAGCTCAATACCGGCATCAGCGACAGCAGGATAGGCTGGATATTTGAGCGGCTTGTTGAATTCGGCGCACCGGAGGATATACTCTATCTTGCAAAGCCGCATATCGGCACTGACAGGCTGCGCGGCGCTGTGAAGTGTCTGAGGGAGCGTGTAATTTCCCTCGGCGGCGAAGTTGTTTTCGGAGCGAGGTTCTGCGGCTTCGACCGCGCGGACGGAAGTATTTCCGGCGTTTATTATATCAGGAACGGAGAGAAAACCCATATCCCTGCCGAAAACGTTATACTTGCCGCAGGTCACAGCGCAAGGGACGTCTTCACGCTGCTGCGCGATGAGGATATCAAGCTCTCGCAGAAGAATTTCGCGGTCGGCGTCCGAATCGAGCACCGCCGCGAGGACATTGACAGGGCTATGTACGGCGATTTTGCCGGACATCCTGCGCTGAAAGCGGCAGACTACAAGCTTGCTGTTCATCTCCCGAACGGAAGAACTCTCTATACCTTCTGTATGTGTCCGGGCGGCTATGTCATGGCGGCTTCCTCCGAGGAGGGCAGGCTCGCTGTGAACGGCATGAGCTGCTATGCGAGAGATGCCGCTAATTCCAACAGCGCACTTCTCGTAAATGTTGATACCTCCGATTACGGAAGCGATGACCCGCTTGCAGGAATGTATTTCCAGCGCGATATCGAGGAACGCGCATACCGTGCTGGCGGCGGCGGTTACAGAGCACCTGCTGCGACAGTCGGAGAACTGTATTCCGTAAAAGCGGAAGGCTTGCAGGGAAGGGTAGTGCCCTCCTATCTGCCGGGGTATAAAGCTGCACTTCCGGACGAGTATCTTCCGGATTTCGTATGCGAATCGCTGCGGCTCGGCATAAGGGAAATGGGAAAGCGAATCCCCGGCTTCGACAGTCCCGAGGCTGTTCTCACCGGCGCAGAGACGAGGAGCAGTTCGCCTGTGCGTATCGACCGCGGCGCGGATCTCCAGTCCCTCTCGCTGAGGGGACTTTACCCGTGCGGAGAGGGCGCAGGTTATGCTGGAGGCATAGTATCGGCGGCAGTTGACGGAATGAAGTGCGCCGAGGCAGTGATAAACAAACTTCGCGGATATAATAAGGTTCAATAAGGAGGCTGTTATGAGGATCAATGTTACAGGCGGCGAGATGTCAAGAGCCGAAATAGACGAATACATAAAATACGCCGGAGAAAAGCACCCCGGACGTCAGATCTCCCAGATAGATATAAATATTGACGGCGATTACGTCGATCTGCAATTCCATTTCAAGGATACTGATTTTCAGCACGCCTACCGTTCGGCGGACTACCTTGTAAATTCAATGGAAAAGCTGAACGATGCGAAGCAGAAGGAATTCTCCGAAAAAGAGCGCCACAAGGTATAGGAGTAAAATATGGAACTTACGAACATCGGAACGGTCAGGGAAATACTCTCCCGGCACGGCTTCAGCTTCTCGAAGGGGCTCGGTCAGAATTTTATAATCAACCCGGATATATGCCCTAAAATTGCCGAAATGGGCAACGCTGCCCCCGGCTTCGGAGTGCTCGAGATAGGTACGGGCATCGGGGTGCTCACTGCCGAGCTTGCAAAACGTGCGGACAGGGTCGCCGCTGTCGAGATAGACAGCCGTCTTCTGCCGATTCTTGACGAGACGCTTGCCGATTTCAACAACGTTAAGATATACAACGAGGACGTAATGAAATGCGACCTGCACAGGCTCATAGCCGAGGAATTCGGCGGTCTGAGGGCGGCGGTCTGCGCCAATCTGCCGTATTATATCACATCGCCGGTGCTGATGCTGCTGCTCGAAAGCAGACTGCCGGTCGAGTCGATAACCGTAATGGTGCAGAAGGAGGCAGCGCAGAGACTTTGTGCGAAGGTCGGCTCACGAGAGAGCGGAGCGATAACCGTAGCCGTGAACTATTACGGCACTGTGCGCCAGCTTTTCGGGGTATCGAGAGGAAGCTTCATGCCTGCGCCGAACGTTGATTCCGCAGTCATAAGGATAGACCCTTCACCTGAGCCGAGGCTTTCCGAGGCGGAGGAAAAGTTCTTCTTCAGAGTCGTGAGGGGAGGCTTCTCGCAGCGCAGAAAAACTGCCGCGAACGCTGTTTCCTCACAGCTCGGTATAACGAAGGAAGCGGTCTATGAAGCTCTGCGCGTTACCGGTCTAGGCGAGTCCGCAAGACTTGAACAGATGACGCTTGACGAACTGATCGCATTCTCGGCGGCACTCAGAAAGATTACTATGTGAAATAGACTGCACAATATTAATGGTACCTTATATAGTAGCAATTTTTGTATCTCACTTATGACTGTGCAGCTTATTTTACAAGTAAATACCAGAAAAACAGCGGCTCAGAAAACTGAACCGCTGTATTTTTATCACAAGGAAGAAGTCCTTCTGTAATAAGCGTCTTTATCGCTGTCGCAGGCTGCCTTGACTTCAATGAATACAGTACGGTAACTGCTGAACTTTTCCGGATCAAATGTAATCGTTCCCTTGGCGACAGAGAGGGCATTTTCCGTGGTGTGTTCGTCGTTATACCGTTTCAGTCCGGCTTCAAATTCTGCAAAGTAGTCTTTCATCTGCCAGTGCTGTTTATTCTCCATGATAACTATGAATTCGTCGCCGGTAACATGGAAGATATTGTCCACGCCGAAGACTGAAATCAGGAGCTTTGCACATTCAAACAGCAGCTTTTCGCCGGCTTCAAATCCGTAATATGTATAAGTGCTCTTCAGCCCGTTGATATCAAAGAAAGCGATCGAGAAGTCGGCATTTCCATTGTTTATCTTTTCATCGAGCTCTCTGATCCTGTTCCTGTATGCTGCCTTATTGCTGACACCGGTCATATCGTCGATGTAAGTCTGGAATTCCAAATATTTTATGTATTTGCCGAACTTTTCATACACATCGGAAATGCTTGTGTTAAGAGCGTCATATTCATCGACGGGAGCCTGCTTTTCGGCTTCACCAGCTGCAAGTGTCTTCAGGAGTAAACTCTCGCTTTCGGGGAGGAGATCAAGCCTCTTGATCGAGCTGTCCATAATTATAGTATCCAGCTTTTCGGTCTCGTGCTTGAGCTCATTCAGATTGGCGAGCATTGTCTTGAAACGTTTTCTGTTCTGTGAAAAGATAACGAACGAAAGAACTATGCCGGTCGTGACAGCGACCATTGTTATGATAACGGCAGTAGCTCTGTGCGAATTGAGTTTATCGTCAAACCAGTCTGCATTGAAATCAACACCGATAAGACCTATGATCTTTCCGTCGGAATTATATATCGGGCTGTACGCAGAATAAAACCTGCCCCAGTCATCGCTGTGTGATACTTTATCGACGGAGGGCGTTCCCTTTGCAGCTTTTTTGAGTGCTTCGGTAGCTTCAATACGCTCACCGAACTCGGCAGGGTCTTCTCTGTCGGGGTCTATCGCAAAAGTAAATGTGCCGTCTTCTTCCGGATTGATGCCGTAGATATAGTCAAGGTCGATATTATCCTGGAACGAACGGAGAATTGTGAGGATCTTCTGGTAGTCCTCGGTATCCTTATCATCTGCGGTAAGGCGTTCTGCAACATCTCCGTCTATCTGAGCTGCTGCGGTGTTGGCTACGTCGAGCATTCTCTGTTCGATCTGGTCGCGCAGGGTCTTTTTGGACATCGTAACAAGCGTTACACCCATAAGGATATGAGTTATCAGAAGCAGGGCGAGAGCCATTACGAAATTGCGTACACTTGATTTTACCTTAGTATCTTTTGAGTTCATGATGCACCTCTTTCTTTGTGTATGGGGGTGTATATATAAAACAGCGTATTCAAAAAGATAAATATCTTATGGATACGCTTTATAACTATGTTGTGGCGAGGTTAACTTTATAACTTTATATAATTATATCATTTTTCCGGATTTCTGTCAAGCATAAATGCGATGCGAACTGACTTTATTCGTCAAATTGAAAAAGCCGCAGGAGAGAATCCTGCGGCTTGTAAGCATAATTAAATAGTTAGCGAGCTTGTGAGAGCTAACGTGGAAGCCCGCGTTGGCTAACTGCCAGAACCTAATGGCAGCATAACAACATTGAAAGAATTCTGCTATTTCGTATAATTGACCTAAAACAAGTTCTTGAACCGTTTCATTGCCTCAATCGTGTTTTCTTTGTTGTTGAAGGCTGTCAGACGGAACCAGCGATTTCCGTTCTTGCCGAAGCCTGCGCCGGGAGTACCTACAACGCCGGCATTTTCGAGCATATAGTCGAAGAAGGTCCAGCTGTCCATGCCGAATGGACACTCAAACCAGATATACGGCGAATTCACGCCGCCTGTATAGCGTATACCAAGCTCGTTCATAGTGTCGGAGATGATACGGGCGTTCTCCATATAGCAGGCTGTCATTGCCTTTGACTCCTTCTGTCCCTCAGGGCTGAAAACAGCCTCGGCAGCTCTCTGCACAACGTAGGGAACACCGTTGAATTTGGTAGTCTGGCGTCTGTTCCACATCTTGTTCAGGCTCATTTCGCGTCCGTCGGGAGATACGGATTTGATAGCCTTCGGTACTATCGTGTAGCCGCAGCGTGTGCCTGTAAATCCTGCTGTTTTTGAAAGCGAGCAGAACTCCACCGCGCACTTCTTGGCACCCTCGATGCAGTAGATAGTGCGTGGTAGATCTTTGTCTGATATGAAGCTCTCGTAAGCCGAATCGAAGAGGATAACAGCATCATTTTCGAGTGCGTAGTCCACCCACTCCCTGAGCTGCTGCTTGTTGTAGCAGGCGCCTGTGGGATTGTTAGGGGAGCAGAGGTAGATTATATCCGCGTGAACGCTCCTGTCGGGCATCGGGAGAAAATCGTTCTCGGCACTGCCGTCCATATAGACGATATTCCTGCCGTTCATCGTGTTCGTGTCAACATAAACGGGGTAAACCGGGTCGGGAATGAGAACGGTGTTATCAGCGGAAAAGAGGTCTGTGATATTTCCCGTGTCGGACTTTGCACCGTCGGAAACGAATATCTCGTCCTCGTCAACGTCCGCGCCTATCTCTTTATAGTGCCCGGCGATAGCCTTCCTGAGGAAGTCGTAGCCCTGCTCCGGACCGTAGCCGCGGAAGGTCTCAGCCCTTCCCATTTCATCGGCGGCAGAGTGCATAGCCTGCACAACAGACTTGCCGAGCGGCAGTGTAACATCGCCGATACCGAGTCTTATAACGTCCCTGCCGGGATTTTTCTCCCTGAATACATTCACTCTCTTTGCGACCTCGCTGAAAAGGTAGCTCTCCTTTAAATCAAGAAATCTCTCGTTAAACCTTGCCATAGTATTCTCCCTCAAATGTATATTCCGCAGGACCTGTCATATAGATGTGTCCGTCCGATTCTTTCCATTCAATCACAAGCTCACCGCCGAGCAGCTCAACTCTCACGGGCTTGCGCGGACAAATGCCGTTCAGACAAGCCGCCGCGACAGTCGCACAGGTGCCGGTTCCGCAGGCGAGAGTTTCGCCGGTTCCGCGCTCCCACACACGCATTTTAAGGTGGTCAGGAGCTATTATCTCTGCAAACTCGATGTTTGCGCGGCGCGGGAAGTGCTCGTCACACTCGAAGACTTTACCGTATTTTTCGACCTCAAATCTGCTGACGTCCTCGCTGATGAATGTGACGGCGTGGGGGTTGCCCATTGATACGCAGGTGAAGCGGAACTCCCTGCCGTAAGCCGTGAGCGAGAGGTCGGTGACGGGTGAAGTCTCCGCGATAACCGGAACTTCCGCCGCTTCAGTGACAGGAGCTCCCATATCAACGGTAAGTGTGCGGGCGATGTCGTTTTCATCAGTGTGGACTTCGATGATTTTAATGCCTGCCAGTGTGTCCACAGTTACAACAGGCTTGTGGATTATGCCCTTGTCGTAGACGTATTTAGCAACGCAGCGTATGGCGTTGCCGCACATCTCTGACTCGCTGCCGTCGGGATTGAACATACGCATACGGCAGTCTGCTTTATCGCTCGGAAGGATCAGTACGAGCCCGTCCGAACCAACGCCGAAATGGCGGTCACTGACCGCCTTGGCAAGCTGCTCGGGAGAGCTTACGCTCTCCTCGAAACAGTTGATATATACATAGTCGTTTCCGCAGCCATGCATTTTGGTGAATTTCATTTATATCACACTCCGAAAAGAAGTTTGTCGTATGTCGGGAAGGGATAGTAGTCCTCGGCTGTCATCGTTTCAGCCTTGTCGGCAGCCGTACGGAGCTTATCCATTGCAGGTATCATCTTGTCGCGGACGAACTCGGACTCCTTTTTGATATCGCCGATAGTCTTAAGCTTTGCAACTGTATCTTCAAGCTTTGAAGCAGCCTCGTCCATTGCGTCAACGAGAACTGACAGTTCCTCGACGAGCTTGGTCTCATACTTGCAGGCGACCTTTGACACGCTCTTCTTTACCGCAACTGCGGAAGCTGTATCAGCGGCGAACTTTGCAACAGCAGGGATTATCTCCTTGCGAGCCATATCTACCATTGTCTGAGCTTCGATGTTTACGGACTTGACGTAGTTTTCGAGCATGATGTCGCAGCGTGAGAATATCTCAGCCTCGGTGAAGATACCGTGAGATGTGAGCATCTCAACGTTCTTCTTGTCGCATATCTTAGGCATACAGTCGGCAGTTGTGCGGAGGTTGGAAAGTCCGCGCTTCTCGGCTTCCTTTACCCATGAATCGTCGTAGCCGTTGCCGTTGAAGATTATGCGCTTGTGCTCCTTGATAGTTTTCTTGATGAGGTCATGGAGAGCCTTGTTGAAGTCCTTGGCACCTTCGAGTTTGTCGGCAAACTGCTTCAATACCTCGGCAACTGCACCATTGAGGTGAATGTTAGCGCAGGAGATACTGTTCGACGAGCCGAGCATACGGAACTCGAACTTGTTGCCGGTGAATGCGAAAGGAGATGTACGGTTTCTGTCGGTGGTATCCTTGCTGAACTGCGGAAGAACATCAACACCCAGCTTCATTTTCTCCTTTGCAGTGCCGCCGTAGGGCTTGTCGTTCTCGATAGCTTCGAGTATAGCTGTGAGCTCGTCACCGAGGAAGATAGAGATTATAGCAGGAGGAGCTTCGTTTGCTCCGAGACGGTGGTCGTTGCCGGCAGTTGCTACTGAAAGTCTCAGCAGATCCTGATAATCGTCAACAGCCTTGATAACAGCTGCAAGGAAGAGCAGGAACTGAGCGTTCTCATAGGGAGTTTCACCGGGAGAGAGGAGGTTCACGCCTGTATCAGTGGAAATGGACCAGTTGTTGTGCTTGCCGGAGCCGTTTACGCCCTCGAACGGCTTTTCGTGGAGCAGGCAGACAAGACCGTGGCGCTCTGCTACTTTTTTCATAACTTCCATTGTGAGCTGGTTGTGGTCAGCGGCAATGTTCGTGGTCTTGTAGATAGGTGCAAGCTCGTGCTGAGCGGGAGCAACCTCGTTGTGCTTTGTCTTGGCGAGGATACCGAGCTTCCAGAGCTCCTTGTCGAGGTCAGCCATGTATTCTGCAACTCTTGTCTTGATAGAGCCGAAGTAGTGATCTTCCATTTCCTGACCCTTGGGAGGCATTGCGCCGAACAGTGTACGACCGGTCATGATGAGGTCTTTTCTCTTCTTGTACATCTCGCGGTCAACGAGGAAGTATTCCTGCTCAGGGCCAACAGATGTGCGGACGCTTCTGACATTCTCGTTGCCGAACAGCTTCAGCACGCGGAGTGCCTGCTTGTTGAGAGCTTCCATTGAGCGGAGGAGCGGTACCTTCTTGTCAAGAGCCTCGCCTGTGTAGGAGCAGAACGCTGTCGGGATGTAGAGCGTACCGTCCTTGATGAATGCGTAGGAAGTCGGGTCCCAAGCCGTATAGCCGCGGGCCTCGAATGTTGCACGAAGTCCGCCGGAGGGGAACGATGAAGCGTCAGGCTCACCCTTGACGAGTTCCTTGCCCGAGAACTCCATGATAACTCTGCCGTCGGGAGCAGGAGTGATGAAGCTGTCGTGCTTTTCTGCGGTTACGCCTGTCATAGGCTGGAACCAGTGGGTGTAGTGGGTCGCGCCTTTTTCGATAGCCCAGTCCTTCATAGCGGCAGCTACGACGTTTGCTACTGAAATATCGAGGGGAGTGCCTCTGTCGATAGTCCTTTTAAGGGACTTGTAAACCTTCTCGGAGAGGGTAGCCTTCATTACTCTCTCATCGAATACCATTGAACCAAAATACTCTGTTACCTTTTCCATTTTTATTTCCTCCGTTTATTCATTTTCGAGCGAAGCTCTTATAAAGTCTGCAAAAAGCTTTTGCGGTTTGTTCGGACGTGATTTGAATTCGGGGTGGAACTGCACTCCCACAAACCACGGGTGGTCGGGAAGCTCCACTATCTCGACAAGCTTTTCATCTGGGGACATTCCTGCGATGTGAAGTCCATTTGAAGTAAGTATCTTCCGGTATGCGTTGTTGAACTCATAGCGGTGGCGGTGGCGCTCGTAGATGAGCTCCTCGCCGTATATATCGCGGCATCTCGAACCCTCGGTCAGCTTGCAGGGATAAAGTCCGAGGCGCATCGTTCCGCCCTTTTCGGAGATGTTCCTCTGCTCGTCCATAATGTCGATGACAGGGTAGGGAGTTTCACCGAACTCGGCAGAATCCGCGTCTGCAAGTCCGCAGACGTTTCGTGCGTATTCTATGACCGTCATCTGCATACCGAGACAGATGCCGAAGAACGGAACTTTATTCTCACGGGCGTAGCGTATGGATTCGACCATGCCCTCGATGCCTCTGTGACCGAAGCCTCCGGGAACTATGATACCGTTGCAGTTCCGGAAGGTCTCAGCGGCATTTTCAGCAGTAACGTTCTCGGAGTCTATCCACTTTATCTCAACTGCCGCATCGTTGATAATACCGCCGTGCCGCAGAGCCTCCGCAACTGAGAGATAAGCATCGTGGAGCTCGACGTACTTGCCGACAAGTCCTATCGTAACGGTCTTGTGTGCGTTCTCTGCACGGTGTACCATTTCCGTCCATTCCGTAAGGTCGGGAGCATTGTCCGCGAGCCCAAGGTGCCGGCATACGGAATGTGCAAGTCCTTCATTTTCGAGCCACAGCGGAACTTCATACAGCGAAGGCGCTGTGAGGTTCTGGATAACGTCCTCCTTGCGGATATTGCAGAACAGCGCTATCTTTGCAGACATATCGTCGGGTATGCGCTTTTCAGTGCGGCATACGATGATATCAGGCTGAATGCCTATCGAGAGGAGCTCTTTGGTGGAGTGCTGCGTGGGCTTGGATTTGAGTTCCTCAGAGCCGGTGATATACGGAACAAGAGTAACGTGAATGTAGCATACATTCTCGCGTCCCTGTTCAGTTCCGACCTGCCTTATCGCTTCAAGAAACGGCGTGGACTCTATATCGCCGACCGTGCCGCCTATCTCGGTTATGACCACATCTGCATTGGCTTCATTTGCGGCACTGTAAACCCTGTCCTTTATCTCGTTGGTGATGTGCGGTATGACCTGGACCGTACCTCCGAGATAGTCGCCGCGGCGTTCCTTGGTGATGACGTTCCAGTAGATCTTTCCTGTGGTCACATTGGAGTGGACCGAAAGATTTTCGTCAACGAAACGCTCATAGTGACCGAGGTCAAGGTCTGTCTCTGCACCGTCGTCCGTTACGAATACCTCACCGTGCTGGAAAGGCGACATTGTACCGGGGTCAACGTTGATGTAGGGGTCGAACTTCTGTATCGTGACCTTATAGCCGCGCTGTTTCAGAAGTCTGCCGAGCGAAGCAGCCGTGATGCCTTTTCCGAGCCCTGAAACGACTCCGCCTGTTACGAAAATGAATTTTGACATTTTTTCCTTATGCTCCTTGAAATACATTTATGAGAAAGGCGTTCCGCAGACAGGTGGAGATATTTCCGTTTTTTAAGTGGAAGTGCCTGCGGAAGCCTTTATCAGCTTAAGCTTTTTCCCATTCCGCGGAATCGTGGAGAGCGTTGTAGCCTTCCTCGCCGGTACGGATCTTGATTACGTTCTCGATGTCGTAAATGAACATCTTGCCGTCACCGTAGTTTCCGGTGTAGAGGGCAGCCTTTGCTGCTGCAACTACCTTGTCAACGGGAACTGCACATACAGCGATCTCAGCTTTTACCTTTGGCAGCAGGTTCATCTCAACAGTAGTACCACGATAGTAGTTTACCTGTCCGTTCTGCATTCCGCAGCCGAGAACGTTCGTGACTGTGATACCCTTTACGTCGATAGCCTCCATAGCCTCAATGAACTGCTGGAGCTTCTGCTGTTTGAAGATAACTACGATATTTGTGAGCTTCTGTCTGCCGTCCGGTGAAGGAACGGAGTAGTTCTCAACTTCAACTGCCTTGTCAACAGGAACTGCCGGTGCAGCGGGCTTTTCAACCTTCTTGACGCTCTTTGCATCGTCCTTTGTATAGCCGTAAACTGAAGCGTCGTTCATTGAAGGTGCAAAGTCAGCGTAAGAGGAAATAAGACCGTGCTCAGTAACATCAAGACCGATGATCTCTTCCTGCTCGGAAGCGCGGAGACCGACAGTGTGCTTGATTACGAGGAATACGATAGCCATTGAAACTGCTGTGAATGCTGCGATAGCTGCGAAGCCGCCGAGCTGTCTGCCGAGAAGTCCGAAGCCGCCGCCGTAGAATACGCCTGCGAGCTCGTTGCCGTCCTGATCAGCGAGTGCGTAGCCGGGAACGTCAGGATTTGCGAAGAGACCGACTGCGATAGTGCCCCAGATACCGTTCATCATATGAACTGCAACCGCACCGACAGGATCATCGATGTGGAGCTTGTAATCGAGGAACCAAACGCCGAAGCAAACAAGCAGACCGGAAACGATACCGATGATAGAAGCGCCGAGACAGTCTGTAACATCACAGGGAGCTGTGATACCGACGAGTCCAGCAAGTGAAGCGTTAAGACACATTGAAACGTCGGGCTTGCCGTATTTTACCCATGTGAATATCATGCAGGTAACTGTTGCGATTGCGGGAGCAACTGTTGTTGTGAGGAATACAGAACCGAGCTGGTCGATAGAAGTACAAGCGGCACCGTTGAAGCCGTACCAGCCGAACCAGAGGATGAAGCAGCCGAGAGCACCGATTGTAAGGTTGTGACCGGGGATAGCGTTTACCTTGATCTCGCCGTCCTTAGTCTTTGAGAATTTACCGATTCTCGGTCCGAGGATAGCTGCGCCTACGAGGGCTGCGATACCGCCGACCATGTGGATATGTGCCGAACCTGCGAAATCGTGGAAGCCCCATTCGCTCAGCCAGCCGCCACCCCAGCCCCAGTGGGCTTCTATCGGGTAAACGACTGCGCTGATTACAGCGGAGTAAACACAGTATGAAAGGAACTTTGTACGCTCAGCCATTGCACCGGAAACGATAGTAGCTGTCGTAGCACAGAATACAAGGTTGAATACGAAGTTTGACCAGTCGAATGAGCCGTAGGAAGTGAAGATATCAAATCCGGGCTTACCGATGATGCCGACTGCGTCCTCACCGAAGAGGAGACCGAAGCCTATGAGTATGAAAACAACTGTACCGATACAGAAGTCCATAAGGTTTTTCATAATGATATTGCCGGCGTTCTTGGCACGGGTGAAGCCTGTCTCCACCATTGCGAAGCCTGCCTGCATAAAGAATACGAGTGCAGCGCCTATTAAGAACCATACTCCGAAAATCGTTTTGTCAGTGTTTTCGGCAGCTTGTTGAAGAATTGTCTGAGAGTCCATAAAAATACCTCCTGAATAATATTACAGCATTTTTATACCGCTTCCTCAAACGCCATTGTTGTGAGACTGAGTATAAATTCAAAAGGGTGCATGATGCCTTGAAGCATCATACACCCCTTTGTGTATGGAATTAGCGCTTAAACCAAAAAAGAGAGCTACGGATATCTTATCCGCAGCTCCCTTGCTGTTTACAATGCCATTATAGCTCATGGCGAATGATTTGTCAATAGCTTTTTTGAAATTTGACGTTTCGCATATTTTTTGATTTGTGTTAGCGAATAATAACTGTGCATTTTTTACGAAAGCGCAGAAATGCCCGATTTTCCTATTGACATTTCCGCTTTAACGTGGTAAGATGTTTTCAGTAACAAGGACGTTCGTACAGGCTTACTGTCTGTATGGACGTCCTTTTTTTGAACGTCAATAAAATTTGACATTCAATATTATACGATGCGGATCAATGGCGCTCCGCACCGGAAAGGCAAGTGAATGATATGGACAATTTCAGAACAGAAGCTCCTTACCAGCAGCAGGGACTTTACAGTCCGCGCTTCGAGCATGACAACTGCGGTATCGGAGCAGTAGTGAACATCAATGGCGAACAGTCACGGTATGTTGTGGAAAATGCTCTCACTATCGTTGAAAAGCTGGAACACCGTGCAGGCAAGGACGCTGAGGGCAAGACCGGCGACGGTGTTGGAATACTTGTACAAATGCCGTACAGCTTCTTTATAAATGAGGCTAAGAAGCTCGGTGCAGAGCTTGGCGGGAACGGCGATTTCGGCGTTGGAATGTTCTTCCTCCCGCAGAGTGAGCTGAGACGTGACCGCGCAAAGAAGCTCTTTGAAAAGATCATAGACAACAACGGCATGGAGTTCATATGCTGGCGTGAAGTTCCGACTTCCGCTTCTATATTAGGTCACAAGGCTCTTGACAGTATGCCGTGTATCATGCAGGCTTTCGTAAAGCGTCCCGACAGCTGCAAAAAGGGACTTGACTTCGACCGCAGGCTCTTTATTGCAAGACGCGAATTCGAGCAGTCCAACGAGGACACATACGTCTGCTCACTGTCGAGCCGTACTATTGTATATAAGGGAATGTTCCTCGTTGACGAGCTGAGAAGGTTTTATACAGACCTCCAGAGCGAGGACTTCACATCGGCTATCGCAATGGTACACTCCCGTTTCTCAACAAATACAAATCCGAGCTGGCAGAAGGCTCACCCCAACCGCTTCATCGTTCACAACGGCGAAATAAACACTATCACAGGCAACGCTGACAAGATGCTTGCCCGTGAGGAGACAATGGCGTGTGAGACACTCAGCGCCGATATGCACAGGATACTTCCGGCTATAAACATAAACGGTTCGGACTCCGCAAGACTTGACAACGCTCTTGAATTCATGGTGATGTCCGGAATGCCGCTGCCGCTTGCAGTTATGATAACGATTCCCGAGCCTTGGAAGAACGACAAGACCATCTCCAAGGCAAAGTACGATTTCTACCAGTATTACGCCACTATGATGGAGCCGTGGGACGGTCCTGCGTCCATACTTTTCTCCGACGGTGACGTAATGGGAGCAGTCCTCGACAGAAACGGTCTCCGTCCGTCAAGATATTGTATAACCAATGACGGTTTCCTCATTCTTTCTTCCGAGACAGGCTGTATCGATATCGCACCTGAGAAGATAGTGAAGAAGGACCGTCTCCGTCCCGGAAAAATGCTCCTTGCGGATACAAAGCAGGGACGCATCATAGAGGACGACGAGATAAAGAATACCTACGCTTCACGCCAGCCCTACGGCGAGTGGCTTGACGCTAATCTTGTACGTCTTCACGACCTGCATATCCCGAACAAGGGGGTACAGACCTACTCTAAGGACGAGCTTGCGAAGCTCCACAAGGCATTCGGCTATTCGTATGAGGATATCCGCACATCTGTACTGCCAATGGCTGAAAAAGGCGCCGAGCCTATCGCTTCTATGGGAAGTGATATTCCGCTTCCGCCTCTGGACAAGCAGTCTCCGCCGCTTTTCAACTACTTCCGTCAGCTGTTCGCACAGGTAACAAATCCGCCGTTTGATGCTATCCGTGAGGAAGTCGTTACCGATACCAGCGTCTATATCGGCAAGGACGGCAATATCCTTGAGGAGCGCCCCGAGAACTGCCACGTCCTCAAAATTGAGAATCCTATCCTCACCGAGACGGATATGCTCAAGATAAAGAGCCTTCACTCCGACGGACTGAAAAGCGCTGTTATCCCGATAACCTATTACATCGGTACCTCACTTGACAAGGCAATAGAGCGCCTTTTCATTGACGCTGACAAGGCTTACCGTGACGGTGCTTCTATTCTCATTCTCTCCGACCGCGGCGTGGACGAATACCACTGTCCGATACCATCTCTCCTTGCAGTTGCAGCTCTCCAGCAGCACCTTGTTTCCACGAAAAAGCGCACGGCTGTTGCGATGATACTTGAATCCGCAGAGCCCAGAGAGGTTCACCATTTTGCAGCACTTCTCGGCTACGGTGCGTGTGCTGTGAATCCATATCTCGCACATGAGACTATCCGTTCACTTATCGAGGACGGCTCTCTTGACAAGGACTTCTATGCCGCCGAGGACGACTACAACAGTGCTATACTCCACGGCATCGTAAAGATAGCTTCTAAAATGGGTATATCCACTATCCAGTCCTATCAGGGCAGCAAGCTCTTTGAAGCTGTTGGCATTTCTCAGGAGCTTATCGACCGCTATTTTGCAGGTACTGTCAGCCGTATCGGCGGCATAGGACTTGCTGATATAAGCCGCCGCACTGAGGCTCTCCATACAGCAGCATACGATCCGCTTGGACTTCATGTTGGCAGCGACGTCAAGAGCGCAGGCAGCCACAAGCTTCGCAGCGGAAAGAGCGAACATCTCTACACTCCCGAGACGATACATCTGCTCCAGCAGGCAGCGTGGACGGGCAGCTACGATACATTCAAGAAGTATTCCGAAGCTCTTAACCGTGAAGACAATGAGCTGACGCTGAGAAGTCTCCTTGACTTCAATTTCGACAGTGCCGCTGAGATACCGCTCGATGAAGTAGAGTCCGTCGAGAGCATCTGCAAGCGTTTCAAGACAGGCGCTATGTCCTACGGTTCCATTTCGCAGGAAGCACATGAGTGCATGGCAATGGCTATGAACAGCATCGGCGGCAAGTCCAACAGCGGCGAGGGCGGAGAAAGTCCCGAGCGTCTGAAATCCGACAAGTGCTCGGCTATCAAGCAGGTGGCTTCCGGACGCTTCGGCGTTACATCGGAATACCTCGTTTCCGCACAGGAGATTCAGATAAAAATGGCACAGGGCGCTAAGCCAGGCGAGGGCGGACATCTTCCCTCGGGCAAGGTTTATCCGTGGATAGCAAAGACCCGTCATTCAACGGCAGGCGTGGGACTTATCTCGCCTCCGCCTCACCATGACATATACTCTATCGAGGACCTCGCACAGCTCATATACGACCTCAAAAACGCCAACGACAAGGCGCGCATCTCCGTCAAGCTCGTATCAGAAGCAGGCGTTGGGACTGTTGCGGCAGGCGTTGCAAAGGCAGGCGCACAGGTAATACTTATCTCCGGTTATGACGGAGGTACAGGTGCCGCTCCCAAGAGCTCGATATACAATGCAGGACTTCCATGGGAGCTCGGACTTGCCGAAGCTCACCAGACGCTCATGCTCAATGGTCTCCGTTCGCGTGTACGCATAGAAACGGACGGCAAGCTCATGACAGGCCGTGACGTACTTGTTGCCGCACTTCTCGGCGCAGAGGAATTCGGCTTCGCAACAGCTCCGCTGGTAACAATGGGCTGCGTGATGATGAGAGTGTGCAACCTTGACACCTGCCCTATGGGTATCGCAACGCAGAACCCCGAGTTGAGAAAGCGTTTTCGCGGCAAGCCGGAATATATCGTGAACTTCATGCACTTCATCGCGCAGGAGCTCCGTGAGTACATGGCAAAGCTTGGCATACGCACGGTTGACGAACTTGTCGGACGCACAGACCTCCTCCGTATCAGGGACAGCGCCGCAGAAAAGAACATCGACTTCACGAAAATTCTCGCAAACAGCACAGCCGGCGGCAAAAAGCACTTCGATGCAGACGATATTTACGATTTTGCACTTGACAGCACCATAGACCGCCGTGTTATAATAAAGAAGCTGGGAAGTGCGCTGAAAAACGGTACTCCCAAGGCTATTTCCATTGACGTTGTGAACACCGACCGTTCCGTGGGAACTCTCACAGGTGCGGAGATAACCCGTATCCACGGCGAAAACGTACTTGCTGACGACACATTCACTGTTAAATGTACAGGCAGCGGCGGACAGTCCTTCGGTGCGTTCATACCCAAGGGACTTACGCTTGAACTTGTCGGTGACAGCAACGACTACTTCGGCAAGGGACTTTCGGGCGGCAGACTCGTCCTCAGTCCGCCGGCAGCTTCCACCTTCAGGGCTGACGAGAATATCATCGTCGGAAACGTTGCGCTCTACGGTGCAACATCGGGCAAGGCATTCATCAACGGCGTTGCAGGCGAGCGCTTCTGCGTAAGAAATTCCGGTGCAACAGCGGTCTGCGAGGGCGTGGGCGACCACGGCTGCGAGTACATGACCGGCGGACGTGCTGTTATCCTCGGACGCACAGGCAAGAACTTTGCTGCAGGTATGTCCGGCGGCATTGCCTATGTACTTGACGAGGAGCACGACCTCTACACAAGGCTCAACAAGGCTCTTGTTTCACTTGAAACAGTCACCGAGGAAGATGATATCGCCGAGCTGAAAGCCATCATCACCGAGCACGCAGAGGCTACCGGCTCAGAAAAGGCAAAACAGATTCTTGCGGACTTTGAGCGCTATCTGCCGTGCTTCAAGAAGGTAATACCTCACGATTACGCGAAGATACAGAAGACAGTTACCGCACTCGAAAAGAACGGTGTGAGCAGCGAACAGGCTATGATAGAAGCCTTCGAGCTCATCAGAAAGGAGGCGTGAGCCATGGGAAAAGCAACAGGATTTCTTGAATTTGCAAGAACAGAAACGTTGGCAAAGGAACCGCTCGAGCGTATAAAGGACTTCAACGAGTTCCACATTCAGCTCTCGGAAGAAAAGCGTAAGGAGCAGGCTTCACGCTGCATGGATTGCGGAGTGCCGTTCTGTCAGAACGGAAAAATGCTCTGCGGAATGATCTCAGGCTGTCCGCTCAACAACCTCATTCCCGAGTGGAACGACCTCCTTTATCACGGTCAGAAGGAGCAGGCGCTGAGCCGTCTGCTGATGACGAACAACTTCCCGGAGTTCACTTCGAGGGTTTGTCCGGCACTGTGCGAGAAGGCTTGTATCTGCGGTGTTTACGATTCTCCGGTTACTACGAAGGAGAACGAAAATTCAATAATCGAATTCGGCTTCGCGAATGGTCTTATGCAGCCGCAGATACCTGCCGTAAGAAGCGGTAAGCGTGTAGCGGTAATCGGCTCCGGTCCTTCGGGACTTGCTGCCGCTGACACTCTCAACAAGCGCGGTCACAGCGTGACGGTGTTCGAGCGCTCTGACCGTGTGGGCGGACTGCTGATGTACGGTATCCCTAATATGAAGCTTGAAAAGCACATCATAGACCGCCGCGTTGAGCTTATGAAGGCTGAGGGCGTGGAGTTCAGAACTGATTCAAATGTTGGCGAAAACGTAAAGGCTGACGAGCTCCTCAGAGATTATGACGCAGTCGTACTTGCCTGCGGCTCTTCAAATCCGCGTGACATAAAGGCGGAGGGACGCGACGCTGAGGGTATTTACTTCGCGGTGGATTTCCTCAGAGCGACCACAAAGAGCCTGCTTGACTCAGAGCTGAAAGACGGAAAGTTCATCTCCGCAAAGGACAAGAACGTTGTCATAATCGGCGGCGGTGATACAGGCAATGACTGTGTTGGTACATCTGTACGTCACGGCTGCAGGTCGGTGGTACAGCTCGAAATGATGCCGAAGCTCCCCGATGAGAGAGCCGCAAACAATCCGTTCCCGGAGTGGCCAAGAGTATGCAAGACTGACTACGGTCAGGAGGAAGCGATAGCGGTATTCGGTCGCGACCCGCGAATCTACTGCACAACGGTGAAGGAGTTCATCAAGGACGAGAACGGCAAGCTTTCAGCCATAAAGACGGTCAAGCTCGAATTCGGTACTGACCCCGAAACAGGCAGACGCACGATGAACGAGATAGCAGGCAGTGAGGAAACGCTTCCCTGCGAACTCTGCCTTATAGCGGCAGGCTTCTTAGGCTGTCAGCAGTATGTAGCGGAGGCTTTCGGAGTATCCCTCGATCAGCGCACTAACGTAAAAACAGCACCCGGCAAACATTTCACAGACGTTGAAAAGGTATTCACAGCAGGCGATATGCACATCGGACAGTCGCTCGTGGTACGCGCTATCCGTGAGGGACGTGACGCCGCGGCAGAGGTGGACGAATACCTTATGGGCTACACCAATCTATGATACGGAGGCTAAAATGATATATTCTGAAAATGAGATATTGCAGTATATCGAGGAAAACGACGTTAAATTCGTAAAGCTCACATTCTGCGATATGAAGGGCAGACTGAAAAATATCTCTGTACTTTCATCGGAGCTTGCAGTTACCTTTGAGCGCGGAGTACGCATAACTGCAAAGAAAATAGCAGGCTTCGAGGCTGCAAACGGCAAAGACCTCTTCCTCTTCCCCGACGCTCAGACCATGACCGTTCTCCCGTGGAGGCCTCAGCAGGGCAGAGTTATCAGAATGTTCTGCTATATCCGCTATGAGGACGGCACCCCCTTTGAGGGCGACGGCAGATACTTCCTCAAAAAGGCAATGAAGGCAGCTGTTGCGGCAGGCTATTGCTTCCGCTTCGGAACATCCTGCGAGTTCACGCTTTTCCGCAGGGACGATAACGGTCTGCCCACGAAAACTCCCCACGACTTTGCCGGCTACTGCGACGTTGCTCCCGATGACAAGGGGGAGAATATCCGCCGCGATGTATGCCTTACTCTCGAGCAGATGGGGATCCACCCTATTTCATCACGTCATGAGAGCGGCTGCGGACAGCATGAGATAGACTTCAACGCATCGTCCGCGCTTAAAGCTGCCGATACGTTCCTCAGCTTCAAATCCGCTGTAAAGTCGGTCGCTGAGACTCATGGCGTACACGCCAGCTTCATGCCTAAGCCCCTCCGCAATGACTGCGGCAACGGTATGCACATCAGCTTCAACGTTTTCCCGGACAACGATATGCTTGAGGAGACGAAGCCGAATGACAATGAGCTGCTCAGAAGCGCAGCGGCAGGTATAATGAAGCACATCCGCGAGTTTACGATGTTCACGAATTCGACGGTGAATTCCTACGCGCGGCTCGGAGAATTCGCTGCTCCGCGCGACATTATCTGGTCTGATGAGGAGGGCTCACAGCTTATCCGTATGAACCCTGACAGCGAAAATACATCAGTTGAGCTCCGCGCCGCTGACTGTGTCTGTGATCCGTATTTCGTGCTCGGCCTGATGATATACGCTGCACTTGAAGGTTTTGAGGAAAAGCTCCCGCTGCCGGAGAAGAACACAGGCTCGGAGCGCCTGCCGTCCACGCTTGATGAAGCGATAAGCTGTACCGAGAGCTCGGAATTCGTGAAGAAGTACGTTCCCGCGAATATACTTGAAGTTCTTCTGAGATACAGCCGCGAGGAATGGCGCGGATATTCCGCCGCCTACGACAAGGAAGCATTCGAGGAAAAACAGTATTTTTACATTCTCTGACGGAGGTAAGCTTTGGATAAAATTCTTGTAGTTTCAAGTAATAAAAGCGCCTCTGAAGCTCTTGTGAATTTCCTCCGCGATTCGTTCAGATGTACCCCTAAGCTTGCCGAATCAGCATATCAGGCAAAGACAGTTTTCGATGCCGACCCGTCCGTGGAGCTTGCGGTTATAAACTCTCCGCTCATGGACGAATCAGGCTTTGAGCTTGCGGAATACATCATTGAGAACACCACCGCCAACTGCATCTTTATGATAAAGGACGAGCAGACTGAAAAGGTAGCCGACCGTGCCGACAAGACCGGTATCATCATTGTCGGAAAGCCGTTCAGCCGCACGCTCCTCTACCAGCTCATAAAAACGCTTGATATAGCCGTGAACCGCTCACTTAAACTATATGAGGAGAACCAACGGCTGGAAGCAAAGATCGAGGAGATACAGGCGATAGACAAGGCGAAGTTCATGCTGATGCAGTACAAGGGCATGACCGAGGATGAAGCACACGCTTATCTTGAACAGTACGCAATGAACAAGCGCAAGAAGAAGAGTCTTGCGGCACTGGCGATAATAGATAAGCTGAGCGAGCAATATTTATAAGCGAGGCGTAGTAAATGTTTGACAGTATCCATGAGGAATGCGGAGTTTTCGGCATATATGAGAGCAAGATCTCTGATGTTGCCGCATCGGTATATTTCGGACTGTATGCGCTCCAGCACAGGGGACAGGAGAGCTGTGGCATAACTGTCTGCGATGACGGAATATTCCGGCATAAACGCGCGGACGGACTTGTCTCGGAGGTGTTCAGCCGCGAAGAGCTTGACAAGCTTGGCAGCGGCAATATGGCTGTTGGACACGTCCGCTACTCCACAACGGGCGGTCACAACCACAACAATATCCAGCCGCTCGTTATCCGCCATATCAAGGGCAATATGGCTCTCGTCCACAACGGCAACCTCGTCAATGCGGCTGAGCTCCGCCGCTCCTTTGAGATGTCTGGAGCTATCTTCCACGGCACTTCTGATACGGAGGCGATAGCCTATTCGATAGTACGCGAGCGCCTTTCGAGCAGCTCCACCGAGCAGGCTGTTGAACGTGCAATGCCCTTTATCAAGGGTGCTTATTCGTGCATTCTCATGACCGCGACCAAGCTCATCGCTTTCCGCGACCCTGACGGCTTCCGGCCGCTCTGCATCGGCAAGACCCGTGACGGAGCTTACGTTGTGGCTTCGGAATCCTGCGCTCTTGAAACAGTGGGCGCAGAGTTCCTGCGCGATGTTGATGCAGGCGAGATAGTCGTAATAGGTAAGGACGGCTTGAAGTCCATACGCACCAACTGCACTGACAGGCGCAATATCTGCATTTTCGAGTATATTTACTTTGCACGTCCGGATTCCGTAATTGAGGGAATATCAGTTCACCACGCCCGCCGCAGAGCAGGCGAGCTCCTTGCAAAGAGCAGTCCCGTTAACGCGGATATAGTTATAGGTGTTCCAGATTCGGGACTGGACGCGGCTCTCGGTTACGCCAACGCAAGCGGCATACCCTACGGTATCGGCTTCATCAAGAACAAGTACATCGGTCGCAGCTTCATTCAGCCCGAACAGCACCAGCGTGAGAATGCAGTCAAGATAAAACTCAACGCCGTCCGCGAGAGCGTTGCAGGGAAGCGCGTAATAATGATAGATGATTCGATAGTCCGCGGCACGACGAGTGCGAGAATTGTGAAACTGCTGCGTGAAGCAGGAGCAAAAGAGGTGCACGTTCGTATCTCGTCACCGGCTTTCCTGCACACTTGCCACTTCGGCACGGACATCGACTCTGAGGAAAACCTCATCGCCGGCAAGTGCAGTTCGACCGAGGAAATTGCTCAGTATATCGGCGCGGACAGCCTTGCGTACCTGCCGGTCGAATGCCTCGGTGAGCTTGTGGACAACAAATTCGGCTACTGCAATGGCTGCTTCACGGGAAGTTATCCTGTGGACATTTCTGGTGCAGGAAGCAAGAATAAGTTCGACGAGAAAATACACGGATAAACATATGGAAAAGCAGGGGCGGATTACAGCAAAGCTGTATATAGCATCACGATCCAGATCAAAGATTTGGTGTGCTGCTTAATTATCCGCACAGATAAACGCTGTACATCAATGGCGATGTACGAGCGTATCCAATTACAATACACCTATTATTCGGAGGGATATACTATGTGTACGATAATGGCATACTGCGGTCTGAAGGACGGCACGGGAAAAGTTATGGAGGGGCTGAAAGCTACGGTCTCACGCGGTCCTGACGACCAGAGGATAGTCAGGGTGCCTGATGGTCTGCTCGGCTTCCAGAGGCTTTCCATTATGGGACTTACTCCCGAGGGAATGCAGCCCTTTGAGCTGGACGGCGATTTTGCAGTCTGCAACGGTGAGATATACGGCTTCAGGAAGCTCCGTGAAGAGCTCATCTCAAAGGGATACGTTTTCAGAAGCGACAGCGATTGTGAGATACTGCTCCCGATGTACCGTGAATATGACACGGATATGTTCGCAAAGCTGGACGCCGAGTTTGCCTGCGTGATCTACGACGGGGCAACAGGGGAGTTCATAGCTGCCCGTGACCCGATTGGCATTCGTCCACTGTATTACGGCAAATCTGATGACGGGACGATGGTATTTGCAAGCGAGCCCAAGAACCTTGTTAAGTGCTGTAAAAAGATCATGCCTTTCCCTCCCGGACACTATTACAAGGACGGAAAATTCCACTGCTACTGCGATATCACAGCCGTAGACAAGGTCGTTCACGATGATATTGATACAGTCTGCAAGAATATCCACGACAAGCTCGTTTCGGGCGTGAAGAAGCGCCTTGACGCTGATGCAAAGGTGGGATTTCTGCTTTCGGGCGGACTTGATTCCTCACTTGTATGTGCTATCGCTCAGCGCGAGAGTGACAAACCGATACGCACGTTCGCTATCGGCATGAACACCGATGCTATCGACCTCAAATACGCAAAACAGGTCGCGGACTACATCGGCAGTGACCACACTGAGGTCATCATTACAAAGGACGACGTTATTGCTGCTCTTGACGATGTTATACACCTTCTCGGTACATATGATATCACAACTATCCGTGCAAGCATGGGTATGTATCTGCTCTGCAAGGCTATCCATGAGCAGACCGATATCCGCGTGCTGCTCACAGGCGAGATATCCGATGAGCTTTTCGGCTATAAGTATACGGACTTTGCTCCGTCAGCCGAGGCTTTCCAAGCCGAGTCCGTGAAGCGTGTCCGCGAGCTGCATATGTACGATGTGCTCCGTGCAGACCGCTGTATATCAGTAAATTCTCTCGAAGCCCGTGTGCCGTTCGGCGACCTTGACTTCGTGAAGTATGTCATGGCGATAGACCCTGAGATGAAGCTCAACAAGTACAATAAGGGCAAGTATCTCCTCCGTCACGCCTTTGAGGGCGACTACCTGCCGCACGACATTCTTTACCGCGAAAAGGCGGCGTTCTCAGACGCTGTGGGACATTCAATGGTGGACTACCTCAAGGAATACGCCAACAGTTCCTACTCCGATGAGGAGTTCGAGCTGAAATGCACAAAGTACACCCACGCGAAGCCCTTCACTAAGGAGTCGCTCCTGTACCGCGAGATATTCGAGAAATACTACCCCGGCAACAGTGAAATGGTCGTAGATTTCTGGATGCCCAACAAGGAGTGGGAGGGCTGCAACGTGAATGATCCTTCCGCAAGAGTTCTTTCAAACTACGGTGCAAGCGGCAAATAAAACAAACGACAGACATCAAAAAGCCATTTAGATCATATGCAACTGTCACAGCATGACAAGAATAACTAACACAGCACCTGTAACACGAACAATTGCAGGTGCTGTGTTTTTGTAACTATACAATCTGTGAGTGGTTGTGTTATGATACGGCACTGAACATAAACATTGTATTCATATCGAGCTAGTGTTGCTGCTGTATAAGGTTAGCCGCTGCACCAACATTCCATAAAGCGAATTCTTTCATAAAATACCTTAAACGGAAGATAAAAATAACTCCCCATAGCGTTGACTATGAGGAGTTGATGGTGCGGGTAACAGGAGTTGAACCTGCATGGATGGGCTTTCGATATATATTGAGACTGAAAAGCACAGGCTCCTTCTTGACACGGGACAGACCGACGCAGTTGTAAAGAATGCGGAAGTCCTCGGCATAGACCTCTCATCGGAAACGCTCTGCACAGCGGAAAATGTGTTTTATAAAGATAAAGACTGGGAAAGTTCCCAGCCTTTTTCACCACGATAACGAATCGTCCACTTCCATATCAGCATCAATCAGCTGACAGTAAGTATAAGAATCTTCCTTATAATAGTTGAACTTACCGATAACAGTGATCTTTGTACCAATCTCCGGATAATCCTCAGGATATTTGTGATCTTCTGCAAGTACGAACTCGATTCCCTGTGAACAGCAGGCTGTGGCATCACTTACAAGCACGGCGAAGAATTCCCTGCCATCGTCCTCCTTGAAATACGAAAAAGGACCTTTAACTTTGACCTTTTTGCCGAGATATTTATCGCCGTTATAGACCATATCATACACCTGAGCATATATCATATTTGAATCCAGCTGAGTGAGGTCAATATCTATATCATCACTGCTTGTATCAGGCATAGTTGCTGAAGCATAAGCCGATGTATCGTCAACTATCATTGTAGCATAATAGTCTGCGACACTATCATCTGATGATAACGAAGTGCTGCCGCAGCCTGTGAGAAGAAGTGCAGCCGCCGTAACAGCAATAAAGATAGTTTTTTTCATAATATACCTCCGAATCATTTTCTTACTCTGCGGGTGAACGCAGACATTATCGAAAACAGAATGAACACAGCCAGATCAGCTGCAACTATCGTTGAGCCTACCGGAGTAGAATACAGAATAGACGCAATTATTCCGAATGCTGCACAGAGCACTGAAATAGCAGCCGAGCAAATTATAACTGCACGAAAGCTCTTGAATACTCTCATAGCTGAAAGCGCCGGAAAAATAATAAGCGCAGATATAAGAAGTGAACCGACAAGGTTCATTGCAAGTACGATTATGAGTGCAGTAATAACGGCTATCAGCAGATTATAGGCATTTGCCTTTACGCCAGCAGCCTTTATGAAATTCTCATCAAATGTCACAGCGAATATTTTGTTATAGAACAGGATAAATGTCAGCAGTACAACTGAGGACAGAATTATACACAGGCGGACATCTTCCGGTTTCAGGGTTATTATCGAAGTTGAGCCGAATAATGTACTGCACACATCTCCGGATATATTTGCCCTTGAGGGATAGCGATTCATAAGCAGATATCCTATCGCAAGAGCACAGACCGAAAGCATTGCGACAGCTGCATCACCTTTTATTTTTGTATTCTGACCTGTACGCAGGAGGAGTATAGCACATATAAGTGTGACAGGCAGGACTATGTACATATCATTGAGATTACCGAACCAGTTGACTACGCTCTGCATACGGGGGCTGAGTTTTTCATCGCCGCTCCATGCAAGAGCATTTTTTTTAATCATTACCGGCAGTGTAGCCGACAGGGACATTGCTCCGAAAGCAACGTGTGAAAGTCCGTCACCGATGAAAGAAAAACGTTTGAGCACAAGAGTAACTCCGAGAAGAGATGAACAGAGTGCTATGAGTATACCTACAATGAACGCATATCGAACAAATGGAAATTCAAAATAGAAGCGCAGTTTTTCCATATTACTCATTTTCAATCATCTCCGTTCCTATAAACAGCTTTCCGGTTGAACTTTTGGCATAATCCTGAGTTTTACCGAAAAAGAGCTGTTTCTTTCCTCCTATATGCAGGATATGTGACGCATATTTCACTGCTGAAAAAATATCATGTGACACCATGATTATAGTTATTCCCTCACGGTTGAGTTTAGCTATAAGCTTATACAGTTCAAGCTGTGCTTTTGGATCAAGACCTGTTACTGGCTCGTCAAGCAGAAGCATTTTCCTTGTAGCACACAATGCCCTTGCAAGAAGAACACGCTGCTGCTGTCCACCGGAAAGCTCACGATAACAGCGCTTAGCCAACTTGTCTATCTCAAGCTGCTTCATTGTATTCTCAGCAAGTTCCTTCTCCTCTTTGCTGTAAAAAGGGCGCAGTCCGCATTTTGCAAGGCAGCCTGAGCGTACTATCTCACGAACAGAAGCAGGAAAATCCTTCTGCACAACAGTCTGCTGAGGAAGATAACCTACCTCATTTTTCTTTACATCGCCGCACCACTCTATCTCTCCGCTTATCTGCTGTTTAAGTCCCAATATAGCTTTTATAAGCGTGCTTTTACCGGAGCCGTTTTCTCCAAGGATACAAAGATAATCTCCTTTGTTTATCGTAAAATCAAGATTTTCTGCAACGATGCCGTCCTCATATCCGAGAGAAGCGTTCCTGCATATCATTTGTGCAGACATTGATAATTCCTCCGTTCACTGAAAGTGCAGGAGCGGTAAACATACTCCTGCACATATATTATTATTGTGCCTTACTTGAGAACATTTGCAAGAACATCATAGTTCTTCTGCATAAGTGAGATATAACTTGCACCGCCTGCAATTTCGTCCTTTGATATTGACTGGAGGGAATTGAGTTCAGCGATGTCTACGCTTTTCCTTGATGTGCTTATAACTGTGTCCGCAATAACCTTGCTTGAATTTTCAAGTGTAAATATAGTTTTGCAGTCAAGCTCGTTGACTTTATCAGCAAGGAATGCGATAGTTTCAAAGCTTGCTTCTGTTTCAGCAGAGCATCCTATGAAAGCAGCATAATAGTCAAGACCGTAATCGTCAACGAAGTAACGGAAGGGGAATCTGTCACCGAATACAAGCACCTTTACAGAAGAACCGTCAACAAGTGTTTGGAAGCTGTTGTCAAGGGCGGAGAGTTCAGCAGTATAGCTGTCAAGGTTAGCCTTGTAATCAGCAGCGTTGGCAGGATCAATAGCCTCTATATTCTTCTCAATCTCTGTACAGAAAACTTTAGCATTTTTTACAGAAAGCCAGACGTGCTCGTCGTATTCGATCTCATCTTCTTCCTCATCGTCTTCGTTTTCTTCCTCTTCGCCCTGCATACCCTCCTTAAGTTCTTCTTCCTTGGCAGCGTCACCAATGCTTTCCATCAGATTGATGACCTTCATATCCTTGTTCTGAGCATCAGCAAGTGCATCTTTTACCCATTCATCAGATTCTCCGCCAACATACACGAAAAGATCACAGGTGGATATTTTCATCATATCCTCGGCAGTCGGCTGATAGCTGTGAAGATCAACGCCGTTGTCAAGAAGACATGTAAGCTCAACATTATCAGCGTGATCGCCAAGTATTTCCTTTACCCAGTCGTATTCAGGGAAGATAGTGCAGACTACGCTGAACGATTCAGAGCTTGTGTTGTTGCTTGTATTTTCACTTGTGCTTGCACTTGTACCATCACTTGTCTTTTCAGTTGCAGCAGTAGTCTTTGCTGCATTTTCAGAACTGTTTCCGGATGAACCGCATCCGGTCGTACCTGTTATAGCCAATGCTAAAGCGAGTGTGTAAATACCTGTTTTTTTCTTGAACATAAAAAAGAACCTCCAAATTAAAACATTGATAGCATAACGAAATAAGGCGTATTTTCATACGGCAATGCCGAAAACACACCCTGCATTCCTGCAAACAGTTATAGTTATCCCGTAAGACCTGCGTCTGGACATAACTATCCCATAGAAGATAATGCTGTCAATATTTAGTTCAGAAGCTCTACTTTAAGAGATATGAGTGTTGTATGGTCTGTCTGACCTTTAGTGAATGATCTTACTATCACAGACAATACAAACATAACGACTGAAAGATGTAAGATACCTATAAACGCTGTACCAAGCGTGTTCAGAGTTTTATGGCACTCTGCAAGCTCCATACAGACAGAACAATCCTCACCCGAACATTCATGATTCGTGTGAGTAATAATAAAGAATGAGGAGCTGATAATAACAAAACTGAAAACTATAAGAACTATCAAAGAAAAGATTCTATTTCTATTGTTTGTCATTATATTCACTCCCACCTTTTAGCACACAATCGAAAATGATTATCATTTTCGATTTAATATTATATTCTTAAGTAGGTTAAATGTCAACACCTTACTTGCTTCTTCTACATTTTTAACAAAGCAACAACCATTCCCAATTTAAATAATGGCGTTTTTAACAACGTATTGTTTGTTAATAATCATACCCAAGCCTGAACAAGTCTCACTTCCCTGTAAGTACGGTTATGTCCTCAGTTCAGAAGGAGGCACCGTAGAGGTATATGGCAAAACCATAGATTTTTCAAAGATTCCTAATGAACATGAAGATGAAACAACGCCCTACAGTATAACTTGTGCATCCCATTACTTGGTACCAATGAAGGAATAGCAAAGTGTAAAAGAAAAAGCCCGAATAATCGGGCCTTTTGAATGGTGCGGGTAACAGGAGTTGAACCTGCACGGATTTCTCCGCCAGAACCTAATGATACAGTAACGTCATTGGAACTAACTCTTTTTTGCTTGACTAATGCTATTCTAATGAAAGAAAAGTCAGATACGGAAGCCAATCTTACCGGTAGCGATGTTCAGTATCAGCTCGGCAAGCTCGCGTGGAGATTCGTTCATCCCGTTGCTGAGCCACCTGCGTATAATTGAAAGCGAGCCTGATACAACGAACAGCGAGCAGTATTCCGCATAGCCGCGCATACTTTCCGGCATAAATTCGTGCATATCCGTGATCCTTCCGACTGTGCCCTCGATGAGCTTGAAAGGGAATTCGCCGTCCGCACTGTTTTCAAAGAGAAGTGTGTAAAGCTCCGAATTATCCCTGATATGCGAGAGCAGCTCCGCTACGCGAAGTATCACGGAATCCCTGTCCTGTGCGCTGACTCCGGCGATACAGCTTTCACCTGCCTCAAGAGCTTCCTGTTCTATCTCTTCGTAGATCTCACGGATATTGTTGTAATACTTGTAGAAGGTGGAGCGGTTGATCTCGGCATCCTCACAAAGCTGACTGACGGTTATATCGTAGATAGTCTGCTTTCCCAGCAGCTTTATGAGGCTTTCGCGGAGAAGTCTTTTTGTAAGCCTTACGCGCTGATTGCCTTTGGTATTCATTTTGCACCTCTGAGTGTCAAATTATTTCTTCCTGCCGAACTGCATTATCGCCAGCTTGTCCGTGAGGTATATGACCAGCGGAAGCACAAATACGACCATAACGACCGACACTGCTGTTCCGCAGGCTATCATCGAACAAGTCTGGGAAATGGCTTTCTGCGTCATAAGAAGACCGGTGGTGAGACAGCAGCCGATAAGTATCAGCGATGAGGTGAGGATCGTCTTGACTGAGCGGTTCATAGCTGCGCCGAGTGCCAGTTTTTTGTCGGAGGACCCGCGCTCCTCGATGTAGTTGCAGGTGAAGAGGATACCGTAGTCGATAGTCGCACCCATAAGTATGCACTGCACAAGGATAAGAGCGATGTAGTTGACAGTGAAACCGCTGAGCACCATTATCAATGTAGTGATGAACACTGAGGACTGTATCACGGCAACGAGTATTGCCGAGCTGAAAACGGCTCTGAATGTCAGGATAACGACAATGAATATCGCAATGACTGTAAGCATCGTTACGAAGTTGAGCTCCTTTTTGAAGCCGTCGTTCATCTCCTTGCCCATTACGGAATCGCCCACGAAATAGTGCGTGCCTTCAAGGGTATCATCAGCCTTGTCAATGAGTTCGCCGATGGCGCTGAACGACTTATCCCCCTCGGATTCGTGCCTGATAGATACCACCATACGGTTGTATTCCTTGCCAAGCATCTGGTTTGTGTTCTCGTCGATGAGCTTCTGTGCAGCCTGGAGCTGTGCCAGTTTGTCCTCGCTGTCGGGCATCTTTTCAAGCATTGCACTTGCCGCACCGAGGAACTCCGGAGTGGTCATAGTCTCCTTGCCAAGCATCCTGAACATCATCTGTGCCTGTGATTCCTCAAAGCCGAACTGAGCTGCAATTTCAGCCGGAGTATAGCTCATGCCGAGGGTATTTGAGTAATCCTGAACAGAATTTACGTCATCGCGCTTTCCGAGCCATTCAATGTAGGAAGCAACCGTTTCCGGAGACTCGGTATTATTGTAGAGCAGCACGGTCTGGTTGTCGTAGCCAAAGCATTCCTCGATGTAGGTCTGGTCGCTGTTGTCGAATACCTTGAGGAAGCCTACCTTCACGTCATCCTTCTTGATATAGGCAAATCCGACGATTATCATCACAGCCGGAAGTATGACTGCTCCCAGCTTTGTGACGAGCTTCATAACGCCGGTCATAGGTATCTCCAGTGACTTCTTGCGGCTCTTTTCGATTATTTTGTCGAACGTCACAACAACTCCCGGCAGGAGTGTGAATATGCACACAAGGCTCATGAATACGCCCTTTGCCAGTACCACGCCCATATCCTGACCTATCTTGAAGTCCATAAATACGAGTGCCAGCAGACCTACGATAGTCGTTACCGAGCTTCCTGATACGGGAGCTACCGAGTGCGCCAGAGCGCTTATCATTGCCTCCTCGTGAGAAGCGTACTTCTTTTTCTCCTGAGCATATCGGTTCATCAGCATTATCGAGTAGTCCATTGACAGACCGAGCTGTAACAGGGCACCGACTGAGAATGTCATGAACGATATTGACGGCAGAAATGCGTTCGTACCCATATTAAGCGCTATCGCAACTCCTATGCACCCCATAAAGATGAAAGGCTCCACCCACGAATCGCACAGAATGAAAAGTATCGTAAAGATAACGATGACCGCTATCAGGGCGATAACAGGCAGGTCACCGACAAGCGAATCCGTCATAAGTGCATTATCGACGACAGCGCCGCTCACATAGGCGTCGTCGTAGGTATTCCGTATCTTGTCGAGCACCTTGCGTGAGGTCTTGGAGTATGTATCCGCGGAAACGGTCACCAGATACTTGGAGTGCCCATCCTTCTGGTAGGTCTCGTCGTTCTGGACGTATACCACGGACTGCACGTTGTCCATAGCGGCAAGCTCCTCCTGACGTCTGAGCTGTTCTGTTTCATCAAGCCCGTCGAACATCACTGTTATCGCGGAGCTGTCTCCGAATTCGTCGGACATTATCTCCATTCCCTTTTTGACTGATGAGTCGTCCGGCAGGTACTTCGACATATCGTAGTTTATCTTGCAGTTGAATATCCCCACCGCGCAAAGCACTACCGCAACTGCATAGATTATGAATATTATCTTTCGCTTGCGGACGATTATTTCTGACAGTTTCTTCAAGTTGGTTCCCTCTTTCACAAAGTATTGACATAACCATTATATCAACATTGTGTAGATTTTGCAATAACAAGTTGCAAATATCGTGTCGCATAAGCAACAGTTTGGTAGGATTTGTTGATTTTTAATTCATATAAATCAAACTTGACAAACATACAATAGTATGTTAGAATACATGATTCAAGCAGGAAATATGACGAGATAGTTAAGGAGTGGAACAAAAAGAAACCCAAATACGATAAAATGATTAAGGACAATACCGCGAAGATAGTGGGTCTTAAAGGTCAGATTGAGGAGCTAATAATGGAGCGTATCAATGACCGCGAGCACGCCATGGTCTACAACTCCATGATTGAAAAGCGTGAAACTGAGATAAAGGATACAAGCACGGGTTGCTTTGCAATCAATGAATAGGTATGAGAATAGCCGCAGGGAGTACCCTGCGGCTTACTATTTGTCGGCATACTCACGAAATACACCTTTTGCACCTCATTACCTGGCACCAAAGTAGGAATAGAAAAGAAGAGAAGATAAAAGTCCGAATAATCGGACTTTCTGAATGGTGCGGGTGACAGGACTTGAACCTGCACACCTTACGGCATTAGAACCTAAATCTAACGTGTCTGCCAATTTCACCACACCCGCATAAAAAGCTGTGATTCTGCGGCGACTGCCACAGGATCACAACTTCGTAAATACTATTATGAATTGCTGTTATCAGCAGGCTTTTCTTCCACAGCAGGAGCTTCCTTTTCATCAGGAGCGGCTTCGTTCTTCTTAGCTTCTTCCTTGGTGGGAGTCTGAGCGTCTGACTTCTCGGGAGCTTCTTTTTCAGGAGCGTTCTCATCCTTCTTGGTTTCGGGCTTTTCTTCAGCGGTCTTCTTGGGTTCTTCGGACTGCTTTTTCTGCTCCTCGGCAGGCTTCTTTGCAGGTTTTGAATTTTCCTGCTCCATTTTTTCTTTGAGCTCCTTCTCTGCCTTGTCGCCGACAGACTCTATGTAGAGGTCCTCATCAGCAAGACTTCCAACGAAGCTGAGCTGCTTTACAGGGATTCTTTTAAGGGGAGAATAGATGAATTTACCGCAGGAATAAGTGGAGTCAACAAGACCTCTGTGTTCGCAAAGTACCTTGTTTCCGTCCTTGGCACGTTTGCCCCAGCGGCAGTAATCGCACTTGGGAGCCATATTTTTATCAAAATAGTTACCGCTTTTAAAGAATGAGAATAAACCCATTTAGATCACCTCGAATAAAAATCTATTCATATTATACCACAAGTGAATTGATTTGTCCAGTAATTTTTGAAAATTATGAATAATAATAATATTGTCGGTTGAAATTTGTGCGTTGTGCACAAATTACTGCCGCAAATTTTGGCGACAATATTCCCACCTTACTACGGTCTTGACAAACAGCAAAATATGTGGTATGATATAGAAAACTGTGAACGGATAAAACCCGTGCAGAGCCAGATCCAGAGAGCTTCCGGTCGGTGCGAGGAGGCGAAGGCGCATGGAGAACTACATCCGGGAGTTGCCGTGCTGAACTTGCAGTAGGTGCGGACGGGTCTGCCCGTTACAGCTCAACGAGGTGCGTATCCACGCATAAAACAGGGTGGTAACACGGAGAATTTCGTCCCTGTACAGTCGTTGGCTGTACAGGGCATTTTTGTTTATAGGGAGGCTTTGAATGATACTTTCGGATAAGACAATAAAGCAAATGCTCGGTGAAAATACGCTCAAGATCGAGCCGTTAACTGATGAACAGATCCAGCCTGCAAGCGTTGACATCAGGCTTGGAAACACCTTCAGTATTGTTGAGGACTCATCGACGGGGATAATAACACTCGGCGAACAGATAAACTACCGGACTATCACTACCGACACATATCTTATCCTCCCGGGGCAGTTCGTGCTTGCGACAACTATGGAGTATTTTGAGCTTCCCGATGACCTGACTGCCTTTGTTGAAGGCAGAAGCTCCCTCGGACGAATGGGACTGTTCATTCAGAATGCAGGTTGGGTAGACCCCGGGTTCAAGGGTGAAATAACACTTGAATTATTCAACGCCAACAGGTGTGCGATAGAGCTTAAAGCAGGACGCAGAGTCGGACAGCTTGTATTTGCAAAAATGGACTCCCCTGCCCTAAATCCGTACAACGGCAAGTATCAGGGACAAACAGGTGCAACAGGTTCAAGGGTGTTCCTTGATTCAGATAAATAATAAAGGAGAATAAATATGACTACTTTTGAAGAACTAAAACGCAGAGGTCTCCTCGCTCAGCTCACTGACGAGAAAGAGATCGAGGAACTTGTCAACGCAGGCAAGGCCACCTTCTACATCGGCTTTGATCCTACAGCGGATTCCCTCCATGTCGGACACTTCATGGCGCTCTGCCTTATGAAGCGTCTCCAGATGGCAGGAAACAAGCCAATCGTCCTCATCGGCGGCGGTACAGCAATGATAGGCGACCCCTCCGGCAAAACCGATATGCGTAAGATGATGACCCCTGAGACTATCCAGCACAACGTTGACTGCTTCAAGAAGCAGATGAGCCGTTTTATCGACTTCTCAGAGGACAAGGCTATCATCGTCAACAATGCTGACTGGCTCATGAACCTCAACTACATCGAAGTCCTCCGCGAGGTCGGCGCACAGTTCAGCGTAAACCGTATGCTCACAGCGGAGTGCTACAAGCAGAGGCTCGAGAGGGGACTCTCTTTCCTTGAATTCAACTACATGATAATGCAGAGCTACGACTTCTATCAGCTCTTCCAGAAATACGGCTGCAATATGCAGTTCGGCGGCGACGACCAGTGGAGCAATATGCTCGGCGGTACTGAGCTTATACGCCGTAAGCTCGGCAAGGATGCCTATGCTATGACCATAACCCTCCTTCTCAACTCCGAAGGCAAGAAAATGGGCAAGACTGAGAAGGGCGCAGTTTGGCTCGACCCCGAAAAGACTACTCCCTACGACTTCTTCCAGTACTGGAGGAACGTGGACGATGCGGACGTTATCAAGTGTCTGAAAATGCTCACATTCGTGCCTGTTGAGCAGATAGAGGAAATGGAAAAGAGCATGGAGGGCGCACAGTTCAACGCTGCAAAGGAGCTTCTCGCATATGAACTCACAAAGCTCGTTCACGGTGAGGAGGAAGCTGAAAAGGCAAAGGCCGCTGCAAGGGCATTGTTCGGCGGTAGCGGCAGCGATGAGAATATGCCTGTTGCAGAGATAAGCGCGGCTGACCTCACTGACGGTACTATCGGTCTGCTCAATCTTCTCGTAAAGGCTGAGCTTGCACCGTCTGTTTCCGAAGCAAGAAGACTCGTCCAGCAGGGCGGTATCACGGTCGATGATGTGAAGATGTCCGACCCGAAGGCTATGATAGCGATAGGGGAGGGCGTTATCGTCCGCAAGGGCAAGAAGGCATTCAAGAAGTGCATAGTCAAGTAAGAAAAAGGGCGGTATTTCCGCCCTTTTTCAATGCGTAATCCGTAATTATTTGTGTAGGTGGGAGATAACATAACTCTAAACTATCAATTATCAGCTCTCAGCTCCGCTTGTATTTGCCGGGGATATGCGGTCACACACAAAAAGTCCTTGCATTTTCAACAATTATGTAGTATAATAGTATTGGCATAAATATATCATGAAGGATAAATATGTTGACTAACCTGAAATGTGGTGATAGATTTGGAACAAACCATAAAAAGTGACAAGAATACTGAAAACGGTTCTGTTTTTTATACCGTTGCGATGCGCGGTCTGGTTGCATTCCCGAAAATGGTCATGCACTTCGACGTTTCGCGCGAAAAGTCCGTAAAGGCTATCGAGAGCGCTCTCAAAGAGGGCGGAAAGCTCTTCCTCGTTGCTCAGAAGGAAGCCTATGTCGATGACCCGAAGCCTTCTGACCTCTACAAGATAGGCGTTGTTGCCGATATCAAGCAGGTATTGAAGCTCCCGGACAACGTTATGAAGGTACTCATCGAGGGCGTATACAAGGCGAGGATAGTCGAGCTCACTGACGAGGGCGATGTTCTCAGGGCAAAGGTACGCAAGATACCGACCTACTCAAACGCCAAGGTCGATGCAGTCGGTGCGGAAGCACTCATGCGTTCGGTCAAGGATATCTTCGAGCGCTATGCTTCGTATTATCCGCGTATGCCGAAGGAGCTCATAACCTCGGTAATGACGCAGGATTCACCGGTCAAGCTCTTTGAGACCGTGACCTTCAACTGCTCGCTCAACTACCGCGACAAGCAGGCTCTCCTTGAAGGCTCTAACATTGAGAACAACCTCTCCTCGCTCTACGCAAGGCTCTCGCTCGAGGTCGAGATACTTGAACTCGAAAACCTCATCAATGAGCAGACCAAGAACAGCATAGACAAGGAGCAGAAGGAATACTACCTCCGCGAGCAGATGCGTACCATTCAGGAGCAGCTCGGCGAGGCTGATTCGGACGACGCCTACGCCTACATCAATGATATCATGGAGATGAAGGCGGACGAGAAGGTCAAGGAGAAACTCCTCAAAGAAGCCGACAAGCTCACAAAACTCCCACCTTCGTCGCAGGAAGCCTTTGTCATCAAGAACTACCTCGATACCGTTCTCGACCTCCCGTGGGGAAAATATACCAAAGCCAAGCTCTCAATGGACAAGGCGGAGGCAGTCCTCGAAAAGGACCACTACGGACTGAAAAAGGTCAAGGAGCGCATACTCGAATTCCTTGCCGTGCATATGCTCAACCCCGAGATAAAGGGACAGATCATCTGTCTCGCAGGCCCTCCCGGTATCGGCAAGACCTCTATCGCAAAGTCTGTTGCAAAGGCAATGGGACGCAAGTACGCGAGGGTTTCTCTCGGCGGCGTGCGTGATGAGGCTGATATCCGCGGTCACAGAAAGACCTACGTCGGCGCTATGCCGGGACGTGTCATAACCGCGGTTTCGCAGGCAGGTTCGATGAATCCGCTCATACTCTTTGACGAGATAGACAAGCTTTGCAGCGACATCAAGGGCGACCCTTCATCGGCTATGCTCGAGGTGCTCGACGGCGAACAGAACAACGCTTTCCGTGACCACTTCATCGAAGTGCCGTTCGACCTGAGCAAGGCTGTTTTCATCACGACCGCAAACAATACCGCTGCGATACCTGCACCGCTGCTCGACCGTATGGAAGTCATCGAGCTTCCGAGCTACACTTCTGAGGAGAAGTTCCACATCGCAAAGGAACATCTTATCCCCAAGCAGCTCAAGGAGCACGGTCTGAAGGCAAGTCAGCTGAAGATCGACGACAAGGCGATACACGATATCATACAGTTCTATACCAAGGAAGCCGGAGTGCGTACCCTCGAGAGGAACATCGCTTCGCTCTGCCGCAAGACAGCGCGTAAAATAGCCGCTGACGAGGTTAAGAAGGTGACAGTGAGACCTAAGGACCTCAAGGACCTTCTCGGCGTTCACAAGTACCTCGAGGACATTTCCTCCAAGACCGATCAGGTCGGCGTTGTAAACGGCCTCGCGTGGACATCGGTAGGTGGAGTGCTCATGCCGCTCGAAGTCCTCATCATGCCTGGTACAGGCAAGACCGAGGTCACAGGCTCTCTCGGCGATGTTATGAAGGAGAGCTCGAAGATAGCGGTCAGCTACGTCCGCAGCATTGCAGAAAAATACAAGATAGACCCCGAGTTCTACAAGAACTGCGACATTCACATACACGCACCCGAGGGCGCTGTTCCCAAGGACGGTCCTTCCGCAGGCGTGACCATGACTACCGCGCTCGTATCGGCTCTGTCCGGGCTGAAAGTCCGCGCCGATGTCGCAATGACCGGTGAGATAACCCTCCACGGAAAGGTGCTCCCGATAGGCGGCCTGCGCGAAAAGACAATGGCTGCTTACAAGGCAGGTATCAAGACCGTGCTTATCCCGAAGGCAAATGTTCCGGACCTCGAGGAAGTCGATGACGTCGTTAAGGACGCGATCGAGTTCGTACCGTGCGATGAGCTGAAAACTGTTCTCGACAGGGCGCTCATCAAGTGAACGGAGGGTGTATGAAACTCAACTACAACAAAGCGGAGTTCTGCGCGGCTTACGGCAAGTTCTCGCAGATACCTCCGCCCGAACGCATAGAGATAGCCTTTGCGGGACATTCCAACGTAGGAAAGTCCACGCTTATAAATAAGCTCATGAACCGCAAAAGCCTTGCGAGGGTCAGCTCCGTTCCCGGAAAGACCTCAACTATAAACTTCTTCGGGCTTGAAAATCTCTACCTCGTTGACCTTCCCGGCTACGGCTACGCGAAGGTCGCAAAGTCCGAAAAGGAACGCTGGGCAGGGCTTATCGAGGGCTACCTCAGCGCCGACCGCGACCTGCGGCTGGTGTTCATGCTCGTGGATATGCGGCATAAGCCGACAGCGGACGACATAAGAATGATAAATTACCTCATTGATACCGAAACGCCATTCGTCATCGTGCTCACAAAGGCGGACAAGCTCAACAAGACCGAACGCGCTAAGCGTATGGAGGCTTTTTCAACCGAAATACCGTGCTTTGACGAGATACACTCGATACCGTTCTCATCGCAGACCGGCGAGGGCGTTGATGAGCTCAGGAGCATAATCGAGGACATCGCTGACGATGCCGGCGATGAGCTCTCCTGAAAGAAAGGATTGATAAATATGTTCGTATCCGATGCACTGGATATTAATTCACAGGGAAATCTTACTATTGGCGGCGCTGATACCGTTGCGCTCGCAAAGGAGTACGGCACTCCTCTCTACGTTATGGACGAGGAGCTTATCCGCACCAACCTCAGAAGATTTCACACAAGTATAGACAAGGCTTACGGCGGCAGGGGAATGGTCTGCTATGCCGGAAAAGCCTTCACCTGTCTGGAGATGTGCCGTCTCGTTGCAAGCGAGGGTGACGGTCTTGATGCTGTTTCGATTGGCGAGCTCTATACTGCGGTCAAGGCTGGATTTCCCATGGAAAAAGTCGGCTTCCACGGCAACAATAAGACCGATGAGGAGCTTGCCTACGCGCTCGATAACGGCGTCGGACACATCATCGTTGACAATATTTCCGAGCTGAAGAGGCTTGAAGTCCTTTGCGCTCAAAAAGGCGTGAAGGCGCAGATAATGTTCCGCATCAAGCCCGGCATCGACGCCCATACCCACAAGGCGGTCATGACCGGACAGATAGACAGCAAGTTCGGCTTTGCCCTTGAAACAGGCGAGGCTTTCGAGGCTGTGAAGGAAGCTCTTGCGTGCGAGAACACCGAACTTGTCGGTCTGCACTGCCACATCGGCTCGCAGATATTCGACATCACTCCCTTCGAGGAAGCCGCAAGGGTAATGACCGGCTTCATCGCAAAGATACGAAACGAGCTCGGCTATGAGATAAAGTGTCTCGACCTCGGCGGCGGCTTCGGCATCAAGTACCTCGAATCCCACGACCCAGTGCCGTTTGAGGAGTATATGGAGCGCGTCTCCGTTGTCGTAAAGACTGAGTGCGAAAAGCACGGTCTTGAACTGCCGTTCATCATCATTGAACCGGGACGTTCTATCGTTGCACCGGCAGGTATCACGCTCTACACGGTCGGCGCAAGGAAGGAGATACCCGGCGTAAGGACTTACATATCCGTTGACGGCGGAATGACCGATAATCCGAGATATATCCTTTACCAGTCCGAGTACGAGGCAGTTGTTGCGAACAAGGCTTCGCAGGAGCGCACCGAGAAGGTGACTATTGCCGGAAAATGCTGTGAGAGCGGCGACCTCATCGGCGAGGGAATGTCTCTCCAGCACGCCGAGAGCGGAGATATACTTGCCGTTCTTGCAACAGGTGCATATAACTATTCGATGTCCTCGAACTACAACCGTATCCCAAAGCCGGCAGTCGTTTTTGTAAGCGGCGGCAAGTCGAGAGTGGTCGTAAAGCGAGAAACTCCGGAGGATATCATCCGCAGCGATGTGTGACATTGGCTGTTTACAATGCATAAAGAAGCCGCCCTTCATAAGAAGGGCGGTTTTGTTTTAATTAACAGTCAGTATATACGAGGTATTGTCTGTCACTGCTGCTTCAAACCAGTAGATAGAGTCATAGCAGAAAGTTTCGCCTTCATACAGAGTTGCTTCAAAATGTGGCAGCGATGAGCTTTTCTTCATGTTGCCGCCGCTGTCAGTTGTCAGTGTGCAGGAGGGGTTGAAGTAGAGGTATGAGCCATTCAGCATAGTACCGGTGAATATAAAGCTGATAGTATAGTCATGTGGCTTGGTGCTGTCGGATTTTCTTATCCTGAAGTAAACGTTGTCAATCATATTTCTGCTGTTCTTTTCATTGTAGGCTGAAAAATCGGCGGTCACGTTGATATTCACATCGCTGGCATTATATGTATTGCTGTCATGGCTTTTGCTGTAATTCGTATAAGTGAAAGTACCGTATGGCGTTGAAGTACCGCTTGCCTGACTGCCCTTGAACTCCTTGATGTACTTAGCCGCAACATAGCCTGTTTCGCCGGCATCAGTAACGAACTTGTACCATTCGGAATTTCCCTCGACAGCGTAGATATCGCCCTTTGTGCCCTTCGGGAGCTGCTTTATGACCTTACCCTCAGCGGAAGGCTCCTCGCGGAGATTTAGGGGGTCCTTTTCAGTGGCGACATAGCCCCGATAAAGGTAAGTATCCTTCGGCTTGGTCTCGATAGTAATTCCGAGCTTGCCGACCGGTGTGAGGGCAGGTGTGAATTCGGGGGCAAGAGCGTCTGCCATTGCCTTGCTTTCGGCTTCTGTGATGACTGTGGCCGCACCGTTCACGGTCTTGGTTATCGTGACATTACCGCTGTTGTCATATTCATAAAGCATGTCGTAGAGCTTAGTGAGCCCCGTGCCGCCTTCATATATGTAATAGGTCGCACCGTGTAACATTGCGCCGCCTGAGCCGGAGTGAGCAATGATACCATCAGAGTAGATCGTGATACCGTCGCGGAAGCCGCCGCCGACAGCATTGAGCTCGCAGACCTTGCCGCCGCTGATAGTGTAGATACCGACTATATATCCTTCCTTTGAAGCCGTGATGAACTCGGGCATATCGTCGCCGTTGAGGTCGGCGAGAGAATAGGAGAAGCCCTCCTGATAGTAGTTCTGCGTCAGGAACCATGTTACGCTGCTCTCGTCTTTCAGCTGTTTTTCGAGGAATTCGCCGTACTGGGGATATCTTGATATCTCGCTCTCTGGGAACTGCTTTACCTGAACGGAAGGTGTTGTCGTGACGGTAGTTGTGACTGTGGCAGAAGTGCTCTCCGTCGCGACATTTGTGGTGATGGTACCGTCTTCGGCGGAAGCTTCCTCGCTCACAGCCTGAGTTGTGACCGCGGCAGGTGCATTGACCTCGCTGCTGCCGGAATCATTGCCCTTTGTGAGGTACAGGTAGCCGAGAACGCCTATTATAGCCACGAGCAGAGCGATGATGATACCGATGAGCAGGCCAGTGTACGACTTTTTCTGCGGCGGCTCACCGTAGGGCGCATAGCCGTAGTCATAGCCGTCCTGCTGTGATGGGTACCGGTAATCCGGGGCAGGCGGCGGGGGAGCGTACTGCTGCAAACCGGGGTCATACTGCGGCGGAAACTGTCCGTTCGGGTCGTATGGCGGCTGTGCGTACTGCATATTCTGGTCAGCCGGAGGAGGTGCATACTGCGCGTTCGGGTCGTATGGCGGCTGTGCATACTGCATATTCGGGTCAGCCGGAGGGGGTGCGTACTGCTGTAAATTCGGGTCGCCCTGCGGCGGATTTCCGGGAAAATTGTTGAATTGATTGTCCATATTATGACCTCCTTATCTGTTCTGCACGGGCAGGATGTCAACGAGCCCGAGCTTGTATTGCTGTATTGCGAGTGCGTTCTTGTTCGTAACACCGTTGCCGACCTCATCAACGTCCGCGTTTTTCTCGCCTAAGGACGTGAGACTGTACTTGTCGGGATTTCCAATGGTCTGCATTATGAGCACCGCGTCAGCCATATTGACCTGTACGTTGCAGTTCGCATCGCCATGAAGAAGGCACTGTCGAGGTCGAAGTCTTCGCCGGGGGTATAAGTGCCGTTCTCAGAGGCCGTACCGTTAACTCCGCTTGAAAACTGACCGATGTTGATGAAGAAAAGAACAAGGCTGCCGGTCGGACTGTAAACAGGGGTATTCCCCGGGGCGCAGTTTGCCCATACAGTCGTCGTGTAGCCGGCAGCCGGATTGAATATTGTATCGGAAGATTCAGTGTAGTCCAGACCGCTGTCCGTGAGCGCATGACTGCTCCCGGCGTCAGAGGAGGGGACAGACGGCTGAATGGCTGCGGCAAAAACTGCGGCAGCAGCGAGGGCGAAAGCTCTGAGCATTGTAGCACTTCCTTTCATTCAGCTTATATTCTTAGCCTTACCCACGGAAATATAATTCTCGATGACAGCGCGGAGGTCAGAGCCCTCCTCCGCCTTCTTGTCAAGAGCGCCGCTGACAACGAGGCGGACACCGCCGCCGGGCAGCTCCTCAACGGTCTTGTAGGAGTCCTTGTAGAACATACCGTCAGAGACCCTGCGGTCGTAGAGAATACCCTTCAGTTCGCTGAGGGGACAGGCAGGGAAGTTGACGTTGTATATCTCACTCTGACCGGGCATACCGGAGGAAATGAGTTCCCTGAGCAATCTGCTGAGGTAGAGGTCAGTCACCTCGCGGCAGGTGTGAACGTCCTCCGAGAGTGCGATAGAGAGAATGCCCTGAAAAGCTCCCTCGAAGGCAGCGCCGCACGTTCCGGAATACTGGATATCGGTAGCGGTATTGAGACCGTTGTTGATGCCGGAAATAACGACATCGGGCTTGTGCGGCATGACGCTGAGAGCGCCGGTCCTTACGCAGTCGGCAGGCGTACCCGAACATGAGAAAGCGTGAACACCCTCAACGGGAAAGTCAGCCGGAAAGATATCAACAGTGCCGTGAAGTGTGATAGCGTGGGAAGCCGCACTCCGCTGACCGTCCGGGGCAACAGCCCATACCTCGCCGAATTCCTGAGCGGCGCGGGCAAGACGTACCAGACCGTCGGAGGCTATACCGTCGTCATTGGTTATAAGTATAGAAAGCATGGCTTACACCTTTATTCGGTCGGAACGGTCGGCTTTATCGCGGAGGTATTAATTGAATAGCAGCAGAGCGTAACATCGTGGTTAGGCATGGTGAAACGCAGAACATAGCCTTTTTTCGGGTGGTAGCCGTAGCTGAGGCCCTTGCCGTCGAGATAGAAGGAATAGTCCGTGTCGGTGGCGATCATTCTGTAATAGATCTCGACCTCAGCGCCTTCCTTGTAGCTGCTCTTTACGTTGTCATAGCAAATTTCCTGTCCGCAGAGGTCTATGCGGAATTTTTTCTTTTTCAGTTCCATTCTATAAGCCTTATCCTGTCGCTTCCGGACTGCACTGTGCCGTCCTTCAGACTGATGTACGGGGCGAATTCAACAGAATCCTTTCCATTTTCGTTTATTCTTATCTTGACATCACCGGAGATGTCGCTGTAATTGCACTTTACGAGCACAGGCGCACCGTTATAGCTGCGGAAGATAGTGCCGCTGTCCTTGTCGTTCATGAAGTCGTAGAGCGATACCTCTACCGTTGCCTTGTCATCGGCAGGGATAACGAGATACAGCTCAGTGCCGAGGTAGGTCGAAGCGTAGTTGAGGTCTGTGATCTCGCTGACGAAGGGGAACATTTCGAGAGCGCCGGAGTTTGCGAAGAGCGTGTTGAAATACTCTTTGTCGGATTTGATATCGTTCTTGGTATCGTCGATATGTCCGATTAACATGACCGCACCGGACTGTCCTGCTTGTTTAAGCTCACTGCGGAGGGGAATATCCGGGTTCCAGATATCAGCCTTTTCGTTTATATCGACCGGCTCGCTGAGGAAGTCCTTTCCCTTTCCTGTGAAACGGTCTATGTAGTACCACGCACAGGTCGAAGCGTGACTATCGATGATATCATAGAGGTGAACGGCAACAGTGCCGGGAAGTGTCTCATCAGTGACCTCGACGAACTCAGGAACGTGGTTGAAGTGAGTGCCGTAGTAATCTGATGCTTCTGCCTTTATGCTTTCGTTGCACATAAATCTGAACGTATCCGGGTCAGCGTCCGAGAACCATGTGTACACAATCTCGCCGAAGCCTTCCTCCTTGAAGGTCACGCAGGTGTCGGAGTTCTTCGTGAAGGTGATCTTCTCCTCATCGCCGTTCACAACAGAAGCAGCGGTTATGGTACTGCCGTCAACAGTGAAATCGTACATACTCCCAATATTGTACTCGATATCAGTGCGGAGGATAGTGCCGTTCCTGATTATGAGGAAGTCGCTGAGCTTGTCGGGAGCAGAAGCCCTGCAGCCGTACCATGCGCCGTTTTTGAGAACGCTTTGTGAAGCCGGAGCTTCTGTTGAAGCGGTAGTTTTCTCAGAGACCGGCTCGGCGGAGGTATCTTCCGGAGCGGAAGGCTCATTGCCGGTGCCGTCGGAGACAGCAGGAGCGGTGGCCGGAGAGGCATCTGATATGTCGGAATCGTTGTCCTTGCCGCAGGCTGGAAGCGCGAGCAGCAGGGCAGCAGCAATTGCAAGAGCAGGTATCTTCATGGTTATCATCTCCATAATCGTGAATGGCAGTCCGCAGAAGGGGAGTGCCGGATATCATACTCAAATTATACCACTATTTTATATAAAAATCAATAACAATTCAGTTAAAAAGTGTAATTCAGCAATTAGTGACCAGTGACCGAGAACTGCGAAAAAATTTTCGCAATATTCAACGGTTTTACATTGAACGGGACCGGAATAATGCCCGTTAGTGAAAGCAGTTGCTTATTTCACGAACGGAGGAATTTAAAATGGCAGAAAAAAAGTCTATGCTGGTGTATTACGATTATGAGCAGCATTTCAGTTTTCTGAGTGACGAACAGCTCGGAAAGCTGATCCGCGCAATGCTGGACTATGACAAAAGGCAGGAGCTACCGGATTTTGCGGGCGAACCTGCATTGCAGATGTGCTTCAGCTTCATACAGGCACAGCTTGACAGGGACAGGAGCGAGTACGAAGTGCGCTGTCAGAAGAACGCTGATAACGGTAAGAAGGGCGGCAGGCCTTCAAAAAACCAAACGGTTTTTGAAGAAACCGAACGGTTTTCGGAGAAACCCAAAAAACCCGATACGGATAAGGATACAGATAAGGATACAGATAAGGATACAGATACGGATAAGGATAAGGATAAGGATACATCGAAGCCTTCGGCTTTGCCTTCCCCCCTCGAAACGCTCGTATATGAATACGGTAAGGAGACCGTTGACCGCTATGTAAAACGCGTTAAAGGCTGGTACTCTGAAAAGGGAAGTGTTCCCTCCGATTTGGAAGCGACCGTCCGAAGATGGCTTGAACAGGATGCTGTAAAGCCTGTCGATCACAGAATGGACAAGTATAAGTGTATCATAAACAAATTCTGACTATATGCAAAAACCTCCGGAGGCTGTATTTCGCCATTCCGGAGGGGGCATACAAAACAAAACGCGTCCCACATATGTGAGACGCGATATGGAGCTGATGATCGGACTTGAACCGACGACCTACGCCTTACCAAGGCGTTGCGCTACCGACTGTGCCACATCAGCACCAACATATAAATTATACATCAAACGAATGCGGTTGTCAATAGTTATAGAATATTTTTTTGTTTTAATTATATAGTTCTCCTGCACGATAAATTTCCCGTCAGCAAAAACGTTTCCGTAAGCTGTACCGTTCACGGATAAAGACACGGTAAGTCCGGCAGGTAAAAGGAAATGTCACACAGTACGGCTGCACGGCAATCTCCAATAAAAAATGCAGTCGGTTTACCGTTCAAAGCTAACCGAATACATACACAATATGATTAAGCACGATGAGAACTTTCACTGCTTACCGTGCTAATATTCTATCACAATACAAAACAATTGTCAAGTACGGCGGCAATGTCCTGATGTACCCAGCCGTTCACAGTGCGGACATCGGCACACGCCGCTGATGGTACAGCAATTGCATCTGCGTACGGTTTCTCAGAGACTTGATTTCTCAGGGGGAATGATGTATAATGAAATCAACAGCAATGTTGAAGTCACGCACAAAGTTGCACCAAATGAAAGTTTGGTGCAACTTTAGATACATATTAAGGAGGCCGCTATGAAAAGACTGTTTACTATGGACCTCATGGACTATCCCGAAGGTTTGCCGCGTTTCCGGCGCCCGTCTGTCCGTGCTGTTATAATGGCCGGTGCAGGTATCGCTATGGTACACAGCAAGAAGTTCGATTACTATAAATTTCCAGGCGGCGGCATTGAGTCCGGCGAAGATCACGTTCAGGCACTCGTTCGTGAGGTGCGCGAAGAAACCGGTCTGAGCGTGATACCGGATACCGTCCGCGAACTTGGAAGCGTTCTGCGTGTACAGCTCAGCCAGTACGCTGCCGATACTGTCTTCGAGCAGGAAAATTACTATTACGTCTGCGAGGTCACAGGTTCGTCCGGTATACAGTCACTTGACGACTATGAGTTTGACGAGGGCTTCAAGCTTGAATACATTACACCGCAGACTGCTATTGATGTCAACCGTACTCATGACCACAGCGGCTATGACCCTCAGCTAGTCGAACGCGAGGCTCTTGTGCTTGAATACATTATGAATAATCCGGTGATACTATGAATAATTATAACACTCCGGACAATCCGGAATTTCTGAACGATTACCTTGTACATATTAAAATAGTGCAGCTCCTCTCAGAGCGCACCATACAGGAATACTACCTTGATATCCGCCTTTTTCTGAGGTTTATCATCTTTTCAAAGTCCGGCTCTGATGCCGCTCCGGAGGACATCGACATATCCGGCATGAAGCCCTCAGACCTCCGTGATATCTCGGTTGCTGATATCTATAATTTCGTATTTTATACATCTGACGAGCGCAGTAACGCTGACAAAGCGCGTTACCGCAAAATATCGTCCCTGCGGAGCTTTTTCAAATATCTCGAAAAGGTCGCCCATATTATCGACAAGGACCCCATGCTCGATATCGACGTACCTGTGCCGAAAAAGGCGCTCCCGAAGTTCCTTTCGCTTAAAGAAAGTCTCCGTCTTCTCGAAGCTGCCGGAAGCACGGACTCCCGCCGCGATTACTGCATCATCACGCTGTTTCTCAACTGCGGAATGCGTCTGAGCGAGCTTGTCGGCATCAATATAAAGGATATCGACTTCTACGAGAACCGTCTGAAGGTACTCGGCAAGGGCAATAAGGAGCGCATGGTGTACCTCAATAATGCCTGCGTTGATGCTCTCAACAGCTATCTTGAAGTGCGCCGCGATAATCTCAAGGCAAAGGACGAGCCTGCGCTGTTTATAAGCAACCAGAACAAGCGTATCTCGAAGCGCAGAGTTCAGCAGATAGTGGAAAGCTCCATACAGGCAGCCGGTCTTGACGGCAAGGGTATAACCACCCACAAGCTCCGCCATACAGCCGCTACACTGATGTACCAGTACGGTGACGCGGACGTCCTCACCCTAAAGGAACTGCTCGGTCACGCCAATATTTCCACAACGGAGATATATACCCACCTCAATAACGAGAACGTCCGGAATGCTGTTGAAAGCAACCCCCTTGCGAATATAAAAAACGATCACTCGGACAAGGAATAAATATTTGGTGCAACTTTTGCCTCAAAAAATACAAGCCTGAAAGCAGTATATCGCTGTTCTCAGGCTTTTTCTTTATATTATGCTGTACTTTAACACGAGGAGCGCTGCTGCGGCTGCAAAACCGAGCATAACATTGCCGCACTTTTTCGTCTGCTCGATAGCGTCTGGATCGTCACGCTTGTCCTCTCTTATCAGGAGCTGCGGTGAGACCTTCATAATGACAGCTAACAGGATAAAAACTATAAATGCTATAAATCCGATGCTCATACTCTCCTCCGCCTTATATCAGCTTTCTCTCGTCGCAGTATTCGCATTCGAGAAGCGTTTCGTCACCGCTCGAACGGAAGCTCTTTGGCAGGTAATGCTCGTGGTTGGTTATGCACTTCGGATTGTCGCAGCAGACCTTGTTGTAGACTCTGCCCTTCAATGTTTCGGACGGCTTTTTGTCGCGGAGTATAGTCAGTATCAGCGCCATTCTCACGAATACACCGTACTTTGCCTGTGTGAAATACTTTGCCCTGTCGTCATCGTCAACGTCAACAGTTATCTCGTCAACTCTCGGCAGCGGGTGCATAACTATCATATCGCGCTTGGCAAGCTGCATCTTCCGGCTGTCGAGGACGTATGTATTCTTTTGTGCGAGATAGTCCTCACGGCTTGCAAAGCGTTCCTGCTGTATTCTCGTCATATAGAGAACGTCGAGGTCACCGATAGCCTCTTCGATGGTATCGACCTCTGTGAAGGTGCTGCCGTTCGCTTTTATGATATCCTTGATATAAGCCGGCATTCTCAGTTCGGGCGTTGAAATGAACACGAATTTATTGTCCTTGAACATACTCAGTGCCTTGCAGAGCGAGTGTACCGTTCTGCCGTTGATGAGGTCTCCGCACATTCCGACAGTAAGTCCGGAAAGGCGCTTCTTTTCGATTTTGAGCGTGAGAAGGTCGGTGAGGGTCTGGGTCGGGTGAAGGTGTCCCCCGTCCCCTGCGTTTATAACGGGACACTCAGCCGTGAGCGAGGCAGCCTTTGCGGCGCCTGCGATAGGGTGACGTATCACAAGAACATCTGCATAGCTGCTGACTATCTTGGTGGTATCCTTTATCGTTTCGCCCTTTGAAACTGAAGAATTCATGGGGTTGTCGAAGCCGATTATCTTTCCGCCGAGCCTTATCATAGCGGTCTGGAAGGACATCTGGGTACGGGTCGAGGGCTCATAGAATAGCGTTGCCATGACCTTTCCGTCGCACTCATGTGCGAACTTTTCCGGCTCGCGGCGTATCTCCTCGCCGAGCTCGACAACTCCCTTCCACCATGAAACGGGATAGTCACTCAGATCAATAAGATGCTGATATTCCGAACGCATATTTTTACCTCCTGATGATTTTATAATCTTATCACAGCACTCTGCTGCCGTTTATTATCATGCCGAAGCTGACGTTGAGATACTCCGAAGCCCTTCTGCAAAGCAGCATACGGTCGAGGAATATCTCGAAATACTCGATGACCGGCGATATCGAGGTGTCTATCGAGAGGTCGAGCAGTATCGTCTTTTTGTCGTCAGTAAGGCTTACGGACGAACGCTCAACGGCATAGTTCACCCTGTCGTGGATATCGAAGGTGAGAAGGTCGGTATTGCGTACTCTCGAACGCCGTACATCGGTCTTGTCGCCGATTATGAGCGCCGCAGAAATGGGGTCGAGCGGCTGACCGGTACCCTCATCGTGGTTGCCTATCGCTGAGATTATCGAGCAGATCTCCGAAGCCGGCATACTGAGGTTGTCGAGAAGCCTGAACGCCATGACAGCGCCGCTCTGAGCGTGGTCGATGCGGTTTATAACGTTGCCGATATCGTGCATCATGGAGGCTATCTTTGCAAGCTCGATAGTCCTCTCGTCGTAGCCGAGGGTGGTGAGTATCATGCTCGATGTCGCCGCGACACGTTCAACGTGCGCGAAGGAATGCTCCGTATATCCGAGAGCCTCGAGGGCACTGTCCGCACGGCGGATATACTCCATGATATCGGGGTTCTGCTTGATGTATTTGTATGTTACGATTGTAGCCATATTACCTCTTTTCAGTATGCGCCGTTGTTCTCGAAGAAGACCTTGTACCAGACGAGGAAGGAGAATACCGTCCATATCTTGCGGCTGTTGTCAGCCTTGCCGGCACGGTGGTCGTCAAGGAGCTTTATGAGCGGTTCCTTGTTGAAGAATTTCAGTGAAGCCTCGCTGGTGAAGGCATTTCTGACGGTGGTGTAATACTTATCCTCCTTGAGCCATACCCTTATCGGAACGGGGAAGCCGAGCTTCTTCTTTGCGGCGGTATCAGCCGTTTCCTTCGGAGTATCGCGCTTTGCGGCAAGTCTCATCGCATACTTGGTGATGTATTTCGTGTCCTTGGTGGACTTGTCATGCGTTACCCTGTACCTTGTGGGTATCTGCTCGGCGAGCTTCATTATCTCCTTGTCGAGGAACGGCACTCTGAGTTCAAGGGAGTTCGCCATGCTCATTCTGTCGGCTTTCAGGAGGATATCGCCTGCCATCCACATATGGAGGTCGAGGTACTGCATCTTTGTTACGTCGTCCTTGCCGGAGACTCTGTCGTAATACTTCTTTGTTAGTACAGACGGGTCGGGCGCACTTGTCGTGATCTTCAGTATGGATTTTCTCTGTTCGGGCGTGAAGATGTAGGCGTTGCCGATAAACCTCTCCTCAACGTCTCTGCCCTTGCGGACGAAGAAGTTCACTCCCCTCTTGGCAGGGAGCTTTGAAGCGACCTTCCCCACTCCCCTTCTGAACATTCTCGGAAGCTTGTCGTAGAGCGTGCCGTCGGGGTCGCTGTAAACGTTATAGCCGCCGAATATCTCATCGGCTCCCTCACCGGAGAGGACAACCTTTACTCTTTCGGAGGCGATATTGCAGACGAAATACAGTGCGACCGCGGAGGGGTCAGCGAGGGGTTCGTCCATGTGGTACTGTATCTTCGGGAGGATGCCCCAGTATTCCTCGGGGGTGATGACTTTGCTGGTGTTCTCCTTGCCGATAGCTTTGGAGAAGCGCTTTGCGAAGCCTATCTCGTTGTATTTCTCATCGGTGCCGAAGCCGACCGTGAAGGTCTTGTCAACGTTTGCGACTGCTGCCACATAGCTTGAATCTACACCGCTCGAAAGGAATGAGCCGACCTCTACATCGGCTATCTTATGAGCTTTTACTGAATCGTGCATGGTATCGGAAATCCTGTCCGCCCACTGGTCGAGCGAAGGCTTTTCGTCCGCGCGGAAGTGGATGTCCCAGTAGCGCTTTATGCTGAGCTTACCGTCTTTGTATATGAAGAAATGTGCAGGCTGGAGCCTGAATACGCCCTTGAAGAAGGTCTCGTCAGCCGGTGAATACTGGAACGTGAGGTAGTTCTCGAGCGCGTCGGTATTGAGTTCCTTTGTGAAATCGGGGTGCGGCAGGAAGCTCTTTATCTCCGAGCCGAACATGAAGGTGCCGTTCATCTGTGCGTAGTACATCGGCTTGATGCCGAAGAAGTCTCTTGCACCGAAAAGCTCCTTCTTATTCTTGTCCCAGATGACGAACGAGAACATTCCGCGGAGCATACCGAGGAGCTTTGTTCCGTACTCCTCATAGCCGTGAATGAGCACCTCAGTGTCGGTATTGGTCCTGAAAACGTGACCGGCAGCGGTGAGCCTTTCCCTTATCACAGCGTAGTTGTATATCTCGCCGTTGAATATTATGACGAGTGAGCCGTCCTCATTGAAGATAGGCTGGTCGCCCTGAGAAGAAATATCGATGATGCTGAGCCTGCGGTGTCCAAGCGCGATGTCGCCGTCAACATACTTTCCCTCTGCATCGGGACCTCTGTGACGTATCCTGTCCATCATTTTTCCGAGTATCTCACCCGAATTATTGTCTGTATTCGTAAAACCAACTATTCCGCACATAGTCTTAGCCTCCTTACTCTAATAGATTATTATACTACATCTTACAGATTTTTGCAACATCAACAGCAAAATTTCTTTGCATTTTTTTACACAAACGCCGCTCTTGTTCTTGCAATTTCCGTTTCCGGGTGTTATAATATCATTCGGAGTATTTTTACGATATTATTTCCGGGGGTATTTTTTTGGACAGAATTGATTTTTTTCGCGATCTTTCGATAATCATTGTTTCGGCTAAGCTTTGCGGTCTGCTCGCACAGAAGCTCCGCGCTCCGCAGGTGGTCGGCGAGATAATCGCCGGACTGCTCATCGGTCCCTGCTGCTTTGGCTTTGTCGGAAATTCGGACTATCTCTCGCTCATTGCCGAAATAGGCGTGGTCATGCTGATGTTCAGCGCCGGTCTGGAGACCAATATGCGCGACCTGCTGAAAACCGGACCGAAGGCGTTTGCAATCGCCTGTACCGGCGTTTTCGTGCCGCTTGCCGGAGGAACTCTGTTGTACAGCTGTTTCTACGGCTTTGCTTCGGTCGGGAGCGACAGCTTCTACCGGGCAGTGTTCATAGGAACGATAATGACCGCGACCTCGGTCGGCATCACCACCCAGACCCTGAAGGAACTCGGGCATATCAAGGAGGAGGTCGGCACTCTCATCATGAGCGCCGCTATCATCGACGACGTTATCGGCATCATCGTCCTGACCTTCGTCATAGGCTTCAAGAACCCAGATTCCAAGCCAACTGATGTACTTGTCAACACGGGACTTTTCATCGTCCTGAGCATAGCTGCCGGCTTCATAATGTACTACGTCTTCAAGTTCATCGACAAGCGTCACCCGCGTCAGAGAAGGATCCCGATACTCGGATTTGCGATGTGTATGTTCATGGCGTTTGCGGCGGAGGAGTTCTTCGGTATCGCCGATATAACGGGCGCTTACGTTGCCGGACTTATCCTTTGCAGCCTTAACGATTCCGACTACATAGCGCGTAAGATAGACATTAATTCGTATATGCTGTTCGGCCCCGTGTTCTTTGCGAGCATCGGTCTCAAGACCACGCTCAGCGGCTTTGACCGCGAGCTTGCACTCTTCTCGGCAGGCTTCGTGGCAGTTGCACTTCTCACCAAGGTCGTCGGCTGCGGACTTTGTGCGAAGCTCATGAAGTACCGTCTTCGTGACAGTCTCAAGGTCGGCGTCGGCATGATGACACGCGGCGAGGTCGCACTTATCGTCGCCCAGAAGGGCTTGTCCGTGGGAATGCTCGACGAGAAATACTTTGCGTCCGTCATCGTTCTGATAATCATTTCGTCGATATCAACACCGATACTGCTCAAACTGCTTTACAGCGACCATTCCCCTGCCCCGGCGGAAAAAACTGAGTGAAACAAAAACAGCAGCGTCCATTGCGGACGCTGCTGCTGTTTTTACAGTTGATCTTTCATTTCATAGGTCGGTTTCATTTCGGCAGGAGTGCGCCAGTCGATGCCGTAGCGGTCGTGCAGGAGGCGCTTCTTTATATCCCAGAAGGCATAGCACCAGCTGAAATATACCCCGTCCGGCGAGTCTTTGGCAGCGTGTGAATTGCTCTCGAGTTCGCTCTGTGCAGCGATATCCACTTCCTCGACCACCTTCCTGTAACGGTCGGTGTCTTCGACCGGGTCATAGATGCGGCTCTCGCTCATGAGAGCTTCGACCTCCGCACGCGAGCAGCGGTAGTCGCCGTCACCGTTGCGCCGGTAAGTACCCGTGAACGGGTCGCTGCCGATATACACGGGCTTGCACCGCCTGTCAGCACGCGGCACTCTCATGCAGACGATATCCCTCCCCTGAGTATTGTGCAGGAAAACGTCGTCCTGCGTGAGGATATTGCAGCTCACCTTCGTCCTGTCGCGGAGGACGTCCCTGATGTCCATGATGAGCCATTCGGGGTCCGGCAGCTCGATAGCGTGGAGCGAACGGTCGCTCAGCTCCTCCACGCCGAGAAGGATTATCCCTCCGAGAGTATTCGCAAATGCAGAATAGGTCTCCCAGAGGCTCTCCGGCAGTCCGCCGACTGCTTTTTTAGCCTCTATACGGTTGTTTTCACGGTATTTACCGATGTTTTCAAGGTCAAACATTTCCTTCCCTCCTGATAAAGCGTAAGGAAAAATGCACAGTCCGCGCCGCTGTGACATGGACTGTGCAGGATACGGTATTATTTGTCTTTGCCGGGCTTCCATGCGATGAAGTCCCTGAGTTCGAGCGGTTTTGCGTAGTAATAGCCCTGGAAGCTCTGAATGTGGAAGTCCTGAAGGATATCCTTCATGCCCTCGGTCTCTATGCCCTCAACGCAGACCTTTGCGCCGAAGGTCGAAGCTACGCTGACAAACGACCTGATGAGCTCGCGCTCCTTGTCGTCCTCCTCAATTTTGAGAACAAAGCTGCGGTCTATCTTTATCGTGTCGAACGGCAGGTTCTTGACGAGACCTATTGACGAGAAGCCTGTTCCGAAGTCGTCGAGTGCTATCTGCACTCCCCTGCCGCGCAGGTTGATTATGACGTTTTTCAGCAGGTACATATCGAGCAGTCGGCACCTTTCGGTTATTTCAAGGCAGAGCTTGTTGGGCGGGTAGCCCTCCTCCTTGAGCGTCCTGAGCACCATGTCCACGAAGTCCGGTTTTTCGAGCTGTGTATAGGAGAGGTTGACGTTTATCACGAAATCCGGATTCTCCTCCATTATGAGCTTAGCGCAGTTTATAGCAGTGCGGAGCACCCATTGTCCGAGCTCGCAGAAAAGCGGGTCCTTTTCGAGGATAGGTATGAAGTGGTCGGGCGGCACCATGCCGTATTCGGGACTGCGCCATCTGAGAAGCGCCTCTGCGCCTATGAGCTTTTCGGTCTTTGCGTCCACGACGGGCTGATACATCAGATAGAAGCCCTTGTAGTTCTGCATTATGGAGGCGCGGATAGCATAGAGCTTTTCAATGCGCTGCTTGTTCTCGTCGTTTAGGTTGTTGTAGAACTCTACTATCTCACCCTGTCTGCGGAGCTTGGACTCGCCGTATGCGAAATTCAGACAGGCGTAGACAGTCTGGTGGTCTATCGTATAATTGTCAACGGTCATGAGACCGGCGTTCAGATCGAGGATAACGTACTTGTCGTCGAGTGACAGGCCCTTTCTTGCGTACACTCTCAGCTCGTCATAGACCTCGCGCATATCGCCGGACGAGCGGCTCGACGAGAGTATAGCGAACTTTGTACCGTCAAGGCGGTAGACGTTGCCCATATTTCCGATGTGTTCAAAGAGATGCCTTCCGAACTTCTGGAGGACGAGATTGCCGAACTGGTAGCCGTAGACCTCGTTTATCTCGGAGAATTTGGATATACCTATCATGCATATTCGCATAGCGCACTTTCTTAAAATATTCGACTGGAGGTCGTCGAAGAAGCCGTACTGGTTCCTGAGACCCGTTAGCGCATCAACGTGTACCTGAACATTGTGGTTCCTTACAGCGCCGCAGAAATACTCCGGTTTGCCGTTTGTCCCTCTGAGGACTACGCCGCGGCAGGTGCAGACATCATACTCTCCGTTGACCTTCCGGGCTCTGTACTGCATATCGTGGCTGGAACCGTTCCCGGCGAAGATATCGTAGATTCCCGAATTATAGGTATCCCTGTCCTCGGGGTGAACGTGTTCGCCCCAGACGTCCTTGGTGTTGTAGATATACTCACCGGGAAGTCCGAATACTTCGACAGCCTCCTTTGACCATCTGGTATAGTCGTACTTCATGTCGCAGATGTAGACGTATGAGCCCTCTGAAACGAGTGAGAAGGCGTTGAAAAGCTGATCGAGCTTTCTCTTGTGTTCATCACGTATAGGTTCAAAGGTGAAGGTGCCGGTGATATCCGCTTCTTTGAGACGGGTCTTGTCAGCGTACATCATGGCGTCTGCACGGTCGAAAACGTCGGATACGCTCTGGTCGGTATTATGGTCGTAGGTGGCGATTCCGGCAGCTACTACGGGACCGTCGTTTTTCTGCATATTGTCGTGGACCTGATCGCGGAGCCTGTCAAAGAGCTCATCTCTGTTCTGGAAGTCGCCGCTTCCGAGGAATGCCACGAACTCATCGCCGCCGATACGGAAAACGGGGCTGTGGGTGAAAACGTTGCAGATAAGGCGGCTTGCGGCGCGGATATACTCGTCGCCCGCCTTGTGACCGAGATTGTCGTTGATGTTCTTGAGGTTATTGATATCGCATACTACGATAGCGAACGGCACGAAATCAGAGCCCTTGTCCATTTTCTGCTGGACGGATTTCTCGAGCTCGTGGTATGCGTTCTTGTTCTTGGTGCCGGTGAGCTCATCTCGCCTTGCAAGCTCGTTTGCCTGGTTGAGTGCCTGCACCTGAGCCTTTTCCTTGCGTATCTCCTCGTCGATGTTCGCTACACCGATGATTAGGTGTACCCTGTCGCTCGACCACATTATGTTCATGCGCGTGAAGTGCTGTGTACCGCTGACGAGAAGGCGGTAGTCGGTGCTGTAAAGCTTTCTGTCCTCGAGGATAGTGATGAGGTGGTCCTTGGAAATAAGGTTGAGAATACGCGACTTGTCCTCCGGGTGGAGAACTATTTCGGCGTTCTTTTTTACGTCATTGAAGAAATCCGTGCCCTTTTCCTTTATCTCAAGACTGCCGTAGAGGTTGTTGGCAGTGAATGTCATATAGGATTCGTCGTTGATGTCAACGTAATAGATAGCGTCGTAGTGCGAGGCAAGGCTTTCGGCGATATTGCTGTAAGTTATCGTCTTTCTGCGTTCCTCCTCGAACTTTGCCTTCTCCTCGACCTCACTGTTTATATTCTCGATGCAGACGATGATATGCTTCTTGTCGCTCGCCCATATCTGTGAGCCGCGCACGTTCATGGTCTTGCCGTTGATGATGAGGCGGTACTCTATCTTGAAAAGATTGCTCTTTTTGAGGTTTCTGAGGACACCCTTCTTCGTAAAGTATGGCGTAACGCGCTGCAGGTCATCAGGGTGAAGGAATGTGCGGAGGTTCTTGGCGCTTTCGGTGAAGAAGTCATCGCCGGAAACGGGTATGTGCATCTGCTTGTAGACGTCAGTTGAGGAATACTCAAAGTAGCCGTTGGTCTCCATATCTATGTAATAGAGAGTATCGTACCGCGCAACAAGGCTTCCGGCGATCTGGTTGTAGATCTCGCGCTCCTTTTCGAGCTTTTCGACCTCAAGCTTGTGCCTTACCTCCTTATCGACATTGAGAACGCCGAGAATGAAGTACTCCGAGCTCTCACGCACTCCTCTGATGAGCCTGAGGGTATGGTAGACCGGCTTGCCGTCGATCATAAGGCGATATTCGATGCTGTGCATCTCGCCCTTCCTCATCTGGGCAAGGAGGTTTTCCTTGGTCATATCCCTCATGAAGATGTGCTTGTCTTCCTCATAGACGACCTTGTCGGCATCGCGGACGAGGTCGATGAAGAAATCCTTCCCTGACGGTTCTAATTTGAGGGAATGGAATTCCGGGCTTATCGAATACCACTGATACTCGTTCGTAACGGCATTCACATAGTAAACGCTGGTGTAATCAATGAGCAGAGCCTCTGCTATCTTGTTGAAAATAGTGTCGTTGCTTAGCATACGCATATCCCTCCGCTTGTTGGTATCTGAATATATTGTAACATATTTTGTGTTGAATGTCAACAAAAATATTACGAATGCTGCTGCATTTTTAATTATTTTGCGCTGTCTGAGCCGGCTGACTTCTTTCCGCCGCTGTCAGCAGGCTTTGCATCGGTGCTGTCCGCGTCTGCGCCGGATTTCTGCTTCTTGTGGATATTGTCGATATCCTCGGTAGTTCCGCCGCCCTCGTCGTCCGGAGCACGGAACTCGCCCTTGTCAACAAGCCGCAGGAAGGCGTCAACGACGTCCTCCGCGAGCTGAGTTCCCCTGACCTCCTTCATAATGGAGACCGCCTTGTCGAAGTTCATTCTCTTGCGGTAGGGACGGTCGGAGTACATCGCGTCGAATGTGTCCGCGACCGCGATTATCTGGGCAACGCGCGGTATCTCGTCGGATTTGAGCCCCTTCGGATAGCCCTTGCCGTCCGGACGCTCATGGTGAGCGCCTGCTCCGACTGCGAGCTCGGGCATTATGCTGATATCCTTCAGCGTGTTATATCCGAGCGCGGAATGTGATTTGATGATATTGAACTCGGTATCGGTGAGTTTTCCTGGCTTGTTGAGGACCTCCGGAGGTACGCCGACTTTTCCGATATCGTGGAGAAGTGCGATGTTGTGGTACTTGTCAACTGTCTCCTCATCGCAGCCGAGCTCTCTCGCAAGCATACAGGTATACTCCGCAACTCGCGTAGAATGGCCGTTCGTGTACTTATCCTTCATATCAATGACCTTGGCGAAGGCTTCGACTATCTCACGGGTGAGCATTTTCTGCTCCTGCTCCTTCTTTCTGAACTTCTTTATCCTCATGCGGATATAGAAGAAAACTGCCAGACCGATAAGGAGGAGTATCCCGACTATGCTGAGTACTCTGAACCATGTTTTTTCGTAGAGCGATTTTTCCTTGATTATCTTTATGGTGAGCGTCTTTGAACTGCGTCCCTGATCGTCAGAGACCTTCATGACGAACTTGTAGCTGCCGCCCTTGAGGTTGGTATAGTTTATCGGGTCGAGCTCGCTGCGCTTAACTGAAGTGCCATTGTCGTCGAAGCCCTCGAGCCAGTAGGTGACCTGCGGGTTTATGAGCGAGTAGTTGTAGACATAGCCGTAGATCGTCACCTTCTTGACGTCTGAGGATATCCTGAAATTTCCTGCTTCGTCAGGGTAGAGCTTATCGCCGTCAGCCTCAATGAAGGGAACGGCTATTTTAAGGTCTGCAATGTCCTCGATAGAGTTGTCTATGTTCACCTTTGCGATGCCTGTCGTACCGGAAATGTAGAGGTCGCCGGCAGCAGTGTATTCGCTGTATGAATTTGAGGTCGCAATGCAGGGCAGACCGTCGTCCCTGCCGTAATAGATAGTGGTTATCTCATCGTTCGCGATGAGCTGTTCGACATCCGCAACGTAGATGCCGTTGCTGCTGAGCACCCACATCTGACCGGAGCTGTTCTCGTAGAGGTCGAAGTTGTTAGAATAAGGAAAATTCTGTATCGTTGTTATATTGAAGCTGCTGTCCATATAGGCAATGGAGTTGCTCGTGACTATCCAGAAGATATCGCGCGAGCGGTCGCGCTTCACCCTCATCACAACGTCAGAGCAGAGCCCGTCGTCAGTGCCGAAATGCAGCGTGTTTCCGTTCTTTATGACGTAGATGCCGTCACCGTCTGTACCGATGATAATTTCGCCGTTCACGCCCTCACAGACGGTCAGTATCTCCGTATTGGTGATGCCGGAGGATTCGCCGTAGACCTCTGTGACCCTGTCGCCGGTAATGTGAGCGACGCCGCCGGTGCAGGCAACGATGAACGAACCGTCACTGCACTCATGCACAGTTCTCACGCGCTCGGAGGGCAGACCGTCCGCAGTCGTGAAGCGGAGTACCTTGCCGTGGTCGTATCTGACGAGCGCAGCCGTTCCGAAGGTCGAGAACCAGAGGCGGTCCTTGCTGTCACGAATTATCGAGCGTATCTTGCTTCCGCTGAGTATCTTTATAAGGTCGGTGCCGCCGCAGTCACTTCCGGAAGCGGTTTTGTCCTCAGTCACGTTTATCTGTGCAAGGGTGCCGTTTGCGCTGATGACTTTGAGACCGCTGTTCTTTGTACCGATAAAGAGCTTGCCCTCGGAAATGCAGGTCGAATAGACGACCTCGTCGGAAATGTAATATTTGTCGAAGATATCGGTGAACTGGTTCGGGACTATCTTCATAACGCCCTGCTGCGAGGAAACGAACCAGAGGTTGCCCTGATAATCTACCATTATGTCCTCAACGGAGGTCGTCATGGGGATATTCTCGATGTGTGTGAACTCTCCGCCGCTGAAAAATCCGATGCCATTGTCAGTGCAGACCCATGTCATATCGCCGATGCGTTCAATTGAATTGACGTAATAGAGCGGCGCTACGGACTGTTCCTCAAGGACCGTGAGACCTTCCGCGATATTGCCGTGATACAGACCGGATTCCTTGTTTCCGATGTAGACCCAGCCGGGATTGTCCGGGTCGGGAAGGATAGAGTGTATGTCAACGATGCCTGTCTTTTTGGCATTGAAGAAATTTGTGAGCCTGCCGTCCTTCACAGTGAAGATGTCGCCTTCTATGGTTATGCCGTAGATAACTCCGTCCGCGCCGGTTTTCAGCATTCTTATGTATTCGTTGTTTATCTGCGGCTCGTCCATCGTCTTCATCTGCATATCCGTACCGATAACGGCGATACCGCGTGTGGTCGCAACATATATGCTTCCGTCCGGAGCTTCCGTGACGGAGCGTACGGACAGTGCTTTCAGTCCCTCAGCCTTTCCGTAGTGGCGGTATTCACCGTTCTCCATAACTGCGAGACCGCTGTCGTTGGTGCCGATCCAAAGCCTGTTGCGGCTGTCAACATACAGGCTCACGACGCTAGAAAGGACGTAATTTGAGTCGATACGCACGAACTGGCTGCCGTCATAGCGGATAAGACCGCTGTAACTTCCTATCCAGATGAAGCCCTCCTCGGTCTGGGCAACAGCGTTTGCCTCAGCAGTAGGGAGACCGTTCGTGTTGTCATAAAGGTAAGCTGAATAGCCGTCTCCCTTGCCGGTAGGGTCAACGGAGATCTCTGTTTCTGATAACTCATCGGGAGCGCTGTCATCTGCAAATGAACTGAATCCGCTCATGGTCAGCATCACGGCAGACGAAGCCGCTACGCAAAGCAGCGCTCTGAGCTTTGACGATATTCCCTTTAGAAATTCCCTCATTAGATCACCTTCATAGCTGTATTTGAGAAGTCAGACGTTCAGAAAGATCCTGAAGTTCCGGACGTTTGATTAAAAAACAGGAGGAGAAAAAACTCTCCTCCTTCATTATATCACAAATATCATTTTACGGACAGTGCCAATTATGAATTTTCTGTAAATTTTCCGGAAATTCAGCCCTCTCCGCCGTATATCCTGTAAAGGATAAAGTTCTTCAGCCTTGCCGGTACCGCCCTGTCGAGAAGGCATATCGCCTTGTACTGCACACCGACCGTGTAAAGCGGTTTAAGGCGTCTGCGGCTGAGTGCGATGGCGACTATCTTCCGTGCAACGCTTTCGGGAGAAGCTCCGCTCTGCTCGTCCTTTTCCATAACGGCGACGGAACGTGCTATCCTTCCGCGGTAAACATCATCGCCCTGCACCGAAGCCTTCCGCGCTGCCGTGAAGCCGGTCCTTGTGTCGCCGAGCATCACCGCGCAGACCTCTGTCCCGAAGGGTCTGACCTCGTTCGCAAGTGCGGCAGTATAGCAGTTCACGCCAGCCTTGCTCGCGGAATACCACGCCTGAAACGGTATCGGCATGACTGCCGCGACACTGCTGATATTGACTATCCTGCCGTGTCCGCGCTTCCGCATATATGGTACGACCGCACTGCAAACGTTTGCTGTGCCGACAAGGTTGACGGCAAGCTGATGCGAAGCATCGGTGCTCCCGGTGAATTCCGCCGCGCCCGAAATGCCGTAGCCGGCGCAGTTTATAAGCAGGTCGATGTTCCGCTCGCGCCTCCATACCTCTGCAACAGCCTTCCTTACGGCTGCTTCGTCCGTTACGTCCGCCGGAATGTGGAAAACTCCCTCCGCTCCGGTCTCACGCCGTGAAAGCTCGTATACGGTCCAGCCGAGAGCGCTGAGCCTGCGGACGGCAGCGCGACCTATCCCGCTGCTGCCGCCGGTAATAATTGCTGTTTTACTCATTCTCATACTTCCTTAATCTTTATCAATGTGCTCGTTGCCCTTTTCGGAGGGGTCGGGAGTGCCGTACTCAAATTCATATACCTGCGTTCTTCCGGAACCAGCCTTCTTGTTGAAGACCTTCTTCTTGCCCTCGACCTCGACAACTACCACGAACGGCGAGTCTGAATCCTTGGTCCTGTCGGTGTAGTTCACGACACTTACGGAATACTTTCCGGGCTTAGGATTTGCGAAGTCAATGTGTTCGGCAGGATTTGAAACGATCTCGGACACCTGCATATCAACGTCGAGAACGCCGCCGTCTGCGGACCTGTTAGAGTAGTATATCTCGTTTCCGTTCGGAGTTATAACGTGGAGGTCAAGGTCATCGTCGGACTGCCAGCCGAGAGAGAAGTTTATCTTGCCCTTGCCTGCGCCCATTCTCTCGAGGGTATCGTTCATGGTGTCGAGAATGCTGTTTGAAGGGTCGGATTCGGGACCGAAGGTCTTCTGCTTGTCCTTGTCCTTGATGTATTCGCACACGCTGACGTGGAAGGCTGCTTCCTCGAGCTTTGTATCCTTGTCCTTGTAATTCTCGGCTTTCAGGGAGATCTCCTTACCTGCACCGCTTATCTTGTAGAACTTCTCGGTTTTCTTTTCACCGCAGGTGATAGTCACGCGGTAGCCGTCGATATAGCCCTTCTCAGCGACTTCCGACTTCTCCGGGAGCGTGAAGTTTATCATTCCGTCCTTGACTATGACCTCGCCTATCGGCTTGGGAGCAAACATCGTCCAGACCGTATAGCCGCTGGTAACGCTCTTGGTATTCGCGCCGCCGTCTATTTCGAGGGTGTAGGTATTTTTGCCGATAGTCTCATACGCCGCCGGCTTGTACATTATGCCGCTCCGGGTTATTGTGTAATCCTTGTTACCTATGGGGATAAGCTCAAAGTCAGTGAGCTCCTTGTAGTTTTCGTCGTAGGCGAGGAGGACGCTCACCTGCTGCTGACGTCCCTGAGGCGGCCTTACCGGATATATCCTCCGGACAGTCGTCTGATATGCCTGATTCTTGATGACCGCGTGCTCGCCCTGTACGGTACCCTTGCGGCTCAGCGCCCAGCTGCTCTCCGTACCCGGATTCTGGTACCACCTTGCGGCAAGCTTATAGAATATGATCTGGTTAGCCTTTATGAAGTTCCTGTACTGCTTCGTCAGCTCAACCTCGTCCATGTCGAAGGCTTTCTTCAGAGTCGGAGTAAAGCCGCCTGCTTCTCCGTAGGCTGTCAGCAGTTCGCCGAATGTCAGCGATTTCTTGTGCTTCAGCAGATAATCGACAAAGTGACAGAGAGGATAACCCTGATCTCCTGCGCCGAATTTCTCAGGTGGGTTGCCTTCAAGCATCGGCGATACACTTATGCCGTCAATATAGGTCGAGGTGGAATCAATAGGTACGAAATATGTCTGCCACCTTTTCGAGTTTTCCTCTGAGACCGAAGTTATCTCCGAAAGTGCATCGCGTGCCTTGAACTCGATAAGCTGTGCCGTCGCCTCATCGAACTTAGTATTGGCCGTTGCCTTCCCGCGGTATTCTCTCTGGCTGACATGAAGCAGCTCGTGGATAAGAGTAGCAAGTGTCTGCCCGGTCGTATCCGAACCGGTCATTATGGGCTCTCCCTTGACAACAACGTAGTAGTTGCCCAACAGGTCAAACTGTGTAACTCCGCCTTGTGTGTAATTATAGTCAAGATATACGTCAATGACCTGATTCGTGACAAAGTCATACCAGCCAACCTCTTTTTCGTCCGGGACTTTTACCTTCGCCTGCTCCTTCAGGTATTTATTGGCAATGCGGCAGTAATTGCCGAATTTCTTGTAGAAAGTGAAATCAAGGGGCTTTCCATTTTCATTCTGCTTTACCGTTTTATCAACATTGGCAAGAGCATCTGTATACCTCGAATCACTGCAAAGGATCCTATTTTCCTCCTGAATATACATCTGGTTAAATATTGCCATTTCCTTGGAATTTTGCGGGTCGGGAACATCATTGTATTTTTTCTTATATTCTGCGTTTACAGTTTTTCTTATTTCCTTCTGTACATCATTGGTCAGTATCTCGGCTCTTAACGGATTAAGCTTTTTCATTTCTATTTCAACTGTTTGAGAGAACTTTACTCTTACCCTGTAAAGTTTTTTGCCGAGGTTTTTTACGTCACCGTCATTCGACACGTCATTCTCATAGACATACATTTTATCAAAGCCGCCGAGATAAACTCCCGTTCCAAAGTATTCAAAGCCGGCAGCCAGTGAGGGCATAAAGACTCCCCATACAAAAATGCTTACTGCTGTCGAGAGCGTGATAGGACAGTTCTTGTTAGAATCAAAGCTCAGATGCCCGTTCTCTATCGTTATCGCATACTCGTTCCACACGCCTGTATCGGAGACACGGTAGACACTGAGATACGGATAGTTCTCCTCGAAAATACCGAGTTCTTCAAGGTCAAGGTCAACGTGGAACGTGCCGGGAAGCACTTCGTTCTCGGCAAGCCCTGCGTCGAGGTCCCACGCATACAGCACCCTTTCATCTGGCTCGATCTGCTGTATCGCTTCATTGAAATGCGTGAACTGTTCTTCAGTGCAGGGCGTCAGTGTGAACGTCCTGTCGTGGTCGAGGGCGTTTTCCTCCGCGGAAATGGTAACTCCCGGCTGAGGATTTATCGAGAATGGCTGACTGTTTCCCTGCGGGAGCACGATCTCCTGCTCCTGTTCGTTTTCTGTCTCAATGCTGCTGAGGAGGGAGTCCGGGGTTATGATGACAGGCTCGGGATCGTCCTTTTTTATCAGCGGTATGAGGAAGCCTGGTGCGCCGAAGCCTGTAAACAGCAGCGCAAGGACTATCGCAGCAGATGTGAGCGCGATGCCTCGCCGTTTGTTGCTTTTCTTCGAGATCATACTAATTCGCCTCCTCTTCCTCCGGATAGTTCATCCACTCATATGGTCCGTAGATATCCTCGTAGTATTCGACCGTTTCGCCCTCAGTCGTGGGCTGGATGTTATCGTATTCGCCGGCGAAAATGGCAGCGTTTATCCTGTCGTACTCAGCTGCCTGCTCCTCGCTTGTGGTGTCCTCGGGAACAATGTACTCGCCGGGGTCCTCGACGTCTCTTGCGTCCTTTATCTTTCCGGGGATCACGATTATGCTCGCTGCAATAAGCCCCACACAGGCAGCAGCAAGGAGGATATTGCGTATAACTGCGCCCTTTGAAGCCTCGGCAGGCATAACAAGTCCCTTGAATGCGGCAAACGGTGACTGCGTTTTCGGAGCAGGTGCAGCAACTGGTGTGCCGTCAGCAGATGCGCGGCATTTCGAGCAGAACTTCGCACCGGGAAGCAATACCGCTCCGCACGAAGCGCAGAGTTTTTCCTCAGAAGCTTCAGGGACAGCGGCAGGCGCCTCAACTGTCACGGCAGTTCTGCATTTTGAGCAGAATTTGGCACCGGGCAGAAGTTCTGCACCGCATTTCTTACAGATGTTCTCAGGCATAGTATCGCTCCTTTCTTCAGCAAAGCCGGATCATTTTCTCACGAGTGCTATATAGTTGGAAGTTCCGTCGGGGAGGTAGAGAGTTCCGAAGCCGTACTGTTTTCCGTCAGCTCTCCAGAAGGTGTGGAGGTCGATGGTGACGACATCTCCGGAAATATTAGCGGTTGTGTGCATCTCGGTATTGCCGAGGTTCTTGTTTACACTGCCGGTGAACTGTGTAATATCCGAATCATCGTAATAATAAGGCTCGGAATAGGGCGGCTCAGCGTAGTACCAGTCAACTGTCAGAGTTACCCTGTCGCCGTCGAAGAAAAGCTCGATATTGTCTATCTCACGGGTTGAACCGATGTCCTTGGTGTCCTCGAATATTATCATATCCTTCCAGCCGCCGCCGAGTGCGTAGTAATTGTCGATAAGTTCTGCGCCCTCCGGAGGTGTCATGATTAGTCCGTTCTGACCGTAGCACCACTCGAATTCATCAAAGGTCGGGCGGTTGCGCGTTGAGTAGAACGCCGCTTCGCTCTTTGCTGCAGAATCGTCGGAAAGACCGCTCTGTGTGGTCGTCACTGGCTGGGTAGTGGTCTCCGCGGTAGTGGCAGTGGTCACAGTCGTAGTAGCAGTGGTTTCCTCAGTGGTGACCTGTTCAGTTTCAGTGGCTTCGGTCGGTGCAGCAGTCGTCGTTACGAGTGTTTCGGTCGTGGACGCAGCTGCGGTTGCGGTCGTATCAGTGCTGTCAGAGCTGCTTCCACTGCCGTTTTTCTTCACAAGGAGGAATATCAGCAAGCCTATCGCTGCCGCAAGGAGAACGCACAGAACTGCAATGATCGCTGCCATTCCTCCGCCCTTCTTACCGCCTCCGGAGGGCTGCTGCGGCGCCATATACGGCGGCTGTGGCGGATAGCCATAATTATCCGGCGGCGGATAAGCCGGAGGTACAGGCTGCGAAGCATATTGGGGCTGGACAGGTGCAGTCGGATAAGCCGGCGGAGGTGCGGCAGGATACACCGGAGGTTCCGTAGACGGTACAGGTGCAGAGCCGAAAACAGGTTCGGTCGGAGCTGCCGGAGTTATTGTCTCGCCGCAGTAGGCACAGAAAACGTCATCGTTTTTTATCATCTTTCCGCATTTAGGACACAACATATATATCACCTCTTGATTATACAGCAAATTGTAGAAAAATTTGCTTTCTGTTTGAAGCAATTATATCACATTAAGTATATAATGTCAATGATTTGGGTGGATTTTGTTATAATTATTTAATGTTAGTTCACACTCTGTTCACAACTGAAATGCAAAAAAGCACCCCGCAGCTATTGCCGCGAGGCGCTCATAAACTATATCATCAGGAGAAAAGCTTTCTTCTGAGGAGAATAAGGTCGAAGGCATCGACATTTCCGTTGCAGTTCATATCTGCTGCCTTCTCCTGTTCTGCGGTTAGAGTTTTCCTTCCGGTGAGACTTCCCTGAAGCAGTACAAGGTCAGCGATATTCACCTCTCCGTCGAGGTTGACGTCGCCGAGCGATGAGGAAGTTCCGAGATTGTCGGGGTCGAGCCAGAGCTGAACGTACTTGCTGTCCGCAGAATAAGCCGGTGAAGCGGTATTCTGTGAAGCAAGCTCGGAGGCTGTCAGAGCCTTGCTGTAGACCCTGAAATCGTAGAAGTCCGCATTGGAGCTTCTGCCGGTCTCCGGACACGCGCCGAGGGTTACATTGTAGCCGGATTCAGTGATGCCCTGAGTTGTTCCGACCTTCTGCTCGGCAAGGATCTCGCCGTCGCAGTAGACCTTTATCATATTGTTCTCAGCGTCGTAGATACCGGCTACCTGATGTTTTTTCCAGAGCCAGCCGGAAGCGCCGTCTGTTGATTTTTCAGCGGATACCTGATGCCAGTCGCCGCCTGCGTGGATGAAGAATACAAGCCTTCCCTTCTCAACTCTGAGACCGAAGGAATGATCGCCCTTGCTTGCTATCATGTTGAACTGCGGCTCGCCTGTGGGAACGATGTTCGCTTCAACTGTGAAGGAATTCTTGCCGGAAAGGCTTGAATCAAGGTTATTGGTATGAGGAATGGTCAGCGCACCCGAAACATAGCTTCCGTCCTCCTTCTGAACGAGGTTTGCGGAAGAACCGACGGGTACTTCGATGCGGTTGCTGCTCATATCTGTGAGGAATGAAGCGTCGGAGCGAAGTCTTGCAGCTATATCGCTAAGTCCGTTCTCGCCGAGCTTTGAAGCTGCCGGAACTATCGTATAGCTCCAGTTATAGACCTTTCCGGAGGGAAGCTGATACTTTTCGAGAGTTCCCTGTCCGCAGGTGCCGCTTCCGGTACCCATTGAACCGTAGTCTATGCTGAGGAATGTCTCCTTGCGCGGTGAGACTCTGAAAACGTGGTCTGCTTTCTGGAGGTCGGATGGCAGGAAGTGGAGCGCACTACCCTCGAATTTGCTGTCAGCGGCTATGAGAAGACCGGTCTTGTTCTCCGGATTCTTCACGGATATCCACTTGACATCGGTGAGGTTGCCGCAGTCGTCAGCCTTCATATACGGGAAGAACTGCTCGGAGACTGTGCTCGACCATACGCCCTGTTTGCCGTTGGTCTTTCTGTCGTTGAAGGTCTCAACAGGACCGTTTCCGTACCAGCTGAGCTGTTCGGAGCCTTCGGGCAGCGTCATTATCGAGCCGACCTTGAGGAAATTGCCGAGACCTGCGCCGACTGCATCGACTGTGAATGCGACATTTATCTTGCCGTCGGGATAGATTGTGTACTTTATTGTGACCTTTGCATTGCCTGCATTGGGAAGTGTGATGTTCGAGGTAACTATCTTGCTGCCAGCGCTGCCGTCAGCAACATCTATCGAGGAAACGCTGAGCTTGTTAGCTGCGCCTTCCCATTTGCTGTCGTAGGTGCCCTTTGAGCCCCAGCCGGTGTCGTTCTCGACGTTGCCGCGCCAGAAATTCGGTCTCGGACCCTCGGAGATGAGGACATCGCCGTTATAGGCGTAGTTGCTCAGGAGACCGGTGGCTTTGTCTATCGAGAAGCTGAAATCCCTGCCGACTGCTGCATAGCTGCTGCCGAGGTCGACCAGCTCGAATGTGCCTGAACCGTGGTCGGCGGTTATCGCGCGTCCGGAGGTCTGGAGGGGTATCTGTGCGTAGGATATCTCTGTTCCGGCAGCTATCATCTTCCTGCTCTTGTTGGCTATGACTGAAACTTCGAGCACGAATTCGTCACCGGACATTGAGCTCTGCGGAAGGGTGAACGGAACGCTGAGTGTGTTCTTTGAAAGGGGCTTGCAGGAAGCGTTCTCAATGATGCCATTCTGGATAGAGATGCCGTTTTTGAGTAGCTTCCAGTTTACTGTGTAATCGCTGAGGTCAACGAAGTTGTTCTCGTTGTATACGGATATCTGGTTCTTTGCAAGGAGGGACTGGTCAGCCGAGAACCAGAAGTTCTGGTACTGGTACTTGACCTCGGCAAGCTCGGGCTGTTCTGTTCTGTCCGGCAGGATAAGACCGTTCTCGCAGAAGCTTCCGTCGTTGGGTTTGTCGCCCCAGTCGCCGCCGTAACCGAAGAATTTGCCCTTGCTCTCTTCTGCGTAGAGGTTCTTGTGAGCGTAAGATTCGGAGTAGTAGTCCCAGCCGCCGCCGACCTTGCTGAGCGGTACGGCTCTTGACTGGTCGACCCAGTCCCAGATGAAGCCGCCGAGCATATTGTCAGCACTGCGGATAACGTCCCAGTATTCTTTGAGAGCGCCAACTGAGTTGCCCATAGCGTGGTCGTATTCGCACATTACATATGGCATTTTTCCGATGCCGCAGTTGTTGCCGATGACGTTGGAGCCGGGGTACATATTGCTTCCCATATCGACACCCATGTCGAAGCCCTGTCCCTCACTGTGGACGGGTCTTGTGCCGTCGTTCTTCTTGAAGTACCATATCATGTCCCTGAAAAGACCGCCGGACGAGTTCGGGTCGCCGGTGTAGCCCATTTCGTTTCCGATAGACCATGCTACGATACAGGGATTGTTTTTAAGGCGCTGGAAAGCTGTATCGGTCCTGTCCATGCCGAGTTTGTAGAATTTTGCTCTCGACTCGTCGTTCTTGTTGTCCTGAAGAGCGTGGCACTCCATGTTGGTCTCTGCCATGACGTACATACCGTACTTGTTGCAGAGCCAGTAGAGGTAGGAATCGTTGCTGTAATGCGAGGTGCGGATAGCGTTGACATTGTTCTTCTGCATCAGGCGGATATCTTCTTCCATAGTCTCCTGCGGGACAGCCTTGCCGTGGAAGGGGTCAGTGTCGTGGCGGTTGACGCCCTTGAGGAGGAGACGCTTGCCGTTTATGGTGATAGGCTGCCAGCTCGTAGTGGTCTTGCGGTAGGAAGCGTCTACCTGAGTTGGAGTGAAGCCTATCTCGCGGAAGCCGAGCTGTGTTGAGACACACTCAACAGGATTTCCGCTGCTGTCACAGAGCGTGAGCACGAGAGCGTAGATGTTGGGGTCCTCAGCAGACCAGAGCTTCGGGGACTTGACATTCACCTTTATCTCGGCATTTTTGGTGCTCCATGCATTTATGCTGCCGACATCGGCAGATGCACTCGTGAGGATATTGTTTCCGGCTTCGTCAAAAGCCTGAGCCTTTATCGTATAGCTGCCACTATTGCCGGAATCGTTGTGTACGCTGGTTTTTATCGTAAGAGCAGCGTCCGTGTAGGTATCATCAAGGTCGGTAACAACAGAAAAATCGCCGATATTCACTGCCGGAGCGCTGACCATGAAGACGTCGCGGAAGATACCGCCGTCGTATATCATGTCCTGATCCTCAAACCATGTACCGTCGCAGAATTTGTGTACCTCGACCGCGAGGATATTCTCGCCGTCCTTGATGTAGTCAGTTATATCAAATCTGTGGGGACTGAACGTGTCCTCGCTGTAACCGACTGCCTTGCCGTTGAGGTAGACATAGTAAGCCGATTCAACGCCGTCGAATTCGAGAAAGACGCGCCTGCCGGAGCCGAGCATCGAGCTGTCGGGTGTGAACTTCCTGCGGTATAGACCGACAGGGTTGTATTTCGAGGGTGCTTCCGGACAGGTCACCCACTCGTTCTGCCACGGCATCTGGATATTGCAGTATATCGGGAAATCAAAACCCTGAGCGGTCCAGCTGTCGGGGAGGGTAACGGTCTTCCAGCCGTCCTGCGGAGAGGGCGAATAGTTTGCGTTCATGAAGCCGCCGTCGAGGAATTTCTGAGCCTGATCTGCGTTCTGGACAACAGTTATCTCCCAGTCGCCGCTGTCTCTGGTGAGCATCTGGAGGTAGTCGGAATGCTCACGCGCATTGTAGTCCCAGACTGCGTTCGCGGCAGACTTGGCGTCCTGATAGGGAACGGCATTGACGGAATGGTACATGACGTTCTTGGCAAAGATGTTCTCGTTGCCGTATTTTCCGGTATATTCAAAATGGTCAAAGCTGACTTCGCCGGCTGCTGTTACATGAGAGGCAAGCGGGAACATTGAGAGCGTGCTCGCGGCAGTAACAGCCGAAACGGTCAGTGATAGAATGCGTTTCATTAAGAACCACCCTTCTGTACAAATTTTATTCATATTATATATCAATTTTGTATACATCACAACCCACATTATGCAGAAAAGGTGTACAAAACGCATGAAGGCGCTGTGTTGACATTGCCGCTGCGCTGTGGTATAATCATAGCAGACTTAAAGGAGGACTTGAAAAAATGAAAAAGATACTCTTAACATTCATGGCTGTCATCACAGCGGCACTGTGTCTCACGGGCTGCGGTTCTTCCGAAAAATCAAAGGAAGACCTTAACAAGGAAGCAAATTCGCTCTACAAGGCGGCTTCCGCTGCATTGGTCGATCTTGACGCGCAGGGCTGCAAGTTCCCGAAGGACAGGTACTTCATCGACAGTGACATGAACGTTGTCTGCGAGTCAGATAAGGACAGCGCGGCCTCCGTAAAGTCGAAGCTTTCCGGTTTTATAACCGCGGCAAAGACCTACGCAAAGGACAGCGTTGACATTGACGGCATGAAATGGATCCTCGTCTGCCGGAAGAACGATGTGGAACAGGTCTATATCGCAGAAGCCAAGAACACCAAGACTATCGGCACTTATCCGGACAGCATAAAGATCGACTCCAGCCTCAATTTTGAAAGGCTTATAGTTGACCTTGAAGGCTCACGCGCTCAATAACAGGAGATCACCTCTGCGGAGGTGATTTTTCTTATAAAAAGGCTTTACAAACCTCCTCAAATCTGCTATAATTATAATGATATATTATGCGAAAGCAAAGAAATGAGGTATAGCTTTGGCTAACGAAAAGATCAGAAATTTCTGCATTATTGCACATATAGACCACGGCAAGTCCACTCTCGCCGACCGTATCCTCGAAAAGACCGAGACTGTTGCGATACGCGATATGGAGGATCAGCTCCTCGACAACATGGACATCGAGCGCGAGCGCGGCATCACTATCAAGGCTCGTGCGGTACGTCTCAAATATACCGCGAAGGACGGAGAGGATTACATATTCAACCTCATCGACACCCCCGGTCACGTTGACTTCAACTACGAGGTCTCGCGTTCACTTGCCGCCTGTGAGGGCGCAATACTGGTCGTGGACGCTTCTCAGGGCATCGAGGCTCAGACCCTTGCAAACACTTACCTTGCCATTGAGCACGACCTTGAAGTCGTTCCGGTCGTAAACAAGATAGACCTCCCCTCCGCCGACCCCGAAAGAGTCTGCAATGAGGTCGAGAACGTCATAGGTATCCCTGCTATGGATGCTCCCCGTATCTCCGCGAAAATGGGCATTAACATCGAAGAGGTGCTCGAGAGGATCGTCACTGATATCCCTGCACCTAAGGGAGACCCGGAAAAGCCCCTCAAAGCCCTTATTTTCGACAGCTATTATGATTCCTACAAGGGCGTTATCATCTACGTCCGCGTCAAGGAAGGCACGGTCAGAGTCGGCGACAATATCCGCCTCATGGCTACCGGTTCGGTCTTCTCTGTCGTTGAGGCAGGCTTTATGGACGCCAACTCCCTTGTGAACAACGGCTCGCTCGAAGCCGGTGAAGTTGGATATATTGCCGCTTCTATCAAGTCTATCGGCGACACACGGGTCGGTGATACGGTTACGAATAACGAACGTCCCTGCGACGAGCCGCTTCCCGGCTACCGGAAGGTCAATCCTATGGTCTTCTCCGGTATCTATCCGGCGGACGGCGCCAAGTACGGCGACCTCCGCGACGCCCTCGAAAAGCTCCAGCTCAACGACGCTTCGCTCTCTTTCGAGCCTGAGACATCTATCGCTCTCGGCTTCGGTTTCCGCTGCGGCTTCCTCGGACTTCTCCACATGGAGATAATACAGGAGCGTCTCGAACGTGAATACAACCTTGACCTCATTACAACTGCTCCCTCCGTTATCTACAAGGTCACTATGACCAGCGGTGAGGTGCAGTATATCGACAACCCGACCAACTACCCCGACCCTGCGCTCATTCAGGTCGCTGAGGAGCCTATGGTCAAGGCGTCTATCCTCTCCCCTTCCGAATATGTCGGAAATATCATGGAGCTCTGTCAGGACAGACGCGGCGTTTTCAAGGATATGAAGTACCTCGATGATACCCGTGTTGAGCTCCACTATGAGCTGCCGCTGAACGAGATAGTATACGACTTCTTCGATGTGCTGAAATCGCGCACGAAGGGCTATGCTTCGTTTGATTACGAGATGATGGGCTACGTTCCCTCGAAGCTCGTAAAGCTTGATATCCTCCTCAACGGCGAAGTGGTTGACGCTCTCTCGTTCATTATCCACACCGAAAAGGCTTACCCCAGAGCGCGTAAAATAGCCGAAAAGCTCAAGGAAAACATTCCGCGTCAGCTCTTTGAGGTGCCGATACAGGCTGCCATCGGCGGCAAGATAATCGCCCGCGAGACCGTCAAGGCTATGCGTAAGGACGTTCTTGCAAAGTGCTACGGCGGCGACATCACCAGAAAGAAAAAGCTGCTCGAAAAGCAAAAGGAAGGCAAGAAGCGTATGCGCCAGCTCGGTACAGTAGAAGTGCCGCAGGAGGCGTTCATGAGCGTTCTGAAGCTCGATTCCTGACAGGAGGTTATTATGTTCAACTATATCGTTCTGTGGTTCCTCGCTGCACTGTTCACAGTCTCCGTTATCACGGTACTGGCTGAGTTTGTGACGGCGCGGAATTCCGGCGCAGGAAGGTTCTTCCGCGCGATAAGGATAAGGCTCCGCGAGCTTTCGATAGTGAGAGTGTGCGTGACCTCGATAATGCTCCTGCTGTTCGGTCTTGCTATCGGCGACGATACTTTTTCCGGCATATGGGCTGCCATCGCGCTGCTGTTCGGAACGCTTGCCGTGCTTCACCCCGAGGAGCTTATGTACTATGACAAACACAGAAAAAAGGCAAAGCTCAAAAAAGGCTTGCTGCCGCTCACGCCGGTGCTTGCAGAAAATCCCGGCACTCCGCTGAGAGAGCTTCCGGAAACGCCTCTCCTGCATGAGCTTGCGCCGATGGAAACAGAGCCGGAGGAAGACTGCGGCGAGGAACAGAAAGGTCGATAAGCATGAGTATTTACAATTGTCCCGCCTGCGGAAAAAAAGGCTTCAACCCATACACTAAGGGCATGGCAGGAAAGATGAACTCGAAGGGAAGACCCTGCAAATACTGCGGAAGGCTCTGCGTCAACGGCAAGGGCGCGACTATATTCAACGCGATATTCAGCCTTATCATCTTCGCCTGCTTCATACTGCTTTTCCTCTTTGCACAGAGCTATACATTCCTTGCGATACGCGAGGTGCCTCTCTATCTTCTCATGCTGTTAGCCGAATTTCTCGTTCCGAAGCTCGTGAACGCATTCTTCTTCCGCATGACCGAATCCATAAGGCTCGATATATGACGGAAAGCCTCGGGCTCTATATCCATGTCCCGTTCTGCGGGAAAAAATGCCCCTACTGCGACTTCTATTCCGGGAGCTATTCAAAAGCTGCTGCGGAAGGCTACGTCAGTGCCGTTATACGCAATATAAGGCACTTTTCTCTGCCGGAGCTGTGTGCTGATACCGTCTATTTCGGCGGGGGAACTCCTTCCTTGCTGAGTGCCGCACAGATATCGCAGATACTTTCTGCGATAAGGGAAAGCTTCCGGCTCGACGGTGATGCCGAGATAACGCTCGAAGCAAATCCCGGCACTGTCAATTCGGAAAAGCTCGCCGCTCTCCGTGACGCTGGCGTGAACAGGCTCTCGCTCGGCGTGCAGTCGATGATACCGGAGGAGCTTGCTTTCCTCGGCAGGAGCCATACTCCAGAAAGGGCTGCAAAGGCAGTTCTCGATGCACACGATGCCGGTTTTGAAAATATCTCCTGCGACCTTATGACTGCCCTGCCGCATCAGACTTGTGCCGATATAAGGCATTCCGTGAACGCTCTCGCGGAGCTGCCGGTCAGCCATGTTTCCGCCTATATCCTGAAAATCGAGGAAGGCACACCCTTCGCGCTGAACGGTACTGCCGATATCGTACCGGACGATGATGCGTCTGCGGAGATCTACCTTGAAACAGTCAGAGCGCTTGAAGAAAAGGACTTCATGCAGTACGAGATATCGAATTTTGCGCGTCCCGGCGCTGAGAGCCGCCACAACTGCCGCTACTGGAAATGTCAGGACTATCTCGGTATCGGACCGGCGGCACATTCATGCTTCGGCGGAAAAAGATACTCTGTTCCGCGTGATACTGCAGCTTTCATCGCCGCTGACACACAGGAGATGACCGTAACGGACACCTCACCGTATGGATTTGAGGAGCGTGCGATGCTTCGCCTGCGCCTTGTGAGCGGTCTTGACCTGCGTACCGAACCGGAGCACCGTGCTCGTATCGAAAAAAAAATCCCTGCACTTCTTAATGCAGGGTACGTCCGGTTTGACGGCAACACCGTTTCCCTCACGCCCGAGGGATTTCTCGTGTCCAATGCCGTTATAAGCCGGCTGATATTCTAGCCAAGGAGCTCCTTTCGCAGCTGCGCGAGGAGCTTTTTTTCGCGCCGCGAGACCTGTACCTGCGTCATGCCGAGTATTTTTGCCGCTGCCGACTGAGTGAGTTCGCGGAAGTATCGCAGTTCGAGGAGCGCCCTGTCCTGTGCCGGAAGTCTGCTCATTACCTGCCGAAGCGCGAGGGTATCGACTATCGCGCCGTCCGGAGCTTCCGAGGGGATATCTATCTGGCTGTCGTCCTCCTCAGATGTCAGCGAGAGCGCCGGTTGTATGACGCAAAGTGCCTCTGAGACGTCGGAAACGCTCTCTCCCGAGAGCTCTGCGAGTTCTGAGACCGTTGGTTCTCTCCCCTCCTGTGCACGGAAGTTTTCGCACATCTTCTGTATCCGCTGCGAGAGCTCTTTCAGTCCGCGGCTCACACGGACAGTTCCGCCGTCACGGAATAGCCGCTTTATCTCGCCGAGTATGACCGGTACAGCGTAGGTCGAGAACTTCACTCCGCGTGAGGTATCAAATGCGCGGATTGCCTTCATCAGTCCCATGCAGCCGGCGGAATACAGCTCCTCATACTCGATGCCGCGTCCCCGGAACCTGTTCGCGCAGAGATGTATAAGACCTAAATTTTCCTCGGCAAGCGGAGTTTTAGTCTCCATGTGCAGCGAGCCTCTTACGCATAGTCACGACCGTACCTTTTCCGGCAGCGCTGTTTACTTTGAGCTTGTCCATGAATGAGCTCATGACCGAAAATCCGAGACCGGAGCGTTCCTCCTCCGGGGCAGTCGTAAAGAGCGGCTCCATTGCCTTTTCAACATCTGCAATGCCGCACCCTCTGTCTCTGACTTTTATGTAAATCTCCCGGTCCTTCAGCAGCTTGACGGTCAGCTCGATGTTTCCGACCGTGCCACGGTAGGCGTGGACGACTGCGTTCGTGACTGCTTCCGAGACCGCAGTCCTGATGTCGGAAAGCTCCTCGACTGTCGGGTCGCACTGGATAATGAATGACGATACGACTGCCCTCGCTGCGCTCTCGTTCACGGAAAGCGACGGCATCGTGAATTTTATTGAATTTACTGTGTCCATACCTTACCTCCGTTAAGTTATCTTTACTATTCGTTCAACTCCGGCAAGCTTCAGGACGCGCTTAATGTAGGGCTGGGCGTTCCTGACCTCAAGCCTTCCGCCGCACTCCTTCATAAGCTTGCTCCTGCCCATTATAAGCCCTATGCCCGAGCTGTCCATGAACGTTATTCCGCCCATGTCTATGGCGAGCGTCCGCGGCTGGGTATTGATGATGTAGCGGTCAAGCTCGCTGCGAGCAGTCCGGGCGCTGTGGTGGTCTATTTCTCCGGTTATTGCTGCAACAGCGCCGCCGTTTTCGTTTCTGATGTCTACTTTCATGATTCTGACCTCCGTTCTGTTGAGATTATACCACGCCGGGAACGTGAAATTTGTCATAAACGGTCAGCTGTGAAAATTTTCTGCAAAGACTTCCTGCTCTTGAAATATCCGCAGTCTTGTGGTATAATCAGTATATGAATATTCCTGCGAGGTGAAATAATGTCCAAACAATTCTGGAAGGGCAGCGCTCTGCTCGCTCCCGTACCTGCCGCACTTGTAACCTGCGGCACTCCCGATGCCCCCAACGTCCTCACTGTCGGCTGGACCGGCATAGTCTGCACAAGACCTCCGATGACATATATCTCCGTCCGCCCAGAAAGATACTCCCACGATATCATCATGAAGAACGGCGAGTTCGTCATCAACCTGACGACCGAGTCAATGTGCCGCGAGACCGACCTCTGCGGCGTAAAAAGCGGCAAGGATACCGATAAATTCGCGCTCTGCGGCTTTACCCCCGTTCAGGCGCATGAAGTCGATGCGCCGCTCATCGAACAGTGCCCCGTATGCCTTGAATGCCGCGTGACCGAGCATAAGCTCCTCGGCTCGCACACGATGTTCCTTGCGGAGATAGTCGGAGTTGACGCTGACGAGCAGTTCATCGACGGCAAGGGCAGGCTCGACCTCCGGAAATGCGGTCTTATGGCATATGCCCACGGTGAATACTTCGCGCTCGGACGCAAGCTCGGAGATTTCGGATTTTCCGTCAGGAAGAAGAAAAAGCGCATCAGGAAGTGATATCGCTGATGTAGCTTTTCAGCTCGCTTTCACTGTAAAAGTCTATCCCCTTTTCAAGCCTTTCCCTGTCGAGCTCCGGCATGAGCCAGATGTCGGCGTCGATGTAGCGGAAGGGCTCTTTTCTGCCGTAGAGGAAGACCGCTATCCTTCCGCAGTATTCCTCCACCCGGTAAGCCGGCTGGACTACATGGCTCTCCGCCTCTGCGACCTTTGCCTCGGTACGGCGCACCCGGTTTGCATTCCCCATTGAGCAGAGCATTATCGTGCCGGAAGCCGAGAGCCCTGCAAAAAGTGTGAGGAATATCCGTTTTTTCATGTTTTTCTGCATATTACTGACCTCCCTGTTGATGATTTGTTATAAATATTCTTTCCGTTTTTTTCTATATTATGCAGTTTGACGTTTTTTTTCGAAATCTATTAACAACAGGCGGCAGATGTGGTATAATATATTTTGTATAGGCAGCTCTGCAAGGCGGGATTTCGCGTTTCCCATGCCGCTCCGTCAGACTGCTGCAAATTCACGAAAGGAGCCTTCGCCGCACTCCGCGGCGAGCTGAAAAAATGAACGAGAACAATAACGATATACAGCCGAATAACGACAGCTCCCATCAGCCAGGCACAATCAGACCGCTCAGGTCGCTGAACAGGATAAGGCACGATGCACCGCCTGTCACTGAGCAGCCTCCGCAGCCTTCCGACCCGCTCATCTCCGATGCCCCGTATGTTCCGGAACATGAGAGCTTTACCGATGACCCCGGATTTCCTACGCGTGATATGCTTCCCCCGGAGGAGGACTACCCCGGTGCGCCGCAGGAGGCACTTCCCGAGGATGCTGCACTTCCCCCGAAACGCCGGAAGAAGAAAAAGAACAAGCTGCTCCTTGTCATAAAGAAACTGTTCGCAGTCATACTCACGACTGCACTTTCGCTTTTCCTCGTTATGATAATCACCGGTACGATAGTCGCGACCGCTCTCACTGTGTACGTCCTCAACTTCATGGAAGCCACGACGAGCATTACGCTTCAGGAGCTCGAATCCGGAAGCGACACTTACTTCTACTCGACCAACGTTGATGAAAACGGCAACGAGAAGCTTACTGTTATCCATAGAGTAAAGACCGACGTTCAGCGTATCCCTGTCTCTATCGACAGGATACCCCAGCACGTCCGCGATGCCTTCGTATATACCGAGGACGAGAGATTCTACTCGCACGACGGCGTTGACTATAAGCGTACCTTCTCTGCATTCGTGAATATGTTCCTCCATATCTACGACACCGAGCAGGGCGGTTCGACCATTACCCAGCAGCTCATCAAGAACCTCACCGGCGATGACGAGCATTCTCCGCAGCGTAAGATACGAGAGATATTCAGTGCGATGCAGCTCGAAAAATCCTACTCCAAGGACGAGATACTCGAGGAATATCTCAACTATATCGGTTTCGGCGGCGCTGTAAACGGCATACAGCTCGCTTCACTCACCTACTTCGGAAAGAACGTCGAGGAACTTACTACCCCGGAAGCTGCTGTTCTTGCGGCGATACCAAAGAGCCCGGAGGAGTACGGTCCGTTCACTGAGTACGTCAATAAGTACGGCGAATTCGTAAGCGGCAGAGATGTCAACCGCGAACGTCAGAAGTACGTTCTCAAGAAGCTCTACGACAACGGCGCGATAACCTACGACCAGTATCAGGAATACAGAAGCACTCCCCTTATCTATGCCGATTCCGACGAATACAAGGCTCTCCACCCGGAGACTACCGCTGAGGACCTTATCGACGTTGAGAAGGCTCAGTCATGGGAAGTCGATGCAGTTTACCGTGAATTCATTGCCTTCATGAAGAAGGAATATGACATCGATGACGAGCAGGAGGCTATCCGCCGCATAAACAAGGGCGGCTACAAGGTCTACACCACTATTGACCACAAGATGCAGGACTACGTTACCAACAAGTTCCTTGACCTCGGAAATATGCTCAACGTCAACGGCGTCACAAGATATGCCGACCTTGACGGCGACGGCAAGACCGAGCAGTACCTGCCGCATCTCGCCTTCGTTGCTCTCAATTATGACGGCACTATCCGTGCTACTGTCGGTCAGTGGGGCGAAAAGAAACATTCTCTCGTAACGAGCTATTCCGACCACGACAAGCGTCCGATAGGTTCAACTGTCAAGCCTATCTCCGGTTACAGCTACGCTATCGAGCATAACCTCGTTCACTACGGCACGATACTGAATGATACTGCACCGTATGTCTTTGACGGCAAGCCATGGCCTATGAACTATGAAGGTTCGGTTTCCGGCAATCCATACCCACTCTGGTACTTCCTCCAGAAGTCTATCAATACCGCATCCGCGCAGCTTGTAAAGATGGGCGGAGAAAGTAATGTCTACAAGCACCTCACCGAGAACATGGGTCTCGATCTTAATCCTGACTACGATATCAACCCCTCACCTCTTTCGATCGGTCAGTTCCGTGTCGGCGTTACCCTTGAAAATCTCGTAAATGCCTATATCCCGTTCGGTAATCACGGTATCTACAACGAAGCTCATATCATCACGCGCATTGAGGACTCCAACCAGCGTGTCATCTATGAGAACGACGGCAACGGCAGAAGGGCTATCAGCGATGAGACTGCATGGATCGTCAACAGAATGATGAAGAACGTTATCGACGGCGGTACCGGTACGGCAGCAAGACTCTCGAACAAGGTCGTTGTCGGCAAGACAGGTACTACCGAGAACCACTGGGACCTTACATTCGTGGGCCTCACACGAGATTTCGTAAGCGGTATCACTATCGGTTACGATGTCAACAGTCCGTACACTGAACTTCCCAGTTCCCTCAGCTCCGCACAGCTCTGGCGCGATATCATCGGCGATTACGCTAATACAGAATTCCCCGATACGGGAAGCGATTTCGACCCGTGCGAGAGCGTCATCGTACAGCCGATGTGCTCCGTGACCGGCATGGTCGCAGGTCCTAACTGTCCTCGCGGCAATATGGGCTACTGGAAATCCGACTACGCTCCTCCCTGCAGCGGCGGTCATTATGTTGCTCCTCCCGACGGCGGCGGTGATGATGACGGCGGCGGAGACAACGGAGGCGGTGATGCCCCTGTTGATAACGGAGGCGGAGACAACGGAGGCGGCGGCGATAACGGCGGCGGTTCTCCCGGTGAATACGGCAACTAACAGTAAAGGTGATATTTTGAACGATAGATTAAGGCTCTGCTGCCCGTGCCATTTCGGGCTTGAGAGCGTACTGAAATACGAAATACAGAAAATCGGCGGCGAAGACCTCAGGGTCAGCGACGGCAGGATAAGCTTCAGCGGGGACTGGAACGTCCTCGCAAGGGCTAACCTCTGCCTTTCAACAGCAGAGCGTGTGCTGATCGAGCTCAGCGAGTTCAGGGCTGTGACCTTCGAGGAGCTCTTCCAGGGTGTCCGTTCGATTGCGCTGGAGGAATTCATCTCGCGCGAGGACGCCTTCCCTGTCAAGGGATATTCACTCAATTCCGCGCTCCACAGTGTTCCGGACTGCCAGTCTATAATCAAGAAGGCAGCCGTTGAAAGGCTGAAGGAAAAGTACGGCATAGGCTGGTTCAGCGAGACCGGTCCGACCGTGCAGATACAGTTCAGCATACTGAAGGATATTGTTACCGTTTACCTTGATACGAGCGGTGCAGGTCTTCACAAGCGCGGTTACAGGCGCAATTCCAATGCCGCGCCCATTAAGGAAACTCTTGCCGCCGGAATTATCGACCTCGCAAGGGTGCGTCCGGGCTCAACGGTCTGCGACCCGTTCTGCGGAAGCGGTACTCTCCTCATTGAGGCGGCTCTCAAGGCTCTGAAAATAGCTCCTGGCATAAACCGAAGGTTTGCAGCAGAAAAATGGGGCTGCATCGACGCTGGTATCTGGCGTGAGGAACGAAGCAGGGCTATCGAAGCTGTTGACCGCAAAGCTGAATTCCGTGCGATCGGCTCTGACATTGACGATGCCGCTGTTGCACTTGCCCTCGACAATGCTCACAAGGCTGGCATAAAGTCAAGGGTGACTATCGAACAGGCGGATATCTCGTCGTTCAGACAGCCTGAGAACTCCATCGTTATCTGCAATCCCCCATACGGTGAAAGGCTTCTTGAACTCCGCGAGGCTGAGGAGATATACAAGGTCATGGGAAAGGTCCTCGGCAAGGGCGGCGACCGTCAGTCCTACATAATCTCGCCGCACGAGCAGTTCGAGCAGTTCTTCGGCGCAGAGGCTAAAAAGCGCCGCAAGCTCTACAACGGCATGATAAAATGCCAGCTTTATATGTACTTTTAGGTGATTATGGACATTGTTATTATTTTGATGTGTGCCTTTATTATTGCACTTCTCGCTGTCATTATTGTCAGGTCAGGCGGTGCGAAGAACAATGATACTGCTGAACTGAAACGCCTTCTCGAAGCTTCACGCACCGAGAATGCGGCTTCTGACAGACAGCTCCGCGAGGAGGTCTCTGCAAATGTTCAGCTAAGCGTGAAGAACCTCGGTGAGCTTCTGAGCGCCGGTCAGCGCGACAGCGGAAGCTCAATGACCGAGCAGCTGAAAGTCCTCGAAAACCGCTTCAAATCACTTGAAGCCGCTAATGAACAGAAGCTCGAGCAGATGCGCGTTACCATGACGAGACACCTGACTGGTATTCAGGAGGAAAACTCCAGAAAGCTCGAAGCGATTCAGACTGCGGTCAACGAAAAGCTCGAGAGCAAGATGAACGAATCGTTCCGGCTCGTCAGCGAAAGGCTCGAACAGGTCTACAAGGGGCTTGGTGAGATGCAGACCATAGCTACCGGCGTCGGTGACCTCAAAAAGGTGCTCTCCAATGTCAAGAACCGCGGTATTCTCGGCGAGATACAGCTTGGCTCGATACTTGAAGATATACTCATTCCCGAGCAGTATGACCGCGAGACGGCAACTGTTCCCGGAAGCACCAACAGGGTCGAATTTGCAGTTAAGCTTCCCGGCAGCGAGAACGGCAGCTATATTTACCTGCCGATAGATTCTAAGTTTCCCGGTGACACATATGCCGCCTTGCAGGATGCCTATGAGACCGGCGATCCGGTGACTGTCGCTGATGCGAAGAAACAGCTAATCTCTGCCGTTAAGAAGTCGGCGAAGGATATCCGCGACAAGTACGTCCAGCCGCCTTATACGACCAATTTCGGAATCATGTTCCTGCCATTCGAGGGGCTTTACTCCGAGGTCGTGAACAGCGGCGTCACTGAGACGCTCCAGCGTGAATTCAACGTGAGCGTTGCAGGTCCCTCCACAATGGCAGCTATGCTCAATTCCCTGCAAATGGGTTTCCGCACGCTTGCCATACAGAAAAAAAGCAATCAGGTCTGGGAGATACTCGGAGCTGTTAAGTCCGAATTCCTCACGTTCAGCAAGGTGCTTGAGGAGACACAGAAGCATATAAAGAAAGTGGACGATGACCTCGAAAAGCTGGTCGGCGTCCGCACTAGGCAGATCAACCGCAAGCTCAGCGCTGTCGAGGCTGCTGGAGTTCCCGATGAACTGCCCGATGACGAATTATGAATGACAAAAGCTCCGTTTTAGCGGAGCTTTGACTTTTGTTGAGGTGCAACATGGATTTCACGTCTAAACGCAGGATACTGCACTTTTTCTTTCCCACGCGATGTCCGGTATGCGGTGAAGTGATAGGCGCTATGGACTGTTTCTGTACAGAATGTTCCGGCAGGCTCACGCCGTTCGTGGGAAGCTTCCGCATCAGCGGGGCGGACGGCACTGCCGCCGCTTTTGTCTACGACAGGAACATTTCCCCTGCTGTTATCCTGCTCAAAAGAGGCATTTGCGGCAACGCTGCCTATGCGCTCGGAAAAGCACTTGCAGAGCGACTGAGAGCTTCCGGAATAGCAGACAAGGCTGATTTGATCGTTCCCGTTCCTCTCCACAGGCTTGACCGCAAAAAGCGCGGTTTCAATCAGTCTGAGCTCATCGCTGCGGAGGTCTCACGCGAGCTCGGTCTGCCTGTAAATTCCCGTCTGATAATCAAGTCCCGCCGGACTGCCGAACAAAAGCATCTTGACCGTTTCCGAAGACGGCTGAACCTTGACGGTGCTTTTACTGCCGCTGCTCCTCAGAATATCGCCGGCAGGAGAATAATACTTATCGACGATGTCTCCACGACCGGAACTACCCTCGAAAGGGTAACTGCTCTGCTCAAAGTCTGCAGTGCAGAGGCGGTCTACTGTGCGGCTTGCTGCAAGACTGCACCGCCTTCTGCTAAGATCGGGCGAGAAAATGATTGACAAAACTCATGAATTACGGTATAATTATTTTTTGGAGGTAATTTTATGGACAATGAGAAATTCAGCAGATACAGGATAATCGACGCTCACGCGCATATTTTTCCCGAGAAGATCGCCGAGAGCGCTACCGTTAACATCGGACATTTTTACGGTATACCTATGACCGGCTGCGGCATCAGTGAGAAACTGCTTCAAAGCGGCAGAAAGATCGGAACTTTCCGCTATCTTGTCTGCTCAACTGCGACCGCTCCTCACCAGATAAGCGCAATCAACAGCTTTATTGCCGGAGAATGTGCCAGAAATCCTGAGTTCTATGGCTTCGGCACTACCCATGCAGATTCGGAGGATGTTCGTGCGGACGTTGAACAGATAGTATCCCTCGGTCTCCACGGCATCAAGCTCCACCCGGATTTTCAGAAGTTCAATGCCGATTCCCCTGAGGCTTATAAGATATATGAGGCTATTGAGGGAAGGCTTCCCGTGCTTATACACTGCGGCGACAACCGCTATGACTTCTCCGCGCCCCAGAGGATCGCTAATATCCACAGGGATTTCCCGAAGCTCAAGATACTCGCTGCTCACCTCGGCGGCTATCAGCGCTGGGACGATGCGGAAAAATGTCTTAACGGCGACGATACTCTCAAATTTGACGTCAGCAGCTCACTTGCATTCATAACTCCCGAGCGCGCCGCTCATATGATCAGAAAGTACGGCGTTGAGAATTGCTTCTTCGGTGTGGATTTCCCCATGTGGAGCCACGAGGACGAGCTCGAACGCTTCTTCGCCCTCGGTCTCACCGATGAAGAGAACCGCAGGATCCTCGCCGATAACATCATCGAATACATTGGTATATGATAAAACCGCCGCAGTGCTCTGACTGCGGCGGTTATTCTTATGCTTAATCTGCCATGAATACTGAAAATGCCTTATACGCCATATATGTATCGATTTTTGATACGACCTCATACGGGGCGTGCATACAGAGAACGGGTACGCCCATATCTATCGTATCGACGTTGAGGTTAGCGATATAGGCTGCGACTGTACCGCCGCCGCCCTCGTCTACCTTTCCGAGCTCGCCGGTCTGCCAGATGACATTGTTTGCGTCCATGAGTATTCTGATACGTCCTGCAAATTCCGCGGAGGCATCTGATGTGCCGGACTTTCCGCGTGCACCGGTGTACTTGGTAATGCATACTCCCCTGTTTATGTAAGCACAGTTGTTGCGCTCGTTGACTTCGGGGAAATTCGGGTCGAAAGCGGCGTTTACGTCCGCAGAGAGACACTCAGAAGCGGAGAGGACTGTTCTTCCGTCAGAACCGAGAGCCTCAGCGAGGTCATAGATGAAGTATTCGAGGTAGGACGAGCAAAGTCCGGTATTTCCGTTACTTCCGGTCTCCTCCTTGTCAGTGAGTACCGTTACTGCGGTATGCTTCGGGGCTTTGCAGTCTATCGCTGCGGTGAGTGCAGGATAAGCGCACACTCTGTCGTCATGACCGTAAGCGCCGATGAGACTGCGGTCAAAGCCGATGTCCTTCGCCTTGAAAGCAGGAACAGCTTCAAGCTCTGCGGAGATGAAATCAGCCTCGATAATGCCGTACTTCTCGTTGAGAATCTTCATGATATTGAGCTTGACTGCACTGCTTGCCTCGTCGTCACGGAAAGGACGCGAGCCGATGAGGATATTGAGATCCTCGCCCTTGATTCCCTGTGCGAGCGGACGCTTCATCTGCTCTGTGGCAAGGTGCGGAAGGAGGTCTGTGACGCAGAAAACCGGGTCGTTCTCGTCCTCGCCTACGTTTACAGTAACGGAGGTGCCGTCAGCTCTGATGATGACGCCGTGGAGGGAGAGCGGTATCGTAGTCCACTGATATTTCTTGATGCCGCCGTAGTAATGGGTCTTGAAGAAGGCAGTCTCGTTGTCCTCGTAGAGTGGATTCTGCTTGAGGTCGAGCCTCGGAGAGTCGATATGCGCTGCACAGAGGCGGACGCCTGCGCTTATAGGTTCAGTACCGATAACGGCGATGAGCAGAGCCTTTCCGCGGTTCACGCGGTATACCCTGTCCCCTGCTGCAAGCTTCATACCCGGCTTGTACTCACAAAAGCCGTTCTTTTTGAGCATATCAACTGCTGTGATGACAGCTTCGCGCTCAGTCTTTGCGGCATTCATGAAGCTCTTATAGCCCTCGCAATAGCTGTCGCACTCAGCAAGCTCATTGTCTGTAAGTTTAAACACAGCATTTTTCCTGTTCAAGAGGAGCTTTTCCTTGAGCTCCTTTGCTGCACTGTTTTTTTCTGACATAATACTGCTCCTTCCGGTTTCATTCTGCACAAGCGCTTGAAACGCTTTTATGCTCACGGCTCATATAGAGCTCTCTTATCTTGTCGGATACCTCCTTGGATATCGCACTGACTGTTGAAAGCTCGCCGTCGTTATGTATTATATAGTCGGAATGGCTCTCAAAGAACGCATCATCTAGCTGTGAATTCATTCTGCGCTGAGCCTGTTCCGGTGTAAGACCGTCGCGTGAGATTATCCTTTCCTTCCTTATATCCGGGTCGGCAAGTACGGAAATGATTATCTCGCAGAAATCGTCCGCGCGGCTCTCGAAAAGTGTCGGCGCGTCAAGGAGTATCAGCTTGTCGCCGTGTATCGAGTATCTGCGGATGCTTCTGAGTATCTCTCCGGTGATATAGGGGTTAACTATGGTGTTAAGGGCTTCGAGCTTGGCCTTGTCGGAAAAGACTATCGCTGCGAGCGCACGGCGGTCAAGAGTTTCGTCCTCTGTGAGAATGCCCTTTCCGAAGAAATTGACTATCTCGCCGAGACATTTCGAGCCCTTTTCCACAACGCTCCTTGCAACGCTGTCCGCGTTTATCACAGCAAAGCCGTTATCGGCAAATACGCGCGATACCGTGCTTTTTCCGGCGCCGGTCTGTCCGGTCAGTCCCACGACCATTACTCCGTGCAGACTGTTCATACCCTTATCACCTCAAATCCTGCCGCCCTGATGAGGCGGTTATATACTGCAAGTCCCATGCCTTCCGGAGAAGGGGCACGGACGTAGACTTTCTCAGCTCCGAGCTCGTCGAGCTCCCTGAGCTTCTGGAACAGGAGATGTGCCTGTTCCGCACTGTCAGAGCCGTAGGTCAGATGCCTGTACGGGAAGACTTCCTCATCGCCGTCGAAAATGAGAGAATACACACTGTCTCCGCCGCTGCGTCCTATAAGCTCTGTAAAGGCGCCGATACTGCCCTCGACCATGATAATATCCGCCTTCGGCGAATAATGCTTGTATTTCATACCCGGAGAAGATACCTTTGCTCCGGCTTCGACCTCGTGGAGTATTGCAGGGTCTATAACGACACTGCCGCATACTTCGAGGAGCATTTCTCTTGTGACTGCACCCGGACGGAGTATCCTCACGGCATCTTTGCCGTCAAACGAAATAACTGTGGATTCAACGCCGAACTGTGACTGTCCGCCGTCAACAACGGCAGCTATCCTGCCGTTCATATCCCTGAAAACGTGCTGAGCGGTAGTCGGGCTCGGATAGCCTGACGTATTGGCAGAGGGGGCGGCTATCGGACAGCCGGAAAGCTCAATTATCCTGTGCATTACCGTGTGTGAAGGCACTCTTATGCCTACCGTGTCAAGTCCGCCGGAAGTCACCATAGGTATCCTGTTGTTCTTGGGGAGCACCATTGTGAGCGGTCCGGGACAGAATTTCTCCGCGAGCTTCCATGCAAGCTCCGGTATCTCAGACGTATATTCCACAGCCTGAGAAAAATCCGCAAGGTGTACTATAAGCGGATTGTCGGCAGGTCTGCCCTTTGCGGCAAAAATACCGCGAACGGCATTTTCATTCGCCGCATCTGCTCCGAGACCGTAGACAGTCTCAGTGGGTATACCGACAATGCTGCCGTTCTTTATGAGCTCCGCCGCCTTTAAAAGGTCGGCTTCGCTGTCACTTAAAATAACTGTATCCATAAAAACTACGCTTCCTGATTTGCGAGCTTTGCAGCCTGATCGGCAGTTGCAAGAGCGTCAAAAACCTCGTCAAGATTTCCGTTGAGAACGTCCTCGAGCCTGTAAAGCGTGAGACCGATACGGTGATCGGTAAGACGTCCCTGCGGATAGTTATAGGTCCTGATTCGTTCGGAGCGGTCGCCTGTGCCGACCTGCATTTTTCTCTCCGAAGCTATTTTTGCGTCCTGCTCCTCCTGCATAGCCTCATAAATTCTTGAGCGCAGAATTTTCATTGCTTTATCTTTGTTCTTATGCTGGCTTCTTTCGTCCTGGCACTCCACGACGACATTGGTCGGGAGATAGGTTATCCTTACAGCGGACTCTGTTTTATTTATATGCTGTCCGCCTGCGCCGCTTGCGCGGAAATAGTCTATTTTCAGATCGGTAGGATCGATCTCGAGCTCAACCTCGTCTGCCTCGACGAGTACAGCTACGGTAACTGTGGAAGTGTGTATGCGTCCCTGCGACTCGGTCTCGGGAACACGCTGAACGCGGTGAACTCCGCTCTCGTATTTCAGCCTTGAATAAGCGCCGTCGCCTTCGATCGAGAAGCTTATCTCCTTGAAGCCTCCTAGCTCGGTGGGATTGGCTGTGAGGACTTCCTGCTTCCAGCCGTGAGCCTCAGCGTACATCGTGTACATACGGTAAAGGGAATTTGCAAACAGCGATGCCTCCTCGCCGCCTGCGCCGCCTCTTATCTCGATAATTACGTTCTTGTCGTCGTTGGGATCCTTGGGCAGAAGGAGGACTTTGAGCTCCTCCTCGGCTTTCTCCATGGCTTCACGCGAGGTGTCGTATTCCTCCTGAGCCATGTCCCTGAAATCCCTGTCAAGACCGCCTGCGTCAAGAAGCTCCTTTGCCTCATCGAAGGAAGCTTTCGCCCTTTTGTAATCCCTGAACTTTTCAATTATAGGGTCAAGGCTCTTGTACTCCTTCATGAGCTGTGCGTAGAGCTTGTTGTCGCTTATGACCCCGGGGTCGGAGAGCCTTTCACTGAGCTCGCAGAAGCGACGCTCCATGATCTCAAGCTTTTCAAACATTTCTATACTCCTGATGCTGTATTATAATAAGTATAAATGTAGGAAAGCCTAACCCTCGTCGGCGTGCTTTACTGAACGGATACTCTTTTCAATCTTGTTGCGCGGGACCATGAATTCTCTTGAACAGCCGACGCATCTCAGGCGGAAGTCCATTCCGGAGCGTATCACGAACATCTGGTTTGCACCGCACGGGTGATTTTTTTTCATAGTGAGCACATCTCCCGGTCTTATGTCCAAGCAGGTCCCCTCCTTCCGGTAAAGCTATCACAAAAAATCGTACATTTCACATTATACCTCAAACGCGGACATAAATCAATATTTAGGCTGCATATTTTTTTGTTTTTGTGGAAAGATAATAAAAACCGGCACGCAAACATATTGAACTTTACTAAGGAGGGCATAATGATAGCAAGAGTATCAGCTGATTTTGAAACTCCGGAGCTCGCCGAGCTTGCCATCGGGAAAGTGCGCGGGAAGGTCGGCAGTATCTATTCCTCCGGACTTATGTACAACAGGCGCTCCGACGAGGCTGTGAAGCTCGCAGGAGGCTGCATTTACACGGTCATACCGACCGCTGTCACAACCCACAACTATATTACTGCGGTCATGGAGTCACCGGCTTCTGCGGATCTTGTCCCGGAGCCTTCGAGGAGCAGAAAAGCTCATATCTACGTCATCTGCGACAAGTCGGACGTTCCGGCGGTCAGGGCAGTGTTCAACTCTCTCGGCGGACTGTCAGTCACTTCTCCGGAATAATCCGCCGCGCCTCCGCATAGACTGTACTATCAATCTGATGGAGGTACAAATATGAATTACAAGCCAGAAGGAGCACTCACAGGAACAGCAGAGAATATCCGCTTTATTTCGTCACCGGAGGGGCTTGCGGAAGCTCTTGAAACCGACGCTGTACTTGAAGCGAGAGCGGTCATGTGTACCAGCTCGCACGACCTCATAGTCGAGCTTCCCTGCTGCAAGGGCATTATCCCGCGCGAGGAAGCTGCTCTCGGCATTGCAGAGGGTACAACTCGCGATATCGCTATTATATCAAGGGTGAACAAGCCGGTAGCTTTCAGGGTCAGGGAGCTCTCTCTCGGTGCTGACGGCAGCGTTACTGCGGTATTATCGCGGCGTGCGGCACAGGAGGACTGTATGCGCGGCTACGTTTCCGCGCTGCGTCCCGGTGATATCATAGACGCAAGGATCACCCACATCGAACAGTTCGGCTGCTTTGTGGATATCGGCTGCGGCATTCCCTCACTCATACCGATAGACGCTATATCCGTGTCGCGCATCTCCCACCCCTCCGACCGCTTCCGGTGCGGACAGTACATCAGGGCTGTTGTAAAGTCGTGTGATAACGGGAGAATATGCCTTTCCCACAAGGAGCTTCTAGGAACGTGGGCTGAGAACGCCGAACACTTTTCCGCCGGCGAGACTGTTTCCGGCATAGTGCGCTCTGTCGAGGACTACGGCATTTTTGTTGAGCTTGCACCCAATCTTGCCGGACTTGCCGAACCGCGTGAGAATGTCGTTCCCGGACAGTGCGTCAGTGCCTACATAAAGGCTATACTTCCGGACAGAATGAAGATAAAGCTCGTTATTGTCGATGTCTGCGAGGAGCATGATACACCAGCCGAGCCGGTCTACTATATAAATGAGGGGCATATCTCAGAATGGCGGTACTCCCCCGAAAATGCCCCTAAAGCGATAACTACTGTCTTTGAATAAGAAAAGCGGCAGAATTATCTGCCGCTCTTGTTATATCCTTATCTTATCAGAATGCGATCTCTTCTGCGATCTTGTGGAGCTTGATATCATAAGGCTTCTGCATTGAGAGAGCTTCCTGTATATCATAGTCAACAAGCTTGCTGTCCTTGATGCCGACTACACGGTTGCCGATGCCCTGCTCGAGCAGCTCAACAGCGTAATAAGCCATTCTTGTAGCCTCAACTCTGTCTCTTACAGTAGGTGAACCGCCTCTCTGAACGTGACCGAGAACTGTTGCTCTGGACTCGATATGTGTCTTCTCCTGGAGCGCAGTTGCGATCTCCTGAGCGTGACCGATGCCCTCAGCTACGATAACAACGAAATTCTGCTTGCCCTTAGCCTTCTTCTCGAGCATTGTGTTTGCGATAGCGTCGAGGTCATAGGGAACTTCCTTGGTGATGATGTCAGTAGCACCGCAGGCGATACCTGTATTTACTGCGATATGTCCTGCACCTCTGCCCATTACCTCAACAACGGAGCAGCGGTCGTGAGACTGTGAAGTGTCGCGGAGCTTGTCGACCATTTCCATAGCTGTGTTCATAGCTGTGTCGAAGCCGATAGTATAATCTGTGCAGGCTATATCGTTGTCGATAGTGCCGGGAAGACCGATACAGAGCACGCCCTGTGCTGAAAGGTCAGCTGCACCTCTGAATGAACCGTCGCCGCCGATAACAACAAGACCCTCGATACCGAGCTCATCGCACTTAGCCTTAGCCTTAGCAACGCCCTCTGCTGTTCTGAATTCGGGACATCTTGCGGTGTAGAGAACTGTTCCGCCTCTGTGGATAATATCAGAAACGCTTCTCTCGTCCATCGGGAAGATATCTCCGGAAATAAGTCCCGAATATCCTCTGCGGATACCATAGACCTCCATACCCTTGCTGATAGCTGATCTGACAACTGCTCTTACGGCAGCGTTCATTCCGGGAGCGTCTCCGCCGCTGGTCAGTACACCGATTTTCTTGATCATAAAAATTCTCCATTCTGCACATGGCGTTATATTGTTCTTATACAGCTTTCGCTGTGACATAATTCCATACAATAATTATTTTACTACTTTGTTGCAAAAATGTCAAGTCCAAATCACAGACTTTTTCCTTTTTTCAGCAAAAAATATCATGTTACTGTATCAGACCGATCTGTTCAGCTCCGAAAAGTGCCGAAAGCTCAGCGCATGAAGCTTCATTCACGGCTAAAGACAGGCGCTGGCGCGGTGCAACGGACTTTTTGAGGTCGGTAAGGTAGAAGCATATCTGCGTATCGCCGGGGAATTTTCCGCATATCCGCAGAAGTTCAGGGCTTACCGCAGCTTTTCCGGAATCGGTCTTGATGCAGAGCTTCATCGAAGCAGCAAGTCTGGGGATATCCTCCTCCGGCGTTATGCTGCTGCATATCACGGTAACGCTCTCGTCCTTGACAGAGATCTTTCCCGAAACGGTAACGATGCAGTCGGGTACGAGCTTTGTTCCGAATATTGCGAACAGGTCCGGGAAGACCACAGCTTCTGTCTCGCCGGTCTCGTCTGAGAGCGTGAGGAAACACATCTTGTCTCCCTTTTTGGTGGTGTGCAGCTTCTTCTCCTGTACGGTGCAGAGGAGCCGTACCTTTTCGCCGTCACGGACACTCTCGGCATCGGATATTGCGGAGAGCTTCCGGGTGTGGAGCAGTGCTGCAATATAGGCGTGGTCGTCGAGAGGACTTCCGGTGATATACATACCGGCAGCTTCCTTCTCCATTGCAAGGAGCCTTCGGCGGTCGAATTCCGGCTTGAAGGGAATCTTCATGTTCATATCAGCGGTTTCCTGTGCTTCGAGGAAATTGAGCTGTCCCTCGATAACTCCGCGCGTACCTGCGCCGGAAAGCTCCATTATCCGCTCGAAGTTTTCGAGCATCTGCCGGCGGTTGAGCCCGAGACCGTCAAGTGCCCCCGCCTTTATAAGACTTTCAACAGCTTTGCGGTTGGCTTCCCTGCCTACTCTTTCGCAGAAGTTCTGCAAACCGGTGAACCTGCCGTTCACACTGCGTTCGTTGATTATCCCGGCGGCAAGTCCCTTACCCACATTTTTAACCGCAAGCAGACCGAAGTACATTTTTCCGTCAGCGTATCTGAAATCCTCCGCGCTCATGTTTACGTCCGGACGGAATATCTCTATCCCAGAGCTACGACAGGCATTCATATACTCGGCAAGCTTTCCGGTCATACCCATGACGCTCGACATCAGAGCCGCCATGTATTCGCCGCGGAAGTGGTATTTAAGGTAGGCGGTCTGGTACGCAAGATAGGCATAAGCTGCCGCGTGGGACTTGTTGAAGGCATACGAGGCGAAGCTCACCATCTCATCGAAGATGCCGTTCGCAGTATCCTCCGGGACGCCGTTCTTCACAGCGCCCTCAACGAAGCACTCGCGCTCCTTCAGCATTACATCGTGCTTCTTCTTTGCCATTGCCCTGCGGACGATATCAGCGTGACCGTAGGTGTAGCCTGCGAGCCTCCGGCATATCTCCATGACCTGTTCCTGATAGACCATGCAGCCGTAGGTATCGCCGAGTATCTCGCGCAGGAGAGGGTGCTTGTACTGCACCTTTTCAGGGGCTTTTTTGTTCTCGATATAGACCGGTATCGACTTCATAGGACCGGGACGGTAGAGCGATATCACGACGATGAGATCTTCAAGGCGCTCCGGACGCAGTTCCATGAGCCGCTGTGTCATTCCGGCACTTTCAAGCTGGAATACTCCCTCGGTATCGCCTGCGGAGAGCATACCGTAAACTCCGGCATCGTCGAGCGGTATGGCGTTGATGTCGAAATCAGGCACTTTCCGGTGTATCTCAGTAACGGTGTCGCGGATAATGGTGAGGTTCCTCAGACCGAGAAAGTCCATTTTAAGCAGACCGAGCGATTCGAGCACTGTCATCGTGTACTGCGTAACGACTGTACCGTCGTTTTTCTGGAGCGGCACAAGATCGCTCAGCGGCACAGCCGATATAACAACTCCTGCCGCGTGGGTGGAGGCGTGGCGCGGCATACCTTCAAGCTGCCTTGCAAGGTCGATAAGCTTCCGGACGGAACTGTCCGAGCGGCATAGCGCTGAAATTTCCTCAGAGCCGGCAACAGCCTCGTCAAGTGTACTACGGAAGTCTATCTGCTTCGCTATGCGGTCGCATATCTGGTAGGAAACACCGAGCACTCTCCCGACGTCGCGTACAGCGGCACGGGCTTTAAGAGTATCAAAAGCGATTATCTCGGAAACATGGTCCGCACCGTACTTCCCGACAACGTAGTCCTTGACGCGCTGGCGACCTTCGATGCAGAAGTCGATGTCGAAGTCCGGCATACTCACTCGCTCCGGGTTGAGGAATCGTTCAAACAGCAGGTCGAACTTCATGGGGTCGATGCCGGTGATGCCGATGCAGTAGGCGCAAAGACTGCCTGCGCCGGAGCCTCTGCCAGGTCCTACTGGAATGTTCTGTGAGCGGGCATAGCGTATGAAGTCCCACACAATGAGGTAATAGTCGGTGTAGCCCATTTTGTTGATGACCGAAAGCTCGTATTCAAGCCTTTCCGTGACTGCGGCGTCCGGGTGTTCACCGTACCTTTCGCGCATACCTTTCCGGCAGAGCTCGTTGAAATAGGAAACGTTGTCCGAAACACCTTCAATAGTGAACTTCGGCAGCTTTATATTGCCGAATTCAAATTCAACATTGCAGCGTCCGGCTATCTCTGAGGTGTTGGTGACAGCCTCCGGGTGGGCAGTGAAAAGCTCTGCCATTTCATCGGCTGATTTGAAATAGAACTCGTCCGTCCCGAAACTGAGCGGATTCGGGTCGTCAAGGGTCTTGCCGGTCTGTATACAGATAAGGACGTTCTGCATGGCAGCGTCCTTCTTTTCGATATAGTGGCAGTCGTTCGTTGCCGCGAGGGGGATTCCGGTTTCCTCAGAAAGTCGGTAGAGCTGCGGCAGTATACGCAGTTCGTCCTTGATACCGTGATTCTGTACCTCGATGAAATAGTTGCCCCTCCCGAAAATGTCAAGGTGGTCAAGAGCAGTTTTTTTCGCAGCTTCATAGTCGCCCTCTGAGAGCTTTCGTGCAACTTCACCGGCGATACAGGCGGAAAGGCATATCAGTCCTCTGTGGTATTTTTTCAGTAGTTCCCTGTCAACGCGCGGCTTGCCGTAGAAGCCCTCGGTCGCGGCTATCGACACCAGCTTTACGAGGTTGCGGTAGCCTTCATTGTTCTCACAGAGGAGTATCAGGTGGTATGGCGATGCGTCTATCTTAGGGACGGTATCTGTATGCTTTCGCGGTGCAACATACACCTCGCAGCCGATGATCGGCTTGATACCGGCATTTTTTGCTTCCTTCCAGAACTCAACTGCGCCGTACATATTTCCGTGGTCGGTGATGGCAGCGGCAGTCTGTCCGAGCTCACCTGCCCTGCGGACGAGGTCCTTTATGCGGCAGGCACCGTCAAGAAGGCTGTACTCCGTGTGAACGTGGAGGTTTACAAATGAATCAGCTTTCATCGTGCATTCCTCCGGCTCTTATCTCAGCGGCTATTTTTGCGAGCTTCTGGAAGCGGTGGTTCACTCCTGAGCGGCTTATCGGCTCGCTGAGGCTCTCCCCTATCTCCTGAAGGCTCATTCCTGTGTTTTCAAGTCTCAGCTCTGCGACCTCGCGGAGCTCGGCAGGAAGGCTTTTCAGACCGGCAGTATTTGCGATGAGGCGTATATCCTCGGTCTGACGCATTGCCGCAGTCACTACCTTGTCGATATTGGCAGCGTCGCAGTTGGCTATGCGGTTGGCTTTGTTGCGGACGTCCTTGTATATCTTGACGTTCATCAGTTCAAGGGTACACTGCTGCGCGCCGATAAAGGTCAGCGTGTCCTCGATGTACTCGCTTCCCTTGATGTAGACAATATACTGACCGCGGCGTAGAACGGTCCCTGCGGTAACTCCTATATCACCGAGAAGTGTACGGAGCTCGGCAGCAAGTGACTGGTCCGGGACTGAAAATTCAAGGTGATACTCCTTCTCAGGGTCGTTGACGCTTCCGCAGGCGAGAAATGCTCCGGCGGTCAGCACTCCGAGGCTCGTTGTCGCAATCATTCCGGTATCGAACGAGCGCTTTCCCTCTGTGAAACGGTACTTCTCAAAGACTTTGCCTGTCAGCACGGTGTCGGTTATCTCGAAGGCATACATGACCGTGCCGTTCTTCCTTACGCTTGACCTGCATTCGGGCACCGGACCGAATATCTTCCCGAAAAGCTCTGCGAACATATCAGCAGATACCTTGCTCTCGGTCTGAAAGCTGATGCGCCCGGGGCTGAGTTCGCGGCAGAACAGGAGCATACCGTAGAGACAGGCGAAGCGCTTTTCCTTGTCGTTTATAGTGCCTGTTATCTCGGCACGGACTTTATTTGAAAATGATATCTCTGCTCACTCCCGTCAAAGGCTGCCCATTGCGGACAGCCTTCGCTAAATTATTATCAGAACGGATTGTGGTCCTTGTTTATGTCGCGGTGGTACTTCTGGACGCGGTATTCCTTATCGGTGAGATGCTTTGCGATAAGCTCGGCAAAGGTTATCGAGCGGTGCTTTCCGCCTGTGCAGCCGAATGCGATGACAAGCTGGCTCTTGCCCTCATGGAGATAGAGCGGCAGTAGATAGTCTATCAGGTCGGTAAGCTTCTGAAGAAGGACCTGAGACTGCTCAAAGCTCATTACATAGTCCCTGACGCAGCTTTCAAGACCGGTATGCTCACGCAGCTCGTCAATATAGTAAGGGTTGGGCAGGCACCTGACGTCGAAAACAAGGTCGGATTCGGTCGATACGCCGTACTTGAAGCCGAACGACATGATCTTGATAGTGAGCGAGTCCGTGGTCTTTGCGAGGAAGAGCTCCTTGACCTGTTCCTTGAGCTGAGATGACGAAAGCTCTGATGTTTCGATATAGTAGTCGGCGATCTCGCGGAGCTGTGCGAGCTGGTGGCGTTCATACGCTATCGCGCCGTGCATATTTCCGCTGAATTTCTCGTCGAGCGGATGCTTGCGGCGTGTCTCCTTGTATCGCTTTATCAGCACCTCGTCGCTTGCTTCGATGAAGAGTACCTTTACCGCAAGGTCCTCATATGCTTTGAGAGCCTTCCACGTGAGGAATATCTCCGCGAACATCTCACCCGAGCGGATATCGACTGCAACTGCGACGCGGCTGAGCTGACTGTCTGTTTTCCTGCACAGGTCAATGAATCGTGATATGAGCTTCGGGGGCAGATTGTCGATACAGTAATAGCCTATATCCTCAAGAACGTTCATAACGCTGGACTTTCCCGAGCCTGACATACCTGTTACTATGAGCAGATCCATAAACTTCTCCTTTTTGCCGGATTTGACCGTGAATACGGTAACAATGCCTTATTTCAGTATCACCGGTTCGAGTTCGAGTGTATAACCGGTCTTTTCCTTAACTATGTCCTTAACTTTTCCGCAGAGTTCAAGAACGTCAGCGCAGGTCGCGTAGCCCTTGTTGATAACGAAGCCGCTGTGCTTCTCGCTGACCATTGCACCGCCGCAGGTCAGTCCTTTCAGACCGCACTGCTCGATGAGGAGCGAGGCATAGCTGCCCTCCGGACGCTTGAAGGTACTTCCGGCACTCGGGTAGTCGAGGGGCTGTTTGGAGCTGCGCTTTGACATACATTCGGTCATGGCAGCTTTTATCGTGTCCGGGTCACCGGGGGCGAGACTGAGCGTTACTGCGGTTATTATGCTGCCGCTGCCGGTGAAAATGCTGTGTCTGTATGAAAGCTCCATATCCTCTTTGCTTATGGTGTGGAGCTCGCAGTCCTCGCCGATGTACTCGGCTGAGACCACTATATCCTTTATCTCGCAGCCGTAAGCGCCGGCGTTCATATAAAGTGCGCCGCCGACAGTTCCGGGTATGCCGAAAAGGTTTTCCATGCCGGTAAGTCCGGACTGCTGCGCGTGTACGCAGGCTGAGGCGAGCAGAGCACCTGCCTCGCAGCGCATAGTGCTGCCGTCTACCGTTATATCAGCGATGTCGCTGCCGAACAGGAGGATTATCCCGTCGAAGCCGTCGTCGCTTGCAATTATGTTGCTTCCTCTGCCTATGATGCCGTACTTTATGCCGTTCTCCCTGAGGTATTTCACGAGAGCAGCGGCGCTTGCGGCGGAATTTATGCTTATCAGTGCGCGGCAGGGTCCTCCGAAGCGGAAAGTGATGTACTCCCTCAGAGGACATTCCGGAGTAATGCGGCAGCCAAGCTCTCCGCAGAGCTCCGTGAGCTTATCTATGTCTATCATTGTTTCCCTCCTGCATCATTCTGTAATTCGGGCTTTGTCTCAGAAGGACTCGTAATCGCGGACTATCTCCTTTGAATCCGATTCCATGCCGAGCCTGTTGAGGAGCTCCTGAGCAGCATTGTAGCCCATCTTCTTCTGTCTGTTGTTCATCGCTGCGACCTCCAGTATTACCGCAAGGTTACGTCCGGGCTTTACGGGTATCGTAAGGGACGGCACCTTTACGCCGAGTAGCGATACATATTCGGTATCAACGCCCATACGGTCGTAGACCTTCTCGGAGTTCCACTGTTCGAGCTCAACAACGAGGTCGAGCTTCTCGGTCATCTTTACGGCACCGATACCGAACAGGCGGCGTGCATTGATGATGCCGATGCCGCGGAGCTCAAGGAAGTGGCGGATATTGTCCGGTGAGCTTCCGACAAGGCTTATGTTGGACACCTTTCTTATCTCGACCGCATCGTCTGCAACGAGCCTGTGTCCGCGCTTTACGAGCTCGATAGCCGTTTCGCTCTTACCTACGCCGCTCTCGCCGGTGATGAACACACCTTCGCCGTATATCTCGATGAGTACGCCGTGACGGGTAACTCTCGGTGCGAGCGTGAGGTTGAGGAATGCGATAAGTCCGGACATGAAGTTCGATGTGCTCTCCTTGCTTCTGAGGAGCGGCACCTCAAATTCCTTCGCAAGCTCGAGCATTTCCGCAAAATACGGAAGCTCCCTTGTGATTATGAGCGCGGGAATGCGCTGCGAGAAAAGCAGCTGGAGCCTGTCGCGCCTTGTTTTTTCGTCGATAGTTGAAAGATAGGCAAATTCCATCTTTCCGATTATCTGTATGCGCTCCGGGTTGAAGTATTCATAGAAGCCCATGAGCTGGAGACCGGGACGGTTTACGTCGTTCTCCTCTATCATTACATCATTTGCGTCCTTGTGTATATATATTACCTCAAGCTTGAATTCGTCGATCACTTTCTGGAGCGATACCTTGAAATTTTCTGCCATAGCTATTCTCCGTTCCCCGATAATTCGGTATTTATTATCCTATTACATATGATTTGAAGCCGTAGTCCTTTATCACTTCCTTTGCTTTGAGGAGCTCGTCGGTGCCTATGGACGTACCCGAAAGGCGGATCGCTGTGTCAGGGTACGCGCTCAACTTATTCTTGATGAGCTCGAGCATTTTTGCGGTCTTGTCTGCGGCGGTGCCGTTGAAATCGTAGACCGTTGTGTCGGTCGCAACTCCGCCGCTTATCTCGTCAATGTCTATTTTCACTATCAATGACTTAACGTTAAGGTAGAGCGGTTCGTTTATGATATCCGCATTGTCCCTCAGCAGGTCGGAAGCCGATATCTCTATCGACATCGAAGCGCCGTTCGCAACAGCCCTGTCGTAGAAAAGGTTTGCCGCGGAGGTGAGTGCCTGAAAGCGCTTCTTCGAGCTGAGTTCTTCCGAAAGCAGTTCAAGGTCGCTCCTGCGGAAGTTCGGGAATACCATATCCGTACAGATTATCCTGTCAAATCCGGCTGATGATACCTCGGTAACGATATCACCGATGTAGTTGACGGCGGTCGAAGAATAAGGCGTCATCCACGGCTTTCCGCCTGCGTCGAGGTCGTTGTCTATCCACTGCTCACCGGTCGCGTAGGTCACATATCCGGCAGTCGGGTCTATCGAAGGCACCCTGCTGTCGTTGAACGCGCTGATGAGCGCCGCAGGTTTGTAGCCAGCGCTCTCGATGATGTTCACCACTTCGGAAAGCGAGATGGTATTCTGTACCGCGCCTGAATTGACAGCGTACATCACCGATGATGTATAGTAGATATTTCCGCCGCTTATTTTCAGCGGTATTTCGATATATTCAAAGTTCTGACCGGAAGGTATGCGGTTTAACGCTGCTTTCAGCGAGTCAGTGCTTATGAGGTCGCCCACTCTGAAAGCGGCAGCCTTGTAGACGGCAGGCTCGCGCAGATCAGTTTCTGCCGGTGGAACGCTCGCGTCCTCGGTACTGATGATGTAGTCGGTCGCAGCTGCTGTGGTCGAAGCCGAAGTATCGTCGCCCTTCTTCTTTGTATAGTTGACGATAGGCTCTGCCACGCTGTAACCGATGAAGCCTATGCCGCCGATGAGCAGCACTGTCAGTGCTACGGAAAGAGCTTTTCCCATAGGTGTCTTGCCGTAGTAATTCTTTTCCTTGGTCTTATAGATTTTCCTTCCCTGTGTTCTTTTTCCCATTTTTCTCTCCTGTATCAACAGCGGTTATTTCAGCGACCAGACCGCCATAGAAATTATGCCTATATATATCAGCATTGCCGGACCGCCTCTGAAAGACTGCGGCACTTTTGAAGAATTGAGCCTTCTGTAAGCTGCCGTGAGTATCAGTGCGGCAGCGATAAATCCGAGTCCGGCTTCAAATCCGAATCTGACGTACTCCCCGAAGCTCATGAGCGAGCTGTCCTCCTCTGCCTTGCCGCTCATGGTGAAAAGAGTTCCCATAACGGCGCAGTTAAAAGCGGAGAGATGAACATACTTCCTCAGCTGTGCATAGTCTCCGGGACGCGCGAAATACAGCAGGACAAGCAGCAGGATGTAGAAAACGCTGACCGCTGCGGTATAGAGCAGGAGTCGGAATTCCGAAGCTCCGAAAGGAAGCACGGAGTCGACGATATAAGCGCAGCCTGTTCCGAATGTCGTGAACAGCATTATGCAGAATGCGATGCCTGTGAGATTCTTTCTGCTCTGCGCGGCTATGAAAAGCGAGCTCGTGCCGAGAGCCTGACTCAGTATCAGATTTGCGGCAAGAAATGCTATTATGTCATTTACCAGATACATTCATATCACCTTTCTCAGCGGAGCGGCTGCTTTTCAGAGAAATGCGGAGCTTTCTGTAAAGACCGCACATCAGTCCGAGAAATATGAATCCGCCGAAAGGTTCTCCGAGTCCGCTTATGAGCACATCAACGTCGGCGATGCGGCTGTTGATAGTGCCGTATGCGAGCAGCTCCCTGATGACGGCAGTAATGAGCATGACGAGGTCAAAGCCGAGTATATAGAAGAACAGTGAGGCTGTCATGCGTAGCCTTCCCATTCTGAAAAATCTTGTCTCTGACTGAAAAACTATCAGAGAGTTCACTGCGAGGAGCGGAAAGTATATACCTATCCTTGCGATGGCGTCGGGATAGACCTCCTCTGCGGCTGCTCTCACCGGAACGTATATCGTTGATGAGATGAGGGCGCAGGTCATTACCCTGAGCGTGTACGGCAGTTCCTTCGGTACGAATGAGGATATCAGCACGGACAGGAAAGTTATCACCGAAAACGCCCATATGAGCGCCTGTGCGTTCTTTATGGTATCTCCGCAGATTATGACGGGAGATATGACCATGAGCCCTGAGAGAACCGGATTGTCAGCGGCTATGCCGTCGAACACCGAGCCTTTTCGTTCATTCATGGAGCTCAGCCTCCTCTCCGTCCGCAGGTGCCTTTTCGAGTTCCTTCTTCTTTTCGGCTTCAAGCTCGGAATCTATCTTTCTTTCAAGGGACCTGATAGCGAGCGCTGCCGGAGTGAACAGGACGGCTGCTGCGATTATCGGATTTTCCTTAGCAGTTGTGAGAGTGAGAATGTAAGCCGTCACAGCGATAAGGAAGCCATAGTAGAATGCGAAGATGTTGCGCCGGGGAGCTATCCTCCTGTCGGCAATTATATATACCGAAGCAAAAAGCACCATGTTCGTGACGACTGAGTAGCCGAGCGAATCGACCCTTGAATAGCCGACCGGCGAAAGGTAAGCCGTGAGCCCTGTTCCGAGGAGTGAACCGAGAAATGCACCGGCTGAGATATCGCCTCTGAATATCAGCATCAGCGCCGAAATTAGCAGCAGAAGGACGCTTGCACTTCCGGCAGGACCGCTGAAATTGCCCATGAGTATCTCGAGGTCGGTATATCTGAGCTTACCGGTTATATTGAATGCGTGTGAAGCGGAATGTACGAGGACATCGGGCTTTTCAAACAATCCGAGCTTTGTATGAGGCTCGGGGTACATGAGCACTTCCCTGCTCCACGAAGTCAGCGCAAAAACATAAGCCGCCGCTGCCGGAGCGAATATCATGTTACGTCTTCCGCCGAAAACGTTCTTTGTGACAACTACAGCGAACAGGCAGGTATAACCGGCTATCCTCAGATCTATCGAGACCGGCAGCATAAGTGAGATTATGAGCGCGTCCGATATGCAGGTGAGGTCGTCGGCGGTGAATTTTTTACCCATCAGGCGCAGGGAGATGAACTCCGCTGCAAACGAAACTGCCATGCAGGTACAAGCTGATGCAACGGCTCTCATGCCATAGTAGAAATAAGCCATCAGCTCAAGCGAAAGCAGGGTTATCATTATATCAAGCCAGATAAGGCGCTCTTTTTTAGCCTTTTTCAGCATGATCAGCCTTTCCTCAGCAAACCTGCCGCCTCTGACATATCATCGGCTCTGAAAAGATAGCTGCCGGAAACGAGGACGTTTGCACCGGCGTTTATTACTGTGCCGGCAGTATCGGCATTGATGCCGCCGTCCACCTCTAAATCGGTGTCAAGACCGAGCTCAGATATCCTATTGCGGATAAGTCTTACTTTGTCGGCAGTCTCGGGAATGAAGCTCTGTCCGCCGAAGCCGGGCTCGACCGTCATGACGAGCACCATGTTCAGCATTTCAAGGTACGGGTATACAGCCTCGGCAGGAGTTGCGGGCTTTATGGCGAGTGCAGGCTTTGCACCGCTTTTTCTTATAGCCTTGATAGTATCCGATATATCGCTGCTGCTTTCAGCGTGGAATGAGATAATATCCGCGCCGGCTTTTGCAAATCTCTCCGCATATCTCAGCGGATCGGCTATCATGAGGTGTACATCGAGAGTCATGCCGGTAGCCCTGCGGACGCCTTCAAGTATAGGCAGGCCGTAGGTTATGTTATCAACGAAGGCACCGTCCATGACATCGAAATGGAGCATATCTATTCCGTTTGTCTCGAGCCTTCTGATCTCGCTTTCAAGGTTGAGCATATCCGCACTCAGCACGGATGCTGAAATATAATTTTTCAAATGATCACTTCTTCCGGGAATTGGACAGCGGCGAGCTTATAAAGCCGTTCTGCCGTGTGAGATCCACACACTTTTATTATATAATATTTAAGCCTGAACGTCAATATTCTGGAATTGTTTTTTTTATTAATTTTTTGTGTATAAGCTCGTCTGCGGGAAATATTGTTCAAGCCTGCCGTCATAGTATATCACAGCTGTATTAAGGAGTTGATCGTTATGCTTTTTGATCTGATAAGAAGTCTGTTTTTCTTTGCGCTTCATGTCGAAAGCGGACCTGCTTTTCCGAAGCCACTCTCCAAGCGTGATGAGGACGAGTGCTTTGAGCTTATGGCAAACGGCGACAGACGTGCAAGGGACAGACTTATCGAACACAATCTCCGGCTCGTTGCCCATATCGTGAAGAAATACGCGCCCAATTACTCGGATCAGGACGAACTGATCTCTATCGGCACTATCGGTCTTATCAAGGCTGTTTCCTCCTTCGACCACTCAAAGGGCGCAAGGTTTGCCACCTACGCGAGCAAGTGCATAGAAAACGAGATACTGATGAATTTCCGGGCGGCAAAGAAGTCCGCCGGAGATGTCTACATCAATGAGCCGGTCGAGACTGACAAGGATGGCAACGCGCTCACGCTCATGGACCTCATTGATGACGGCGTTGATATCCATGAGCAGGTCGATACCCTGATACGTTCGCGCCAGCTGTACGTCTTTCTGCGGAAGTGCCTCGATGAACGAGAGCTGGAGATAATCGTCCACCGCTACGGTCTTTATGGCAGAGATCCGCATACCCAGAGTGAAACCGCGGAAATGCTCGGTATATCACGCTCTTACGTTTCACGCATCGAGAAGAAGGCTGTTGAGAAGCTAAGGAAAATGTATGATACTACTCCGTTTTAGTTGAAAAAACGTCCGTTTTGTGTTATACTGAATATAACAATACTGAGGAGGTGCAGCATGATCTATACCGAACTTACAAGACGTGCGATGAACATCGCCTATCAGGCTCATCACGGACAGTACGACAAGTCTGGCGTGCCTTATATCTTTCACCCTTACCATCTTGCTGAGCAGATGGACGACGAATACTCCGCCTGTGCCGCTCTGCTGCATGACGTCGCTGAGGACACCGATATAACGCTCGCCGAGCTTGCTTCGGAATTTCCTCCGGAGGTGGTAAATGCTGTGAAACTCCTCACTCACAGCGATGATGAGGACTACTTCGACTATGTACGCAGGGTGAAGTCCGACCCTGTTGCGAGGAAGGTGAAGCTTGCCGACCTGCGGCATAATTCCGATGCTTCGAGACTTCCCGGAAAGCATGATGCCTGCACTCTCAGCAGACTTGAAAAATACAGGAAAGCAATTGCCATTCTTGAAGGTTCAGAATAATTAAAGGTCCGGAAAAACCGGACCTTTTTTCATTAGTTCTCGTTCCTGCGCTTCTGGAGACGGACGTCCTCCCCACGGAATTCAAGGTATTTGTAAACTGCGGCAATGCGTGATACTATCCTTGCGTCATATCTTCCGGAAATGCCGTCAAAGCCAAGGTTCGTGCTGATTATAGTGGGCTTTCCGGAATTCAGACGGGTGTTGATGATGTTGTAGACAGTCGAGTTGTAGAACGGCGTTTCGTACTCTGTGCCGAGGTCGTCAAGAATGAGCAGCTCGGCGTCCATGACCGCATCTATCATTTCTGATGAGTGTTCGCGGCTGAAGTTTTCCTTCTCGATGTTCCGGAGGATATTTATTACCGAGTCGTAGATGACGCTGTAACCCTTTTCGAGCACCTTGTTCGCTATCGCAAGCGAAAGATGCGTCTTGCCGAGACCTGTGTCCCCTGACATGAAAACGCTCTCAGACGACGGCGAGAAGTTTTCAGCGTACTTCACGCAGAAGTCAAGTATCCGGCTCATTATGTCATATTCTTCGCCCTTGTAGTAGCTCAGGCTGAACGTTTCAAACGACGAAAGCGTGAGCCTTGCGTTTTTGTTGAGCTCGTCGGCACAGAGCTTGCCGCACAGCTTCCGCAGACATTCGCAGTAGCAGCCGTTCTTGTAGCCGGTATCTCCGCACTCCGGACAGGTGTAGTGCATATCGAGATAGTCGGACGGATAGCCGTTTGATGTGAGAATGCTTCGTGCCATCGCCTGCGCTTCGAGGTTATCTTTTTTCAGCCGTTCGATGCGGTCGGAGATATCGGGAGTTTTGCTGCCGATGAGCTTCATGAGCTCTTTTCCGGTATTGAAAAGCTCGTTGTTAATTTCGCGTATCTGCGGTATTTTTGCATTTATCTCGCTTATGCGCTCGTCGTTTTCCTGCACAGCCTTTACACGGCGGTTGTTTACGACAGCGAGCGCTTTTTCAAATACTTCGTTATTCATTGCTTACCTTTCAGAATTTGTTTATGATAGCCTTGTACTTCTCAACGTCGGTTGCAGGGAGCTTCCCTTTTCCGGTTGACCTGCGCTCGCTGCGGTAGCTGCTTTCGGCGTCCCTGACCTGTTTCGGAGTAGTGTATCCGCTCGCTTTCCACGACTGGAGTATCTTGTTCACATAGTCGAAATTCAGCTTGTTGATATTGTCGAGCGTAGTCTCATATGCAAGCTTTATCATGTCGGCGGAGAAGCCGTCCCTCTGCCACTGGGAAATAAATCCGGCCTGCTTGGGCGTAGGACTTTTTTCCATTTCAAACAGGCGCATCACAACGTTTGTGAAATCCTTAGCGGTACGCAGACGCTCGACCTCGTTTTCAGCCGCGCTGATAGTATTTATATCGTTTTCTGCCCAGGAACAGGCTATCTTCTCGATATACCCTGCGGACGCTTTGTCGATGCTTATACAGTAGTAGATCAGAACGACGATAACTTCCTTTTTGAGCCCGAGGTAGCTGTACATCCATATCAGTGAGTTCTGCTGTGTGTAGCTGAGTTTACCGAGTGCTGATTCTGCGACCTTGAAAAGCTCGGAAATATCCGGAGTGGTTTTCATCATCTCTGTTATCTCGGACGGCGTGAAGCTCTGCTTCCTGCGCGGAGCGGCAGGCTCCTGTACTGCCGGCGGTTCCGGTTGAGTTACCGGAGGCTGTTCGCGGACAGGCTGTACCGGCATGACTGCTTCAGGAGCGGTGCCCTGCGGACTGAGGACGTTCACCTGCTGCCAGAACAACACGGCATCGGCTGCTTCCTGCGGTGAAACGCCTGTATTGCGCGATATTTCCTCGTCAGAGCAGGAGCGTCCCGAGCATCTGAGAAGATACAGCAGGACCTTCAGCTGCTCCCCGGTCGCAAGCTTGAGGAAATTATCCGCGACAACGAACGGAACTCCGAACATAGTTCCCCATACACCGCTGTTTGCTTTAAATTCCATGTTCAGACCTCCGTTAAAATTCAAGAGTGTATCATCTATTATACCACATAAGCGGGCGTTGTGGTATAATCGCCCGATTGCAGGAAGCAAATCTCTGATTTGCGTATCTGCAAGGGCATTTTAATAATTATAATGAATGCTTTTGCATTCATTATACCACAGATCGCTCCGGTTGTCCACCATGAAATTAGACAATCACGAACCAGAAATTTCATGTATTTTTTCCTATATTTATTATACAACAAAAAGGACGCACTGAATGCGTCCTTTAATTACTGTGCTTTTCTTATCACTGTTCCCGCAGGAAATACTATATCCGAGCGGAATGAAAATTTCATCATTGCATGGTTTGCGGTCTCTATGCGTTCGCCGTTTTCGTCGAAAAGCTCGTCCAGCTTCATCTCGACCGGCTTCTGTGACGGTGACAGCAGCTCGACCGTATCGCCTGCGAAAAACCTGTTGCGTTGAGTGCAGTAGACCGTACCGCCATCGCACTTTTCAACTACCGCAACGACGTCGTAATTGCGTATATAGCCGCTGTTCTCATAATACTGAGATTCCTCCGGCACTCCGAAGAAGAAGCCGGTGCAGTATTTCCGGTGGCTGACCTTGTATACCTCGTCGCGTATCCAGTCCGGGAGGCTGAAACGGTAGGGGTCTCTGTAATACTCGTCAACTGCCATACGGTAGGCGTTCGTGACGACAGCCACATAGTAGGCTGACTTTGCCCTTCCCTCTATTTTCAGGCTTTTGACGCCTGCCTCGGCAAGCTTGTCAATGTGTTCGATCATGCACATATCCTTGGAATTAAGGATATATGTCCCCTTTTCGTCTTCAAAAACCGGGAAGTATTCGCCCGGGCGCTTTTCCTCCATGAGGTGATATCCCCAGCGGCAGGGCTGAGCGCATTCGCCGCGGTTCGCATCACGGTTCACGAGGTACTGTGAAAGCAGACATCTTCCCGAAAACGAAACGCACATCGCCCCGTGGACGAAGGTCTCGATGTCGAGGTCGGCAGGGGTCTTTGCCCTTATCTCGGCTATTTCGTCAAGCGTGAGCTCGCGGGCGAGGACTACTCTCTTTGCGCCCATGTTGTAGAGTTCGTTCGCTGTGACGTAGTTTACGATGCCGGTCTGGGTGGAAATATGTATCTCCATTTCCGGCGCAAACTTCTTTATCAGCGAGAGGAGTCCGATATCGGCAACTATCATCGCGTCAACTCCGGCTTCAACCGCTCCGCGCACAAAGCCCTCGAAATATGGTATCTCGTTGTTTCGCGGTAAGGTATTGCAGGTGAGATACACCTTCACTCCCCTTGCGTGGGAGTCCGCCACTGCTTTTACAAGCTGGGCATTGTCGAAATTCATCGGGGACGAACGCATACCAAACTGTTTTCCGCCGAGGTAGACGGCATCAGCGCCGTAGCTCAGCGCCGCGCCGAGACGTTCTTCGTCACCGGCAGGCGCGAGCACTTCAAGCCTGTCAAGCATATCATTCCTCCTGATCGTCGTTGTTGTCGTTTGCGTGTTCAGCCTCATACTCCTTCTCGGCAGCGTGTATCTCATCAAGGTTCTGGAGGTGTTCCTCGTAGGTCTTGGCGAACTTTGTCTCGGCTGTGTAGATATTTGCTGCGAAATACCTGTACTCTGTCGGTATAGCGTCAAGAACTGCGTCGATAGCATCGATTCCGGGATTGCAGATCGCTCCGGGCGGCAGACCCTCGCCGACATAGGTATCGTAAGCGTCGAGCATAGCCTTGTTGCTTACTGCAAGTTTGGGCTTAATGGTAAATTTAGCATAGTTTTTTGTCGGGTCGGACTGGAGTTTTCCTGCGAATTCCTCGGGGTCCTTCAGACGGTTCCAGAATATCGAAGCGATAACGTTCATCGTCTCGGGTGAAGCGGCTTCCTTCTGGACGATAGATGCAAATGTTATGAGCTCGTCAAGTGTAAGACCGCGCTCCTTCATCTTTGCGTAGCGCTCAGTTGTCATCTTCTTGTCGAAGTTGTGGTATATCTTGAAGCATACCTCGTCGATAGCCATATCCTCGGTGAACATATAGGTATCCGGGAATGCGTATCCTTCCATACGGCGGAATTTCAGGCTGTTGTCCACGTTCTTGAGTTCTTCCTCAAACTTCGTACCCATGTTTCCTGAGTTGAAGTTGAACAGGAAGTCGTTAGCCTTGCAGACCTTCTTCTCCTCGAGCTTTTCAGCGATCTCATCGAGAGTGATGCCCTCGGGGAAGGTTATCTCGACAGGCTCCTTATTGGCAGTCTCGGCGGTCGTGAGCTTCTGGATTATCGTCTCGTAAGCCATATCGCTCCTGAGCATATGCTCGCCGGGGATATAGGCTGTATCGGATTTTCTGAGCTTCGAGAACATAATGAAGGCGTCCGGGAAACGTATGATTCCCTCGTCCTTGAGCATATGCGCGATATCGTCGGTAGTTGCGCCGTTTGCAACGACCACGTTTTTCGGAGTGCTGTCCTTGTCGATGCCGAGCATATCTTTGCCGACTGCTATGATAATAAGCGAGAGTATTATGGATACGCCGAAAATGAGCGTAGTGAGTATCAGAACGCCCGGTACTCTGCTGCGCTTTTTCTTTTTCTTCCTGTGCCTGTGCGGAACAGCTGCCCTTACCGGCACGGGTGCAGGCCTTTCAACAGGGGAGTCCTGAGGATAGGGCTGAAGTTCCGGCTCGGGATAGCCCCCCCCCTCCGGATAAGCTTCCTCAGCGAACATATCCTGCACCGGTTCTTCCGGCCTGGGAATCTCCGTATCGGAGGGGATTTCATTGCTTTCAAGCTCTTTCAGAATATCATTAACGAGATCATCGTTATTATTCACGACAGAGCACCGTCCTTTCTTCGGTAACGATCATATTTATTCTAAAGTCATGTCCGAGCTGCGGCAGTTCGTCAGTGACGAGTGCGCCGTAAGCCGGAGCGATTGTGTATATCTGCGGATAGTGCGGTAGAAAGCGGTCGTAATAGCCGCCGCCGTAGCCGAGTCTTGCGCCCTCAGCGGTGAATGCAAGTCCGGGAACGAGACATACCGTATCCTCTGTTATCACTGGCTGCGGAAGCTCTGCCGGCGGTTCGGGAATGCCATAGCTTCCGGGAATGAGTTGCGAGAGATTCTCAACGGTGTGGAAGGTCATGCTGCTTTTCTCTCCGCACAGCGGATAGGCGATGGTTTTTCCGGCAGCAATGAGCTTCCGGGCAATATCCCATGTGTCGGTCTCAGTGCCGAAGGAGGCGTACATCAGAATAATATCCGCATTTTTTATCCTGTCAAGCGACAGGAGCCTTTCAGCGATAAGTGCGTCCTTTTCCGGTGAGCGCACAGACCATCTCAGCGCCGAAAAACGCTTTCTGAGAGCCTTTTTGTCCTCCATGTCAGAAACACATTATTGCAGCACGGAGACGGTCGCTCTCTGCCTTCGATACGACCTTTTCAACGAGTGCAAGACCGAATTCAACGGCTGTACCTGCACCGCGTGAGGTGATGAACTGACCGTCGGCAGCGACCGGCTCTGTACCGGTAACTGCTCCCTCGAGCTGTGTCTCGAAGCCCTCGTAGCAGACCGCTCTCTTTCCTTTGAGAAGTCCCTTGTGACCAAGGATCGAGGGTGCGGCGCAGATAGCTCCGATGTATCTTCCGTTTTCAACGCAGAAGTCGATAGCGTTCTGAACGTACTGCGACTTTTCGAGGTTGAGGGTTCCGGGCATACCGCCGGGAAGAACTATCATCTCAAGCGCCTCTGTGAGCGGAGCTTCCTGAGCGATTGTATCGGTTATAACTGTCAGACCGTGAGAGCCTGCGATCATGTTGTCGCCGACGCCGACTGTAACTACCTTTTTGCCGGCTCTTCTGAGAAGGTCGATAGGTGCAACAGCTTCGGTCTCCTCGAAGCCGTCAGCAAGAAATACATAGATCATATCCATTTTCCTTTCATCTGAATGTAAGCGTGTATTTGTCAAGGAGGAATGCCGGGCGGTAGGAGAGCTTCGATCTCCTCAGCCCTTCTATATCAAGATCCTCCTCTCGGTTGATATATCTCAGCCCTGCCGCAGCAGAGCGTGCAAAGCAATTGTTGATACCGGCGTATATGCCGTTGAACGAGGTGTCAGCCTTTTCGATGTGAACGCAGAAGGTATCGGAATTAAGCTGCTCGCCGAGAGCTATCGCGGCGACCTCACCGTCCTTCCTTATCACTCCGCCGACAAGTCCGAGCTCCCGGAAATTGCCGAAAAACGTGTTTATCGCAAACTGTTCGGCAACGAACGAACTGACCTCCGCACCTTCCCTGCTGTTGTAGTCCCTGACTGCAAAGGTAAGGCAGTCGTCAATGTCAGCTTCGGTCATGAGTGAAAACTCGCAGCCGAGCTCGTTGTATCTTGCAAGGTGGTTGCGCTTGGCGTGGTACTTCCTACCGGGAAGGTCTATAAGGTCATCTGTGCTGTAAATATAGTCGGCGCTTCCGCGGTCTGCTTCGGCATCAAACTCTCCGCCGAAAAGCTCTTTCATCATCGGCATCGATGCCTCTGTTACGCCTGTGATGACAAGCGGACTGCCAAGACTTTCGCTGAAACGCTTCATCTCGGCGATGACCTCGGTGTAGCTTCCGGCGCCCGAAGGGAGTATGAAGTGCGGAGCACCGTCCGGTGTCTCGAATGCACAGCAAAGGTAGAAATCCTTGAAGAACGCTATCTTTGAGCCTGCGAGCCGTCTCCATGCCATATTGTTGGCGAAGGAATACTCGCACCCCCTGAAATCCGAAGTTCTGAGGGCGCGTGTGATGCGTTCCTTGTCGGAAAGGGCTATATCTCTGAATTCAAGCATTCAGACCTCCTGAGACCCCGTACCCAGAGCGGCGATGTGTTCCTTCATTTCCTGCATCTTTCCGCATGTCATCTTCCCCTCGGGACATCTTCCTGTTGCAACGCAGGGCGGACCTGCCTTTGCAAAGATATGCGGTGCGGTCATGCGGCAGAGCTTCAGCATCTCATCAGCGACCGCCCTTATCTCCCACTGTGCGCGGTTGCAGCAGCGGTGACTGAAAAAGTTGAACAGTGAGCGGACGTTCATGCTAACGATTATTTTTGTCTCGCAGGCATTCGGCAGAAGGAAGCGGGCGTCCTCGTTGGCGAGCTTGCGTGCTTTTGAAGCGGCAGCCTTTTCGTCAAGCCCCTCAGCAATGAAGTCAGCTTTGTGCTTTTCAGTGAGCATATCGGCTATTTTTTCGTAGCCTTGCGTTATATCTGCGATTATGCGGTCAAACTCTGCCCTTGCCTCCGGAAGCCCGTCTATCGAAGGCGGAACGATGAATTCAAAGCCGTTTTCGTTGACGTAGCGCTGGCTTTTCTGGGAATATGAAGCTATCCTGTGGCGGACGAGCTGGTGCGAGCAGGCACGGGATATGCCCTCGATGCCGAATGTGAAGCTGACGTGCTCCATAACGCTCTCATGCCCGATAGAGACGAGCATATCTATAAAACTGGCTATCTTTTCATCTGTGAGGCCCTCTCTCAGCGATCCGATGTCGCTGCTCGAATAGCAGAGCTTGGCAGCCGTTGCAGCAAGTCTTTCCGGATCGGGAGTATGAGCAATGAGTTCGACTTTCATACTATCCTCCTCATGGGTACATATATTAATATTCTATCATTTTTGGAGCATTAAGTCAAGGAATTAGGAATAATTAAATTATAAATAAAAGAATTAATATGATTTTCGTGTGAAAAATATGAGAAAATTTCATTTTTCTATGGACAAACACGGAAATATGTAGTATAATAATAAAGTGTCTGGAATGATGAAGCACTATTTCACGTTCCGGAGCCCGGTCCCCTACTTACATCCGGGTCATTATCTTTACTGTTATATCGGAGGAATCATAAATGAAAAGAACCAGTAAATTCGTCGCAGCTGCTGTTGCCGCAGCACTCGCAGCCGGTACTGTCGGATGCAGCGCTCCGAAGGCTATCACTATCGGCGGCAATACAAGAGACGCTCTCACTGTTGACGATTACGACATACGCGCAGGTGTATTTATATATTACGAGCTCGTTTCTGTCGGTGATGCCGCTCAGAAAATGTACGATCAGGCTAATACCTACCCGTCTGTTGACGATATTAAGAAGGCTTCCTTCGAGGGTACTCCCTCTGAGGACTGGATCCAGGCAAGAGCTACCGACTACTGCAAGAAGTTCGTTGCTGTTGAGAGAGAGTTCGACAAGGTCGGCGGAGTACTTCCCGATGATTACATCAAGACTATAAAGACCAGCGTCAAGGAGTCCAAGGACGAGGATTACTACAAGGACAACGGCATCGGTGAGACTTCCCTCAGAGAAGTTATCACAAACGGCACCGGTTCTGATTCGTCCAGTTCTCTTTACCGCTTCTCGAAATACTACTACCTTTTCAAGCATTATTACGGCCTCGACAGTGAATTCGGCTGCACCGAGGATCAGCTCAAGGAATATTTCACCGACAACTACGCAAGAATCAAGTACCTCAGCATCAGTCTTACAGACAGTGAAGGCAACAAGCTTGACGGTGATGAGCTCCGCGACCTCAATAACCTTGTCGATGACTATGTAAAGGAGATAAACTCTGCCGGAAGCGACGATGCAAAGTTCAAGAAGTTCGACGATATAAAGACCAAGTACGAGACCTATAAGGAAGAAAAGGCTGCAAAGGAAGCAGAGGAAGCTGCAAAGGCTGCTGCCGAGACTGCAACAGGTACTACTACAACAACCACCACAACAACTACTACCGCTACAACAGATCCTGACGAAACTACCACAACGACCACTACCGATCCTCATGCAAATGAAAATATCCTGATGAAGAATACAACGACCGCTCCCACAGTCGGCGAGATAACAACAACTCCCGTTGAGAGCGATTCCGAGAAGGCAAACCGCCTGTTCAACGAAAAGGTATTCGGTGACCTTGACCCGTACAAGGCAGTTCGCTATGACTACGACGAGAATACGGTGTATATCGTCATTAAGGCTGATATGAAGGAGCGTATGACCGAAGACGACCTCTGGACAGATACGGTAAAGGATTCGCTCATCGAAACACGGTACGCACAGGACTTTGACGATATGATAAAGTCGCTCGGCGATACCTACTCTATAAGCAAGAACAGCAAATCCTATAAGAGATACGCACCGTTCAAGCTTGACCTTGAATAACACTAAAAGCCCTGCAATAGCAGGGCTTTTTTAACTTGTATGCAAAATATAAAGCGGGCGAACATTGTTCGCCCGTTATCTTTGTGCAGTCTCCTGCTCTGTATCACTTTTCGTTTTCCTCGTCCTTGTGACGGATCATCGCTCGCTTAATCTTTCCGCCGAGCGTCTTGGGAAGCTCGTCCACATACTCGATAACTCGCGGATACTTATAGGGCGCTGTCTCCCTCTTGACGTGCTCCTGAAGCTCCTTTGTAAGCTCAGGTGAAGGAGTGTAGCCCTTTGCAAGCACTACTGTCGCCTTTACTACCTGTCCGCGTATCGGGTCAGGTGCACCGGTTATTGCAGATTCAACTACTGCCGGGTGAGTGAGAAGTGCGCTCTCTACCTCGAACGGTCCGATGCGGTAACCCGAGCACTTGATAACGTCGTCATTTCTGCCTACAAACCAGTAATAGCCCTTGGAATCGCGCCATGCAACGTCGCCGGTATCGTAGTTCTCTCCGCCGAGAACAGCCTGTGTCAGTTCAGGGTTCTTATAATAGCCGCAGAAAAGTCCGGTCGGGTGGCTCTTGTTGATGCCGCAGGCCATTATGCTGCCTTCCTCACCGTCTTCGCACTCAGTTCCGTCCGGACGGAGAAGGTGAATATTGTATAGCGGTGAAGGCTTTCCGGTCGAACCGGGTTTGGGGTCTATCCACGGGAAATTAGCAATAAGAACGGTACCCTCTGTCTGTCCGAATCCCTCGCGCATCTTCTTGCCGGTGAGGTCGTAGATACGGTTGAAAACCTCCGGGTTGAGGGGCTCACCTGCGTTGCAGAAGTTCTGGATGCTCGAAAGGTCATACTGCGTCATATCCTCCTGGAGCATGAAGCGGTACATCGTAGGCGGAGCGCAGAATGTTGTAAGTTTATAGTGACTGATTACCTCGAGAATATCCTTGGCGTTGAATCTTCCGGTAAAGTCATAGGCGAACTGTATCGCGCCGCAGATCCACTGACCGTAGATCTTTCCCCAGCCGAACTTTGCCCAGCCGGAATCGGAAATGGACATATGGAGCTTGTTCTCCTGGACCTGATGCCAGTATTTTGCGGTGACTATGTGTCCGAGGGGGTGTGCGAAGTTGTGGCACACCATTTTCGGCATACCTGTCGAGCCGGATGTGAAGTAAATGAGCATCGTATCGGTCGCCTTGGTAGCCTCATCACCGGTGGGACGCTCAAAGGTATCGGGATATTTTGCGATCTCGTCCTCAAAGTAGTCCCAGCCATCACGCGGCTCTGCAACGGCAATCTTCTTTTTCAGTGTCTTGATCTGCGGAGCTGCGCCGTCGATCTGTGTTCTTATGTACTCGTCATCGCAGGCGATGATAGCTGAGATCTCAGCCATATTGCCGCGGTAAGCGATATCGTGTGTCGTGAACAGGAGGTTTCCGGGGATAAGTATTACGCCGAGCTTATGGAGCGCGGTGGCTATTACCCAGTATTCCCAGCGACGGCGGAGGATAAGGAGCACGACGTCTCCCTTTTTCAGTCCGAGACTGCGGAAATAGTGGCAGGTCTGGTTCGAGAGCTTAGATATATCAGTGAATGTGAAGGTACGCTCCTGCTTATCATGACTGAGCCAGAGCAGAGCCTTCTTTTCGGGCTCCTGCTTTGCCCATTCGTCAACGATGTCCCAGCCGAAGTTGAAGTCCTCCGGAACATTTACGCGGTAATTCTGTACGAAATCCTCGTATGAATCAAATTCGATACGCGGAAGATAACGGTCTAAAAGCATTTCAGTAATTACTCCTTTGTATTGCAGTCAAAATCCGCTCATTCAGCGATGACTGTGAGAAATCTTGCCTTGCTGTCGCCTACGCAGCGCTGTCCGTGTGCATATGTCGGGTTGAAGTATATTGAATCGCCCTCGTTGAGGATGATTTCCTGATCCTCAAAGACGACAGCGATAGTGCCTCTCAGCACGAGGTTGAACTCCTGGCCGGCGTGCTTTACGAGCTTTGCAGGCTCGTCGGAGGGTTCGAGAGTAACGAGGAGCGGCTGCATTATCTTGTCTGCATAGCGGAATGCGAGGTCCTTGAACCTGTAACCCTCATATCTGCTGACGCTCCTGCCTTTGCCCCTGCGGACGACGTGGTAGGTGTCTATACGGCTCGGCTCACCTGTCACGAGCTCGTTGAAGTCAACACCGAATTTATTGGCGATCTCATAGATGACGCTGATCGGAAAATCTCCGTTTGCTTCATATGCTGCGTACTGCTCGGTTTTTAGTCCAAGCTCCTGTGCGAGCTTTTCCTGTGAATAGTCGCAGACCTCGCGCAGCTCGCGGATCCTTGCTGCGATCTCGTTGATTGTTTCCATATCAAGACCTCCTTGAAGGTAAAATCTACAAAGTAAATAACGCATTGTATGCATTAATTATCATTATAACATATAATTGCTTACAAGTCAACGATTATTTTTAATATGACAGCAAAAAAGCCCGTAAACCGTGAGTTTACGGGCGATGATGTTTGTAAGCTTTACAGACTTACAATTTGAAATAACTGAGCGGGCTTGCGAGCGGCAACGTGGAAGCGTCCGGCAGCTCGCCCTTGCTATGCCCTGCGACGAACGGAAATGCCCCTCAGAGCTGTTTATGATGATTATGGGGATAGCGATCCTCTGAAAAAAGGGAAGGCACTCCGAACGATTCAGAGTGCCTTGTATTTTATTCTTTCAGTATGCTGACAACTACTTGCCGCTGTTTTCCGTCATCGGTGCAGGAGATCACTGTGAGCCTGTTATCACCGTAATCATTGAGAACCTCGACTTGATTCGGCTCAACAGTTTTGTATTCCGTCACGATGTATAAGTATTTTGTCCTGTTTGCATCGTTATCAACGAGATACATCTCATCGCCAATCTGTATCTGGTCAAGGTCGTTGAAGATTTCTGCATATATCGTGCTGTTATGACCGCAGATGCAAAAATTGCCTTTACCGAGTGCGCCAGTACCCTCAAAGTGTCCTGCTGAGACTTGAAGCTGTTTTGAACCCGTACCCTCAAGCACAGGCACTTTGATATTCAGCTTTTTCTTCTCCATACTGCACCTGATATAGTTGAGAGCGCCGCCCTATGAGCGACGCTCTCAGCGTTAGTTATTCTTCATCTTCTTTTCTGCTCTTTTTTACAAGACCTACGCCCGTGATACCCATGAGAGCTGCCAGTGCAGCGAACACCTTATGGAATCCCGACATACCTGTCTGCGGAAGATTAACATTTGTTTTGTCAGTGTCAATTCCGGTTGCGGTAACAGGATCAATCTTGTAGGTGTCAATTAACTTGCCGTTTTCATCGGTAAGTTTGATTGAAAGTGTACCGTCAGCATTTTTCTGAGCTTCCGCATTTGCAGGAGTTATTCCGTTCTGAACCTCATAATCCTTGATTGCCATTTCGCACAGCGCATCCACCGGTGCAAAATACATCAGCTCTGCCTCTGCATCCAAAAGATCAGTATAATTATATACGAGATTTTTCTGTGCTTCTGTCAGAAGATCATAGGCTTCCCGTACAGACCGGACAGTCTGCTCACATTCCGGTGTCTTGGTGATATCGCCGATTGCTTCGATCATTGCAACTACCTTGTCCGCTGTCGCCTTGTCAGAAGCAGCCTGATCGAACGGCAGTTGGATATCGTCGATCATCAGTGAATAGTTATAAGTATCATGGTGCCGGATCGCAATATAGATCTCTTCACCCGCAAACGCACTGAGATCCACTGTAAACCTCGTATACTCTTTCGGAGCCTCAATGACCTCAGATACGGCTGTCCATTCGGCAGGATCAAAGAGATCGCAATCTGCATCACTTGTTTTCGCTGCATAGATCTGGAAATGATCCGGCATCTCACTATACATAGATCTTGCCCACAGGCTCAGCTCTGCCTTCCCGTCTGAAACAACCACACCTGCCGGAGAGACAGCCCAGTTATCCGCTACGATCAAGTCGGATCCACTGCGGAAGCTTTCAGAAACGATAAAAGATTCATACGGGACAGAATGAATAGTGACATCTTCCATTTCTGCGGGATAGGTTTCGATCCCCTTCCATTCCGACCCATGCATCCAGCCAATGCCATCATGGTCAAAATCAATGAATGTCCATCCATCTGTACCGAATTCAAAATTGTAACGCTGATGGTGCGTGCTGAGGGTGAGCGGCTGTTCGATGCTGCCCTTGTATTCGTGGATGCCCGTCAGAATGACCGTGTAATCTCCGGGTGCAACAGGCGGTGTTTCGGTCACGGTATCGCCGGACTTGTAAGTGACATCATAATCCCTGTACTGCTCGAGCTGCTTACCGTCAAGCACCACACTGGAAACCAGCGCTGAATCCTCGTACATGGTGATCTCAGCACCGGAAAGATCACCCAACACATCCTGCACCGGAACGGTGACCTCGGCAATGAATTCGTTATCATTATAATAAATATCTCTCGCGTTGATCAATCTTCCGGATTGATTCCAGATCTTCAGGGAAGCACCCAATTTATAGGCTCCCGTACGCCAGATAAAGCGGTAGGTCTTTCCTCTCTCCAGGAACAGAGAGCCTCCCGGTTCATCCCCCTCCTGATATCCAAATTCATTCACCCAGACATCGCCGCTCTCCGTCACTTCGAAAATATCAACCGTTGCGCTTGCCCAGTTTTTGCTGCTTTCGTCATACAGATAATAGGTATAGGTCACAAGCTCCGGCATTGTGAATGCAGTGATCTTCGTGCCCGTGTATTTATCAGAATTCTCCACAGGTGTGATGAAGGCGTAGTACTCGCCCGGTTCTGTGGAAAGCTCCGCAGAAGACTTAGCAGGATCCTTTTCCGTTCCGAATGTCAGAACATAGTCCTCCTCGGATACCTCCATACCGTTTATGGTCACTTCTGCTCTTGCGGCGAGGGGATTGATGCTGACCGCTGCCTCCGAAAGATCATAGAAAACAGAGAACGCCTCACTCGCTGCACTGCCGGCATAGGTCTCGTTGTCCGGCTTTGCCGTAACAAATGCGTAGAACGTACCCGGCGCTGTCGGACAGTCTGCCTGCATATGCTTCGGATCAGTTCCGTAGGCGACCTCATACGCAGACGGATCTACCGTCTTGCCATCGAGTGTGACAGATGTAACGTAATGTGCAGGATCCAGCGTGATCTCGGCATTGTTCAGCGGGATCCTGTCATCCAGCACTAAACCGAAGGTGAATGGATCCTCCTGGGTGCCGGAGCCGCCGGTGATCTCAAATCCGGTTGGTATCTGGTCGGGTGTTCCGGCGATCCGGATGTATCGGATCGCATACTTTCCGGTTTCCTGATTCAGGTAATAGAAGATGCCCGGAAATTTCCATGCCCCATCTTCCCCGATGTATTCCGGTTTTTCGACAGTTGTGGTCTCACCGCAGCACAGCAGCGGCTCTCCTGTCAGGTCATCGGCGATATAATAATACAGTCCGAGGTCACAGGGCTCGCCGATCAGCCATTTTGTTCCTGCATGAATATCCCTGTCCGGGGAGGAAGCAAGCCATCTGCCGCCGCTGTTCTTCACCAGTTCATAACCGGAAAGCGCCTCAGAAAGGGTGAATTCAGAATCCGTATTTCCGTATGTGAATGCATAGGAAAGCCCCGTTCCGGGCGGATTGGATACCCATCCCTTTTCTTCATCCAATTTTACGAGATCAATGATATGATCACCGCTTAGTAATGCGTTATTCGAGAAATAGATCACGCTCTCAACTTCGGTGCTGTTCAGCCGGATCGTGCCGTCTATGACAGAATCACCCGTCACAGAGATACTTACCCAATCGCTGCAGGCAGAAACTGCATTTTTGTATCCCGTGATCGTTCCGCCATCCATCTCCACATAGCTGGAGCCTTTCGTGGAAATAGCCCAGGCATCAGAATCCGGATCCGTGCAGATGATACGGCTTCCGTCTTTCAGGTAAAGTCTGGCAGCTTGAACGCCAGAAAGCCTTGCTGCCTCTCCGGCTGCCTCGACTGTAACCCCGTATAGTTCCATGAGTGTATAGGAGCCTGTCACATCAACCAGCCGTCCGTCAGGATTGGTGATTCTGATCTTATTCGCATTGCCTTCCGTGGAAGGACCGCCAACAATGATGGGATAGCAGAACGATTCCGTCAGTGTCATCAACGGACCCTCGCCGGTATATGTGATGCTATGATCGTTCAGATAGATGCATATCTCCTCCGGGAACGTGCCGACATCTGCCTCATCCAGTACGATATCCTCCGTCAGGAAATATTGACCATACGTCTCCGGAAGACTGTCTGTAGAGGTCCACGCCGTCATGAAGTTGATATCATATTCTTCGCTGTAAAAGCTGATCGAAAAATCCCTGCTTACCGCCATGCCGGTATAGCCGGAGCCCTCCTTGCCGGTGACATAAGCCCGGTACAATCCATGCTTTGTCGGTACCTCCTCGCCTGCTGTATCGTAAGATGAGCCATACCGGATGTCAAACAGACCGGGATCCTTGTTTTCCCCGTTGATCTTGACCGCAGCGACTTTATTATCCGCGTCTAATTTGACGACGGCATCGGAAATATCTGTTATACTTTCAACAGACGTATTGTCACCAGTTCCTTCTGCGGATGCTTCAGACGTCAGAGAAACCGCATCCGGCATTTCCGCTGCAGCAGTCAGAAAACCGGCTGCATTCGGAGATACCGTACATACGGTCAGTACAAGGGCGAGCGCAAAGGCTGCGTTTTTCTTCCACAGTTGATTCATATCAATTCCCCCTAACTTGTGTTTAGTAGCCAACGTCATTTTTCATCGTCTGATTGTATAGTGCACGGTTTTATGTAACATAATTATACACAAATGTGAACACATTTTCAATACTTATGATTAAGATTTTATAAAATCGCACATAAACTCATCAGAATATTGTGCTTTATGACGATTGCGGAATGGTTAAGAACCGGCTTCAAGTACAGATTGTAATACATCGGCGGTGAAACAGACCTGCGCGAAAGCCATATTCTGAACTGCCTTCCATTACATCTGTCTTGTGTTCGCTTATTTATTTTTACTCCACTCTCGTTTTCATTGCTCATGGAAAACGACATATTCAATGCAGTTTTTCGGCGCCTCGATTAGACGCTTGTTCAGCGTGATCGTATACTGTTTCGGCTGGCAACTGCCCCATCGGGAAGTCATGTTCCACAGCTTCAAAAATGGAAACTCCACCTGGTAGGGAATAAACCGCTCGTGTACATCCAGAAGAATCTGATAAAAGATCATCAGCGTTTCCTTCTTCAGCCAGTCATTGTACAGCTTCTGCTTTCTTTGAAAAACGTCTGGATGCTTCACATGGATCGACACATAAATGCCGTCACACTCCACAAATTCTTTCCGGTCTTGTTACTATTCAGTCCTCCAAGCCAACTGTCCTTGAAACAAAGAATGCAGTGCATCGAACGCAGTGAATTCAGCTTTTGCGGCGGTAACTTCTTAACACTATCACAGCCGACACACACCTATAAATAAGCATTCTTCATTTCTGCTTCGCAAACTATTCCTTTAATGTGATTGTAAATTTCGATCACATTGTTTTCATACTCTGTACTTTATTCCAGAGTAAGGATATCAGAGAAGCCTGTTACCTCAAATATTTCCAGTATATCCTCATTGCTGCCGGTAACGACCATGCTTCCCTGCTTGTTCATCGTTTTCTGAGCAGAGAGAAGCACACGAAGTCCTGCTGATGAGATGTACTCCAGACCGCTGAAGTCAAATTTCAGGTCAGTAACCCCCGTAATCTGAGATTTTATGAAACTTTCCAGCTCAGGAGCAGTTGTGGTATCGAGTCTTCCCTCAGGAGCAATAACGAGCTGTGAGCCGTTTTTGTTTGAATTAATTGTCATAGTATTCTTCCTTTCAGATTATATTGATTATTTGTACTGCCTGATCAGAGATCAAGCGGCTGAGCGGTATCTATCAGGGGGCAGAAGCCACTGGTGCAATATGTGCTCGATACGCAGCTTCTTCGCTTCTTGTCATCGCCGCGCCTTGCTGAGAAAGACTGCATATACTGCAAACAGCGAAACTGCAAACACGATACCAACCGGATAGGCGACCGATGACGAAAGTCGGAAGCCTTCCTTAGCCATAAGGATGTACGTCATGCTAACAGCAGACATAAACACTCCGGGTATCGCGGTTATAAGAGAATACCGGCAGTTCTTGGAGTTTTGCATAAGATATGACGTAGATACCCACAAAGCTATCATAGCAAGAGTCTGATTGCTCCATGAGAAATATCTCCACAGCACGTTGAAATCGAGCTGGGTGAGCACCGCCCCCACAGACAGCAGCGGAACGGTTATGACAAGACGATTACGTATGCTTTTTTGGTCAAGACCAGTCCATTCGGCGAGTATAAGTCTAGCACTCCTGAAAGCCGTATCACCCGAGGTTATTGGACAGGCGACCACTCCGATGACTGCGAGTACTCCTCCGGCACCGCCAAGCATTTTACGGCATATCTCATAGACTGTACCAGACTGTCCGTTTTCGGTTATGGCTGCATTGAGAAGGGATGTCTCACCGTAGAAGGCGATTCCAGCCGCAGCCCATACAAGTGCAATAACAGCTTCAAGTATCATTGCACCGTAAAAGACATACCTGCCGTGCTTTTCGCTTGTGATACACTTTGCCATCATTGGCGACTGAGTAGAATGAAAACCGGATATAGCTCCGCAGGCAACTGTTACGAACATATATGGCCATATCGGGAGTCCGTTGGTGTGAAGGTTTTCCAGTTTTATTTCGGGTATGTTATAGTCTGGCAGAAAAATCATAGCGCCGGAAATGCTGACTGCCATTACGATAAGCACAATGCCGAAAAAAGGGTATAGCTTACCAATAAGCTTGTCTATCGGAAGGAGCGTTGCGAGCACATAATAGATCAGTATAACGGCTATCCAGAATGAGCCTGAGAGAGCCTTCGGCGTCATATTTGCGATGAGGTTTGCAGGACTCGTTATGAATACAGTACCTGTCAGCAGAAGCAAAAGTACCGAAAATGCACGCATTATATACATTGCAGGCTTTCCAAGATATTTTCCGGAGAGCTGGGCTATTGAAGCACCGCTATTTCTCTCGGAGATCATACCGCTCATATAGTCGTGAACGGCGCCCCCGAGAATTGAACCCAAAACTATCCACAGGAAAACTACCGGTCCGAAGCAGGCACCCATAAGAGCACCGAAAATAGGTCCTGTTCCGGCAATATTCAGAAGCTGTATTAGCACAGCCTTCCACTTTTTTATTGGCATATAATCCACGCCGTCGTTGAGTTCGACAGCGGGGGTTTTTCTGTCATCCGGTGCGAATATCTTTTCGGTCAGCCGTCCATAGACGGCGAATCCGAAAAATAGAATCACAAGAGCAAGTATAAATGATACCACTTTGATCACCTAAATAAAAAAATGTTCAGCTATAACCTAAAGCGCCTCCAAGGACCGATCCCCGGAGGCGCTTATTGCGAATATCAGTCCTTGATATGCTGGCAGAGATCGAAAGCAAAGCCGCTTGGAGAGATAAGCATAGCCGATTTGTTCGTTGTTGTCTGAACGGTATGATCGCCTCTTGGGTTTTTGAATCCCCTGTCAAGCAGCAGCTGGTAAGCTTCATCGAAATTGTCTACGTTCATACGGATAAGTGTAAGGTCACGGTCACCCTGGAGATTCTCGACCTGAGCAATATCAACGTAGAAGCCGTTTGCGTCTTTCATGCGTACATTTGTGAGATCACCTGTACCGAGGTCTGCACTGAGAGTGTGGCGCTTCTCGAAGCCAAGCTCCTCAAAAAGCTTAATGGCAGCCTCTGCGTTCTTTGTAACTATGAGGGGGTTAAAAGTAGTGATATTCATAGTAAATCCTCCTGATATTTACTTTTTGATGTGTTCGATAAGGCTTATCATGAAACCCGAGGGTGAGATCATTGTAGCTGCTTTAACGCTCTTTGTATTGATCGTGCCATCGCCTCTGTTGTTCTTGAAGCCGTGCTTGATAAGAATTTCATACGCTTCATCGAAGTTATCCACATTCATTCTTATAAGTGTAATATCCTGCGGAAGGCCATCCCACTGGGCAATATCAACGTGGAATCCGTTTTCATCCTTCATGCGAGTACTTGTTACGTCAGTAGTTTCCAGAGCTGTAGTAGGAGTATGTGTCTTTTTGAAGCCGAGCTCCTCAAAGAGCTTGATAGCTTCGTCAGCCTTTGCTGATGTGATAAGCGGATCAAATGTTGTAATTTTCATAACAATACTCTCCTTTTTGACATATCAGTCATTTTTTATATGCTGTATGAGATTGACAGCAAAACCAGTAGATGAGATCATCATCGCTGATTTTGCCGACTTACTGGGGATAGAGCGGTCACCGTAGATATTCTTGAAACCGTGTTCTATGAGCATATCGTAGGCTTTTTCGAAATCGTCAGTATTCATTCGTATGGAAACTATATCGTGCGGAATATCAGCATCTACCTGAGAAATATCGAGATAGAATCCGTTTGCGTCTTTCATCCTGATAGCGGTTACATCATAATCACCGATACCATCCTGTTTATGCCGCCTCTCGAAGCCGAGCTCTTCAAAGAGCTTTATGAGCGGTTCTGCGTTCTTGGTAACGATCTGAGGATTGAATGTTGTAATTTTCATAATAATGCCTCCTTTATTTTACTGCATTGTGCAGTAATAAGCGTTTAATATATAAGAGTATCCAGCTTTGAAATCAGACCGGCAATTTTCTGAATAGTATCATTTATCAGGTGCCGTTCAATCTCAGATATTGAGCTTTTCTTTCGTAATTTTCTTATTTTACGGATATAGCATAGCAGCGAGGCTTTCTCTATGACCTCATTGATCCTGGTTTCATCTTCTGTCCTAAGGTAGTATTTCAGGAAGAAACTGAAAAACTGCTTTGCGGTATGATATGAGAATCCCATAAACTCTTCCACAACAGAAGGCTTTTCCTCTCCGAGCACTACATAGAAATAATACAGGTCACTTATCTCTGCAATTGGATGACCGACAGCAACTCTGTCCATATCTATAAGTAACGGCTCACCGTTTTGCATGAATACATTTCCGGTATGGAAGTCACCGTGAACAAGGGTATCTGTATTTGAGATCTCTTTGATAAGTTCAACACATCTGGCTGCAAGCGCATCGTCCTCATAAGCTATACCTGTTCTGACATAGTTGAGATACCTTTCAGAAACGTCCGAAAAGCCGTCCTCCTCTGTGACTTTGATACTGTGGATAGTATGGGCAAGCTCAGCCATCATTTTTGCGTAAGCTTCGACCTGTCCTGGAGCTTTAGCAATGCAGCCGGACAATGTATCAGACTCCACAAGTTCATACATTGCACCATACCGATTGCCGACAGATACGATGCCGAAAGATATAGCTGTTGGTATGCCGAGAATGAACGCCTTGCGGCTCTGAGCGATCTCCTGTTCAACATCGCGGTAGGTGTTATTCTGATTGAATACCTTAATTACCAGTTCGTCATCATAGCGGTAAACATTGCCCTTGGCACCGTGTCCGAGAAGCCTGCAGCCATCGACCGATACTTCACGATACTTTTTGTACCTTGACTTTTCTGAATCAAAGGTACCCGGCCAGATAGAATTGATGTGCTTGATGAGCTCCTTGAAGGCTCCGGTCTTGTTCAGCGAAAGTTCAACAGCCTCAGCGATATTTTTGTAGTACCACTGGTGCATTGCAGGATCTTTCTGATGGAGCATATTCCACATTGCCTCGCCCTGCTCGGAGTAAACTCTTGCAAGTGAACGTATATTTGCAAGCTTGTCTGCAAGCCATAGCATTTTCACGCCAATGTCTGTACTGTTTTTCAGTACTATCAGCGATTCCTCCTTACGGCTCTGCCATGAAGCAGATTTGTCCTCGTCCGGATAAGGATTCTCCGACTCTGAATCGACCAGAGCAGCGACTCTTTTTCCGAATCTTTTTTCAATTTCAGTGAGAGTACCGTCGGTGTCTTCTACAATGTCGTGCAGAATACCTGCTGTGATAATTTCTGTATCCTCAGTCATAGTGGAGAGTATCTGTGCGACTTCCATCGGATGCAGGATATAGGGTATGCCATTGAATTTGCGAACTATACCCTGATGCATGACAGTTGCGTAAATAATGGCTTCTTCAAGCAAATTCATCATAATAAATTATCCTTTTCCGTAACAAGCTGTGTTAAATGCATATAATTATCTGTTGATTTATACATTGTTATATATAAAATAACTATATTGAAATTATATCATTTTTTTACATATTTGTCAATGAACATTCTGTAAAGTTTTTTATCGAACTGGAAAACTAACGGTAAGTTTTACTAAGCGTAAATCATTTCAGGCGCTTTTACAATTTATTTACAATTTACGATGTGCAATCCCCTTGACAAAGCATATAAAAAATGTTACCATTAGGTATAATAAAATATCAAAACACACCAAATAGCTAAACTTTTAAGGAGAACTCCAATGAAAGAATTGATTATAGAAGCTCTGACAGAAAACTTGTCTGAAGTGATAGCGTTTGTTGACGAACAGCTTGAAGCTGCTGACTGTCCCGTAAAGGCACAGATGCAGATAGATATCGCTGTCGAGGAAATATTCGTTAATATCGCTAAATACGCCTACGTAGATTCAACCGGTACAGTAACAATACGCTCAGAACTCTCTGAGAAACCTTGTTCATTTGTAATAACCTTTATTGACAGTGGAAGTGCATACGATCCTCTCTCTAAGCCGGATCCTGATATAACCCTTTCAGCAGAGGAAAGACAGATCGGCGGTCTTGGCATATTCATGGTCAAAAAGAGTATGGACGATGTAAACTATCATTATCTTGACGGGCAGAACATCCTCACACTAAAAAAGGCTTGGTGATAAGATGAAAAAGTTATTCAGACTAAAACTTGGAGGCTTACAGCAGAAAATACTCAATCTTGTATTGGTATTTGTCCTTGCGATAGTCGTTGCATTCATTGTAACTTCCATATATCTTTCAAAGAATCTCACGAAAGTGGTTGAGGATTCAGCTGATAAGCAGAAAAGCTCGATGACCAGGATAAGTGATGATACAGTATCATCTGTTCTGGAGCTCTCACTTACAAAGAGCAACAAAATGGAAGCAGACATTGCAAACGGTATTTTCACTGTAGCAAAGGGAGATGTCCAGACATTACAGGAATATGCGGAATACATTTTTACCCATCCTGAGCAGTTTTCGGACAAGGCTGTATCATACCCCAAAAAGGAAAATGATGGCAAGCCTTCTGTTCAATTGCAGCACGAAGAGACAGTTGATACGGCAAACGACCGTTACCTAGGCTTGGCTGGCAATATGAGCGAGATAATGCTTTCAATGTACAAGAATTCAAGCGTTCTTAATTCGTGTTTTATAGCTACTACAGATGGCTCTATCATATATGTTGACGATCGTTCCGGCGCTTATTTCGATGATAATGGAAGTGTTGTGCCTTTTGATACTCGCAATAGACCTTGGTACACAGGCGCTGTTGAGAAAAAAGGGCTCTACTTCACCGGAGTTGAACTTGATGCATCTACTGATATTCCCGGACTTGTCTGCTCTGCTCCTGTCTATGTTGACGGCGAACTTGTCGCTGTTGTAGGGGCAGACATTTTCCTGTATCAGATCTCGGATTTTATGAAGGATTCCGCAAAATCAGGCAGTATCAACTGCATTATTAATGAGAACGGCGAATTGATTTTCTCATCAATTGATGAAGGATCTTTCAAGACTTCGACTTCCGATAAGGCTGTTGATCTCAGAGAGCATGAAAACAAAGAGATTTCAGCATTTGTTACTAAAGCTCTCAAGGAAAATACAGATCTAACATCTCTTACTATACAGGACAAAGAATATTACGTCTGCGCTACTCCTATGGACTCTGTTGGCTGGACTGTTGTATCTGCTGTTGATAAGGAAATGACTGATGCTCCTACAAAGGCGCTCATATCTGCATATGAGAAGATAAACGATGATGCACAGGAGGATTACCGTAAAAGTACAAACAGATCCAAAAATATACTGCTTATAATTACAGTTGCTTTACTGATACTTGCTTCAGCAGCAGCTCTTACACTTGCAAGGGCTATCGTCAAGCCTGTAGAAAGAATGACTGCCCGTATGAGTGAGTTAAAAGATTCCGACCTCGCCTTTGTAATGGAAGATACATACCGCACCGGCGATGAAATCGAAGTGCTTGCTGAATCATTTGCTGACCTCTCACAGCGTACAAGAGATTACATTGTTCAGATAACTAAGATAACTGCCGAAAAAGAGCGTATCGGTGCAGAACTTGAGCTGGCTACTAAAATACAGGCGGATATGCTGCCGAACATTTATCCGGCGTTCCCTGAGCGTGAGGAATTCGATATTTATGCAACTATGACTCCTGCAAAAGAGGTCGGCGGTGATTTCTATGACTTCTTCCTTATCGATGATGATCACCTTGGGCTCGTTATGGCAGATGTTTCCGGTAAGGGCATTCCGGCTGCACTGTTTATGATGATGTCCAAGATACTTGTCAGCAATTACGCGATGATGGGCGCAAGTCCCGCAAAGGTGCTCGAACAGGTCAATACACAGATATGCAAGAACAATGAAGAAGAAATGTTTGTCACAGTATGGTTCGGCGTGCTGGAGATCTCAACGGGTAAGGTCACGGCTGCAAACGCAGGACATGAGTATCCTATCGTAAAAAAGGCTGACGGTGAGTTTGAACTTTTCAAGGATAAGCACGGTTTTGTCATCGGCGGTATGGAAGGTATGCGATACAAGGAGTATGAGTTTACACTAGAAAAAGGTGGAACACTGTTTCTATATACAGATGGCGTAGCAGAAGCCACAAATGCTTCCAATGAGCTATTCGGTACAGCAAGAATGCTGGAAGCGCTCAACGCTGAACCCGAAGCCGCTCCTAATGAACTGCTCGGCAATATGAAAAAAGCCATTGATCTTTTTGTCGGCGAAGCACCGCAGTTCGACGATCTCACTATGCTCAGCGTAAAACTGATCTGACCAGTAAAGGAGGAAATATGATACTATACATCAACTGCTGTGTACGAAACAAATCAAGGACCGATCGGGCAGCGAGAGCTCTGCTTGCCGGAATGGGAGAATATACTGAGCTTTTTCTTCCCGATGAAGATATTAGACCTCTTACTGAAGAGGCTGTCGAAAAGAGGACAGCCCTGCTTGCTGAGGGAAGGCTTGATGATCCAATGTTAAGATACGCAAAACAGTTTGCTGAAGCGGATAAGATCGTGATCGCAGCACCGTTCTGGGACGGCTCATTCCCGTCGCTGCTGAAAGTTTATATCGAAAACATATACGCAGTGGGTATTGTATCAGCCTACGGTGCCGACGGGATACCGATCGGACTGTGCAAAGCAGACGAGCTCATATATGTTACAACAGCGGGAGGTCCGTATATCCCTGATTTCAGCTATGGTTACATCAAAACTCTTGCTGAGAACTGCTTCGGGATCCCAAATACACGACTTATAAAAGCTGAAATGCTCGACATCGAAGGAATGAACTCAGAAAAGATACTATCAGATCTGATAGAAACTATTACTGGAACGGAGGTATAGTGTTATGGCTGAAAACGTAATCAGACTTTCCGGCAGGATCGATACCAGCAACGCTGCAGAATGGGAGAAGACAATAACGGAGCAGCTGAGCGGTGAAACTGAAAACTCATTTGACGCAGACGAACTTGAATACATTTCAAGTGCCGGTCTGAGAGTTCTCATGAAGGTCAGAAAAAAGGCTGGCAGTGAGATAAAGATATTCAATGTATCTTCGGATGTATATGATATATTAGATATGACCGGATTTACAGAACTCTTTAAAGTCGAAAAGAAAATACGCGAGATCTCCGTTGAAGGCTGTGATGTGATCGGTAAAGGCTTCTACGGAACTGTTTACCGAATTGATCCGGAAACGATTGTAAAGGTATATAATACACCTGACAGCATACCGATAATAGAAAAAGAGCAGCGCCTTGCAAAGTGCGCTTTTGTCAAAGGAGTACCGACAGCTATCTCTTATGATATAGTCAGAGTCGGCGATAATTACGGCTCGGTATTTGAACTGCTCAATGCTGATTCCTTTAACGATCATCTTATAAATGAGCCGGAAAAATTCGACGAGCTCCTGCATAAGTACGTTGACTTTCTGAAAGTGGTACACAGTGCAGAAATGGATGCAGGGACTATACCGATGGCAAGGGACATCTTCATCGGCTACCTTGATGTTATAGACTCTTACCTTACATCAGAACAGTCTGTGAGACTGAAAGAATTATTGTCAGCACTACCTGACGATCTGCATATGGTTCACGGAGACTTCCAGATGAAAAATGTAATGCTTGTTGGTGATGAACCAATGCTGATAGATATGGAAACTATTTCAACGGGACAGCCTATATTTGACCTTCAGGCACTCTATGTCACATATATTTCCTTCAGCGAGGATTGTCCGGATAATCTCAGCAGTTTTCTTGGCATTTCCGATGATCTGGGCGAGCCGATATGGAACAGTATCTTAGAAAAATACTTTGATACTGCTGACAAGGCTGAGCTGTCTGCTATAAACGATAAGATCAGGCTGATGTCTGCAATACGTTTCCTTTATCTGCTCGCCGTAACTGACCTGAAAAACGGCGACCTTGGTGAAAGACGGATAAAGCGCACTCAGGATCATATTTCTGAGCTCCTTAAAAAAGTCAATGGATTTGAAATATAATAAAAACTGCCTCGGAACTATTCCGGGGCAGTTTAAGTTTTTGTTCAGTTTTTAGTATACCGACAGCGACCTACCACAGCTTGCCGTCATCAGTACAGGATATGTCAGTTCAGTGATAGTATCGTTTGTCATATCAGATGCGCTGCACGTCAGAGTATATGATATGCCGCTGTTATTCAATGTTCCGATACTAATAGCCGCTTAAAGTTATTCCCTGTTGTCCTTCAGACTCTCGATCATATCTATATTATCAACTCTGCGTCTGAGTATCAGCAGTGAGCCGAAGTAGCAAATGCAGGTGACAGCAATTGTGAAAAGAACCGTTTTCAGCGTAAGCTCCACTGGCAGTATCAATTCAAGAACTTCTACAAGGAGAACTGAAAAGAGCTTCATTATTCCAACACCGCCGAGTATTCCAAGAACTATGCCGGGTATAAGGAGTATGTGATTTCCTCTCAGCACCATGGTGTCGATATACTTACGCTTATAACCGAGAACTTTCAGCATTGAGATATTTGCAGCCTGTTCATTTATCATCATATTTATAGCGACATAGATCGAAGCGATACATATGACAACGCCGAGGAGAATTATTGTTATCCTGTTGGTCTTGGATTCGTCATAAACAATATCCATCTGCTTCTTAAAAGACTTGTCTGTCAGTATAAGTGAAACCTCACCCTTTTCAAAACTAATACTCTCGTCAGACAGTATGCAGTCATAATAATCAGCATCTATACCTGTCACCTTCGAGGCATTCTCTCTTGTACTTATAACGTAGATCTCATAATCATTCTTTATAATTCCACTTATCTTTATCGTCTTTTCTTCGAGAGTAGCACTATTTTTCAGTTTTATCTCATCACCCTTGTCCACGTCGAACATAACTGCTGCGAGATTGCTTATATACCAGCCTTCGCTGAGGTCAGCAGTTTTGTTGGTGGATTTTTCGGTGAGATTGAGCCGTTTGCAATCCTTGTCGGCACCGATAACGTTCACGATGCTTCCGCTTTCAGACTCAAAACTCGAATTGATAAGGACATCGGTATTATCGCTGTATACTCCCTCTCTAAAGTCGCTGAGGTAGTACCTGTACTTGTAGCTGCCTATCTTTGGCTGAGGATCATCGGCAAGAGACTTCATCGAATCGGAATATACCATTCCGAAGCAAATAATAGCGCTGCCGAGGAATATTCCGAGAAAAATAACGAAGCTTCTTCCGGGATTGCCTATGACTGAACGAAGCGCAAAACGAGCTCTCACCTTCATTTTGGATTTGGTGAAGATCTTTTTTGACGCAGATTTTGTACCTACCGAGCCGCTCAGGAGCGACACAGTATTGTTTTTGAGTATCTTACGTGTAACGAGCATAGCAGCAATAAAATAAATAACAGTCGGGATAATTATGCCGGCGATCATTATTGCGACCGGTACTTTAAAGACGGGCTTGATAGGCTCGAAACTCGCCGTTGCGAATTCACCGAACCAGTCTGCAATAAACAGCGAGACTAAGCTCATAAGAACACCGCCTATAAGTCCTGGAATTACCGCCATAATACTGTAATGAAGCATTATTGTGCGAGGTTTGTAGCCGAGGGCAGAGAGTGTTCCGATAATTTTCTGTTCCTTTATTATTTTGCGGCTTATGATGATGCAGATAAGAACTACCGCGATTATTGGGAGAGTAATAAGCAGCAGCCAGGCCATAATGATATATGTGTCCGCTTCCTGATAGACATAATTGATGCGGCCGTTTGCGTCAGAGGAAAGGTAGCTGAGTGTAGTATAACTGCTGTTTATTTCCTTACGCAGCTCATTCTCCCTGGACGAATCATTGTAGATGACCTTATACATCACATTAGGCTCTTCAAAACTGCTGTTAAAAGTCTTTTCATCTAGAACTGCAAGGAAAAAGTCTTCGACATTCTTGTAGGTGTCGGTGTCGTTCTCGACCATAAAGAGGTAGTCAGGGCGCAGAAACAGGCCTGTTACCGTTCGTTCCTTTTGACCGGCAAATATCCTGTCGCCGACTTCGATGCTGTGTTCCTCAGCGTAGCCGAGAGAGATCATGACCTCATTCTCATTTGTCGGACGGCTGCCGGCTGTCAGTTCACAAAGGTCTATCTGTTTATTCTCTTTGAAAATACGCGAATGCTTGCTGTCAGGTTCTTCAAAGTTCACGCTGTATTCCTTTTCAAAGACCGCATCGTATTTCGATGCAAGGCTCTTTAAGGCTTCATCGGGAATAACACTTTCAGTCTCAAACTGAGCATCCTGACGGCTGTTGCGTCTGGCAAAGTCATCTGCATACTTTTTAACGCTTGTTCCCGAAGTGTAGAACAGGAAGAACATCAGCAGCGTTACCATTGTCAGAACAGAAGCAGAAACGTAAAACGACAGATATGATCGTATGCTTCGCGCATATCGTTTGTTAAGTTTCATAGCGCACCTCCGTTCTACAAGTTCAGCTTCTCGGCGGGACACTTATTATCATTGTCGACCTTTGAGGCAACATTGCCATCCTTGAATCTTATAACGCAGTCAGCCATATCAGCGATAGCTTCGTTATGAGTAATGATGATTATAGTAGTACCATAAATCTGGTTCATCTTCTCTACGAATTTCAGCACCGCATAGGAAGATTTCGTGTCAAGCGCACCTGTTAGCTCATCACAAAGCAGAAGCTTGGGATTCTTTATCATAGCTCGCCCGATAGCGACTCTCTGCTGCTGACCGCCGGAAAGCTCTTTCGGGAAGCGCTTGCGGTACTGTTCTATCTCAAGGGCTTTCAGTACCTCGTCGATGTCAAGTGGCTTGGAAGAGATCTCAGATACGACCTGTATATTCTCCTCAACGTTGAGGTCGGGGATGAGGTTGTAGAACTGGAAGATGAACCCCACGTCCTCAAGACGGTACTGTAACAGTTCCTTCTTGCTTGCGGAGGCTATGTTTTTACCGTCAACTATGAGGTCGCCTGAGTCAAGACTGTCAAGTCCGCCGATCATATTGAGCAGAGTGGATTTACCTGAGCCGGAAGGTCCGAGGATAACATAGATCTTGCCCTTGTCGAGCGTAAGGTCAACTCCCGCAAGAGCGAAAACTGCTGCTTCACCTGTTCCGTACTGTTTTTTTGCGTTTTTTATTTCGATAAACATACTTACCTCCATCTGGCATTTATTAAAAATAATCAGTGTAAACTCTGATAGAAACTCTTTCTGTGCTGAGTTTTCTTATTGTACAGATATAGCAGGCAAATTATTCATTTCTGGCATATTCAGCGCAACTATCAGCATTCACATAAACAATTGTTTGTTTGTGTGAATTTATGTTTGATTTAACTATATAAAATTATATCATTCATTTACATAATAGTCAATGAACAATCTGTAAATTTTTTTGAACATGACAATCTGCAAAGTATTCTACAGGTGGTTTACATTCCAAAGGATAAAGGATACTTTCATGAAGCATCAGCTTTGTCTCTTGGACTTCATATGACGGCAATAAGCCGTTTAAAAATATGACTAATTATAAAAAAGTACTTGAATTTTATTTATTATTTTGGTACAATAGAATAAATCATACAGTAAATGCACCGTTAATCAGCATCGATCATTCGTAAAATTCAGCTTATATCTCAGACAAAGAGTGATTGAGAAGGATAAAGAATATGAAATACAGTATGGATACATAAAAGCTCTACTTAAATAAAAAGTTGTTTTCACACGCAACATGGATCGTTGTTACGATGAAGGAAGGAGTGGACATCGACATATTAAGCTCAGCGATAAATACTGCGATCAGAAGATATCCATATTTTACTCTACAGAAAGATGATTGATCATCATTCTTTGTACAGTTGGCGTATTTCGTAAATTAGTTCACTGCGTTTTGAATGATACTTCTGAAGTTTTAGCTGAACATCCCCCCAAAAAGAACTTTAATACTCCAGCACAAAGAAGAGACAAAACTTAAATTATCAGCTTGTTGTTTACTATATGTACTCGAACATCATCTGCTGCGCATTTACTCCCTGAAGCGTTCATGATTCTGAACTATTAAGCAAAGCAATTTTCACTGCTTATGTTTTATCAGAATAATTGCTGACAGCGGAAATAAAAGTATAATCGTTATTGAATTATGCTTTGATTCCGATAAAGCATCTCACAACACGATTTGACACCGAAGGAAAAGAAATATTAACGCACTTTGAGAAGTATGTAACAATAACAGCTTTTCAAAGTGCGTTTTTTATTATTCAGGACAGCAATAAAGGAGGAAAAATGAAAGGTTTTTGTGAACGAAAATTCGGCTCTATGTTTATATCAGGTACATTTACAAAGGCGGTCATGTACATCATGCTCCTTTGTGACAGTATCATTGCGGGTTACTTTATAGGAGAGACCGGAGTTGCTGCGATAAATGCAATCACGCCGGTGACAGGTATCGTCACATTTTTCGGAGACCTTGTATCTACAGGTGTGGGCATAGTTTTCACAAGAGAGATCGGAGCTATGCGAAAAAAAAGAGCCGATGAGATCTACGGACAGGGGCTTATCATCAGTATTTCCATAGGTCTTATCTCAGCGATCACGATTTTTCTGATACAGGATATCTATTTCAGCATAGGCGGTATAAAGGGAGAAATACTCGACTAGGCACTCAGATACTATCGCTTTGCCCCGATAAATGCTTTTCTTACGATAGTAATTTTCTACCTTGAACAGATGGTATACAGTGATGGCGATGAGCTTTGCAATAATATCTGCTATGTGTTCCAGATTGGCGGAAACATCGTATGCTCTGTAATACTGACAAAATTCATGGGAATGACGGGTATCATTCTTGGCTCTGTAATAGGCAACGGACTCGGCATTCTTGCCTGCTGCTGGCATTATTTCAGAAAAGGAAACACACTACGTTTCGTATGGCACCTCTCTTTCAGGGATTTCCTGCTGACATCTCGTTACAGTATCGTGGATTCTTCCGTCTACCTCTGCTGGGCGCTAATGGATTACGTTATGATAGGATTTGTTTCAAATCATTACGGTGAAACAGGTCTTATCACGCTTGCAGTGGTTGTCAGCCTGATAGAATTCAGCGTTGTACTTGACGGTGTCGGGATGGCAATGCAGCCTTTGATTGGCACATATTACGGAGAAAAGAATCATGTGCTGATAAAGAGGGTAATGAAATCCGCATTGAAAGCAGCCGTTCTCGAAGGTGCAGCCGCAACGGTACTGATCTGCATTTTTTCAAGACAGTTCTGCGGACTGTTCGGTATAAGCGGCGGCGCAGCTCTTGCACCTTCCATGACTGCGATACGTATCGTTTCACTTGGGTTCACACTATGCAGTGTTGTATCGCTCACAACTTCATACTATATGCTTATCGACCGCATTCGTATGGCAACGTGTATTGCAATACTTCAAAACGGATTGCTCTACATTGTTTTTCCGATACTTGGATCATTGTTTTTCGGGATCAAAGGAATGTGGGCAGGCTTTATCGCTGCTTCGCTGATGACGCTGATCTCTGCGTACTTATTTGTAGATCTGCGGTTCGGAAGGGACAACTTCCCATACCTGCTGAAAGATATTGACTCGGAGATCGTTGTAATGGATGATACCCTTACAGCTGAAACAGCAGCTTTGCTTTCAGAAAGCGTTGGGCAGCTCCTGGTGTCGCATAATTACCCGAAGAAAATAGCTAACCGCGCAGCGCTGTTCGTAGAGGAGATCGGCCTTACCGTACTTGAAAACAACAAAAACAATAAAAAAACGCTGTTGTTTGAGATATCCCTTTTCTTGGAAGATGATTCCGTCCTTATCATAGAACGTGATTCCGGCAAATTATTCGATCTCACAGACCCTGATCTTGCAGTCAAAGGGCTGAGCGGTTACATATTAAGCGGACTTATGGAATCACATAAAGAAAAAGCATACCTTATAACCACAGGTTATAACCGCAACATGATCCGATTTTCAACGAATGAAAAATGACAAAGGAGGGTGAAATGATGAATGTTTATGACTTTGACGGAACGATATATTATCCTGACTGTACTGTGAGCTTTGCTTTATGGTGCGCAAATCGTCACCCGAAGCTGTGGTTCACTTTTGTACCTAAAGCAATCAAAAACCTGATACTGTATAAAAGGGGAAAGCTGCCCAGATACCAGCTGGAAAGACAGTTTTTCAGCTTTCTCGGAATGATAGATGATTTCGAAGAGCAGATCGAAAAGTTTTGGGATAAACATGAGAAAAGAATATCAAAGTGGTATCTTGCTCAGAAAAAGCCCGATGATCTTATCATAAGTGCGTCACCCGACTGCATCATCGCACCTATAGCCAAACGGCTCGGTGTTAAATACATGGCTTCAGAATATGACCGGGAGTTCGGCGTATTTACCAATAACCTGATGTATGCAAAAGAAAAAGCGCGATATATGATAGACCATGGCTTTCCGGTGATAGATAACTTCTATTCTGATTCTCTTTCCGATACTCCTATAGCACTTTGTGCGGAAAAAGCTCATCTTATTACCAACAAGGCACAGAAGGTCAATGACTGGCCTGAAATGGATAAGGAAACCTTGAAGGAAGTCCGCCGCAAAATAGATTCGGGAACAAATATACACCTGGACTGAATAACAGAGGAAAGAATATGTATGTAATAGTTTATGATTTCGGAACAAGTGCAGTCAAGACTTGTCTTTTTGAAATAAGCACTACTATCCGGCTGATATGTCATACAAATGCGGAATACGGTCTTTATATATTTGAAAACGGCGGTGCGGAGCAAGATACGGAAGAATGGTGGAATGCGATTGCCAAGACCACAAGGGGACTTTTTAACAAGACAAACATTAAGCCCTCGGATATAGTGGGTATATCCTTCTGCACACAAATGCAGGGAGTTGTATTGGTAGATAAACAGGGAAACGCAGTGCGCCGCCCAATGAGCTATCTTGATACACGAGCAGTCAATGAATTTAAAGAAGGACTTGGCAAAGGGCTTATCAAGATCTCGGGCTGCAATGCCTTCAAGCTGATAAGAAACCTGTGTATCAACAAGACTGCCTCGATGAGTGTAAAAGATCCCGTATATAAATATAAATGGGTAGAGAAGAACGAGCCGGATATTTTCGCCAAGGTGTATAAATGGCTCGATGTGAATGATTATCTGATAGCCCGATGTACCGGAAATATCATAAGGACCGTAGATTCAGCATTTTCCACTTTTCTGTATGATACCCGGAAAGGAAAGGAGGGCTGGAATATCGGTCTTGCAAAAATGTACGGCGTTAAGCCCGAACATCTCCCCGACCTGATCGAATGTACCGATGAGGCAGGAAATCTGACTGCAAAAGCAGCGGCTGATCTTGGTCTTCCGGAGGGCATACCTGTTTTCGGCGGCGGAGGAGATGCAACATTGACAGGCATCGGAGCAGGCTGTACACGTGTCGGTCAGACGCATATCTATATTGGCACATCAGGTTGGGTAGTTACACTGATGGATCATCAGGCGGTAGATCCATTATGCAGTATTACAGGAGTTATGTCAGGTCTGAAGGGACATTTCCATTACTATGCAGAACTTGAAACAGCCGGAAAATGCTTTGAATGGGTCAGGGATCATCTTGCACTTGACGAGGTGGGCGTGTATTCGCAGAAAATAAGCATTTCAGATGACCATGAAAAGAAATACAAGAGCTTATACGATTATTTATCGGACGAGGTCAGTCGTGTACCACCGGGCTCAAAAGGCGTGATATTTACACCGTGGCTTCACGGAAACAGAAGCCCGTTCGAGGATTCAAGCGCGGCAGGTATGTTCTTTAACCTGAAACTTGAAACCGGAAAACGAGATATGATAAGAGCAGTGTTGGAAGGAATCTGTTTTCATCTGCGTTGGCTGCTTGAGTGCGAATCAGCAAAGATAAAAACCTCGGATACGATACGATTTGTCGGAGGCGGTGCGCTTTCCCCCGTGACCTGTCAGATGCTTGCGGATATCACAGGCAGAGTAATCGAAACGATTGACAATCCGCAGAATTCTGGAACGGTCGGCGCTGCTTTACTTATAGCACTTGGAATGAAAATGATCGATTCACCGGAAAAAGCGTGTAAAATGATACCTGTCAAGGCTGTCTATCGTCCCAACATGGAGAATAAAGCAGTCTATGACCGTAATTATCAGGTGTTCCGCAGGTTGTATAAGAGTAACGCCAAGCATTTCAAAGCTCTGAACGAGATTTGATATTACATCTGAGCCGAAAAGGTTCAGTGTTTGTGGGAATAAAGTCCGCCGAGAGCAGGACAGCCTCCGCCGCAGTATGAATACCGGACGGATCGGCGACAGGTTCAGAAAACATCGGATAATTCAGCCTGAGTTACTGTAAAAGGTAAAAATGGAGGATATCTTTTGTATCCTCTTTCTTCAAAATCCTTATCTTCCGCCATATTTAGCTCCTTTATAGAAAACAGCTTGAAACCGAACCTCGGCTGCCTTGAAGCCGCAATAGAATATAGACCACTTGGTCGGCTTGTAACTTAGCCCTTGAACTCAAACTAAAAAGTCATGAATAACGCTTTACTACTCCAATAACCATAAACAATGACGTTTTCGAGCTTTAGGGATAAGCTTTAACCCGATATACCACTGCGGAATAAGGTTTTTTAATCAGACAGCGATGATTTGCGATCATCTTTGTATTACTGCTTCAAACAGTTTCAGTATTTGACTATACACCTTAACTGATAACGAATAACAATATAATAACTCCGATAACTATGAGAGCTTGAAACTATATACCTCGCTCCGCTGTTATAGAAAGCTGCCTGATTACGGAAACGCTTTATATATCAGCCTCAAACTCGACAGTCGTGTTTATACGGTCAAGTGCCATTTGTGCTTCAGCCAGACGCTTTGAAGCTTCTTCAAAGTCGCTCTGTACCGGAGCCAGATCAGTATTAATACCGACCGACATCATCTCATTTCCGAGTATCTTTGCATTTTCTTCGGCAAGTGCCGGATCACCGGCCGCACCATTAGCCATATTGCCGCAGGTAAGAGTTCCTGTTGCGATACGGTATATCGAACCGCCCTCCTGATCTGCACATATCAGCATCGGGATACCGCATTCACTGCTTAATGCAGCCTGCTGTATCTGGTCAGTAAGCTCAGCACACTGTTCAGCACTTTCAATATTTGGAGCAAACAGTGTAACACCGGAGAAATTATGTTCCCGGATCAGCTTTGTAAGTTCCGGATTCAGCGAAGTAAGGTTGTCCTGTTTCTCGCCTCCGGTCCAGGGACGCAGAGTAATTGCGATCATCTGCTCAACCTTTTGCTTTGTTGTCATTTCAGACAGCATTTGGTCTACGGTCTTTTCGCTGGCTGTATCCGCTGCATAGCCAGTCATTCCGGTCATTGAGAGCGCTGTTGCTGCTGCACTCAGAATTGCAGTTAATCTTGATTTATTCATATTCCACTCCTCCTGACAAAGTCTTAGCATAGGCTTTGTCTTATATAATATATTATCATTTTACCATTAATACTTACAATTTTTGCGAACAAAATGTTAAGATTCAGAATTATTAATATAGAATTTTAAATGTAATATTTAGTAAAATTTAACAAACGAACAAAAAGCATCTATCCAGAATAATTAATCGCCTTCATCCTATATCCTGTCATGAGCATAAAGAATGCGTGAAATATTAACCGCTCTGATATATTCTGTATGTATCAATGCTGTATTCATTTGTTATCCTCCAGCTCCTTCACAGATCCATTCTGAAAGTCCAGTTTCTGATAGATTTTTCTTTGTATGCAAGCGTTTCTTCTTTAACAAGTGAGAAGCCGTTTTTAATATAAAAGCCAACGTTTTTCTCAGAATTGGTAGTTACAGTAATTAAATCTCCGCCATTTGATCTCACCAAAGGGATAAGGAAATCCTGTATCACACCTGTTCCGATTCCCCTGCTCTGATATTTCGGATCAACGGCCAGAAAATACAAATGCCAGCGGGGGTTGGTAATGTTTTTAACAACAGTTTCCGTTTTATCTGACAGTTCCATATACTTTAGGGTATCTGTAAGCCCTATCCTCGCTATAACACCTGCCATTCCACTTACAGCATAATCCCAGAAACCAACTGTTTTGTCAGACGGTTTCTCAACGATCACGATAACTGTAGCCTTCCCGTCAGCAAGACCTACATAACAGTCATACTTGCGGATAGTGGCTTTGAATATCCCTTTCATCAGAACCTCATAAAAACTGCGCAGCTTTATTTCTGACTTGAACCGGTCTTTAAAAACTCCCCAAAATAGAGGATAGTTAACAAAAGAATCTGTGAAAACCTTTAATGCCTCAGCTTCATACGAACTGTCATACTGTTTATACTCAACCTTATTCATATATGTTTACCATCCTTTCACTACCGGGAATCAGACTTGCATCTATTTCATTGCTTTATCAGTATCGTAATTATAAGATTTTCCAAACGGCCATACCATCTTCGTCTCATGTACTACTGTGGTCATTAGTGCAATTAGTTTTTTGTTTCGTCTGCCTCCAGAATCAAACATATGCTTAATGGCATTGATAATACTCAGAATGTCTTTTTCCTTAACCTGCAAGGACTTATCGCATCAGCCGGACATACAAGCAGACACAAATGACATCCGACACATTTTTTACCGTTCAGCTTAGGTCTGCGGCCTTCAAATCTAATAGCCTGATGTCCGCCGTCACTGCAGGAGATAAAGCATCTTCCGCAGCCGATACATTTTTCAGCATTGAATTCAGGAAAAAGTATCGTATTTCTTTCAAGGCCGTCTGTCGTATCACTTACCTTATCAAGTCCAGAGCCTATGAGTTCCTTTATTGATTTTATGCCTCTCTGAGTAAGATAATAGTTCAGTCCGCTTTTAAGCTCATCTATTATTCTGTACCCATACTGCATTACAGCAGTCGTTATCTGTACTGAACCCGCCCCGAGGAGAATGAATTCAAGAGCATCCTTCCATGTCTCTATACCGCCCATTCCGCTGATATGGCGTCCATTAAGACCGGGAGCGTGACCAAGTTCTGAGATAAATCGCAGCGCTATGGGCTTGACAGCATTTCCGCTGTAACCGCCAACAGCCGATTTCCCGTTTACATCAGGTGACGAAACATAGGTGACCGGATCGACCGAGGTGATACTCTTGATAGTATTGATTGCAGCTATTCCGTCCGCACCACCGCGGAATGCCGCTTCAGCTGCCGGCAGCATACTTGCAACATTAGGCGTAAGCTTCGCTAATACAGGTACAGTGGTTTTCATTTTTGCTGCTCTTGTATATTTTTCCACAAGTTCAGGCACCTGTCCGATATCTGAGCCTAATTCTTCCTCCTGCATATTAGGACATGAAAAGTTGAGTTCAACAGCATCCGCACCGTTTTTCTCACATAATTCAGCAAGACTCATCCACTCCTCCTCATCCTGCCCCATTATCGATACCATAATGAATTTTGAAGGATAATCGCTCTTTAAACGTTTTATAACAGCCATATCTTCCTCAACAGTGTTGACAGAAAGCTGCTCGATATTCTTGAATCCTGCGAGCGTGCCATTATCGCTGGTAACTGCCGAAAAACGCGGTGAAGTCTCAAGTATATCCATCGAACAGACAGTTTTGTAGCACGCTCCTGCCCACCCTGCCTCAAAAGCTCTTGCACACATATCATAACCGGATGCAACTACTGATGACGACAGCAAAAACGGATTTTCAAGCGGGATACCACATATGTCACATTTCAGTGCATCTTCATTTTCCGGAAGCGTTGTTCCAGCCTGAGGGCGCACCTCATTAATCAGCCTGCTTATAAGTTCTCTGACAGGCACGTTACCCCTTCTGACACACTGTTTCTCACACGGTGCATTGCAGTTAAAACAAGGTGTATTCTCAGGCAGCTTCAATGCCGCAGTGTTCTGATTATCAAACCAAACGCTTAACAAAGCTTTATCCGGTTCGAGCGCTTTACAGGCGCTGCTGCAAGGCGCATCATAACAGAGTATGCACGATATCATATCACTTCTTTTTAACATAATTATTCACCTCTGATCGATCATATATTTTATCATTTTTATTATATCATAATACAGTGAATATTTAATATATTTTTTATGAACGTTTTAAACGATTCGTTGATATGCAAATTGATTATCCCACTCGTATTAACATTTTATCTGCTGCCATCGAAAAAGTCCACATAAGATGTATTGAACTGGCAAGATATTTTTTTGAGTCGATAGCATTTTTGACAAGACTCTCGGCCTCGTCCATGTTGATCATATTTATTCATATATTTTCCTCCTGGCATGATTATTCCATAGACAGCAGGCGTGATCTGCTTTCTATGTATCTGCCACAGGAGGCTCAAAAATCGTTCACAGCGGTTTTAGTTGCATTCGGTGGTGTAGTATCCCGACCTGCCATCGATACCGTCACAAAGGCTCACAAATCGCTGATAGGTTTTCTATCACTTGGTTTCCGAGGAAACAAAAAAGGACTCGATTCCAGTGTTTTCATATTTCGTGAAAACCACTAAAACCGAGTCCGAAACTTTGTGTACTATTTTTAGCTGAAAAATCTGAGATTAGCCGGTATATCGACCTTTGAAAAGCTCCAAAACTACCTTTGTGGGGGTTCAACTCCCTAAAAAGCCTTAAAACACCACAATGTCATCCCTCATTTTTTCAACAACTTTTCTGAAATTCGGGCAGCAAAAAAGCCCGATATTTCAGGCTTTTTCTGCATTGTCATACATTTAGTCATGACGATATGGTACGCCTGACTGGAGTCGAACCAGCGCACACGGCGTCGGAGGCCGATGCTCTATCCACTGAGCTACAGGCGCATATCATATTATCAGTATATCACAGAAGCGGTGGGTTTGCAAGAAGTTTCAAGTGATATTTATGCGGAATATTGTCGGATACTGCTTACGGGGAACGGACGACCGTTCCCCATTTGCAGTCAGAGGCTTACCAGACCCTGTAATTCTGTGAGTTGATCTTGTAAGAAGTGCCTGGAACAAAGAGGTCTGAGGGCTGTATTTCCATACCTTTCTCCTTGCCCTGCTCGATAGCCTTCTTCAGCTCGCGGAACGCAACGCTGTTGGTAACTATTCTTGTAACGTCTTCCTGAGGAGGCCTTGTGTTGAAGAATTCGAGAACAGCCTGCTGAATGTAGAAATACGAACGGAGCTGTGTCTTCTTGAACTCTATCTGTGAAACATCATCGCCCTCGCCTTCCATGAGGAACAGGCTGTCGCCCTCTCTGTAACCGAGAGTGAGCTTTGCGAATACTTCGGGTATGAATATTCTGATTTCAGCGGCAAGATCCTTATCACCGGTCATTTCCTCGAGCTTCTGACTCATAGCCTCGTAATCTTCGCGCTTCTCGATCTTGACCATGCGGCTGATCGCCTCTCTTGCAGCCTCGATGACGGTCTGCTTATTGAAGGGACACTTGTCGTCTTCACGCTGTACGAATATTGCGTACTGCTTTTCGCACACGAAAACGCTTGAATCGTCCCATGTATTTACATATTCCTCGAAGAGCTTGCCGAGGTCGGGACATACGGAGCCGTTCACACGGACCTCGATGATCTTCTTTTCGCCCATTTTTGCGAGATATACCCTAATCCAGTAATACTTCTTCGAGCCGAGGTACTTAGCGATCTCGTCCTTGATGTAAGCCATTATCATGACGGGTTGCTTGTCCTTTACGCCGATGCGTACAACGGACTGGCAGTACATATCAAAATCGTAGTGCTGTCTGAGGTAATCGACTGAGAAATGAACGGGATTTCTCTTGTTTATAGACTGGTCAATGGGGTGCCATACACCTGCATAGAAAATATCGGCAGCCATCTGAGCAGCTTCTTCGTCAGTTCTTCCCTGTGAATCAACGGGGTCGATGAGCGGCTCGTCGAAGTCGTCGTTCTTGACGATGAAAATTACCTGATAGATCTTAATATCGTCCTTTTCGTCATGTCTTCCGATCTGGACGTCAATGGTGAATCCCTTCGGCATGATGATGCAGTTATCGTAAAGAGTGCCTTTCAGTTTTTCGTTGAGCTTATCGAGTATGATCAGTTTAAGGTCTTCGGCAGGGTTCTTGACTTCTTCCTCGACCGGCTGATTCTTCTTTTTAAAAAGTCCCAATGTTATCAATCTCCTTGTAAAAAAATACTCCGCGCATACAAGGGCTCCCGGCATTTCCGGCAGCCGACTTATTCATTATAACACATAATTATGAAAATAGCAATAGACGCGGTGAAAAAAATGGTTATTTTTTCCGTTTCCGGCTGTCAGCTCACTTTATGAGCCTTACCGCAGCCCAGCCCTCGCAGATATTCGGTTCCGGAGAACTGAATCCGGCAGCAATGAGCGCGTTTATGACCTCGTCCATACGCTCCTCGATAATACCCGAAACTATGAGCGTTCCGCCCTTTCTGAGACAGCGGAAGAAATAGTCCTTCATGGCAATGAGAACATCAGCAACGATATTTGCTGTAATAATGTCATACTCCTCCGCTATGCTGTCCGCAAAGTCAGCGTCAGTGATAACGTTTCCGAAGTACGTCTTGTAGAGCGACGGATCGATGTGGTTCTTTGCTGCGTTGTCGGCAGCTGCAGCGGCAGAGTTTTCTTCAATATCAACAGCAACGGCGCTGCCTGCACCGAGAAGCATCGCCCCTATGGAGAGGATACCGCTTCCGCAGCCCATATCAAGCAGTCTGTCGCCGGGGGTTATGCTCTTTTCAAGCAGTTCAAGGCAGAGACGGGTCGTGTGATGCTGACCTGTTCCGAAGCTTGATGCCGGGTCTATCTCAAGGATAGTCCTTGTGCCGTCACCGGCATAATCCTCCCACGAAGGCTTGATAACGAGCTTTTCGCCGACCTCTATCGGCTTGAAATACTGCTTCCAGTTGTTAGCCCAGTCCTCCTCGCGTATGCTTGAAAGCTCAGCTTCGAGCCTTCCGTAAACGCCCTCCGGGTCGCCTGCCTTCATTTCCGCAAGCGTCCTGCGTATGTCATTGAGCATATCAGCGCCCTGAGAATTTGAGGGAAGGTAGACCGTTACGCAGGTCTCGCACTCCGACAGTCCCATAAGGTCATCGTCAATGTAGTCCCACTGACCGTTCTTGTTTTCGAGAAATTCGTTGAAATCTGCGGCATCGCGTATAGCAAAGCCCTTTATTCCGATATCGGTAAGCTTCGAGCAGAGAAGCTCTATTCCTTCAGCCGTAGTATAGATACCGACCTCAGTCCATTCCATTACAGTAAAACCTCCAGTCAAGAATTATCCGCATATCACGGAAAGATAAGCGGCAACATCGCCTCTGTCGGCAGTGCCGTCACCGTTGAGGTCTGCGGCAGCAGCCTCGCTTTTTCTGAGCACGGAAACGCCCTCCGGACGTGCTTCCGCAGCGCTGAGATAGTCATTGAGCAGAGCAAGGTCGATCTCGTCTACACAGCCGTCGCCGTTGATATCTCCGGGGGCGAGTTCGGGTTCATCGCCTGCCGCGGAAAGTGCATCAAGGCTTGTCCAGCCGATTGTCTCACCATAGCTGTCAGTAAGCTCAGCCATGCCGTCTGCGAGAGCGGATACTGTTACAACATCTCCGCAATTGAGCGTGAACAGCCTGTTTTCCGGCTTTACGTCGCTGTAAACATCGGCTGTTGCGGCAGTGCAGAAGTATTCAGCAGGTTCTATCTCCTCCTTGTGTATAACACCGGTCATGTCAACGGGCGGTGCCGGATTTTTGCCCTTTAGAGCCCAGTATTCATTACAGCCGGCAAGCGTGTAGTAATCGGTGACTACCCTGACGTCACAGGCAGGGTCGAACATATAGATCTCGCCGTCAGCAACGCCCTCGACATACACCCAGTGATGACCGTTGACGTTCATGATGATATGCTGTCCGGAAGCCATGAGCTCCTTTATCTCCGCCGCGATGCCGTCAGCGTCAGCGCTCTTGAAATGGCTGTCTGTGATAAAGGTCACAGACGGGATTATCTGGCTTATAGTTCCCCAGCTTGCGATGCCGCCCCACTGGTTGAAGCCTCCTCTTGCAGTATACGCTTTTGCGAGCACACCGGGATTGAAGTCGGAAACGTCCGAGATACCGAGATTTTTCAGCGCTGCATCGTCGATCGAACCGGAGTGCATAGCCATGATCGAGAGCGAAGTTATAAGGCAGCCTGAATTGCCGATAGTGTAGGTTCCTGCGAGGCTTATGCCCGACCATCTTTCATCGAGCTGGCTCCATGATGTATAGCTGTCGGCGGCAAAGGTGTTCAGTGAGCAGCAGTTCCCTGCCGCTCCTGACGCTATCACTGCTGCCGCGAGAAATGCTCCGGCAGCTCTTTTGAGCAAATGAGAAATAATGATCCCTCCTTATGATCGTTTCAGGCGGAAGCGTCTGCTGCGCTTCCTTGTTTCGCGGTAAGCTTCGTATGAAGTGATGTATATGCCAATGAGTTTTTCGCGGTCTGCCGGCGAGAGTTTTGCTTCGCCGTATGCAGCTGCGTCAAAGAGGACGACAGCTTCAGAGATGTCTGCACCGCTGTAATCCTTAACATACGCCTCAGCCTCCTGTGAGGTGTTTTCGGGACTTATACTGTAAACGCGGCATATTCTCAGCATTACAGCTATCGCAGCCTTTTCCGGTGACTTGCGCCTGCATCTTGAAATGAATATCTTATGTATCACGAAGGGCGATACGATGTAGGCCGTAAGTGCGAGCAGCGATGCTATGAGGAGTATCACTCCGGCGCGTGCAAGTCCGTTGGACTCCTTGCCTTCCTCACGCTGTTCCGTGAGGGTGCCGTCCGAAATGGTAGGCTCGAAAACAGTCCAGCCGTAGCCCTTGATATAGAGCTCCGGGTAAGCATGGGCGTCCATAGCCGTAATTGTATAGTTCGTACCGAGCTTGCTGTTCGGGAAAAGAGTCTGCATATTGTAGCCCTCACAGTAACGTGCCGGGATACCGCAGGAACGCGCCATGAGTATCATAGCAGTGGCGTATTCAAAGCATACTCCCCTCTTGGTGTTGAATATGAAGCTCTCAACGTTCTCGCCCTGTGATTTGAGATAGTTGAGGTCGTAGTTATAATCGTTGTTGAAGAAGTACATCTCCAGCGCTCTTGCCTTTTCGTATTCTGTCGGCAGTCCGGAGGTAACGCTGGCGGCAAGCTTTCTGATACGTTCGTGGTCATCGTAATTGAGCTGTTCCTGAGCACTCTGATACACAGTGCGCTCGTTTTCGATTATCTTCAATGCGCTCTTTGCAGAACTGTACCTTTCCGCTTCGCCTTCATGATAAGCTTCCGTCATCTCGGCATCAAGAATATACTCCGCCTCCATGAGAAGCCTGCGGTAATCGCTTCCGGACAGAGCATCTATGAACGCCTTGTTCGTGCTGTCTGAGAAGAAAGTATCGGCACTGTACGTGAAGGTAAAATCATCATTGTTTCTTATACTTGGACCTGTTGTGAGGAGCGGTCCGGATATCATCTGCAAATAATCTCCCGTGTAGGAGGAATCGGTCACCGACCTTGCATACTGCGGTACCGGCACGGCTTTTCCGGAATCGAAAACGGAATACAGCGTAACGCTGCGTTCCTCCGGGAGTTTTATCTCCTTGCCTGTAAATTCGGTTAGTCCGTATGTCTGAGCAAAATCGCTGTCGAGCTTTGCTGCGAGGAGTATCGACTCCGCAAGCTTTCCCGACGGTATATCAAGTGTTGCAGGGAGAGCCGTTATCTCGCGGGAATCCCTTGAATCCGACTGCGATGCACTCCATGTGTCGTAGGCATAGTCATAGTATGTCATTGTGCGGACCTTGAAGTGGAGCGGCTCATCTGATTTAGCCAAATACAGCCTTGTATTGCTGCTGACACGTCTGAACTGACCACCCGAGCTCGTTCCTCTGAATGCGCTGAGGGTCGCAACGAGCCTGTCGGTGAATTTTTCGGCAGCGATGAGAGTTTCGATAGCCTCACGGTCTTCCTTTATCTGCGGCTTCGGAACTACTGATGCGATTATCGCAAATATTACCGTGAACACTCCGGCGGAAGCAAAGAGCTGCTTTTTCCTGACGACGACGGTCTCCGCATCGCCGCGGAGCTGCCGGCAGTAAACCATAAGGAAGATGTAGCCGGTGAGGAGTAGCACCACATAGGGTATCTCCATGAGCTCATACTCCTTGCCGTATATGATAAAGGGTATCATGAAGATAAGGAAGCTCATGAATACTCTGTACCTTATGCGCGTAAAATAGTATATAACCGAGCACATGAAGAAGCTGAACAGCATGAATGTCGCGCAGGAATACCAGACGTTGTAGTCCAGGGCAAGCTGCGGTGTGATGAACCAGAGACCGTAGCTCATGGAACGGTTGTTCATCAGTTTCTCATAGTATTGGTAGCCGCGCGAGATGAATTCCTGCGTTGCGGCAAAGAACAGGTATCCGGCAGCGATATAGAGCACCGTGCCGATTAGCCTGTGCTTGTTTATGTAATCGAAAAGTCTGAACAGCGTATAGGACACGGCAAAGGCTGCAACTGTGAACCTGAACGCGTACAGATCGTAGTAATGGTACATTATAGCCGACAGAGCGATGACGGTGTACCACAGCACCGGGTCAAAGACCGTCTTTATCAGATAGTCCGCGACTGGTGATCTTTTATTTTCACTTTCCTGCATATTTTATACCATTTTATAGTTATCGTCCTCATCGAGGAACCAGAAGGGCAGACCGGTAGCATTTGCACTCTCGGCGCTCACACCGAGGATACTTACACTGCTTCTGTCCTCAAGCGTTCCGATGACTGATGAAAGTCCCTCGCCCGCATCGGTGGTTGCAAGCAGGCAGGCGCAGACGTTTCCGGCACTTCCGGCGAGCTTTATCCTGCGCTCCTTTTCGACCGTTACGGCGAGGACTTTAAGGAGTATCTGCGCCGGCTGGTCGGGATTGTCAACGGTATCGACGGTTATCTCTCCGCCGCTGCTGTAATACATGAACTGACAGGCGATGCCGCGCTTCACGAGGACAGTGAGGAGGCCGAATACCGAACGGAGGAGCTTTTCCTCCGTAATTACGGCATATTCCGGGTCAGCCTTTACGTTTCTGAACAGGTCGAGGACTATGAGCGGCTGGACTGACGAAGCTGCTTCGTCAAGGCGCACCATCAGCTTGGACTTCTTTGATGAGAGCTTCCAGTTGATGCGTTTCAGAGGGTCGCCCTGAACGTACTCTCTGTGCTCGTAGCCTGGAGCGGTATTTGCCGAGAATAGCATTGAGGTATCGTTGTCCTCGTCCTCATCGCTCGTCATAACGACATCGGCAATGTTTCTGAAAAGCTGGGTAGAAGCCTTTATTTCGGGGATATCCGGGATAACGCCGACGGAAACTGCTTCCGGGAGCGGTGTCTTCATCTTCAGGCGGAAGAAGCCGAGAAATCCGCAGGAATACGCCTGTTTTATGTATATGCTGCCGTTTCCGCCGGTCTTTGCTGTGACATTGAAAGAGAATTCGATGCGCTGTACCGAGAACATACATAGCCTGCGCGGCTTGATGTTCCGGACAAAGACCTCTGAGGCAGCCGGTATGACCGTTATTATGGGGAGCGGAAGCTTTCCGGTGCGCTCAGCCCTGACCGTGACTTTCAGCTCGCTTCCCTTGTTCACATAGGCGTCGCAGTAGACGGTGAACTTTACCTTGTTTCTTCCGTAGAGGACGAAAATGAACGAGAGCAGCGGCGCGGTTATCATAAAGAGGATGATTATTGCACCGGTCTCGCCGTCCATATAGAACGTAAACAGGTATACAAAATAGATTATCGCACCGAGACTGAGAACGGTCTGGATTATGCGCCTCATCTGGACATCGAGGGAACTTCACAGGTGCGGAGCAGATTTGCGACGTATTCGTCCGTACTGCTGAACGCTGTTTTTCCCTGGGGCGAGAGTATTATCCTGTGTGCGAGTACGGGAACTGCGACCTTCTTGACATCGTCAGGGGTGACGTACTCCCTGTCGTATATATAGGCGAACGCCTTGGATGCCTTATACAGAGCAATACTTCCGCGCGGACTGATGCCGAGGGTGGTATTTCTGTCCTCACGGGTCGAGGAAACGAGCTTTACTATGTACTCCTTGACCTGCTGGTGGACCTTGACGTTCTTGACCTCGTCCTGCATGGAGATGACGTCATCGACGGAAATTGCAGGCTCGGTGATATTCTGGATCGGGTTTCTCAATTCCGTGCGCTCGAGTATTGCTATTTCCTCTGCGCTGTCGGGATATCCCATTGAAAGGCGCATAAAGAAACGGTCCATCTGGGCTTCCGGAAGGTGGAAGGTACCGTAGGTCTCGACCGGGTTCTGAGTTGCCATAACGAGGAAGGGACGCGGAAGAGTATGCGTCACGCCGTCAAGGCTTATCTGGCGCTCCTCCATAGCTTCGAGTAGAGCGGACTGTACCTTCGGCGAGGCACGGTTTATCTCGTCGGCGAGCAGAAAGTTGCATATTACAGCACCGTCACGGTAGACGAAATCCCCTGTTTTCGGGTCAATCATCGAGAAGCCGGCGATATCGGATGGCATTACGTCAGGAGTCAGCTGGATACGATTGAATTTTCCGCCGATAGAGCGTGAAAGAGCGGTTATCATCTGGGTCTTTCCAACGCCGGGAACGTCCTCAAGGAGAACGTGTCCCTCGCAGAGAAGTGCAGAAATAAGCTTTATAACTGTGTCGTCCTTACCAACGATGACTTTACCGATAGAGTCGGACAGAGCCTTGATCCTGTTGTTCATATTTTCACCTCGCGTAAACTGTACCGGATATATCCTTGGTTATATTCTAACATACTGCGGAATAGTTTACAAATACTTATACTGAATAGCATACTATGCCCCGTAGGCATACACAGAAATCTATCCGGGGCACAACTATATTATTATAATTATAACACAAAAGAAATCTTTACGCAAGAGTAATAACATAGAAATAAAGGGACGATTTTTGTTAGCATCGCACAAAAACCGTCCCTAAAAATTAACATTCTATGAACTGATGATACAAAAACTGCTCCCGTTATGGGAGCAGTAAGTGTTATTACTTGATCATCTTTGCGATCTCGTCAGCAAGGTTGTCTTCCTTCTTCTCAACACCCTCACCGCGCTCGTAACGGATAACGTCTACGACCTTGATAGAGCCGCCGAGCTTCTTTGCCTCAGCGTCAACATAGCCCTGAACTGAGAGCTTGTCGTCCTTTACGAAAGCCTGCTCGAGGAGGCAGTTCTCAGTGTAGTACTTGCCAACCTTACCCTCAACGATCTTTGCACGAACCTGCTCGGGCTTGGAAGCCATCTTGGGATCCTCAGCCATCTGAGCCATCATGATCTCCTTCTCCTTCTCGATAACGTCAGCAGGAACCTGCTCACGGCAGAGATAAGGAGCATTGAGAGCTGCGGACTGCATAGCTACGTCCTTGCCGACAGCAGCAACCTGGTCGGCAGAGAGGTCAGTGTCCATCTTAACGAGAACGCCGATGCTGCCGCCGTTGTGGATATATGAAGCAAGCTTGCCCTCGAGTCTTACGAAACGACGGATAACGATGTTCTCACGGATCTTCATTCCTGCGAGTTCTGTGAGTACCTCACCTACTGTGTTCTGACCGCCGCTGATAGTCTCAGCCTTGAGAGCCTCAACGTCAGCAGGATTCTTCTCAATGATAGTATTTGCAACGTTTGCAACGAAGTTTCTGATATCGTCTGTGTTAGCAGCGAAGTCTGTCTCTGTGTTGATCTCGAGGATAACACCGACATTGCCGTTTACAACAGCTGTAACAACGCCCTCGGCAGCAGCTCTGCCGCTCTTCTTAGCCTGTGTAGCGAGACCTTTTTCTCTGAGGAACTCGATAGCCTTGTCCATATCGCCGTCGTTAGCCTCGAGAGCCTTCTTGCAGTCCATCATGCCAACGCCTGTGGACTTCATAAGATCCTTTATTTCTGCAACGGAAACCTTGCCCATTGTAATTACCTCCTGAAATTTTAAAAATAAATTATTCGTATTAAAAAGATATAGGGGAAGGAAGCCTCGACGTCCCAAATTTCCGGGTTGTCGGGGACGCCAACCCCTACATTGAATTCATGATTATTCAGCGTCAGCCTCTTCAGCAGCTTCCTCTGCGGGAGCCTCCTGAGCCTCAGCATCGCCGCCCTGTCTGCCTTCGATAACAGCGTTAGCGATCGTACCGGCGATGAGCTTTACTGCTCTGATAGCATCGTCGTTGCCGGGGATAACGTAGTCAACCTCGTCAGGATCGCAGTTTGTATCAACGATAGCAACTATCGGGATACCGAGCTTCTTAGCCTCAGCAACAGCGATCTTCTCCTTGCGGGGGTCAACGATGAAGAGTGCAGCGGGGAGCTTCTTCATGTTCTTGATACCGCCGAGGAACTTCTCAAGCTTCTCTATCTCAAGGTTGAGCTTAACAACTTCCTTCTTGGGGAGAAGTGCGAATGTGCCGTCTTCTTCCATTGTGTGGAGCTGCTCAAGTCTCTTGATTCTTGTCTGGATCGTCTTGAAGTTTGTGAGCATACCGCCGAGCCATCTTGCGTTTACAAAATGAGCGCCTGCTCTTGTAGCTTCTTCCTTAACGGAATCGCCAGCCTGCTTCTTTGTACCTACGAAAAGAACTTCGCCGCCCTCAGCTGCAATGTCGCGAACGAACATATAAGCCTCTTCGAGCTTCTTAACTGTCTTCTGAAGGTCGATGATGTAGATTCCGTTTCTCTCTGTGAAAATGTACGGAGCCATTTTCGGGTTCCATCTTCTTGTCTGATGTCCGAAGTGAACGCCAGCTTCAAGAAGCTGCTTCATTGATACTACTCCCATGGTGTAGTCCTCCTTAAAATTGGTTAATATTAATCCTCCGCCTGACTTAGCTCTCAGACAACGCTCACTGAGCGCACCGGTCCTTGAAAGTACAAGCGTGCGAATTGCCTTAATATTATAGCATTTTCTGACAGAAATTGCAAGCGTTTTCTCATCGTTTATTTAAACAAACCTGTAACTGAAATCTTTTTGTCGCTTGGTGATATTGACGGCAGACTTGCAGCCGTCCGGCTTATCAGCACCACGTCGCTGCCGACTACCTTTATATCGCTGCACGGTACCTTTATGTCATCGTCCCTGCCGAAAATTCCGAAAAGCCGAGCTCTGCCGTATATCAGCAGGGCTTCCACGGACGCACTTTCAAGGTCGAACCGAACATCGTCTATGTAGCCGAGCCGTTCACCTGTGGAAATGTCAATGACTTCCTTCCGCCTGAGTTCATCGAGACTGCATAACATTATTATCCCTCCGCATATTTTTTTAAAGTATATGCGAAGGGACAGCCTGATTATTGATCCTTATCCTGTTTGTCGTCTTTGTCACTGTCGTCCTGCTTCTTGCTGAGGACGAAAGACAGTATACTGATAGCCACAATGACCGCAACAGCGATGCCGATGACTGTGAAAAGCTTTTCCTTCGGGAAATCATCACCGGTTACCGGTGCGGAATCCATAAGTGCTGCAAGCAAATAATACATATTAATTACCTCCGTTTATTTCTGCCGTAAACATTTTAGCACAACACGAACGAGATGTCAAGTGCATCTGAAATGTCGTGAACGGTAAGGTTTACGGCGCGAATGGTGTTGACTTATTCAGCTGATGTGCTATAATATACTTAGCAGCACAGATAAAGTGTGCAGCACGAATAATACATAAGGTGGTAATTTTTATGGCAATGATTTTTTGTCCGAGATGCGGAAAACAGATAAGCGACAAGGCACCGGTGTGCCCTCACTGCAAATCGCCCAATCCTATGGTGCAGAGACAGATGGCTCAGGCTCCTGTGTATCAGCAGCAGCCTCAGCAGACCCCTGCGCCTAAGAAGTCGCACGCCGGATCAGTGATAGCTATTATTCTTATCGTTATCCTTGCCGGTGTCGGTATGATAGGCGGAAATTATTTACTGCACCGTGACAAATCGAGTGATTCCGGCAAAACAGAATCAACGGCATTTACAAACGAAAATCCTATAAACGACGCTCTCGTTCCCAAAGAAGAGACCAGCAAAATAAAGTTTTCAGAAGAACCGACCCAAAATGCAGTGAAAGCAACAGAAGCTCCTACTGAAAGTGATAAATACAAGGTCAAATTAAAGTTTACTGTCGAGAATCAGCTCAATCCGACAAGAACGTATTCTACCAATGTTTATTTTGACGGGGAGATATTATGCAGCCTGCAGGACGGCGAGGTAAATAATGATATCCCTGTATTCTATGTCAAGCGCGGAATTCATACTATTAGATTTGAAAAGAACGGCGAATCCTCTCACTACAAAGAAATAACCGTAACTATTGATAAAGACTGCACATTGTCTTACCACATCAAAAAGCTTTCAGGCTTATTTGATACTTTTGATATCACGAGGATATGAATAGAATTATGTCAGAACAAATATGTACAAAATGCGGCAGACCGCTGAGACCGGGCGCTTCCTTCTGCCCGGAATGCGGCACTCATGTTGAGCCGGCTGCGAATACGGTAATTTGTCCCGAATGCGGCAAAAGTGTCCCGTCCGGCAGTCCCGTTTGTCCCAACTGCGGAGCTCCGGCAGTCAGCGCTCAGCCTGTTTACTGCCGTGAATGCGGAAATATCCTGAGCGGCGGCGAAGATGTGTGCCCTGCCTGCGGTGCGCCGGTCAGCCAACAGCAGACCGCCTTTTGCAGCGAATGCGGAAAGCCGGTAGACCCGAATGCTCAGACCTGCCCGTACTGCGGCGCTCCGCCTTTTCCGGCAATGCCGGCAAAGGAGAACACTGATAACGGTGCGCTTGCCGTATGCGCGATGATATTCTCCATACTCTGTCCGCCGATAGGACTTATCCTTGCTATTATCGGCACGGTAAAGTGCCGCATACCTATGAACCGCAATCTCTGCAAGGCGGCTCTGATAATTTCGATAATCACCTGCACCATATTGACCTTGCTCATCATTTTTGTCCTTCCAAAAGTCCTCGATACATACAATACCGCCAACGAAGCCACCGATAAATATAAAAAGGTCAAAGAGTGGCTCCCGTTCCTCAATTGACAAGAATATACCATACAAATAGAAAGCTCCCATTTAATGGGAGCTTTGCTTTTAAAATCTGAAATCGCGCTTGCCGCCGTTCTTAATTTCGTCGAGGTACTCGATAGCGCGCTGACGGCGTTTTTCGTCGGGCACGTTCTGTATCTCGCGGGCAATTAGAGCTTCGCCGACTGCTCTGGTCTCAGGGGAAGCATAGTCAGTGAGGTATTCCTGCAAAGTCATGAGTGCGTTCGGGTGGCAGCAGTTCTGTATCTGACCTACCTTGCAGAGCGCCATGAAGCGGTCGCCGGTACGTCCCTCGCGGTAGCAGGCGGTGCAGAATGACGGGATATATCCCATGTCCATGAGCCACTTAACAACTTCGTCGAGTGAACGCTGGTCGGAAACGTCGAACTGCTCGGTATCGTGAGGTCTTTCCTCGGGAGTATAGCCGGCATAGCCGCCGACGGAAGTTCTTGAACCGCCGGATATCTGTGATACGCCGAGACCGATGACCTTCGCACGGCACTCCTCGCTCTCACGGGTGGAGATTATCATGCCGGTGTACGGAACAGCGATGCGGATGCAGGCGACTATCTTTGCGAATGTCTCGTCGTCGATGCCGTTGTCGAAGTCCTTGAGGTCGATATCGGAAGCCTTTCTCAGACGCGGAACGCTTATGGTGTGTGGACCTACGCCGTGAACAGCTTCGAGATGCTCGGCGTGCATGAGAAGTCCTGCGAACTCATAGCGGTACTTGTCCAGACCGAAGAGAACGCCGAGACCTACATCGTCGATGCCGCCTTCCATAGCTCTGTCCATAGCCTCTGTGTGGTATGCGTAATTGTGCTTGGGTCCGGCAGGATGGAGAACCTCATAGCTTGCCTTGTGGTAGGTCTCCTGGAAGAGAATATATGTGCCGATGCCAGCCTCTTTGAGCTTGCGGTAGTTTTCAACGGTGGTCGCAGCGATGTTGACGTTCACGCGGCGGATAGCACCGTTCTTGTGCTTTATGGAATAGATAGTATTGATACATTCAAGGATATATTCGATAGGATTGTTCACGGGGTCCTCGCCTGCCTCGATAGCAAGTCTCTTGTGACCCATATCCTGAAGTGCGATGACCTCGCTCCGCACCTCGTCCTGTGTCAGCTTCTTTCGCGGTATCTCCTTGTTCTGAGCGTGATAGGGACAGTAAACGCACTTGTTCACGCAGTAGTTCGAGAGATAGAGCGGTGCAAACATAACGATGCGGTCGCCATAGAAAGCCTGCTTGATCTCACGCGCAAGTGCATCTATCTTCTTAATAACTTCGGGGTCTTCGCAGGCAAGGAGAACGCTTGCCTCGCGGTGGGAAAGTCCGGCGCACTCCACTCCCCTTCCGGTCTTTTTCGGGCGTGCCTTGTCGAGTATCTGCTCGATGAGTTCAAGGTCGTTCTTGTGCTCGTCGGCGTATTTAAGGGTATCGAGAATTTCCTCGTCGCTGATGAATTCCTCAGCCTTCATTGATCGCATATCATACATAATAATATCCTCCTTATTTCTTTGAAATGGCAGCCTTTACGGAAACGCCGCTTATCTGTCCGAGTCTGCCGGTGAGACTGCTTATGACGTCCGGTTCAGCGTCCAGAGCAACGGAAATGATAGAGATGCCGCGCTCCTTGTATGGCAGACCCATTCGTCCGATGATTATATCGCTGTGGTCGTGGAGGACGCTGTTGACCTCCACCGCCGCCTCGGGCTCGTCAATGACGATAGCCGCAACGGCAATGCGCTTGTTTTCCATATTGCCTCCTTCCGGACGCAAAAAACTCCGCCCGCAGATAGTACGGACGGAGTTATAGTGTACAATATCAACAGCCGTCCGATAGCAGGGAATTTTCTCTGCTGTCCGAAAACATGATTTTACGGTAACCGACAGCCGGATAAATCCAACTGCCCGCTGTTAATATTATAACATACTTATGATAGCTTGTCAATCAGCGCACGTTAGCTGATGCTAATAAAGAGCTTTCTCCTCAACAGACAGAGGTCGAAAACGTCAAGCCTGCCGTTCTTGCAGACATCAGCAGCCTCCCAGTCGGAAAGAGATGTGTCGGGGGCTGCAAGGAGCCATTTCTGGATAACTACGATGTCCGATACGGTGAACTCGCCGTCGCCGTTCACATCGCCTTCAACAGGCTCAGGCTTGCTGGTGCGGTGTGCCGACCTGTCCCATATCTCGTTGTAGAGAGCCTTGAGCTCCTGGTCTACGAGCTTGCAGGTCGCACGGTCATAGTGTCCCTTGATGATAGTGCCGTCGTCCTGCTTGGAATCAGGAGTTGCCCAGAGCACAGGGCAGAGATGACGCTCGAAAGCAGCCTTGCAGACAGAGCTGAGGAAAAGTCTTACGGAAGCGCTCTCCTTGCCCTTTGTGGGACAGCCGTACTCGCCGATTATGACCGGTATGCCCTTGTCGATGTAGTTTGTCTTCATCATGTCCATCTGCTCATTTAGCTCTCTGTAATCGTCGGCAGTGCCCCATGTGGAACGAGCCTTCGCCCAGCTCTCGTCCTTGTCTTCAAGGATAGCAAAACCGGCAGGTGTGTAGTAGTGTACCGAAACAGCCATGCGGTTCGCAGGGTCGTTAGGCATTTTGAAAAGCGGGTCGCAGGTGCGGTCAAATCCGGTATTATAGCCTGATATCAGAAGGTGACGCTTGGAATTGTTTCCGCCGGAATTCCTTACCACGTCCACGAACTTCTGGTTTATCTCGTTTACAAGGCCGTAGGATTCAGCCTTGCCGTCAGTGCTGCCCCATGGATTCCATACAGATTCCCAGCCGAGCTCCTCGTTCTGGGATTCGAACATGAGGTAGTCTCCGTAGTCCTTGAAGCTTTCGGATATCTGTGTCCACATCGACTCGTAGCGAGCCATGCACTCGGTCTTGTTCTCGGGGAACTTGTTCACCCAGCCGTTGTCCCAGTGGATATTGATGATGCAGTACATATCCGCGTCGATCACCCAGTCAACTATCTGGTGGATACGCGCGTCCAGGTCGGGGCTTATCTTGTAGTTGTCGCCCATGAGGTTAGACCACGCTACCGGTACTCTTACTACGCCGAAGCCCTCGTCAGCCATGCCCTGTATCATTTCCCTTGTGATGACGGGACTTCCCCACGCAGTCTCGTACTCCTCAACGGTAAGTATGCCGTCGCCCCACTGTTTGTCAACGTCCGCTATCCAGTCGCCGCACGCTTCAAAAGTATTTCCGAGATTGATGCCGATACCCATATCGCGCACCAGTTCCATAGTTGTAATGTCACGCATGGTATTCTCCTCCGAAGAACCGCTGACGGTCATTGACGGCATCGACTGTATAAGCATCATCGGTGCAAGGAATGCACCTAAAAGCTTTGAAATTTTCATCTTAATGTCCTCCTAAATAATTTCACGTTTCTTAATGCCTGAGACGGCAGCCATACCTGTCAACCCAAATGCAGATATGGCTGATATCTGATTGTCCCCCTGAAAGATACAAGGCTTTTAGCGGCAGAAAGTGAGTGCAGTCACCATGTGCCAAGCCCTGATATTTCAGTTTATCTTATAATATCATAATTTGTTCATAATTAAAATGGCTTATTCTATCCTAAAACTTGCAGTTTGTCCACAGCTGTGCACACTTGCGGTGCTGAAAAACTCCGATATGCGGGAGGTAAGGAATATTCCGGCACTCCAAAAGTGATGACTGCTGAATAATTGAACTTATTCAGATTCAAACCTTGCATTTTTAGCTATAATGTGGTACACTATTTACAAGGGAGGTGTATGTCTTGGATAGGAAGAAGTACATCGGCATAATCATGGGAAGGATATACAAGAAGAATAACAGGCTCCTGCTTTCGGGTATTCTCGAACAGATGCGGCATCTCGGATACAGTGCCTTCATCTTCACACTCAACGAGGAGTGCTACAACGATAAGGTCCGCTTCGGCGAGAGGAACCTTTTCAGCGCTCTCAGTCCTGAACAGCTTGACGGTCTGATCTTCGCCCCCTATACTTTCTCCTCTGAATACTTTTACGAATACATAGAAGGCTGCCTCCGCGAAAACTTCCGGAAACCGATCGTCCGCATAGGCGCGGAGGAAGAAAGCGGACTTTCCGTCTGGTACGATGACCGGGCTGAGATAACGGAGATAACCCTTCACCTGATATACGGTCACGGCTGCCGTAAGCTGCTGTGCCTTACCGGTCCGGACGGAACAAGGGTCGCGCACAACAGAGCGGAGGGCTTTGCCGATGCTCTGCGGTCGGCAGGACTTTCCGCCGGTGAGGACGATATCATCTACGGCGACTTCTGGATATGGTCCGCTCAGGAGCTTGCGGAGGATATTGCTTCCGGCAGAAGGAAAGCTCCGGACGGTGTGGTCTGTTGCAATGACACCATGGCGGTCGCACTTTGCGATGCGCTTGCGGAGAGAGGCATTTCCGTACCGGAGGATATAATCGTTACCGGCTATGACGGCTTCAACGAATCAAGGCTGCACGTTCCGGCGGTCACGACCTACCAGACCTCGCAGGAAACTCTCGGAAGACGTGCGATGTGCAGGCTCTTCGAGGCTATGACCGGCAGGACTTCCGAACCGCTGTGCACCGAGCGTGGAGTTCTTCTCAGGCGTGAGAGCTGCGGGTGCAATTCCAACAGCGAGACCATAAGCGCAAAGGACCTCGGCATCATTGCGGACGAAGGGATACTTGACTGCACTGTATCCGCCTCATTCTACGAGGCTGCGACCCTCAACGACTTCACTATGCGTATGTTCGAGATGCAGTACAAGTTCATGGACTCCTCACGCTTCGGCACGGAAAGGCTTTTCCTCTGCCTTTGCGACGACTGGGACGCTGTCATGCAGACGAGCAGCGGCAGGGAGTACCGCACGGAGGGCTATTCCGACATGATGTACCTCATCGGCTCTGAGGGCAGCAGAATGACCTTCCCTCTCAGCGAGATACTTCCGGCAGCTATCGACAAGGAAGCTCCGACCTCTGCGTTCATACTGCCCGTTCATTTTCAGGACCAGTGCTTCGGCTATATCGCGCTCGAGGTAAACGATGTCGCGGACGATTTCAATCTGGAATTCATACGCTACTGCCGCGAGGTCAACAACGCACTGAAATTCCTCTGCACCCAGAATGAACTGAAACGTCTGCTCTACCGACGCAAGCTCGTTCAGTCGAGAGATGAGCTCACGGGTCTGTATATCTTTGAACAGAGCGGTGATATGTGGGACGAGCTCTGTAAAAGTGCAGCTGATAACGGTGAGCTTCTTTACATCGTCGCTATCTCAGCCGGAGGGCTCCGCAATATCGAAAATGACAGCGGCTACGTTGAGAGCGACAAATACCTTGCGGCTTTCGCAGATGTTCTCTCAAAGTCCTGTACAAGCCGCGAAAAGCTGTTCAAATTCGGCGAAAAGAGCTTCGTCATGACTGGCTCGGGACGCTCGCCCGAAAAGCGTCCGGAAGCTTATCTCAAGGAAGTCGAGGAAAGTATCTGGCGCAGCAATTTTTACACAGATGAACGCTACATGGTCTATGCGCGTTCTGATACTAAGATACTTCCGGCAGGCGAAAAGCTTTCCGCTGAAGCCGCCTCCGACATGATAGGCAGAATGATATCCGGACTTGCCGGCAGTCTCAACAATCAGCTATCTGAGCATCTCCACTACTCCGAACTGATAGAGCTCAGAAAGGAGATATTCCTCCACCCCGAAACTGACTGGAACGGCGAGATGTGCTGCGAAAGACTGAACATCAGCAAGTCCTATTTCCACAAGATATACACAAAGCTGTTCGGCGTGAGCTTTATGCAGGACCTTCAGAAAAGCCGCCTGAACTGCGCGAAGAAACTGCTCGTTACGACGTCCATGCTTCTGCCCGATATCGCAGAAAAGTGCGGCTACGACTACTACAACTTCATGCGCGTCTTCAAGAAGGAGACCGGCATGACACCGACACAGTACCGCAAGAGCCGGAACTTAAACTGAAAGGAGATACCGGTATGATAATTGAGATCAGCGACCTCTCGCTGCCGGAACTTTACCCATATACACAGACCGCGGAGGTGCAGCTCCTTCGCTGGTTTGAGCCGCATCCCGGCATATTCATCGCCGAGAGCCCGAAGGTCATCAGGACCGCACTCAGCTCCGGTTATGAGCCGATGTCCCTGCTGCTCGAAAGGAAATACATTACAGGTCAGGCGGCGGATATAATCGAAGCCTGCGGCGATATTCCGGTCTATACTGCCGACAGCGAAGTCCTGACACAGCTGACCGGTTTCAGGCTCACGCAGGGCGCTCTCTGTGCGATGAGGAGAAAACAACTTCCCTCCGCAGAGGAAGTTCTCGCGGGCGCATCGCGTATAGCAGTGCTCGAAGATGTTATGAACCAGACCAATGTCGGAGCGGTGTTCCGTTCGGCTGCCGCTCTTGGATTTGACGCTGTTCTGCTGACCTCCGGCTGCTGTGATCCTCTTTACAGGCGCTCGCTGAGAGTGAGCATGGGTACCGTACTGCGTATACCGTGGACTTACATGAAAGCCGGCGCTCCGGACTATATCAGGGAACTGAAGAAGCAAGGCTTCGTGACCGCTGCTATGGCGCTCCGCAACGATACGGTCAGCATCAGCGACCCTGCACTGAAAAAAGCGGAACGTCTTGCCGTGATACTCGGCACAGAGGGCGAAGGTCTGCGCGATTGTACGATATCCGCCTGTGACTATACGATAAAGATACCTATGTCCCACGGCGTTGATTCCCTGAACGTTGCCGCCGCAAGCGCACTTGCCTTCTGGGAGCTCGGCAGGAAAAAATGACAGCAAAAAAACCGGACGGTTATTTTAAAAACCGACCGGTTTTTTCAGAAACCCAAAAAACCCGATAAGGATAAGGATAAGGATACGGATACGGATAAGGATACGGATGAGGATACGGAGAAGCCTTCGGCTTCCGCTCCGCCCTCCCGCATCAGTCAACAAATTCCATTGTGAAAAACTTCAGAAGTATGCTGCCGGAGAAGCATTTTATCAGCGCCTTGTACTCGGCAGGCTTTACGTCACCGCCGCATCCAAGTATATCATACAGTACACGTCCCTCCCTGAGCTTGCGGTGAAGCTCGGTGAAGCCGTTGCGGACGTAGAAGTCCCTGCGCCTGATGCGCTCCGGATAGTTCTCCGCTTTCTCGTCGAGTTCCTCTATCGCAAGGAAGAGCCGTCTTCCTGCATAGCGCTTTCTCGCTGCCTGGAGTATCGCGCTTCCGACACCCATTCCGCGCAGGTCCTTGTCAACTGCAAGATAGAACAGATAGGAAAGGTCCTTGTGGCTCACGACATAGAGCATACCTGCCCACCTTCCGTTGCAGTCCACCGACCAGAAGTCGATGCCGGGCTTTGACGAGCGGAGCAGCAGCAGCAGGAACGGCGCACGTTCCTCCGCCGGGAATGCTTTTGTGTAAAGGTTCTTCACAATGCCGATATCCGGACTGCCCTTTTTTATCCTTCTGAATGTTATCTTCATACAGCACCTCCTATTGCTTTGCGGCATACAACCGTGACCTTCATTATGCCGTCCTCTGTTTCTGCAAATATATCGCCGCCTGCCGAATTCATGAGCTTGCGGCATATGTATAGTCCGAGACCGCTTCCGGGCTTGCCCTCGGAATTTGAACCGCGCCAGAAGCTCTCGAATATGTGCGGGAGCTCGCCGGAAGGAAGTGTGCAGCCGGTGTTCGATACCGTTATAAGGCGGCAGTCCTCCTCGTCAGATGAGCTTATTGTGATATCCTTGCCGTCACCGTATTTTATGGCGTTCTCGATGACGTTCTGGAGGGTCTCCTCGAGCCTGTCCGGGTCACCGGCAATGAGGCAGTCGCGTATTTCACCGACGGTGAAGCCTGCCGAAGCCGCATCGAGCTTGTCGCGGTAATACCTGATTATCCTGTCCATGACCGTGCTTAGGTAGAATTCCGTGTTCTCGACCGTAAGCTCCATAAAGCCGTCGCTGAGGCTGCTTATCAGCTCGTCGATGTAGCTGCTGATGTCGTCCGCCTTGACCGAGATGTTCTCGGCTGCACTGCGCTGCTTTTCCGGATCGGGATAGAGCCCGTGGGAAAGTGCTCCTGCGTACAGCTTTATCGCGGAGAGCGGAGTTTTTATATCGTGGGAGAGTGACAGCAGCATAGTCTTTTCCGACCTCGCCTGCATGAGCTTTGACTTCTGAGAGTTTTCGAGCTTTTCGCGGAGCATATCAAGTCCCCAGATGAATTTTCCGAAAAACTTTCCCTTGGTCTCGGTGAGCGGCACGTTCAGATTGCCGCGTGCGAGCTCCTCTGGGAGCTTCCTTATGCGGTTGAAGGGACGGATTATCCTTATGCCGATATACAGCAGCACCACAAGTATCAGCAGTGTCATTCCCGCAAGCGCGATGTCGGCCTTTATGATGCTCCTGCGGATATCGTAGGCTTCGTTGTTGTAGTCTATGCGGTAGACCTTGCCGTTTATCTCGCGTATGACGTATTCCGAGCCGGGACTGTAAAAATCACCGCTTCCGTCGTACTCGTAAACGCCTGTTATCGTGGGGTGACTGCCGGCAGCACCGTTTTCCTTCAGCTCATGCTCAACACGGCTGATATCGACCTTGTACTGTCCATCAGCATACGACTTGCAGCCTTCCCTCAGCGAGATATTGACGGCAGCTGCTATGATGAACGCTATTATCAGCGTCAGGGCTACCAATCTGTAATAGACCCTCATATCAGCCCTCCCAGCGGTATCCCCTGCCCCAGACCGTTGTTATGAGCTTCGGGGTACGCGGGTCCTCCTCTATTTTCTCGCGGAGCCATTTTATGTGTACGGTGAGTGTCTGCGGTTCGGACTCGCTGTCCGAGCCCCATATCTTGTTGAAAAGCTGCTCTTTGCTCATAGTCTGTCCCTTATTCTCGATGAGCAGTCTGAGAAGCGCGAACTCTTTCATAGTCATGCTGAGCGGCTCGCCGTCCCTGGTGACGGTCTCCGCGTTGAGGTCGAGGACGAGGCTGCCCTCGGTAATGATGTCCCTTGCAAGTCTGCGCTGGAAAATCCCCTTTATCTTTGCAAGCAGGATATCAATATCGTAAGGCTTCTCTATGTAGTCATCAGCGCCGAGAAGTATGCCGTTGAGCTTGTCATCGCGTTCGCATCTTGCAGTGAGAATTATTATCGGGGTATTGTCTTTTTCACGGATAGCCTTGCAGACTGAAAATCCGTCCGTTCCCGGAAGGTTTATATCCAGCAGAACGAGCCTTGCCCCGTATTTTTCATACAGGGACAAGGCTTTTGTACCGTTGTCAGCAGGGCTTACGGTGTAACCCGCTGCCCTGAGAAAATCGCAGAGGAGAGCGCAGAGCTCGGAGTTGTCCTCAACGACGAGTATATCGACCATATTACCAACCCATTTCCATCAGCCAGTTGTTGAGTGAACGTTCCCTGTTCCTCAGGGGCTCGTCTTTATTTATATTATACTCTCCTTTTATGTTCCCGTCAACTATAAATAATACACGGGAGCATCTTGCGGCGACTTTGGCGTCATGGGTGACGAGCATAATGGCTGTGCCGCTGCTGTTGAGCTTTTCGAGCTCGTCCATGACCTCATCTGACGATGAACGGTTGAGCGCACCGGTCGGCTCATCGGCAAAGAGCATTTCAGGGTCGTTTATCATGCTGCGGCAGATGCAGGCTCTCTGGAGCTGTCCGCCCGATACCTCGTTGATGTCGTTGCCGGCTACGTCGATTATCCCGAGCTTTCTCATGAGCTCCTGTCCGCGCTCCATTGAAGCCTTACGGCTCTCCTTCTTCTTCTTCGACTTCACTGCCGGAAGTATGATATTGTCGAGTACCGAGAGGTTCTTCATCATGTACATCTGCTGGAAGATGAATCCCATGTCCTCGAGACGCGTCCTCGCAAGCTCGTTCTCGCTCATCGCGGAAAGGCTCCTGCCTGAGAACTGCACCTCGCCTGCGGTCATTCTGTCCATGCCGGAAACGGTGTAGAGAAGGGTGGATTTTCCGGAACCGGAGGGTCCCATTATCGCTACCATCTCGCCCTTCTTCACGCTGAAGCTGACGTTGCGGAGAACGTTGTTCTGACGCTTGTTTACGATGTATGTCTTGCAGAGGTCCCTGACTTCAAGTATATTCTCCATATCTGTTCTCCTTATCATTCAATGTCGGCTGTATCGGAAGCCTTTATCGTTCTTGTGTAGAGTGCTGTGAAGGCTGCTCCCAGAAGGGTCGCGGCAACTATCATCGCAGGGTATATAAGGCATACCCGCAGTGTGTTCATTTCGTAGGTGACGCCGCTGTCTGCGCCCATCATCTTGAATATCGGGTCGATAGCAAGCTTTGTTGCCCCACGGCAGAGCAGTGCAGCGAGCAGTGACGTGAGCGTTCCCACTATCACAAATCTCAGCGTGTGCTGTGCGATTATCGAACGGCTCCGGAAGCCGAGCGCCTTCATCAGCGCTATCTCAGACTTTTCCTTCGCTATGAATGAGCGCTCCATGAGTACGCTTATCATGATGACTATTATCAGCGTAACGGCGAGCGTGAGGTTCTTGAAGCCTTTCATCATATCGGCTACGCCTGTGCAGTCCTCGACGAATTCGCTTGCGTTCAGTACGCTGTCGCTGTCGAACAGTTTCTTGATGCGTACTGCACGCCTTGCTATCTCGGCATCGTCAGGATCGTCCGTAAAATCTATCTGCGTCGCGAAATATCCGGAGATATGTGTCTTAGGCAACGGTGCGTCCTGATGCAGACGTCCGCTCTTTCCGAGGTTGCTCATGGACTCGAATATGCCGCTGACGGTGTATTCGCTCTTGTTCCCCATTATGTCAATGGTCACCTTGTCGCCTATCTTTACGCCGAGGTCGTCAGCCGCCTGCTGTGTGAGGGCTACCTCGTCGGCATAAGCCGGAGCGCTGCCCTTCGTGTACGGGTAATCCGTTGTCTTTGTGCGCGAGCAGTGCTGATAGCGGATATTGTCGTGCTCATCGCCTGCCGTTGTCGGAAGATTGTACAGGCACTCAACGTGAGTTTTTGCCGGCATACCGTTCTCCGCAAGCCTATCCTCTATTTCCGTGAGCGCATCGTCAAGATCCTTCTTTCCTGTGTCAACATCGAAGTAAAGACTGGGCGAGCTCATATAGAGGTCGCTCTTTGTGGTGCCGAAAAGGTACAGAAGTTTCTCGCTGTTGAGCGTGCTGACTGTATTGTCAAGTATCATTACAAGTATCGTGCAGATTGTGAACACGACTGTGATTATGCTGAACTGCTTCGGACTGCTGAGCACGTCGTTTGTCGCAAGGAAGCCTGTTGTGCCGAGTCTGCTCTTTCCGAGGCTGAGAATTCCCTTTTTGCGGAAGCGTTCGCCGGTCTGACCGCTCCTTACAGCGTCTATTGGGGAGAGCTTCTTGATCTTCGCGGTGCTCCTCCAGCAGAACAATACTATGAGAAGCACAACTCCGAGACTGCAAAGCATTCCGAGGAGAAGTGAATTGTCGGATTCGAGGACTATCTTCTTGCTGACGCTCTTAATGAGCATATTGCCGAAGGGTATACCTGCAAGGCAGCCGATGAAAGCGCCTATAACTGCGATACCTACATACTTTACGAGGTAGAGAAGCCTTATGCTCGAATTCTTCAGTCCCATTGCCTTCATTACGCCAATCTCGCGGAACTCCTCCGAAATGGTGAAGCCTATCGTGAACCGGAGTACAATGAAGGATACGATTATCAGGCAGACGCTCACGATGAGGAGTATCATTGCCGTCATCATGTCCATGATGTAAGTCATTTTCAGGAGTGAGATGTCGCCGCTGAATACAACGTTCTGGTTGTCGGAAATTGCCCTTCCCACTGCCTTTGCATTGTCTGTGGAAATGTAATAGATGTTGAGATGAAGGTTCTCAACATATTCCTCGTCAGACAGAAGGGTGCTGAAGTCCTCGTCGTTCAGCATAAATCTCGGGTTGCCGAACATTTCCGAGCCGAGCACGGCATCTTTGAGTATGCCTGTAAATCTTACGTTAAGGCGTGTCTTTCCGACAATGATGTCAAATCTGTCGCCCAAATCAAGCCCTATCTTATCTGCAAAATATGCGGTTATATATACGTCGCCGCGGTCGACAGAGGTTATCTTCCTGTTATCCTCATCGAAGTAATTCAGCTTTGCTTCGCCTATCGGCATGAAGAACACGGTGTTGCCAGACCTGAACAGTCTTTCACCGTCCTTCTCGAAGAAGTCCTCTGAGCCGAATATGCAGTGCTCACAGCTGTAACCGTCTATTTCATCGGACTCGGCAAGGCACTCCTCAACGGGTCTGTCGCCCTTGGCCTCCTCAAGCACAATGTAATCGGTAAGTCCTGCCTTCTCGAAAAATTTGTCAAGTCCTCCCATTACCGCAACGATATTGTTCACACTGCTCGATACAAACAGGGTCGAGAGTATGATGAACAGCAGCATGATGACGTTCATGGTCTTTTTGCGTTTCAGGTCACGTTTTAATATTCTCAGAAACATATATCTCCCTCGCTTTCTGTAATGATTATAGCATGGGAATTGTTAAATAGTCCTTAAACAGTTTTCCCCGCTCATACGAGCGGGGAATCGTGTTATTTGCTTATTACTTCTGACCAGTATTCCTGATTGTAGATATCAGTGAACAGGTAGGTTATACGCAGTTTGCCCTCCGGTAACACTGTGTTGGATACGGTCATATTGTCGGTGACGGTTATTGTCTCACCGAGATAGTAGGAGTCCTGATACTCCATATCATACGAATAGTAATCGCATATGAAATCGAGCTTGTCTCCGGGATTGAGTGCGGAGGAATTCTTCGCGCAGGTATCGGTCTCGCCGTTTTTGTAGTCTGCGGAAGCACCTGCGATGTAGCCCTCGCCGTCCTGGAGAACGATGATGAGCTTTACTCTGTCGCCGTTGAGCATTGCAGGAACATAGCCCATATCAGTCTTCTTTCCGTCCTCGTCAGTAAAGGAGTCGGTGTGGTAGTACGCAACGGTCTGACCGTTTATGGAGAGCCATGTGCGGTCGGTGTCGGCAACGAGCGTGTCGCCGTCCATAGTGAACAGATTGTCAAGTCCGAGGTCAACGTAGCCTGTGCCGTCATCATAGAACATATTCATGTCTATCGCGTGTACCATATCCCACTGACCGGAAGGAAGCGTCATCTCGTACTTGCCGTCCTTTTCCTCCCATATGAGGTTGGAAACGTCGAAGTAATGGTCAGCGATGTAGCCGGCAGCTTCACTGTTGTCGCCCTCGTTCATGAATGAAGTGTTCGAGCTGTCAAGACCGGTGATGCTTCTGCCGGAGCTTCCGCTGAGGAATGAACCGAGAAGCTGTGTTATCATATCCGAGCCCCCCGATGTACCGGAAGAACCGCCGAGTCCGAACAGTGAGCCTATCGGTGAGGACGAGCCGCCGGCAGCTATCTGTCCGCTCGTTTCAAGCTTTGCGAACTGCTTTATGCACTTGGAATACTCGCTGTCCATACCTATCTGGTCGTATGTACTGCAAGCCGGGTCAACATAGGAGGTGCGCTTGTACGGGAAATATATCGAAACGCCGTAAGCGTTCGTCATGTTGGTAGATGTACGGTTGTACTTTATAGCCTTTTTCAGTGCGGAAGCAAGATCCTTGGCCTCGCTGGTGCCGATGTTCTCGGCAAGGTTCACGAGATCGACCTGGTCTATCTTCGAGCTCTCGGCAAATTCACGGGTCGCGTATCTTGCGTCCGAAAGCTCCTTGTAATTCTCGTCGGAGATCTTCTTTGTTACGGACTTTGAGAAGGAATTGAGCTTGTCCGGAACAGTATTTGCGAACTCTGCAAGGTCGATAACGGAGAGCGTGGTCTTCTGACCCTTGCACTTCCTTGCACACTCGGTAACGAAGTCGTCAACGATGTTCTTGCCGATGTCGAGAGTAGGCATTGATGTGTTGTTTCCGAGGGATTTCAGCCAGTTGGTGTAGTACCAGCCTATGCCGGGCTCGGTCTCTTCAGATGCTATGAGATAGTCCGCGTATTCGTTGAGCATGAGGGCATTCTCTGCGGTTGCCATAAGGCAGGCATCGAAGCCGATGAAATCGAATTTCGTGCCGCTGTTCTTCAGAGCCCTGTTGATGCCGGCAAGGTCCATAGAGCCGCTCTTTGCGTACTTTTCATCGTAGCCGTAGCCGCTTACCGATCCGCCGCCGTGATCCCAGAAGATGAGGTCGTTGCGGTTTGCCGGATAGTTCTGAGTGCAGTATTTTATAAAGGATGTAAGAGTTGCAGGGTCGGTCATAGCCTTGCTGCCGAGGTCTTTCTCAAGCGCCTTGAAGTCGCCGTTCTTTATCTGGTATATCTGATTCACTGAGCTGCTGACGGTGCTGTTCTTCCACTTCTTGCAGCCGCCGGTGTAGACGATTATATTCACGTTATCACCTATCGACTTGCTCGCTTCGCGCATCTCCTCGATGTCCGAGGAAGCCATGCCGTACTTTGATTCGAGGTCGGTGCCGCACATATATACCATGAGGGTAACGACGTCCTGAGAGTTGCCCTTTATCACTGTACGCTTTGCGCGTGAACCGTCGGCTACGCTTGTATCGACCTCTGTCTCACCGCTTGCGGAATAGCCGCCGGAAGAAGATGAGCCTGCGGTATCGTCACCGCCGCCTCCGCCTCCGCCGAGAAGTCCTCCGAGGCCGCCGCCCTTGAACATGAGTACAGCGAGGATTATCGCTAAAATACCGCCGCCTCCGCCTATTGCGGCACGTTTGCCCATTCCGCCGCCTTCACCGGCGTGTGCGGGCTTGGAGTAGTCCTTAGAGCCGACCTTGCCTGTGCCGAGCCCTTCTCCCCTTTTGTGAACGCCGGAGCTTGTTCCGGTGACTTTTTTATCTCGTCCCTGAGGTCTTTTATTCTGTTCCATAACAGCCTCCGTATTTCTGATGATATAGCGTATTAACGCTCAAAGTATATTTTACACTTATTTATATAAAATGTCAAGTATCCGCTGAATACTTCCGTGAGCGAAAGCAGACTAACCGCCTGCGGCAGTTATTATTCAGACAGTAATTCAGCAGTTACGCTCTCGTTCCGTCAACCGCCTTCATCATCTCCGGCAGGTAGCTGAACTGCCGCAGCTCCGGTACGCTCTGCGCTATTTTCCCGAAGCCGTAAGCCGCGTGTATGAAACCGCAGCCTGCCTTCATCGCCGAATCGTAATCGCCCTGTATATCGCCCACATACCACGCACGTTCAAGTCCGTTTCTATGTGCAAGAAGCGCGATGTTGTCACCCTTCTCCTTCAGATTGTTGCCGTAGCACTCGATATCATCGAAATACTTCCAGAAGCCGTAATAATCAAGAAAAGCCTCGATATAGCCCTTCTGACAGTTGCTTACGATGTAGAGCCGGTAGCTTTTCCTCAGCTCCTTCAGCGTGTCTTCAAGTCCTCGATAGAGCACTCCCCCGTGTGCGCGGAGGTAGCCGTTCTCATAGCCGCAGCACTCGTCAAGCAGCTCCATTCGCAGGTCCTTAGGGTACTCACTGAAAATTATATCCGCGAGCTTATCCATAGTCAGCCCCATAACTCCCATGATATCGGTCTTAGTGACCGTCTTGTCATAGCCGAGCTGTTTCAGTTTTTCGCTCCACGAAGCGGCAACGTTCTCTGAGGAATCCCACAGCGTGCCGTCCATATCGAATATCAGTCCGTTCTTCATACGCCCTCCGTCATTCTGCTGTATATCTCGCCGAGCTGCACCGGGTCGTGCTTTATCTCGTCGAGAACAGTTATCCTTCCGGGACGGACTGTTCTTGCCTTCTCCCACATATCCGCGAACATTTCAGGCGTGATGCCGTAAGAGCGAGGGTCGGAATCAAGACCGTGCGCTTTGAAAAAGCTCATTATGCCGGAAGGATCCTGTCCCTGGAAAATGCACGCAGGTATCGTGCCAAGTGCGACCGCAAGACCGTGCGATATCTTCACAGCGGGATAGTATTCCTCGATAGCGTGGGCGAAAAGATGCTCGCTTCCGCTGCACGGACGCGATGAACCCGCAATTTCCATTGCAAGTCCGCCCATAACGAGAGCGCGTGAGAGAATTCGTATGAACACGCGGCTCTTCATGTTCTTCTCGTCGCAGTGGTAAACCGAATCATAACTCATTCTGCTCAGTGCGTAGGCAAAGTCGTCCACTCTTGACGATGTTCTTGAAGCGGAGAGCTTCCAGTCATAGAGTGCTGTATGCTTCGCTATCGTGTCACCGATGCCGGAAAGTGTCTGTCCCTCCGGCGCATTGATTATCATGTTCGTGTCAACGATTATCGCAGTCGGTATCTTGCAGGCAATGGTCTTTCGCGCACTCCCCTCGGTCTCGAGCACCGAAAAAGGTGAAGCGAGCGAATCGTTGCTGAGAGAAGTCGGCATACATATATATACAGCCTTGCTGATGTGTGCGGCGTACTTTGCGGTATCGAGGACCCTTCCGCCGCCGATGCCGATGATGACCTTTATGTCCTCGATGCAGACTTTCTTGGCGATAGCGACAGCCTCGTCAAAGCTTGCCGCGCCCATTGCAATGACCTCGGCACCGCCGAAATCATTGCTTATATCCATTATCTTTTCCTTGTAGATGTCAATGAGGAACTGCTCGGAGACTATCACTGTTTTCTGCCCGATAATCTCGGGGATGTAGCGGCTGATTATCTCGTCCGAATGGAAGAAGGCGTCCTCCTCGACCGCAAGGCATATCGGAAGATTGAATCTTGTGTGCTGGTTCATATCATCTATCCTTTCACTGAGCGTTCTTATCTGCTGCACACGGTCTCAGTCTCATGCCGCGGCAGCGTGGGTCAAAGCCTGCAAGCCTGTACTGTTCGGGGATAAGAGACCTTCCGGCAGCGTCCCCGACCGGCGAGAACGTGAAATCTCCGCAGGAACGGTGGGCTGCCCTGAAATACAGGAACTTCTTCATGCCGAACCTTGTCTTTCTGCCGTTGTGAAGGAAAACGATGCCGTTCGCAGTTACCTTCACAGTGAGCGGCGGAAGTCCGGGCACGATTCTGAACCTCATGCCGTCTGTGATATAGTGCGCCTTTTCCGGTGTGAGCTTTAAATCCGTGCAGAATCGGTAAAGGAACGCTATCACCGCCTTTTCCGCAGCATAGATGCGGTGTGTTATCGCAAATTCCGGGTCGCTGAGAAGGAGCGGCAGCTCGTTCGGTATCGGCTCGACAAGCGCATTCAGTGCCTTTGTGAAGGACTTCCTGCTGTCAAAGAAATGGAGGTCCGCTTCCTTTATCTCCTGCGATGGAACGCTGTCCGGGTACATCATCTTTGCGAGGTCCTCGTAGGCACGGTGTACCTGCTTTTTCGGGGAGCAGTAGGTCATACGGGTCGCGTGGGGCAGGCAGCACATATCCTCGAGCATATGGAGCGCTCTTGCGAGATAGCAGAGAGCTTCCTCATGGAAACCGGCACTGAAACAGGTCAGCGCCATTGTGTAGTCCTCCTCCATCATTGACCTTGCGCTCTGGGAAAAACGTACAATACCGTTTTTATAGTAGCCGGCGACCGGTGAGAGCTTCATTCCGAAGGAATTGCAGGCGCAGTAGTAGTGCTTGCCGGTGCCGACCTCACGGTCGCCGTCTCGGTCGGGAGCGCAGAGAGTGTCAATGAAAATCTCCATGTGCGGCTCAAATATATCCCTCGCCTCCGGGATATACCTGTAAAGCTCCGGCAGCATTCTGTGAACGAGGTTCTTGTGCACCGATATCAGCTCAGATGTGCGCTTTTCTTCAAATTTTGCGAGAAGCCGTCTCATATTAAGTACGGCACTGTTCCATTTTCCCATATACTGCTCCTTTCAGGACTGCGGTCAGAGTGTGACTGGAAGTCCGTTTATCTCAATAGTCGGGTCGTCAATGTCAATGAGGAGGCACCTTCTGCCATCAACAACGCTGGTGCGTACCTTGTCCGCTGCGGAGGGCTTGATGTTCACGGTTATTCCCGGCGAAGCGAGAACAGTCTTTGTCTCGACGAGATTTGCAGCCGTGAGCGGTGCTGTTCCGCAGACCTTTTCGTACACCGGCTCGACCATTTTAACACGCTCCTCCGGAACGCCTATATCAGCGAGTATATCGCGGATAGTGTTGTTGTCGATGACAGCCTTTTCGGTATCGTCCTTGTTGTCCTCAACGACCTCCTGTATCTTTTCGTTGACCGTTTTGATGAGCATATAGTCAAGGTCATCGCCCACAACACTTTTCAGAATGTTCTGGAAGCTTGCCTTTTCGTTGTCGGCAGACATTACGAACGTACACCCGAGAACGTCCTCGATGAACGAGATATTCGGCTTATTCGCGGACTTGGTGTAGTACATGACATGGTTGACATCGGTGCTCCTGTTGCTGAATACAGGGTAAAGAAAGCCGTCTGAGGGCGACTTGCTGATGATGAGCTCCGTATTTATCTTTTTGGTTATCTCATTGTTGAAGGAATCGAAGATAAAGCCATCGCTGCCGGTATTCACAGGGCAAACCGCCGTTATGATGTACTTGTAGAGCTCGTCCTCACCGTCGGCAAATTCGTCGTTCTTGTCCTTTTTGCGTATCGTGTAGCAGCAGTAAGCCGTGATGACAGCATAGGGACCCTCATACGCGAGCTTATCCGCGATATGGTTTAGGAAGTCCTCGCAAGCCTGCTCGTCCTTCATCTCGGTGCGGAGAAGTTCATAGAGGATATGCTGCTGACCGCCTTCGTCATAAGCCTCGTTGGGGAACTCGTATTCCACGAAAGACTTGCCGACGTTGGTATTGAGCACCTTTTTCAGTGTCTCGTCATAGACGTCGTGCTCGGCGACCGGCATTGTAAGACATGAGCTGACATTGTGACAGCGGAGGTTCTTCTCAGCGTCAACGAACGCCGTGAGGATACGCTCCATTATAAAAAATCCGCTCTTATCGGAGAAATTCTTTTTGATCTCAGCTGTTTCCTTTTTGTTCATAGTATTATTCCCTTCATTATGATTAGCATTAAAAGCTGCTATATAATTATAGCTTATTTTACCGGTCAAATCAAGTCTTGACATTGCGTTACGGCTGTGGTATAACACTGAGATTGTTATACATTGCTAACTTATCTTCGCCGTTTACTTTAAATCCAAGCTGCTTTTCAACTGTACACCGCAGGATATGTAGTACGGCACGGAATATTTGCATAAAAAAACAGAGCGACTATTGCCGCCCTGCCGTATATAATTGCTCTGGATTCAGAGAACAATTACCGTTTCTATGATTATATAATACCATTTGTATCCAAAAAAGTCAAGGGCTTTCCAGAAAGTTTACATATTGTATACAATTTGTGTTTGGTTTATTCATTATTTGATAACACAACTATCATTTTTGCTCTGTTTTCAAGTAAGGAGCATCACCGAAGAAGCTTCCGCTGTGAAGTTTTCCACTGCCGATGCAAGCAGAAAACGTACTTTGACTGCACTGCATTTCGCAACAATTAGTCATTTTGCACACGAATTTTGCTAAGTTTTGTGTGTTCCAGCTATTTTTTGCTGACTTTGCAAAAAAAACTTTACAATCTGTTAATAATATGGTATGATATACACATAGGTGTAATGTGCGGAAACTGTTCGCCCGATTTTTGAATTGGGTCTTTACTTTTGCGTAATAATGTGCTAAAATGTATATGCAGGTTCTTCGCTGCAATTTACGCCGTTCGGCAGACTGGAGTTTTACTATGATAGATAAAATAAGATCAGAAAGCATGGACCTCCTTTTCGAGGCTGTTCTCACTCTCGAGACCGTAGACGACTGTTACAGGTTCTTCGACGACCTCTGTACAAGCATCGAGCTCAAATCCTTCGCTCAGCGCCTCCATGTCGCAAGGCTTCTTGACGAACACAGAGTATACAACAGCATCGTTACAGAGACCGGTGCAAGCACCGCTACTATAAGCAGAGTCAACCGTTCCCTCAAGGACGGAAATGACGGATACAACATCGTTTTCGACAGATTGAAGAAAAAAGATCTGCTAAAATAAAATTCTGAAAGGAATGTTCATATGAAAAAGACAAACCTGCTCAAAAGATCTGTCGCCTGCCTTTCCGCGGCAGCTACGATCCTTACGGGCGCAGCGTTCCCTGCCAATGCTGAATATGTTGACAAGGAAAATCCTAACAACTATGACAACTTCGCCGAAGCCCTCCAGCTCGCGCTCTGCTTCTACGACGCGAACAAGTGCGGCGACAAGGTTGCCAACGACGGCTACTATTCATGGCGCGGAAACTGCCATGTAAAGGACGCTGAGATCCCTCTCCAGCCCCTCAATCCTATGCCTGAGCTCTACGGCGAGTCCACGAACGACGGCTCAGACAACGGCAAGGACAAGGAGAAAAAGGAAGACAAGCAGCCCATAGGCGAGGGCGAGGGCGACGGCGGTCTCAGTGCTGCCAAGGGTCTGTACGAAGGAGTTACCATGTCCGAGGAGTTCATCGAGAAGAACCGCAAGTACCTCGACCCGGACGGAAACGGTACTCTCGACCTAACTGGCGGCTGGCACGATGCCGGTGACCATGTAAAGTTCGGTCTCCCCGGCTCATTCTCCGCTTCAACTGTCGGCTGGGGCTACTATGAGTTCCGCGAAGACTACATCGATATGGGGCTCCAGAAGCACATCGAAGATGAGCTCCGCTGGATAAACGACTACTTCATGAAGGCTACATTCCTCGACGACGAAGGCAACGTTGTTGCTTACTGCTATCAGGTCGGCGAGGGCAACAACGACCACAACTACTGGTGCGCTCCCGAGCTCCAGGTGGACAATACTGTCGTTGCTTCTTCAAGCTGCGCTGTAAAGCGTCCGGCTTACTTCGCCACTACCGAGATGCCTGCACCTGACCAGTGCGCCGGTGCTGCCGCATCACTCGCTATAAACTACCTCAACTTCAAGGATACAGATGCTGATTATGCTGAAAAGAGCCTGAAATACGCAAGAGCCCTCTATGAGTTCGCTGTTGCTACACACCAGGAGGTATGGGAACCCGGTACTACTCCGAGCTCGCTCGTCCTCGGCTACGACGGCGGCTTCTACCACTCCAGCTACGACTACGATGAGCTCTCATGGGCTGCCGTTTGGCTCTACTACTGCGCTGTTGCAGAGGACGAGACCTCCAAGGACGCTGCCTATGACAAGTACATCAAGGCTATCATCGACGTCGATGAGGAGACTACCAACGCCAAGGGCGCTCACCCCTACACAGGCTACATGAAGCGTATCATCACCGATACCGGAAACTGCTGGCAGAACATCTGGGTTCACTGCTGGGATACTGTATGGGGCGGCGTTTTCGCTAAGCTCGCTCCCGTTACCAATACCGCCCGTGACTGGTACATCTTCCGCTACAACCTCGAATACTGGTCTGGCTGCGCTGCAACTATCGACTCCTCAGACTGGGGCTATGAGCCTGTTCACGGTCACAAATACTTCGGTATGGACGACTTCCTCTGGAATACTCCCATGACCTGTGACCAGATCCCCGACCTCAAGGACAGCGAGACAAGCGGCGACTTCATTGCCAAGTCTCCCAAGGGCTGGGCTGTCGTTTCAGGCTACGGTTCCGCACGTTACAATACCGCTGCCGGTCTCTGTGCCTGCGTTTACGCCAAGACCACCGGCGATGAGACATTCCTCCCGTGGGCTAAGGCTCAGATGGAATACATCCTCGGTAATAACCCGATGGGTTACTCCTACGAGGTAGGCTACGGCAACAGCTACGCTACTCAGCCTCACCACCGTGCTTCACACTGTAACGACAAGCAGAGCCAGGAGCTTCAGGTAAATCAGGTACACACCCTCTGGGGCGCTCTCTGCGGCGGTCCTGACCTCAAGGACTACCACCACGACGAAACCAAGGACTACATCTACAACGAAGTTACCGATGACTATAACGCAGGCTTCTGCGGTGACCTTGCCGGTCTTTACCACTTCTACGGTGCAAAGGGCAAGGAGTACGAAAAGGAAAACCACATCAATCCCGATTTCAATATGTCCGAGAACGCCAAGAACGGCTACGATCAGGTCGGATTTGACGGCAATCCCCTCCCCGTTGGTCTCTACTGTGCCGGCGGCAAGAACCAGGAACAGGACGGCAGCGTTCAGCTCAAGGTCGTTGTTTACAACAGAACTGTAAATCCTCCCCGCTTTGAGAGTGACCTCAGGGCAAGATATTATTTCAATATCAAGGAGCTCCTCGATGCAGGCTACGATCCCGATCAATACATTTTCTACCGTATCGACTACGATCAGGAGAAGGGCTACTCCAATAACAAAAACGAAGTTATATTCACACCTCCTACGAAGTATGACGACAACGGAAACTACTACGTTGAAATGCAGTGGAAGAACTGTGACTTCTACGGAAGCCGTGTATTCCAGTTCGCACTCGGCTACAAGCAGGATATGGAGACATATGAGGACGTTATCTGGGATTCCAAGAACGATTACAGCTACGCTGACCTCGTATCCTTCGCAGATGTAAACGATGCTGCTGAGATAACTGACAAGATCACTCTTTACGCTGACGGCGAGCTCGTCTGGGGCGTTGAGCCGGACGGCACCATTGCTGATAATACCAAGGGTGATGAAATCCTCTGGGGCGATGCTAACTGCGACAAGAAGGTAAATCTTGCCGACGCTGTTCTCATCATGCAGTCCATCTCAAACCCTGATAAGTATAAGATCACCGATCAGGGTCAGAAGAACGGAGACGTTGACCAGAAGGTCAAGGGTATCACAAACAAGGACGCTCTTGCTATCCAGCGCTATAAGCTCGGACTTGTCAAGGAGCTTCCCGTCTGAATACAGCTGAAACGCGGATATCATACCACTCCTCCAGATATCCGGTTTAATAAGACCGCCCCGGTTCATCCGGAGCGGTCTTTCTTGTATAAAAAACAGGTGCGGATTTTTGTCCGCACCTTTGATTTACGATATTCTTTTTCCCTTGCCTTTTTTACGGCTCTCTATCGGTTTTTCCTCGCCGCCCTTATCCTCAAAGACAGGCTCCTCGTCCTCCGGGTCTGCAAATCCTGTGAGCTCGGGGTTTACCTGACCGATACTTGCGTAATACGGGTTGATGACGTACTGCTGTATCACCGGATAGCTTCTGAAACACGCCACAAACGCGATAAATGCTGCCGGATAGAACGGCAGGAGCGTCATGAAGAACGGCAGTGCAAATAACAGAAGCGGATAGAGCGCTGCGATTATCAGAACTATCAGCAGTGTGGTGACGACGTTTCGCTTCATTGCAACGAATGCGAGCATCAGCGAATTCTTGATGAGATTTTTTAGCGAAAGGCTCGTTGCGACCATCATGAGGTAGATGTAGTAGTTCATCATCACTATGAGTATCACCAGACTGTACGTCAGCATCAGCGGTATATACATCAGCACAGAGAGCTGTGATGCAAGCAGCGGATAGACTCTCATCGCCGCGAACGCCGAAATTGCAACAAGTGAGTCAATAAATCCGACCACTGCCGCGTTCTTGAAATTGCCTCTGAATCCGCGGAAAAAGTCACGGGTGACATAGGCGTGCTTTTCGACGATGTAGCATCTCAGTACCCTCGTGAGCCCTGCCGTTGCAGGCCCTATCAGTATCATGAACGTCAGCACGAGCAGCGCACTCACTATCAGTGCGACTCCGGCTGAAGGTATGAACGCGAGTGCCGGAAGTATCAGCATAAGCGGTATGAAGAACATGAAATACAGAAGGTTCAGACCGGCAAGCCGCCAGAATTTTCTTCCGAGAAGGTCAAGAAACAGCGCCATGCCCTTCTTTTTATGTGCGTGCTTAGATATACCCGAGCCTGCGCTCTGGTAATCATGAAAGAGAAACCCCAATTTAAACATTCCTCCGTTTTAAGTAATTCCGGAGCAAGCGAGAAATACCGCTCCGTTTGCAAGAGATATTATCAGCGAAAGCAGCATGAGAACTGCAAATTTTGTAGTGTAAAGCTTCAGATCTATCAGCTTTTCGTCCCTGAGCTCACCTGTTACCCAGAGGCAGAGTACCCCCGACGAGACGCGGAGCAGTTCCCTTACGGCAAGAACCGCTATACCTGCCGAAGCAAGAGCAAAGGGCATGAGCCTGAGAGTTACTCCGGCGGCGGCGCCTATGCCGTCTGACGAGTACATTGCCGCGGACGAAGCTCCTATCCCGAATCCGCGGTAGACCAGCAATGCTATCCCCACGGGTTGTCCGAAGGTGAAAAGCCCTGCAAGATAAGCCGCCGTCAGGAAAAGCGCAGAGCTGAGCAGGGTGTTCCCGAATACTGCCGGAAAACTTCTTCCGCAGCTTCCGGGAAGGTAGAACTGGTGTACCGCTGCCGTAAGCCCGTGAGGGTGAGAAGCACCGTAGACCGAGCCGGCGATTATGCCTGCCGTCAGCGCTGCAAAGAGAAACAGCGCGAAAGCTCTCCCCTTCCTTGAAACTGTGAGATATCCTGTATTTTTCATTGTGCATCATCCTTTCTGTAAAAAGGATATGCACTGCCTGTCCGGCTTAGAACTTACTTTGAAAGTTCGTAGGCACGCTTTGTGCAGCTCTCGCAGCAGTTCTTCACGGTATCTGTGAGCTTGCCCTCGTAGAGCCTGTCAAGTCCGGCAAGAGTTGTTCCTCCGGGAGAAGATACCATTTTTATGAGCTCGTCGATGCTGTAACCGGAATCGGTCATCATCTTTGCGGAACCGATAAGGCTCTGGGCGAACAGTTCAAGAGCAGCCTTGCTGTCGATGCCTTCAGATGCAGCATAGTCGATGAAGCCCTTTGCAAAGAGGTAGATAAACGCGGGACTGCTGCCGTTCACAGCGATTATTTCCTTCATTTTGTTCTTCGGGATAACGGCTGCCTTGCCGCAGATGCGGAAGATATTGAGAATGACCTCAAATTCCTCGTCTGTTACTCTTTCGTTATGTGAGAGTGCGGAAGCGCCTTCGCCGAGAAGGAGAGGTGTGTTGGGCATTACGAGTATTACCTTTGCGTCCGGACGTGTCTTTCCGGCAATGAATTCGTCAGTGATGCCGGCAGCGATTGACACGAATACAGTGTCTCCGGTCACACCGGGAGCTGCTGCCTCAAGAACGCCCTCGATTATCTGGGGCTTTACAGCAAGAAATACATACTTGCACTTTGCAGTCAGTTCAGCTTCGCCGGAGGCTGCCTTCACGCCGATGCCTTCAAGAGCGTCAGTCTTTGACTTGTCGGGGTCAAAGGCGTAGAGAGATATATTTCCGGAAAGGCTGCTCGAAGCGATGCCCTTCATGATAGCAGAACCCATATTGCCTGCGCCGATAAAGCCTATATTGATATTTTCTATAAATGTACTCCTTTCAGAATTTCATCAACATTATAATTATACTACATTCTGCACAAAATTTCAAGTGAAAATTCAGCAAATATTTTTGAGAGCCAAAATTGTGAATTTTTGGTAAAGAATACAAAATAAATTTGACATGCAATATCTATTGTGGTATAATTGTTGTATAAATAGATGCGTTCCTTGTACGCAAATAATAATTCCGGAGGTCTTCATATGAAACGACTTGTAACAAGAAGCGATTTCGACGGTCTCGTTTGCGCTATGCTCCTCAAGGAGCTCAATATAATCGACGATATCAAATTCGTTCACCCGAAGGACGTTCAGGACGGCAAGGTCGATATCACTGAAAACGATATAACAACAAACCTCCCCTTTGACAAGCGCGTTGGCCTCGCCTTTGATCACCATGAGAGCGAGCTCCTTCGCAATAAGCCCGAAGACTTTATGGGAAAATACATCATCGACGGCGATGCCAAATCCGCTGCAAGAGTAGTTTACGACTACTACGGCGGTGCCAAGACCTTCACCCGCGTTTCAGAAGAAATAATGTGGGCGGTAGATAAGGGCGACAGTGCCGATTTCACCGAGCAGGAGATACTCAATCCGACCGACTGGGTCCTCATGAACTTCCTCATGGACGCAAGGACCGGTCTCGGCCGCTTCCACGACTTCCGCATCTCCAACTACGCCCTCATGATGGAGCTCATCGACTACTGCGTTGACCACAGCATCAAGGACGTTCTCGCCCTCCCCGACGTAAAGGAGCGTGTTGACCTGTATTTCGAGCAACAAGAGCTTTTCAAGGAGCAGCTCCGCCGCATAACAAAGATACACGGCAAGGTCGCGGTCATCGACCTCCGCAACGAGGAGACCATTTACGCCGGAAACAGGTTCATGGTCTACGCTATGTGGCCTGAGACGGAGCTTTCCGTCCACGTCGCATGGGGCTTCCGCAAGCAGAATACTGCCGTTATGATAGGCAAATCCATTATCAACCGTGCTTCAAAGTTCAACATCGGCGAGTTGTGCCTCAGCTACGGCGGCGGCGGTCACGCAAATGCCGGTACCTGCCAGCTCGAAAACGACATGATCGACACAGAGCTGCCCGTTATAATCGACAAGCTCAACGGAAAAATTCCCGTCTGAAACTGTCTGCACACTTAACTCATACCGTCCGGAGGCGTCCCCTCCGGACTTTTTTTGTGACAGGAAGCAGAAAATCTTATAATTATACTTGAAATCTCCGGAATGATGTGATATAATATAATTTGTAATTTTTTGTAAAGGAATGATAACCTTGAAATTAAGCTTTTCTACGCTTGCCTGCCCCGACTGGGCATGGTCAGACATCTACTCGATGGCTAAAGACTTTGGATTCGACGGAATTGAGATACGCGGTCTCGGCGACGAGATCTTCTCCGTGAAGGCTAAGCCCTTTACCGACTCGCAGCTACCCGGCACTATTGCCAAGCTAAAGTCACTCGGTCTTGAGATCCCCTGCCTATCCTCGGGTGCCTGCCTGAAGTTCAAGGATAAATTTGACGAGGCTCAGGCTGAGATAACTGCCTATGCACAGCTCGCTCAGAAGCTCGGCGCTTCATACATAAGGATACTCGGTGACCTCGAACCTGCCCCCGGCGGCGAGGTTGACGATGACTATATCGCAGAGGCTCTCAAGAAGCTCGTTCCCGTTGCAGAGGAGTATAATGTAACCCTTCTCGTCGAGACTAACGGCGTTTACTGCGATTCCGCAAGACTTGCCGCTCTGCTCCACAAGGTCAGCAGCAGAAAGGTAGCTGCCCTCTGGGATATGCACCACCCCTACCGCTACAACAACGAATCCCCTGAGACTACCGTTGCAAACCTCGGGGAATACATAAAGTACATTCAGGTCAAGGACAGCGTTATGCGTCCGGACGGCACTGTTGAGTACCGCATTATGGGCTCTGGTGATATCCCGGTCAAGAAGATGATCGCCGTTCTCCAGTCTGTCAACTACAACGGCTATATCTCCCTCGAATGGGTAAAGCGCTGGGCGAAAGACCTCAGCGATGCAGGAGTTGTAGTTCCGCAGTTCGCGGAGTACATGGCTCCCTACAAGAAGAAGCACAAGCACCCGCTCCAGACCAATATGCGCGGTGACGGTCAGTATCCGTGGCCGAAGGAGAAGATACTCAACTACACCTTCCCCGATATCCTCGACCGTATCTGCGAGCAGTTCCCGAATCAGTACGCTTTCCGCTATACCGAGCTTGACTATACCCGTACCTATCCGGAGTTCCGCGACGATGTTGACAATTTCGCACGCGCTCTCCTTGCTATGGGCGTGAAGAAAGGCGATCACGTTGCTATCTGGGCGACAAACGTTCCCCAGTGGTACATTACCTTCTGGGCTACAACCAAAATTGGCGCTGTGCTCGTTACCATGAACACTGAGTACCGCATCCACGAAGCTGAGTACCTCCTCCGCCAGTCCGACACCATGACCCTCGTCATGATAGACGGCATCAAGAACATCAATTACGTTGACATCATCAAGGAGCTCTGTCCCGAGCTTGAAAAGTGCAAGCCCGGTCAGCTCAGATCGGCAAAGCTGCCCTTCCTCAGAAACGTTATCACTATTGATTCCAAGAACAATGGCTGCTATACATGGGAGGAAGCCTGCGCTCTCGCAGAGGAAATTCCTTACAGCGAGGTCGAGATCGTCCGCAGGACTATCAGTATGCACGATGTCTGCAATATGCAGTACACTTCCGGTACGACCGGCTTCCCTAAGGGCGTTATGCTCACTCATTACAATGTTGTGAACAACGGTAAGGCTATCGGCGACTGCATGGACCTCTCCACCGCTGACCGCATGATGATACAGGTGCCTATGTTCCACTGCTTCGGCATGGTGCTCGCTATGACGGCCTCCATGACACACGGTACTACCATGTCGCCTATCACAAGATTCTCGCCGAGAAAGGGTCTCGCCTGCATCAACAAGGAGAAGATAACCTGCTTCCACGGCGTTCCGACTATGTTCATCGCTATGCTCGGTCATGAGGACTTTGAAAAGACGGACTTCTCCTATATGCGTACCGGTATCATGGCTGGTTCTCCCTGTCCGATAAAGACAATGGAGGAAGTTGTTGAGAAGATGCACATGAGTGAGATATGTATTACCTACGGTCAGACCGAGGCTTCTCCGGCTACCACCATGAGCAAGACCACTGATACTCTCGAGCAGCGCGTCAATACCGTCGGCGGTCCTATCTTCGGTGTTGAGTGCAAGATAGTTGACCCTGAGACAAATCAGGAAGTGCCTGACGACGTGGACGGCGAGTTCGTTGCAAGAGGATACAACATTATGAAGGGCTATTACAAGATGCCCGAAGCAACAGCTGCCGCTATCGACAGCGAAGGCTGGCTCCACACCGGCGACCTCGCAAGAAGACGTTCGGTTGACGGCTACTTCAAGATAACAGGACGTATCAAGGATATGATTATTCGCGGCGGTGAGAACATCTACCCGAAGGAGATCGAGGATTTCCTCTACACCTACCCGAAGGTAAAGGACGTTCAGGTCATCGGCGTTCCGAGTGAGGACTACGGCGAGGAGATAATGGCTTGTATCGTTCTCCAGCCCGGCGAGACCGCTACCGAGGACGAGATCAAGGAGTTCTGCCTCGCAAGAATGGCTAAGCACAAGTGCCCGAGATACGTCGATTTCGTAGACGGCTTCCCGATGAATGCCGCCGGAAAGATACTAAAGTATAAAATGAGGGAACAGGCTGTTGAAAAGCTTGGTCTCCACAAGGCAAACAGCATCGTTACTGCATAAAAAGAAAGCCGTTGTGAAAACAACGGCTTTTGTTATTTATTCGCTCAGCGCCTGTAATCGTCGCGCTGAATGATCTCGTATTTGTTTTTGTCGTACCTTGCTTCTGACAAGAATAACTTAGCCTTCTCAACAGAATTGAATTTTCTTGCAAAATCAGGGTAAAGCACCTTTGAATTTACCGAACAGACATACAGACCGCTCGATTTTTCAAGCAGGATATAATGCATGAAACGACCTCCTAACGAAAAGTCCTATCTTGACCTGAAAACTAAGCATTTCCCGACTGCGAGCCATTCCCTCAGGCAGTAGGTCGGCATCAGCCACCACGAGGTCTTTGCAGAAAGGCTGTGGCACCTCAGTCCTGCCCGCTCAGCAAGCAAGGCTGCACGGTACTGATGAAAACCGTCGGTAACTATCGTTATCTCAGCCGGAAGTCCGGTCTGCGCGATAAGCACGGCAGAATTGCGGATGTTCTCAGCGGTATCGGTCGATCTGTCCTCGGAAAAGATCCTCTCCGGCGCGATGCCTGCCGCTGTGAGAAAATTCTTCATACACTGTGCCTCGCTGACCGTTTCATCATTGCCTTTTCCGCCGGAAACGACTGCAAAAGTCCGCTCGTGCTTACTGAGGTAAGCTGCCGCGGTATCAAGTCTTCGTCTGAGCATTCTGCTCGGCTTGCCGTTTCTGACCTTGCAGCCGAGTATCACAAGCGTTGTATCCTCTCCGCCGGGACTGTTTCGCGCCGCACGGTACATCAGTACGCTGACTGCCGCCGCATACACGGCAAAGGCTGACGCAAGGACTGTCGCTGCAATAAGCAGAAGCTTTCCGGGAAAGGTCGAAGCTATGCGTCCGATAAGCCGCAGTGTAAGGCTGTGGAAGAAGAACGCCGCCGAAAGTGTTCCGCTCAGTGCCGCTCCGATAATGCCGCCGGTGTTGACGATACCGTGGAAAAACGGCATCAGGAACACGATAAACAGCAGAAGGAACAGGAAAGCTCCGACGCCTGCGGTAATACTTCCGTGAAAGACCAACTCAGCGCTTTGTGGCAAGTTTGATTATCCTGTCAAGGTTCTCCTTGGTAGTGACCTCGCTGCCAAGGTGGGTGGGAACTGCATTATACAGACCGTGGAAATCAGAGCCGCCGGTCTTGATTAGCTCGTACCTGTCAGCAATCTTTTCAAGCTCGCTGCGGTATGCGGTATCGGCAGAATGATGAGCTATCTCAACACCGTCTATCTTGCCGTTCTTTGCAAGCTCCTCGAGGAGCTCTATATTATCGTACTGTGCCGGGTGAGCCATGACAGCCACGCCCTTTGCGGTATGGATAAGGTCGATAACGAAATTGACATCGGGGTATTCACGCTCGACATAGCAGCTGCCGGTCTTGGGGTTGAAAAGCTCGCGGTCGAGGTCACCGTAGAATTCAAGCGCGTATCCGTAGCTGATGAGCGCCCTCATGATGTGCTGCTTGAAGATGCTCTTTGAAGAAGTAGTGTGCTTGAGCACGCTTTCGAGCGTTATCGGGAACTTCTCCATGACCTTTTCGATCATTTCCTTCGAGCATTCCTTTCTTATCTCGCAACATTTCAGACAGAGCCCTTCGAGACGGTCAGGCTTCTGCGGAGCGTAGCACAGGATATGAACTTTGCTGTTGCGTTCCTTGTCCCACGCGGAAAGCTCAACGCCGTGGAGTATCTTCACGCCCGCCCTCTGAGCGAGGACATCTGCGCGTGAGAAGGAAGCCATAGTATCGTGGTCAGTAAGCGAGAGCCAGTCGATGTTGGTTCTCTTTGCCTGATCTATTATGTCTTCGATACCGAGCGATCCGTCGGAAAGCTTGGTATGACAGTGTAAATCGCAGATCATAAACTCCTCTTTCCCTGCGGTCAGACCGCAGCAAAGCTATTATCTAAAAAAACCAACAATAATTATAGCACATATCCGATAAAAATGCAAGCAATCATACAATTATTATATTGTTTTAACGACTTTTTTTGTTATTCTTCGCAGAATGCAGCGTAGAGCTCGCCCTTTCTGAAACCACTTTCCTTTGCAACTGCCTTGCAGGCGTCTGTTGGACGTTCGCCCATATCCACGAGCTTTTTCACCTGTGCAAGCGCCTGCTCTATGGTAAGTGCATCACCTGCGCCGGCATCTGCGCCCTCAACGACAAGCACGAACTCTCCCCTTGGCTCGTTCACAGAATAGTATTCCAGAGCCTCGGCAAGCGTCATTCGCAGGACTTCCTCGTGTATTTTTGTTAGCTCACGGCATATGGAAATGCGGCGCTCTTCCCCAAAATACTCTGCTATATCGCCGAGAGTGATCCTGAGCTTGTGAGGAGCCTCATAGAATATCATCGCACCGGTCTCGTTCCGCAGAAGCTCAAGACGCTCACCGCGCTCCTTCTTCGGCACCGGCAGAAATCCTTCAAACGTAAACCTTCTTGTGTTCAGTCCGGAGACCGCCGCCGCCGAAACTACCGCGCTCGGTCCGGGTACGACCTTCACATCTATACCATGCTCCGCACACATTTTCACAAGCACTTCGCCGGGGTCGGATATACAGGGCATTCCTGCATCGGTGACAACTCCGCAGCTTTCGCCCGATGCCAGCCTGTCGATTATGCGCTGTGCATCTGACTGTGAACTGTGTTCGTGGAAACTCACGAGCTGCTTCTTTATCTCATAGCGGTTGAGAAGTTTCAGCGTGACCCTTGTGTCCTCAGCACAAAGGAAGTCCACCTCCTCCAGCATTCTGAGCTGACGGAGAGTGATATCCTCCATATTTCCTATCGGCGTACCTATTATGTAAAGCGTTCCGCTCATAGCTGCTCCTTTCCGGTGTTGTAGATACTCTGGAGTTCCTCCGAGAAGCCGTCGCCGCTGCGAATATAGAGCTGTGGTTCTATCTTCATGAAGGACTTCGAGCCCTTCTTGCCCTCAATGAGGAACAGCCACGGTGCCTCCTCCGGTCCCTTCGAGACCATTCTCAGGCGCTTCGGCTCGATATTGTGGGACTTCATCGCGTACATCACATCGCTGAGACGTTCGGGACGGTTGCAGACGCAGAGCCTTCCGCCGAATTTCAGCAGTTTTTCCGCCGCCGCACACACATCGTCTATATTGCACATTATTTCGTGACGGGCGATGCGCTGAGCGGTTATTGCGCTCTGGAAGCCGGCATTGTCAGCCTTATACGGCGGATTGCAGGTAACAAGGTCGAGCCTCCCCAACGGTGCGCCCTCCCAGAGTACTTTAAGGTCGGCACATATGGGAACGATGCCCTCAGTCTCACTGTGCTCCATACCGAGCTTGAGCTGCTCAATCGCGCCCTCCTGTATATCGACAGCATAGGTCACCTGCGGCGGCATATGCTTCTGCATTATCAGCGGTATGATTCCGCAGCCCGTACCGAGGTCGCAGACCTTGTCTTTATGGCGGTACTGCGAGAAATGCGCCAGCAGAAAAGCGTCCGTGCCGAAGCGGTGGTCGCTGCTGGCGCAGACGTATATTCTATCGGTTAGCTTTTCGTATTTGTATTCCATAGCAATTCCTATCTGTCGGCAAAATCAGCAATTACCTCTATCCTGCCGATGATGTGACTGTTGAATTCTCCAAGCTCTTCCGCAGGCACCCAAAGCTCCTGATGATAGCTTCTGCCGACGGTCTGAACCTCGAAACGTGAGATATACTTATCCTCCACCTCAAACCGCGTAACATAGCCTCTACGGTCATCAGTTGACTTCACATTCCATTTTTCTGCGATCTCTGCTGCATATTTTTCATTCAGCACGGGATAAAATATCGGCTGCTCGGGCAGTCTCGGCGGAAACTGCTTGAATCCGCTCTGCTCTATAAGCTTTAATTCTGCCGTGCCGACAGGTCTGTACAGTATCATATCAGTCAGCCTTTCATATATATTTCACTCCGGCTGCATCGAGCTTTTTCCGCATTTTTGCCTGCTTGCCCTCCGGGAAGACAGTCGCGGTGCCGCTTCGGATTATCCTTGCGGTCATACCTCTTTTTGCAGCACCGAGGGCAGTTGAGGTCACGCAGCCGAACTCGTCAAGTCCGCAGATGTGAAGCTCATCATAGCCCTTCTCCCTGACCATTGCAAGCAGCTCCTTATTGGTAAAAGCGTCGCCGAGGAGCTTGTCAAAAATAAGGTCAGACACAATGTCCAGACCGCTGTAAAGCTCCGCGCCCTCCGTGCCTGCGATAGAAAAGCCGAACAGCAGACGGTTGGTGGGAAGGTTCTGGATAATGTGGCGAATGTATATCACATCGCAGCCCTTGTCAGCATAGCTGTGGATAAGCGAATTTACAGCATCTGTGAGTTCTCTGGTGTTATAAGCGAACTTAGCCTTGCGCTTTTCGTAAAGGTAGTCGTTCTGCATATCAATTACAAGAAGTGCAGCGTTCATTTTATCGTTCCTCCTCCGACAACAATGTCCCCGTCGTAGAGGACTACCGCCTGCCCGCTTGTAACAGCCCTCTGTGGCTCGTCAAATTCGACCATGTATTCGCCGTTACCGAGGTATGTGACCACGGCAGGCTGTTCTTTCTGACTGTATCGTGTCTTTGCGGTCACGCGCATAGGAGCGGTAAGCTCCGGCACTGAGATAAGGTTGAAATCGTCCGCGATGAGCGATTTCGTGTAAAGGTCAGCCTCGTCGCCGAGAGTAACAGTATTGGAGGCAATATCCTTACGCACAACGTATGCCGGCTTGCCGAGGGAAATGCCCAGATGCTTGCGCTGTCCGACCGTGTAGTTGATAATGCCCTTGTGCTCACCGAGGATATTCCCCTCAGTGTCAACGAAATACCCTGCCGGAGTGTCAGTGCCGGTGAAGCGGCGAATGAACGCGGCGTAGTCGCCGTCCGGGACAAAGCAGATGTCCTGACTGTCGGGCTTGTTCGAGTTGACAAGTCCTGCGCTTTCCGCAAGCTCACGCACCTGCGTCTTCTCCAGACTGCCGAGCGGGAAGAGCGTATGTGCGAGCTGTTCCTGAGTGAGCGCATACAACACATAGGTCTGGTCCTTGCTGCGGTCCTTCGGACGTTTCAGCAGCCAGCGTCCGGACTGTTCGTCGTACTCGTTTACGGCGTAATGGCCTGTTGCAATATAGTCGTATTCAAGCTCCATAGCCCTGCGGAGCATCTTGTCGAACTTGACGTGGCGGTTGCACTCGATGCACGGATTCGGCGTTCTGCCGCAGAGATAGCTCTCCGCAAACTGCTTCATGACGTGCTCGCGGAAATTGTCCCTGAAATTGAAAACAACGTGCTCGAAGCCGAGCCGCCGTGCAACGCTCCTTGCGTCCATAACATCTGAAAGGGCGCAGCAGGTCTTTCCTTCCTTCTGCGCCTCAGAAATATCTTCATCTGAAAAAAGCTTCAGCGTAACGCCCATCACTTCATACCCCTGCTCACGCAGGAGCATTGCCGCAACGGAGCTGTCAACACCTCCGCTCATACCGACCATGACCTTTTTCATAATAACTTCCCTGCTATATAATTCTTTATATCTCTCAGCGATTCAGCGTAAAATCCGGCTGTCCGCTCGATCTCCGCACGTTCGGGAGCGGCTGATTCATCGTAGACCGCCGCTGTCATGAAGCCTGCCGCTGATGCGGTTTGCAGACAGTGAAGTGAATCCTCGACAACGAGAGTATCACCCGGCAGAGTTCCCATTCTTTCAGCAGCACCGAGAAAAATATCCGGGAATTTCTTGCCCTTCGGGTACTCAACATCGGTCAGCAGAAACTTCATTCTGCCGTATATCCCGCAGCGCTTCATCACAGCTTCCGCAAGTCCCTTATAGGTGGCGGTCGCGGCACAGAAAGGTATCCCGCGCTCATCGAGGAAGTCAAGCACTTCGCCCACAAACGGCTTCAGCCGGATATTCTCCTCGTATTCGATACGCACCATTTCCTCAATGCGGCTGATTATCTGCTGCTTTGTCATTGTGAAGCCGAGCTCATCAATGAAGAACTGCGCGGCTTCGTTTATGGACATCTTCTTGATACGCTCCGAGACCTCACGCGAAAGGTCCTGGATACCGTTCTCGGAAGCAAGCTCCCTGTCGATGCGGTACCATATCTGCATCGAATCTATGAGAGTGCCGTCGAGGTCGAAGATAACGCCCTTTATCATACGCCTTCCCTTCCGGAGGCGGCTTCTTCATTCTCCTGCTGCTTGTTGAGCGGCTCAATAGTTATCGCACGCTCGGCATCAGTTGTCTCGTGGTGTCCCTCAGTGCCGGAATCGCCGCAGATCACAACTGCCTGCTTGCCCATGATCCCGTAGATATTCTCAAACTGCGCGATCGGATATGTCACATTGCCCTTCAGCGGATCGGCGGCATATACGATCTGCTCGTCCATGTCATAGCCGTAGATCACCATGCAGTGCTGATACCAGTCGAACACAAGGTCCTTGCCGTTGCCGGCAGTCCAGACGTACTCCGGATAGGACACCGTAAGGTCAATGGTAGACCATGCCAGTACGGGTCTGCCGTTGTCTATCTGCCAGAAAAGCTGGCTCAGCTCGGTGCCGGTAAGGTCCTCCGCATAGCAGGGCGAATCGACCGAGGCGAAATAGCTGTCCGCGGTCTGTACCATGACATTCGCATTGCAGCCGAAGCCGTCATAGCGCGGATTTCCGACATACGCCTCGTCCATGACCACTTCTCCGGCAAGCGCTATCGGCATATACTCATCGCAGAGCGTCAGCTTGTCGATATCAAAGCCGAGATAATTCAGGTCTGCTGTAAGCGAGGTCACCTCGCAGCCGGTAGGAAGCTCCGGTTCCTGCAAGACAGCGTCAAAGCCCTCGAGGACGTGTTTGCCGGTAGGCTCATAACCTTCGGGAACTCCGATATCGAGCCGGAAGGGTTCGGTGGGAAGCTCCGTTGCAGCCTCGGTAGTGACTTCCGTACTCTGTGCAGCAGGTTCGCTCACTTCAGCAGATCCGGCATAGCCTGAACGCTTGACTTCTCTGTAAGTTTCTACTCTTGTGCATGAAGACATTGCCGCAGCTGCCAGCACGGCTGCTGCCGCAGTTTTCATTATAATTCCTTTCATTAAGCTTACTCCATATCTATCATGATCTTAGCCCTGTAATCCTTCTGTGCCGAGTTTACCGTTTCCAGTGCAAGTCCGTAGACATCAGATGCTCTTATCTCGAGCTCCGCGAAGCGTTCAGCCGTTTCGTTCAACTGCGAGAGCTTGGCGATAGAAGCTGCAAAAGGTATCGCAGCGTGTTCCTTGGCTCTTGCGAGTATCTCCCTGCCGCGCTCGTTGAAGGCGAGTATGCGTCCGTAGGGAGGGAGCTGCTTCATGTCCTCCCTGGTTATCCCGATGAGGAGCGAGAGCATTATGCGTCTTATCCTTGACATGGTATATCTCTTTGTTTTTACGGTAAACAGCAGCTCATCGAGCGAGCCTGCCATCCTTGCGCCGTATATCCTGTGCTCGAGCCCCTGACCGACGTCGTTCACGGAAGCTATTTCCTCCGGAGTGGTCGTTCTCAGTTTATAAAGCATCACTCTTTCGAGCCTCGAAAGAGCTGCTATCTCTCCCCTGCTGTGAGCAGCTGTTATAGCCTCCGTCCACATAGGAGTGGTGTAAGGGCTTATCGCAGCTATGCTGTGTTCAGATGCGAGCCTTTCGCGTATATACGATGCGCTGGCATACTCTCCCGAGGGCAGCTCTCCATCATGCGGAGCCTTCACGCGCTTGACGGTGAACGGCTTCATGGATGACGAAAGCTTTTTCAGTGCCCTCATGTACTCGATAGCGAGCAGATTGTTGGGCTCTGAGATGACCGCGCCTATCTCCGGATCAGTACCGTTGATGACAGAGGTCAGGGCTCTCGGATAAGTGTATCCCTTTTCCATTATTGCGTGTATTTCATCTGCGTGTTCGACCGAAACTGACTCGACCGCACTGAGAGCCTTTGAAAGGAGCTCCGTGCTGCCGCATTCGCTCCCGAACGATATCTCATCGACCGCTCCGAGGGCATCGAGGAGGTAGACCGCGCCGGCAGCAAAATTCTCAGCCGATGAAAGGCAGAACTGTACCGGCAGCTCGATAACGAGGTCAGCGCCGGAACGTACCGCAAGCCTTGCGCGTTCGAGCTTGTCCATTATTGCAACATCGCCGCGCTGTACAAAGCTTCCGCTCATGACAGCAGCGATGTGAGTTGCACCGTTCTTCCTCGTCTCCCTGATATGATAGAGGTGACCGTTGTGGAACGGGTTATATTCGCAGATAATGCCGCTTACTTTCATTTTACTACCACTCCTCATAAATTTCAATGGGTTTCATAAATATTTCATGAAGTTTGCACTATATACTCAACAGATTAGAAAAATCCCGGCGTATTTTGTCCTTTTTGCCGGAATTCTACGGCAGAGAAACTCCATATGACGAAAATTTGCAAAAAAGACTTGCAATTTTCCGAAAATGGTATATAATAATATATGCAATATTAATTTTGAAAGGATTTGCATATATGATAATCTTAGTTGTTAATGCAGGAAGCTCTTCACTGAAGTATCAGCTCATCAACATGGACGATGAGAGCGTTATCGCAAAGGGTAACTGTGACCGTATCGGTATTGACGGCCATATCGCTCACAAGACAAGCGACGGCAGAACTCTCGATCAGGACTGCTCCTTCCCTACCCACACAGAGGCTTTCATGAAGCTCGTTGAAGCTCTTACAACAGGTGACGCAAAGGTCATCGACAGCATGGACGAGATCTCAGCTGTCGGCCACCGTATAGTACAGGGCGCTGACGTATTCGACAAGTCCGTTCTCGTTACCGACGAGGTAATCGACCAGATCGATGACCTCCGTGAGCTCGCTCCCGTACATAACCACGCTCATGCTCTCGCTCTCCGTGCCTGCAAGAGCGTTATCCCTGCAAATGTTCCGCAGGTAGTTGTATTCGATACCGCTTTTCACCAGACAATGCCTCCCAAGGCTTTCATGTTCGGTCTTCCCTATGAGGACTACGAGACATATCATGTAAGAAAGTACGGCTTCCACGGCACTTCCCACCGCTTCGTTTCAAAGGCTCTCGCTGAGGCTATGGGCAAGGACGTAAAGGACCTCAAGATAGTTTCATGCCACCTCGGAAACGGTTCTTCCATCACTGCTGTTGACGGCGGCAAGTCCGTTGATACTTCTATGGGCTTCACTCCCCTTGACGGTGTTGTTATGGGTACCCGTACCGGTTCTGTTGACCCCTCCGCTGTTACTTTCGTAGCTGACAAGCACGGCTTCACTCCATCACAGATGAGCGAGTACATGAACAAGAAGTCCGGCTTCCTCGGAGTTTCCGGCGTTGGTTCCGACAACCGCGACGTTCAGGCTGCTGCAAACGAGGGCAACAAGAGAGCTCAGCTCGTTTCCGATATGCTCGTTTACGAGATCAGAAAGTACATCGGTTCCTACGCTGCTGCTATGAACGGCCTTGATGCTGTTCTCTTCACAGGCGGTATCGGTGAGAACTCATGGGAAGTGCGCGAGGGTGTCTGCACAGATATGGACTACTTCGGAATCAAGATCGACAAGGATCTCAACAAGTCCACAAGAGGCAAACTCATCAAGATCTCAACTCCCGATTCAAAGGTCGAGGTATGGATCGTTCCTACAAATGAGGAGCTCCTTATCGCAAGAGATACTCTTGAACTCATCTCAAAGTAATTATACCACAGTTTCAGCATAAAATCAACAGAAAGCTCCGGTTAAAACCGGAGCTTTTTCCGTCGCAGAGATAATTCCGGAACGCTGTGAGACTCGGGGCACATCAGATACAGTTAGTGAAAAATTGCACAAATCATGTCACGTTCATTACTGCAATATGACTAAAACGACGATTTTGCACCTTTTTTCAAAAAATTTACCTTTGATTTCTTGACTTTATATATAAAAAGGTATAAAATCTTATTGTCAGACGATGACTATATCGTTTTCCGGAAGAAGGGAATATTTTTCAATGGACGGTGTTGTCTATTCCACCGATTTCTGGCTCGCGGTTTCAGCTGTTATCGCAGTTGCGGCTACTAACGGCAGGATCGGTAAATCGGCATTCAAGAGCAGTTCACGCAAAAGGAACTGCAAAAAAGGTGAAAAAGATAAAAACGACTGATACTGTAATGACATCGACGGTGTGATGTGCGGTATATGCAAGGCTCATGTTGATGATGCTATAAGCGTCATAAGCGTGTCGTCTTCCCGCAAATATGAAGAAACAGAGATCATTACAGAGGAAGTCCCCGATGAAGCAGCGCGCCGAAGCGCTCTTGAAAGAAAGGTCACAAGGTTCTCGGCATAAGTCAGGACCCAATGAGAAGAAAGTTTTCTCGGTTTTCAGAAAGAAATGAGTACAACATCACCTCCCTTCACGGGAGGCGTTTTATTTGTGTTTGTATGGAAATGCGCCCTCCTTTACGGAAGGCGCATTCTGCGTTATATTTCTTTTTCCTGCCTTGTTTTCTCTACCTTGGTGAACAGCTCGCGGAGCTTCTTGATACCGAGGGTGAGATATCTCATACAGGGCTCTGCTACGATAGCAAAATCGATGCAGAGGAGCACACATCTTGCGGACATCTTCGTGATATCGAAGAAGTCGCTGATGAATACCATGCTGAATACAAGTCCGACTGCACAGATGATGAACAGCCACATCTTGTGGACATCAAGCGGCTTGCTTATCTCGTAGACGATCATAAGTCCGACTATACTGAGCAGTATCGTTGAAGCCGTTGCGATATCGGTGTCGCTTACGCCGAATACATGACCGAAGTAGAGCATAGCGGCTATGATTATCGTATCAGTAATACCTGCCGGTAGCGCTTTGAGGAAAACGTTGGTCATGAACTTGCCCTTGATGAGCTCCTTGTTGGGCATCTGTGAAAGGACAAGTCCGGGTATGCCGATAGTGAAAAGGCTTATGAGCGTTATCTGCGAGGGCTTCAGCGGATATGCTATGCCGAAGCAGATAGTAAGTATAGAAAGTATGAGTGAGAAAATATTCTTTACAAGGAAAAGGCTTCCCGAACGTTCGAGGTTGTTAACGACCTTTCGGCCTTCGAGAACTACCTCCGGCATCTTTGAGAAGTCGGATTCGAGGAGGACGAGCTGTGAAGCCTGAGCTGCCGCATCACTACCCGAAGCCATTGCTACGGAGCAGTCAGCGTCCTTGAGGGCAAGTACATCGTTTACGCCGTCACCGGTCATTGCAACGGTCTTGCCGTTTCTCTTGAGCGCCTGTACGAACTTTCGCTTCTGGTCAGGAGTTACACGTCCGAATACAGTATAGCGCATTACGGCATCGTTGATAGAATCGTCAGTGATGAGCGTTGAAGCGTCAACATAATCGGCAGCGTGCTTGATGCCTGCCTGCTTTGCGACCTCGGAAACGGTAACAGGATTGTCGCCGGAAATTACTTTGATGGCAACTCCCTGCTCTGCGAAGTACCTGAAGGTATCCGGCGCATCCTTTCTTATCGGATTGGAAAGGATCACGAAGCATACCGCAGTTACCGGTTCAACGAGAGCCTTACCGTCCGGACGGCCGTTGTATTTGCCGAATGCAAGCACCCGGTAGCCCTTGCGGCTGTAATTGTCAATAATTGAACGGTGCTGGTCGAAGTCGTCCTTCAGCACGAATTCCGGTGCGCCGAGAACATATGCACCGTCCTCGAAAACCACGCTGCTGTATTTGAATTCGGAAGAAAATCCGGTGTGTGAGATGACAGGCTGACCTGCCGGACGCTTGAAATAATTCTTCATCGCCCTCATAGTCTCGTTATCGGCGGACTGTGCCGAAGCAAAATCGCTCAGCAGTCCCTTTACTTCCTCGACCAGCACGTTATCGTTTGCCGGAACAACGGTGTTGACCTCCATTGAATTCTCGGTGATCGTACCGGTCTTGTCAACGCACAGCACATCGACTCGTGCGAGCGTTTCGATACATTTCATGTCGTGGATAAGTACCTTTTCGTATGCAAGCCTCATTGCGCTGACAGCCATTGTTGCACTTGCGATAAGGAACAGGCCCTCAGGTATCATACCTATGACGGCAGCGACCATTGAACGTATGCTGTCGGTAAAGTTGTCGCCGTTGTTGACGTACTGCTGCCAGAACATCAGCGCACCGATAGGGATAATAATGATACCGGCGAATTTAACAATCTTGTTGAGTGAACGGATCATTTCGGACTGCTCGCCCTTCTTGCTTCTCTTTGCCTGCAAAGTGAGCTTGGATATATAGGAGTCCTTGCCGACCTTTTCGAGCCTTGCGTAGCACTTGCCGGAAACGATATAGCTTCCCGACATGAGCTTGTCGCCCGGCTTTTTCGGTATCTCATCGGCTTCACCGGTAAGGAGCGATTCATTTACCGAGGCGTTTCCGCTGATGACGACAGCGTCCGCGCTTATCTGGTTACCGGCTCCGAATACCGCGATATCGTCAAGGACAAGCTCCTTCGACTGGACCGATACCTCCTTGCCGTCACGGACGACTGTGGTGACCGGAGCGTTGAGCACGGTGAGCTTTTCGAGTACCTTCTTGGAACGCATCTCCTGCACGATACCGATGAGTGAGTTTGCCATGATTATCGGGATAAACGAGATATCACGCCAGCATCCTACCGCGATGAGCAGACCGCCCAGAACCGCGAAAATAAGGTTGAAGTAGGTCAGCGTGTTGTCAGCGATTATCTCCTTGGTTGTCTTTGAAGGCGATTCTACGGGCTTGTTGTAATAACCCTGAGCCTTCCTTTCAGCGACCTGTGCAGAGGTAAGTCCGCTCTGAGGATCCGCTTTGATCCTCTTGGGACCGGTCTGTTCAGGCTTGATATTGAACTGCTGAACTTTGCCCATATTTATGATCCCTCACGATCCTCCGGCAGCGAGCCGGATAAATTCTGTCCTGACAAACAGGAAATATCATTTTATTATTATATCATATTTTAAAAAAGAATTCAATGCTTTTTATAAATTTAAAGCAAAATTCCGTCAACCTATTTCCTATAAAAGGTTGACAAATCAAAATGAGTGTGATATAATATTCAAAGAGGTGATGTTATGTCAGATACAATAACAAGAAAACAACCAATAATTACCGTAAGAGAAATGACAGCCGCCGCCATGATGACCGCTGTCACCGCGATATGCGCGTGGATATCAGTTCCGGCGAACGTCCCGTTCACTCTCCAGACCTTTGCGATATTCACAGCTGTCCTTATTCTCGGAGCAAAGGGCGCGACTCTCTCAGTCCTGACCTACCTCCTTCTCGGTGCAGTCGGAGTGCCGGTGTTTGCCGGATTCAAGGGCGGTCTGAGCATAATTCTCGGTACTACCGGCGGTTATATGCTCGGCTTCCTGCTTATCCCGCTGGTCTGCCTCGGCAAGGAGAAGATTTTCGGTCAGAAGATCATTTTCACTGTCGCTGCGCTTTTAGTCGGACTGCTTCTCTGTTACACTTTCGGCACATCATGGTTCATTCACGTCAGCACTAAAGCAGTTTCAGTAAAACAGGCACTGAAATGGTGCGTTATCCCATTCATTATCCCTGACCTTATGAAGCTCGCACTCGCATTGTTTGTATCATACAGGGTGAGAAAACATCTGAAATTCTATTAATGAGTAAAGGACGCATCAAGCGTCCTTTTACTTTTTTACATTGGAAGTTCAACGGTAAAGGCTGTTCCCTTTCCGACACGGCTCTCACAGCGGACTATACCATTGTGATACATGACACCGTGCTTGACTATCGACAGTCCGAGGCCGGTACCCTTGACCTTCTGTGAACGGCTTTTATCGACCCGGTAGAACCTCTCAAAGACCCTGCCGATGTGCTGCTGCGGTATTCCGCATCCGGTATCGCTCACCGTAAGGAAAGCTCGTTTCGGTGTGTGTGAAACTCTTACAGCGTAGCTGCCGCCCTCGGAGTTGTACTTTATCGCGTTGTCGCAGAGGTTGTAGAGCACCTCCTCAAGAACGGTCCGGCAGCCCTTGTAAATAACATGACTTCCGCTGAGTGCAGCGGTTATATTCTTATTTGCGGCGCTCATTTCAAGCCATCCGATGACCTCGCCGGCAAGCTCATAGAGGTCAATATCCTCCTTCTCAGCCGGAACAGAGTTTTCGTCAAGTTTTGAAAGCGCAACTATATCGTTGATGAGGTTGATAAGACGTTCAGCCTCACTGCGGATATTTCCACTGAGCTTTTCAACGTCCTCCGGCTTTGCCATGCCGTTTGCGATGAGGTCAGAGACGCCGTATATAGTCGTAAGCGGTGTTTTCAGCTCATGCGAGACATTCGATGTAAACTCGCGCCGCATCGCTTCAAGCTGCTGCTTTTCGGTAACGTCCATAACGAACACGACTATGCCGTTTATCATGTTCGCGCCGTTGGCAGGGCTCGCAAATACCTCACATTCGCCGACCGGTGTACTTATAACAGCGTCTGCATGAACTCCGCCAGCCGCATTCTGTATGCACCTTCTGAAAGTCTCACTGTTGTTGAGGGCGTAGACAGAGCCGCCCTCTCCGCTTTCCTTTGCGCCGAGAAGCCTTACCGCTGCACTGTTGCAGGAAAGCACGTTCAGCTTCGCATCGGCAACGATCAGTCCCTCGCTCATGCTCTCGGTTATGTGCATGAAGTTCTCACGGCTGCTTCGCAGTTCGTCCATCTGCTTTGCGACCTTGCGGTTCTGGGAACGTATCCTTATTAGCATCGGTCTGAGCTCCGGAACGCTGCCGTTTATGTCCGGAGAATCAAGGTCGATATTGTTGACCGGCTTGACGATCCTGTGCGACACGGTATTTGCCGCAAGCAGCGAGCCGAGTGCTGCCGCCGCAAGGAAAAGTGCTACCGATGGTATTATGCTGACGAGCTGATCCTTCAGTGAAAGGTGGACGTCCGAAACTCGCAGGACTGAGCCGTCGCTGAGCCTGAGCGAATAATTCAGCGACGAACGGTTCATATTCAGAGAAAACTTCGATGAGCTTGACGAGCCCTCACTCTTCGCTTCCTCAAAATCAGTAGAACCGGAGATATCGTCTGTCCCATCCTTTGTATCGAACATCACCTTTCCGTCAGCGTCAGCCCAAAGGACGTGCATTCCCTGAAAATCAGCGCTTTGCAGGTAGCTGAGACCGTTCAGTTCAACTCCCCTGCTTATCAGTCCGGCTTCAGTGATAAGCTCGTCTTCAAGCCGCTCGGAGTAGTAGCGGTTGAGTATTCCGGAGGTTATAACGGCAGTTATGATTATCGCTATCCATGAAATAAGGATAATGCCGCCCATTATCTTCTTAGTCATTTGACGGCTCACCTGCCTTGTAACCGACTCCGCGGAGCGTCTCTATCACATCGCCCGATTTTCCGAGCTTTGCGCGGAGCGTCCTGATGTGGACATCTACCGTTCTGCTCTCACCGGTGAAGTCGTATCCCCAGACCTTGCTCAGCAGCTCGTCGCGGCTGAAAACTGTTCCCCGGTTGCGTACAAGTATCAGCAGAAGGTCGTATTCCTTCTTGGTAAGAGTTATGCTTTCGCCGTTCACATCGACCTCATGCCGCTGCGGATAAATAGTGATACCGCCGATCGAGAGCCCGGTGTCCCCTGATCTTCCGGAACGCCGCAGCAGAGCGCGTATGCGCGAGATTAGCTCCATAGTCCCGAAAGGCTTGGCAATATAGTCGTCAGCTCCGGCATCAAGACCCGTTACCTTGTCGTATTCAGTACCCTTCGCAGTCAGCATGATTACAGGAAGCTCGGCGGTCTCCGGCGAATGTCTGAGCGAGCGGAGAACCGAGAGACCGTCCTCCTCCGGGAGCATTATATCAAGCAGAACAAGCTCGGGGAGCTGTCGGCTGAGCGCCTTTCTGAACACGGAAGGCAATTCAAAACCCTCCGCCTCAAAACCGGCGCTGTTAAGGGCATAGAGAACGAAGTTCCTTATGCCTTCATCATCTTCAAGCAGATAGATCATATGTCCTCCTGAGAACTGTCCACGGAACAGGGACAGCAGATTACAGATTACACTTATATTATAGCCTATCCGCGCGGAAAATGCAAGATTTACTTTACCAGAAGCGGCTTTTCCCTGCCAATTTCGCCCTCGAGCGTGTACTTTACAGTAAGGGTGATACCATCGGCGGTCTCAGTCCTCTCAATATTCCGGCTGATTATCTTAGTATCCTCGCTGATGAAGTTCTTCTCGTAGAAGAATATCTTCCTGTTGAGTTCGGCTTCAAGTTCCTCCGGGGTATAGCTCACTCCTGCAAGCTCGGTCTCCCTTATTTCTTCACGCACTACCCCTACCGGCAGTTCCCTGCCGAACAGCACGAGCGGCTCAAAGCTCCGGTCTGTCTCACTGCTCCGGAATTTGTTTTTCCTCAGATAAAGCGGTATCCTTATCCCGAACAGCTTAACGCTCTTCCTGTTCAGTTTGCGTCCAGTGTATACTGTTCTGACAGGCTCGAAAGATCCCGAGAATACTGCAGTTTCATCGTATATACCGGTCACCGATGCGATAGCGTGGTGAAGGACTATCTTTCCGGTATTGTCACTCGTCGAGATGCCGCTCACGAGAAGTGAGCCCTCGGTCACATAGTCGCCTATCTTGTGCATGAGGAAGCCGTCAAGCACCTTGAAGGTCGTTATCTTTGCCCGTTTCGTTGAAACTATATTGCAGGCGACACGCTTTTCCGGCTTTTCGGGCGGCGGTACTACCTCCGTGACCTCAACTACGATACGGTTGCCGGTATGTCTGATGCCTGCCCACGATATCCCCGGAACGCGCACTCTGAGCTCGTTTGAGCAGTAGTTGAGGTCAATGTCCCTGATGTTTGCGCCCTTGCGGATACCGAGTTCGTCAAGCGCTGCGATTATCTTATCTTCGCTGACTGCGGAATTTCCCTGCACCTCGATAGTCACGACCACTGACGAAAAATACGCAACGGTGAATACTGCAAGAAACGCTCCGAGAAGCAGTCCGACCCTGCGGCGGTACTTCCTGAGTATTGACGAAAGTGTCCTCATCTCCGCGCTCGAAAGCTCAACTCCGCATTCATCAGCCATTGCCTCTATTTTCGGCAGGTCGCGCCGGTAGACCTCTCCGTAGAACACCTCCTTACGGCAGAACTGTCCGAAACAGCAGACCCTTCCGCTATGTATCATATTTATGAAGCGGTAGAGGTCATTCCCCTTCGCGCTTATCTTCACGCATCCCCGAAGCTGATCCTTCATTCCGACTTCCTCTCCTTTCGGTAAATTCCACCTGATCTATCCGCCCGCGTATGACAAGGCCCCGTGTCTTGTAATCGAACGCTCTCATTCCTTCGCCTCGTATCTCTATACAGTGTCTGCCCGATATCAGCCGCATGAACACTTCGTTGTATTCCTCTATCCTCCGGCAGTTGTCGATAATAAGCTCCCTTCCGCAGTCGAAATGTATCTGCGGTCTGAGGTAAAGTGCGTCCTCCGCAAGCAAGAAAAGCTTTCTGAACATAGCTCCCTCCGATACTGATTTATCCTGCGGAAGTATAATCCCGCACGTTCAATAATATGATGTTACGGGTGATGAATATGAAAAAAATCCAGACTGCAAAATCTTTGCTGAGTACGGCAGGCATTGCCGGTGCAGCTGCGTACTGCTGTCTGCGGAGCGCGGAGGTCTCGGTTGAGGTATCCTGTGCTCTCGAACGCTGCTTGAAAACGCTTATCCCCTCGCTTTACGCAATGATGATAGCTGCAGTTCTGCTTGTAAGAAGCGGTGCAGCCGGCGCTTTCGGCATGATTGCGGATAAGCTTTCGCGGTTGATATTCGGCATGAGCGGTGAGGAATTCTCTGCGCTCACTGCCGGTATTTTCACAGGCTACCTTTCCGGTGCGAAAATGCTCTGTGCCATGTACGACGAGGGAAGGCTTTCTGCACGGCGCGGCGGACTGCTCTGCGGTGTATGCTACGGTGCGGGACCTGCTTTCATTTCCGGCTGCATCGCCTCTCGGCTCTACGGTTCACCGTCAGCCGGACGAATAATACTTATATCAACGGCGGTAGCTGACATCATCATCGCGTTTGCTGTTTCACCGCTTCTCCGCAGGTCGAAGCCCTCAGCTCCGCACAAGCCGAAAATAAGTATCAACTCCGCCATGCTCATGGACTGCACACTTTCGGCAGGCAGCTCAATGGCTGACGTATGCTTCATTACCGCTGCGTTTGCTGCTGCCGTAAGTATGCTCAAAGGCACCGGCATAATACGGCTCACCGGTTCTTGCCTGAAAGTGCTTGCCCCCATGTCATCATCTGCGGAGGAAGCTCTTTCAATGCCCCTTTTCGACGTTACAGCCGTCAGTGAGCTGCCAGTGCAGGACTACACTTTGCTGCCTGTTATATGCGGATTTACAGCCTTCGGCGGAGTATGTGTCCTTCTTCAGCTCTCTGCTGTTTGCCGGGGAAAGTTCAGTATTCTTCCGGCAGTTCTGATGCGTATTGCAGCCGGAGTTATAAGCTATTTCATATGCCGCGCGTTAATGCCGCATATGCTGGACGGTGAAGCTGTTCCGGCAGCAGTAGTGAAGGTCAGCGCACATAGCGAACCTTCACCTGTACCTTCCATCATGCTCCTTATCATGACACTTATGCTGATGAACTCCGTCAAACAAAAAAAGCAGCCATAAAGAAGTCTCAGACCTCTTTATGGCTGTGTTATTATTTATTTCTGGCTGTTGCGCTTGAAATACTGACCGACCGCTTCGCTTGCGGAAAGGGAGATGAACACTGCGAGCGAGCACAGTAACGCCGCAGCGTAAAGTCCGCCGGCAAGCGCGATATTGCCCTCGTGCTGTGGTACCATCATTACACCGGGGAAAACCTGTATCAGACAGTAGAGCAGATAAACAAGCGAGCAAAGTGACTTGAAGCCGCCCATTCCGGTTATCAATGCAAGAGCACACATACCTGCCGCAATGGCGATATAGAGCGATGAACTCTCGACCGTCGAGCTGATGCCGCTGAGACCGTCTTTATAGGTAAGTCCGAGCTTGCCAGAGTAGAGCAGATAGAAGCAGACTGCCGAAATGATTCCGAGGATCGAAAGGACTATCGTTATGCGGAAGCCCTTCTGAGCGACCTCCTGAAGTCTTTCCTCCTTGAGCTTGAGCATCATCTCAAGGCTCTTTTTCGGATCCTTCTGATCGGAGCTGAGTGATGCGGAAACCGCCTTCTTGGCGTCACGCTTAGCCTTTTCAAGGTCCTCATCAGCAAACTTGCGGACATACTTCGGAGCCTCAGGCTCGTCGTCAAGTATAGGAGCGGTGATATTCGTCTCCGGTTTGGGAGGCTCTTCCTTCTTCGGAGGCGGTGTATAATCATCATCGTCAAGAACAGGGGCAGTTACCTGAGGAGCCGGTGCTTCTGCGCCGAGCTGCGTTCTTCTCATCTCGATTATCTGCTGCTGCTTATCAGCAGGAAGAGCTTCAAATTTAGCCCTGAGATCAGGGGTCAGTCCGTTGATTATGTCATCATCGGAAAGGATGAGCTTCTTCGGAGCCGAGGAGTAATCCTGATCGTCCAGAACCGGTGCTGAAACACCTGTGGGAGCGCCCTTCTTCTCTCCGGCAGAGGAATAATCCGACATATCGTCAAGAACAGGTGCGCTTACTCCGGTGGGACCGCCCTTCTTTCCGGAATCGGGAACGTATACGTCCATATCGTCGAGAACGGGAGCGGCTACACCGGTAGGACCGTCCTTCTTTGCAGTCGGAGCAACATAGTCAATATCATCGAGAACAGGCGCGTTCACACCTGTGGGAGCGCCGAGCTTCTGCTGGGGCGCAGAATAGTCGATATCGTCCGGCAGACCTCCGCCGTAGCTGTTATTATCGTTCATGATGCCCTCCTGATTTCTTTGCTGACATATTCTTCAAGACTGAGCTTAGTGCCGTCATTGAGAGCAGCGCAGTATTTTAGTATGTATGAGGCGTCAACAGCAGTGATCCTGCTGTCACCGTTGGTATCTGCGATAGAGATGAACTTCTCCGAGTACGCTTCTCCGTCTGCATGGTTTGCACAGTTCACAAGAACAATAGAAGCGTCAACCGCGGAATACTTGCCGTCGCCGTTCAGATCACCGAGAATGGTCCCGAGCCTTTCGTCGCCGTTCGGAACATAAGCCTTTTCCGAAACGGGATAGGCAGCTTTGAATTCAGCCGATGTATAATCGGGGCTGAAAACAGGGTTATCCGACTCGCCGGTGCTTGTGATGTGGGAATACGGTTTGATAGTGTCAAAGTCGCCGGAGCCTCTGAGAAAGTAGTTCCTCGTACCGCCAAGGTTAGAGTCCCATGTGGGGTCGAGAAGGTAGTATGCACCTTCGAGCTCAGCGATATTCCAGACGTGGTCAACGCCCTGGGAACTGCCGTCTCTGCCTTCACCGAGAACAGTGCGGCATGATATACCGGCATCGCTGAGAAGCCTGTAAAGGAGCTGTGAATATCCCTGGCATACCACCGCATTATTCGCAAGAGCTCCGTAAGCCGAGAAAATGGACGGCTCGCTGAGGTCCTCAGCGTAGGAAGCGCAGTTCACGACGAAATCGTAAACAGCGTCTATCTTCTGATAATCGGACTTGCTTCCGAGGTCGAGCGATTTGAGAATGTCCTTGACCTTTGTATCGACGAAAGCCTCCTGTTCGGCAGTCGAATGGTAGAGCATATTGAAGGTGAAGCGGCGTTTTGTACTGCTGCTCTGACCGGAAACGTTGTAAGACCTTACCGAGAGCCTGAGATAATCGCCCTCACAGCCTTTGCCGGTCTCCTTGATAGCCTCAGCAAATAATTGATCCACGACCTTTTCAAAAGTTTCGTTCTTGTCGATGGGGAGCTCTATCTTTATGACTTCCTGGCGCTTTGTCATGCACTCGCGGAAGTATGCACCAGCCTCGCTGACTGACGAAAATGAAGAAAATTCAGATGATGAAACGACCGCAGCAGTTCCTGTCGCGTAAAAATTCTGTACCGGAGCGCAGCAGAAAGCCAATGCAGCGGCTGCTGCGACTGCGGCAAATCTTCCGGCGCGGCGCATTATCTTTCGAGTATCTGCGACCTGTCAGGACCGATGCCGACCATGCTCACGCGGCAGCCGACAAGCTCCTCAAGGCGCCTGATGTAGTTCTTGCAGTTCTCCGGAAGCTCGTCAAAACTTGCACACTTAGAGATATCCTCTGTAAATCCGGGGAAATCCTCATATACAGGTGTGCAGCCGTCAAGCTCTTCGAGAGTTGCAGGGAAATTCTCTGTAACTGTGCCGTCGGGTCTCTTGTATGCCACGCACATCCTGAGTGTAGGGATATTTGCAAGAGTATCGAGCTTGTTTATAGCAAGACTGTCAAGACCGTTCACTCTTACTGAATGACGGACGATAACAGCGTCGAACCAGCCTGTTCTTCTGGGTCTGCCGGTAATAGTACCGAACTCTCCGCCGACCTTTCTTATCTGGTCACCGGTAGCATCATCGAGCTCGGTCGGGAAGGGTCCCTTGCCTACACGGGTGGTGTAAGCCTTTGCAACACCGATGATGTTGGTTATTACCTTCGGACCAACGCCAGTGCCAACGCATACGCCGGCAGAAAGCGGGTGAGAAGAAGTAACATAGGGATATGTACCGAAGTCGATATCGAGCAGGGTAGCCTGTGCGCCCTCGAACATGATAGTCTTTCCTGCCTTGTGAGCATCAAAGGTGAGGACGGAAACATCGTCCATGTAAGAGAGAAGGCGCTTGCCGTACTCTGTGTACTCCTTGGTAACAGCATCAAGATCGAAGGGCTCGCCGCCGTAAACCTCAGTGATTATCTTGTTCTTGAGCTTGCCTGTGGACTGTATCTTCTCAGCAAGCACCTCGGGGTGAACGAGATCGTACATACGGATTCCGCAGCGCTCGTATTTGTCCATATATGTAGGTCCGATGCCGCGCTTTGTTGTACCGATGTCCTTGCCGCCGCGGAAAGCCTCAGAAAGGCCGTCAAGACGGATATGCCACGGCATTACGATATGTGCGCGGGGGTCGATCTTAAGGTGGCCTTCAGTCTTGATACCTCTTGCAGCGAGGTCGTCGAGCTCACCGATGAAGTCCTTCGGGTCGAGAACTACTCCGGCGCCGATAAGACAGAGTGTATTCGGATAAAGGATACCTGACGGGATAAGGTGGAGCTTGTAGACCTCACCGTTGTTTACAACTGTATGACCGGCGTTGTTACCGCCCTGTGAACGGACTACCACATCAGCGCGTGAAGCAAGTATGTCGATGATCTTGCCCTTTCCCTCATCGCCCCACTGGGTACCGACAACAATATTAGCAGGCATTATAATTCCTCTTTTCGTAAATTTTAATTGTGCAAAATGCACGCTTACAATTTATTATATCACAGACACCAAAATATTGCAAGTGCTTTTACACAAATTAATTATTTTTCCGGTAAATCATTATTATTAAGCCTTTTACTTGACAATCTGTATGTTTTAGTGTATAATTACTTTTATCGACCTGCTTGTTTGTAAACAGGCAGTATAACTAATATTATCGGAGGATAGGAATATGTGTGGAATAGTTGGATTTGCAGGAAGCGCTCAGGCAGCTCCCATACTGCTCGACGGGCTCTCCAAGCTTGAATACAGAGGCTACGATTCGGCAGGTATCGCTGTACGCGACGGCAGCGGCGAAACTGAGGTCGTAAAGGCAAAGGGCAAACTCAAAGTCCTCAAGGAAATGACAAACAACGGCGATGCCGTAAAGGGAAGCTGCGGTATCGGTCACACGCGCTGGGCTACCCACGGTGAGCCCTCAACTCTTAACGCTCACCCCCACAGCAGCGATGACGAAAATGTTATCGCCGTTCACAACGGTATCATCGAGAATTATCAGGAGCTCCGCGAAAAGCTCTCAAAGAGCGGTTATACCTTCAAGTCGCAGACCGATACCGAGGTCGCTGTAAAGCTCATCGACTACTATTACAAGAAATACGCTCTCGGTCCGGTTGACTCTATCGCCAGAGCTATGATAAGAATAAGAGGCTCCTACGCTCTAGCAGTTATGTTCAGGGACTGCCCCGATGAGATATATACCGCGCGTAAGGACAGCCCTATGATAATCGGTATCTCCAACGGTGAGACCTACGTTGCTTCCGATGTTCCGGCTATTCTCAAATATACCAGAAACGTTTACTATATCGGCAACATGGAGATAGCAAAGCTTGGCAAGGGCACAGCTACCTTCTACAATATCGACCGCGAGGAGATACAGAAGGAGCTCACCGAAATAAAGTGGGACGCGGAGGCTGCCGAAAAGGGCGGCTACGAGCACTTCATGCTCAAAGAGATACACGAGCAGCCCAAGGTAGTAAGAGACACCATCAACTCCGTTGTCAAGGACGGTAAAATCGATTTCAGCAGCATCGGTCTCACCGATGAGGAAATGCAGAAGATTAGCCAGATATATATCGTTGCCTGCGGTTCTGCCTACCATGTCGGAATGGCAGTTCAGTACGTCATCGAAGACCTCGCTTCTGTTCCGGTAAGAGTTGAGCTTGCTTCTGAATTCAGATACAGAAAGATGAAGCTCATCAAGGACAGCCTTGTTATAATCATCAGCCAGTCAGGTGAAACTGCGGACAGCCTTGCAGCTCTCCGTGAAGCAAAGGACAAGGGCATCAAGACTCTCGGCATCGTCAACGTTGTCGGTTCTTCTATCGCCCGTGAAGCTGACAACGTATTCTATACGCTCGCAGGTCCGGAAATCTCAGTTGCCACAACAAAGGCTTACAGCACACAGCTCATCGCCGGCTACCTCCTCGCTATGCAGTTTGCAGTTGCAAGGGGCGAAATGACCGAGGAAAAGTGCAGCGAGATGCTCAGGGAGCTCAACACTATCCCCGACAAGATCGAAAAGATACTCGAGGACAAGGAGCGTCTCCAGTGGTTCGCAAACAAGCTTGTCGGCGCAAAGGACGCCTTCTTCATAGGACGCGGAATTGACTACGCTATCAGCCTTGAAGGCAGTCTCAAAATGAAGGAGATTAGCTATATCCACTCCGAAGCATATGCTGCCGGTGAGCTCAAGCACGGTCCTATCAGCCTTATCGAGGACGGTATCATCGTTATCAGCGTGCTCACACAGCAGGAGCTCTACGAAAAGACTATCAGCAATATGGTCGAGGTCAAGAGCCGCGGAGCTTCTCTCATGGGTCTCACAACATACGGCAACTACAGCATGGAGGATACCGCTGATTTCACAGTATATATCCCCCATACCGACCCGCATTTCGCAGGAAGTCTCTCCGTTATCCCCCTCCAGCTGCTCGGTTACTACGTTTCCGTAGCTAAGGGATTTGACGTAGATAAGCCCAGAAACCTCGCAAAGAGCGTTACAGTTGAATAATAAATAAAAGGCGAACGTTATGTTCGCCTTTTATTTTAAATATATCGTTTCCCCTGCCAGGTATCAAGTTCGGCAAGTTTCTTGTCGATGCCGCCAAGGACGGCGAGCTTATCGGCAGTCCATGCCGGAGCTATGAGCTTCGACTTGTCACCGTCGCCGGTAATACGCTCAATAACTGTCTCAGGCGGAAGCAGTTCAAGCTGTTCAGTTATGAGAGCGATGTATTCATCTCTGCTCATCAGCCCGAATTCACCGTGGCTGTAAGCCTCCGCGATACGAGTTCCCCTGATGATATGGAGCATCTGGAGCTTTATCGCATCGGGGCTGAGCTGTGCAGTCTCCCTCGCGGTCTCAAGCATCATTTCACGGCTTTCACCGGGCAGACCGTTGATGATATGCAGGCATACCCTTATCCCACGTTCTTTCAGGCTTGCGTACCCTTTGAGGAATTCTCTGTGAGAGCACCGTATATTGAGCTTTTCGATAGTTTCATCATGAACGGTCTGCATACCGAGCTCAACTGTAAGCGAAGTGACTTTATTCAGCTCTGAAAGCAGGTCAAGGACTTCCGGTGGAAGACAGTCCGCACGGGTGCCGACAGATACGCCGACGACCTCCGGAAATCTCAGTGCTTCCTCATAAAGCGCACGGAGTTGCTTCACCGGTGCATATGTATTGGTATTCGCCTGAAAATAGGCATTCACTGCAATATCGCTGCCGTGCTTCTCCCTGAGCCTTGCTATCTCAGCCGAAAGCTGTCCGCTGAGGGACATTTCCGGTCTGGTGAAATAACCGCTTCCGCCGTCGCAGAACGCACAGCCGCCGGTCCCCTTCGTGCCGTCGATATTCGGGCAGGTAAAGCCGCATTCGAGAACAGCCTTGTAGACCTTTCTCCCGAACTTGGCAAGATTGTGATAATTCAGCGTGTGGTAGCGCTTGTTGTCATTTGTATATGCAAAGGGACTTCTCCTGTTATCCATACTCACCTCATAATAAAGAAGCGCTGGTTCACAGCGCTTCGTATCAGTATTCAGGACGACCTCTTGGTCTTGCTGACCTTCTTGTAGAGGTAATTATCGCTGCTGTTTTCAAGAACAAAGCTGCCCTCTTTCTTGTAATCCGAAGCAGCATCCTTCTTGTGTACGGTCTTTAGCTTGGAGTACATACTTCCGACTGCAATGCCGGCAATTATAAGAGAAATAATGAGCGCAATAATGAAGGACTTCACTGGATTGAACTTCTTCTTCTCCTTGGTCTCGCTGCTCTTGGAAGGAGCGCTGTCATAGTCATCATAGTCGTCGAAGTCGTACTCGTCAAGGTATTCTTCGTAATCGTAATCATCAGCATAAGCAGTGAACTGCGGCTGTGAGGACGTTCCGGGAAGAACCGTCACTGCGGCTGCCGGAAGCATTATAGCGACAGACATGAGCGCTGCCGCAAATATTTTTCTGATGTTCATTTCACAGCCTCCTTAACGCATGAGAAGATACTCGATACCAAAAATGACAGCAGTTCCTATGGCGGTTATCGCCGAGAACCAGCGAAAAGCCGCGCCCTTGTCAACGGGAAGATTTCCGACAAATCTGCCGGTCTGACCGTTCATCGCAAACGTGTACTTGTTGCCGTTCCACGATGTATTCAGTATCCATACCGGATAGAGAGCATACTTCGCCTTGCTGTTGTTGAGCCTGATGTCCGTGCTCTCGGTCGTTACCGAATTATAGCCGGTAACGGTCTCTTTGAAAGCATCGACCGTGCTCTTTTTGATGCGCTCATTAGCCCTGTCGATGCTTTCCTCGGCGGTAACATCGTACCTGTCGGCAAGATATCCCGAAAGATAGGCTGTCTGGAAGTCAACGGCATCCTTGAAATCAAACGGCTCGATGGACTCCATGAGATCGTCCTCCATTTTTGTGGAGCCGTCTACCGGAACATTGTCGAAAGCTATTTTCCCGGCTCTGACAGCTGAATAGTAGCTCTTCTCAACATAGCTGTACTCATTGTCGCTCCAGCGGCGTTCCTTCTCAGCCTTGAAGACGATGTTAGCATCTGCACCGGCATCAAAAAGCCATACCGGTACGTAAACTCCCTTTATCTCGTCAATGTGATTGTCGGAGCGGAAAATCTTCGGGAGCAGTCTCTTTCCTTCAAGATGCTTGTTGAGCGCGGCGGTTGCAGCCTTTTTGTCGAGTTTGAACGGAATGACATAATCCGGCTTGAGGTCACCGGAAAAGCTGCCGGTCATAACGATAGGACTGTCGCAGTAGGGGCATTTTGAAGCCGCCGTCGTACCGTCGGTAACGATCTCTGCACCGCAGGATTCGCAGTGGTATACCTTCATGCCTTCGGTCTCGCCCGAGCCCCATTCTCCGCCGGCAGATGTCTCCCACTGCATAGAGTTTTCATCGGAGCTCTGGACCGCGTGGTTGAATTCCTGAACGGCAGCAACGTCAAATTCGGAGTAGCAGAACGGGCACTTCATGTTCTGGGTGCCGCTGTTGAATTCAAGCTTTCCGCCGCAGGCAGGACATTTGTATTCCAATAATTCGGACATAACTACACCTCTCAATATCCGCAGGCGGCTGACCTGCGGCAGTAAACAGCAGAACGGTGCAGCAGTGCGCCGCACCGTTCAGTATACTTACTTTATAATATCGTTATCGTTGAAGGGGTCACCGCACTCCTCGCAGAACTTAGGAGGATTGAACGGATCGGCAGGCTCCCAGCCGCACTTGTCGCAGCGGTACTGAGGAGCACCGGCAGGCTTGGGCTTGCCGCACTCGGAGCAGAACTTGCCCTTGTTTACAGTGCCGCAGTCTGAGCAGGTCCAGCCATCAGCAGTTATCGGTGCAGGCTTAGGATTTCCGCACTCTGAGCAGAACTTCTTGGAGTTGACAGTTCCGCAGGAGCAGGTCCATGTATCACCGGCAGGTGCCTGAGGCTGAGCCGGTGCGGGTGCAGGTGCGGGCTGAGCCTGAGGAGCAGTAGAAGCACCTACTGCGCCCTGCTGATTACCCATAGCGAAGAGGTTCTGGGCATTGAAGCCGCCTGCCTGCTGAGCCATGTTCATGCCGAACAAGCCCATAGCAGCGCCGTTCGGATTGTTAGCGGCATTCTGTATTGCAGCGGCCTGAGCCTCAATAAGAGTAGCAGCAGCATTGGTGGGATTTGTGTTCCATGCTCTGTCCTCATACTCCTGAATCCTCTTGGTATCAGCCTCGGAAATAGTTGCGGAATTGATAGCTACCTTCTCGATAACGATACCGCGTCTTTCCTTCCACTCATTTACGAGCTCCTTGCTGATAGCTTCCTTTACCTCGCGCTGTCTGCCGGGAAGCTCATCGTATCTTATACCGGAAGCGGAGATATTGCCGAATGCAGGCTGGAGAACGTCAATGAACTCACTTCTGAGCTGTGAATCGATATCGGAACGTGTATAAGAACCGGAAACGTTGCCGCATACATTAGCGTAGAAAAGTACCGGGTCTGCGATCTTGTATGAATATGTACCGTTGCAGCGGACACCTACGGTAAAGCTTCTTCCGAGGTCGGCATAAGCCATTCTGAACGGAACAGGGTTCTGTGTACCGAACTTGTTGTCCATGATCTCCTTCATGTTGAAGTAGTAGATCCTCTGGTCCTTTGCAGCGTCACCGCCGTGCTTGATACGGTCCCACATTTCCTTGAACGTGTTCTTCAGACCGGCACCGAATGTGCTTGAGAATATCGAAGGTGCAGTTCCGGTACGGTACTCATAGATACCCGGCTGAGTTGCGATCTCGATAACGCAGCCCTGATCTACCATTATCATAGCCTGACCTTCGTGTACAACGATGGTGCTTCCATCGGTAATAACGTTTTCATTGCTTCCCTTGTTGGAGGAATGCTTGCCGAGCTGTCTCTTTCCTCTTACGCAGAGAACGTCAGCAGGGATAGACTCGCAAACGTAGAATTCCTGCCATGAATCCTTTAATGTACCCATAGCTCCGACAAGAGCTGCCTGAATTATACCCATAATTTTACTCCTTCCGGGACAGTTCCCTATAAAATGTAATGTACGGAAATAATCCGAAATATCAACATATCTCTGCACAGATAGCGTTATCCGTGCGGCGACACACTAATTATAACATATTTCATCAGAAATTGCACTACCCTTTTGTGTAATTTTTGCCCGAAATAATAAATTTTTATTTTTTAACAATAATTATTCCCATTCAGACCATACCTCGGGGCAGAATCCGACTGTCGCCTTTTTGCCGTTCCGTACTATCGGGGTACGGATAATGTGCTGATTTTCAAAGAGTTTTTCCTCACGGTCGCTGTCGGATAGGTACTTCATCAGCGTGAGGGTATCCTTGTCCTTCGAGCCCTCGTTTATCATATTGCCAATGCCGCCGACGGACTGCCGGACGGAATTGAACTCCCCGGCGCTCATGCCCTTCTCCTTCATGTCTATCATCTGATACCTGATGCCGCGCTCCTTGAACCAGCGCTCTGCTTTTTTGGTATCGAAGCACTTCTTAGTGCCGAATATCTGTATATTCATCATTACTCTCCGTTTACGAACGCAAGGTCCATGCTTTCAGCAGTTCTCGTGCGTCTGAAATGTATTCTTATGAGGTCAAGGCCGTTCTGTGCGAAGTACATCCTCACAGCCGTGAAGCGTGAGAATACCGGTACTTCCCTTGTGTACGACACAGGCTTGCCGTCAGTGCCACTCCATGTGAAGGTCGCGGAAGGTGTTCCCATGCAGAAAAGTGTCATCGGTATCTGCGCGAGTTCACTCTGAGTTGACGAAGCTGTGAGCGTAACGTCGAACCAACCGGGCTTGTCGACCTTCAGCGCAAAGCTGTGACTGTTTCCTTTTACGCTTCTGATTCCGGACAGGTCGATCTCAAGCTCATCATCAAGGTCGTAGAATACGACGTCTCCGCCGTTTATATCAGCTTCGCCGGGACGATTTATGACCTCGACCTCATCAGCACAGCCTGCAAGCCGCTTCATAGCGTTCGTGTTCAGCAGGAAGCCGCAGATATCCGCAGCATTCCGCTGCAATTCGGCAACAGTGAGGCTTCCGTCCGCAAGAGCTGCTTCAATTCCTGCGTCTTTCACAGAGCAGTCAGCACATACCATGTACACATCGTTCCGTGCGGCAGCCATAGGCGCGAAAAGACTTCTTGCAGGCTTTCCGCCGCGGGCGCTGACATTTGCCCACCAGTCAGTCATTGTAAATCCGCTGAATCCCCACTCATCGCGAAGTATCACGCTGTTGAGGTCAAAGCTGCCTGCTGTCCAAAGACCGTTCACAGCGCCGTAGGTAGTCATTATCGAGGACGCTCCGCCCTCCTTCACGGCGATCTCGAAACCTTTGAGATATATCTCGCGCAGGGCTCTTTCAGATACGACGGAATCAAGGAAATGGCGGTTCGTTTCCTGATTGTTGCCGCAGAAATGCTTTAATGTGCCGGTAACACCTTCCGCGTGAAGTCCTTTCAGCTCGGCAGCAGCCATACAGCCGGTAAGGTACGGGTCCTCGGAAAAATACTCGAAATTCCGCCCGTTGAGTGGGTGGCGGTGGATATTCATTCCCGGACCGAGAAGGCAGTCCACACGGTTCGCACACATTTCAAGTCCCATATATCTGAAAAGTTGAGTGATAAGCTCCTTGTTGAAGGTCGAAGCTATCATGGTACCGTTCGGCAGACTGAAAGCCTTTGTGCCGCAGTCGAGACGCATTCCCGAAGGACCGTCTGAACAGCAGGCGGCAGGTACGCCGTAAGCTGAGAGACTGTCGGTAACGCCACCGAACGCCGAAGCCGTTCCGGCAGTTACCCTCGGACTGCCCATGCCCTCACCGCGGATTATACCTGCAAGTTCGTCCGTCGAGAGCTGTGCAATGAAATCATCAAGTGTATTCTTCTGCAAATAAACATCAGCGAGCTTTATACCTCTGTCGCCCGTGAAAGGGAGCTCTTGTGGGATATTGGCTTCACTGCGTGCTTTTTCGTCAACCGTACTGAGTGGTGCAGACTCCATAGCCGGGACAAATCCGCAGTCAGCAGGGGCAGGTCTTACCCTGTCAAAGGCCGTCACAGGAGCCATAGCCTGAACGCATTTTTCAGACACTATTGTTTCGGGGATACTGTAAGTGAAGAATTCCACCGCAGAACGGACGTCCGTGCCGGCATAGAAGCGGTAGTCCCCTGCTTCGAGCACCCAGCAATGCGGATGCCCCGAACTGCCGGAATCGTCATATGAAGCAATATCGCGGAGACGGACATTTATTTCAAGCTCCTGCTTTTCGCCGGGGCGTAGCTCACGGGTCTTTTCAAAGCCGCAAAGCTCCTTCAAAGGCTGACCGAGAGTTCCCTGCGGCTTTCCTACATAGAGCTGAACGACTTCCTTCCCGGAAAAGCTTCCGGTATTCTCAACAGTGAACCGGAACGTCAGCACATCGCCCTCAGCACTGCCGGAAGCCCTGACGCTGAACGTTGTATAGGACAGTCCGAAGCCGAAAGGATATCTCACTTTCTCAGGAGCAAATGTCTCGAACCAGCGATAGCCGACATAGATATCCTCGGCATAGAAATTCCTCGTTCTGTCGCCGAAATTACGGTCAGAAGGGTGGTCGCTCACGCTATACGCAACGGTGTCCGGGAGCTTACCTGAAGGCGATACTTTTCCGGTGAGCACGGCAGCAGCACCTGTTCCGCCGACCATGCCGCCCTGCCAGATATACAGCACGCTGTCCGGCGAATACTCATCAATGAATGACATATCAATTATGCCGCCGACGTTGAGCAGAACTATCATCTTTGCAAAATTACGCCGCACGACCGCAAGCATATTATTTTCTTCCGCGGACAGAAGATATGAGCCCTCTGCAATGCGGGAATCCTGTTCCTCACCAGCAGTCCTGCCGATGACAACTATCGCAGTATCGCCGTATTCAGCTGCTTTTGCAGCGGTGACGTCATCGAGCGGCATCTCCTTCTGTGACCAGGGTTCAGCGCCCCAGCCCTCGCCGTGGTCAAACGGATTTTCTGCGTCCCAGCGGCGGTATATGTCCAGGAGCTCGGTGTTGAGCTTTACGCCGGCTTCTTCAAGTCCCTCGATTATGCCTGTCACTTTGTCTACGTTCACCATTCCGCCCGAACCGGTGCCGGATTTGTAGTAGTGGAGCTGTATGCGTCCGAACACGGAAATGGTCTCGCCTTCCCTGAGCGGAAGGGCGCTGTTGTCATTTTTCAGCATGACGATACCCTCTGCGGCAGTAACAGCTGCAGCGGCAGCGTAGCTGTTCCAGTCAAGTATTCTTTTCATGATCCACCTCACAAACAAGTATTATACTATGATTATAACAAATTTTATCGTAAAATGCAAGAGGTTTAGTCAAAAAACAACAAAAGAGCGCACCTCAGCACGCTCTTTGCATTGATTGTATTAAAATATCAGCCGAAATATCTCTTGAGAAGTCCCTCGAAAGCCTTGCCGTGACGGGCTTCATCTCTTGCCATCTCATGAACTGTATCGTGGATAGCATCAAGGTTGAGCTCCTTTGCTCTCTTGGCGAGCTTGAGCTTGCCCTCGGTAGCGCCGTGCTCCGCGGCAACTCTCTTCTCGAGGTTCTCCTTTGTGGAATCGGAAAGTACCTCGCCGAGAAGCTCCGCAAACTTTGCAGCGTGCTCAGCCTCCTCGAATGCAGCCTTCTCCCAGTAAGCGCCGATCTCAGGATATCCCTCTCTGTAAGCAACTCTTGCCATTGCAAGATACATTCCTACCTCGGTGCACTCGCCGCTGAAGTTAGCGCGGAGACCTTCGATTATCTCGGGATCTGTAACAGCCTTTGCAACTCCGAGCTCATGCTCACAAGCAAATACAAGCTTATCGCCGGCTTCCTTCACAATGAACTTAGAACCGGGAACTCCGCACTGAGGACATTTCTCAGGGGGCTCATTTCCTTCGTGAACATAGCCGCAGACGGGACATACATACTTTTTCATAATGATCTTACCTCCGTAATATAATTTATCATTACCGTTCTGAGAACGGCATCATACGCTGTGCTTAACTCTATCATGCTCCTCGGCGCGTTTGCCGTTATTGAAGCGGTCGAGAGTGCCGACGAGGTAACCGGTTATCCTTCTTATACGGTCAAACGGAACATCGTCGAATTCGTATTTGAGGTCAACGAATTCACCGTCAACAGTGACAGTCATGCTTCTGATATTCCTGTCGCTGTACTTCTTTTTGCCGTAATCGACGTAGGCATCGATCTCCTCCTGCGGTATCTGCTCACCGATAACATTAACAACCATGATAATACCTCCTATATAGATTATGATAAAAATGCTTGACATTTGATTGAATATATTGTATCATAAATATCACGAAAAATCTGTTGCATATGCAACATGGGAGGAATTTTTATGTTACCGGAAGATAACATCCTGTTCCGAGGCATCAGCCGCGAGGACTGCGAGCGTATGCTCGGCTGCTTCAATGCAGAGATAAAAAAGTACCGTACAGGAAGCCGCATCGTCGAGCTTTCCGGCAGCCGTGACCGCATCGGGATCGTTCTCAGCGGTACTGCCGCAGCGGTCAGATATGATATAAACGGTGTCCGGACGATCGTCGAGACTCTCGGAGAACAGAGCATTTTCGGAGCTTACTTCTCACTTTCATCAAACGCAAGGAGCGTTACCGAGATATATGCCGAAACTGACTGCGAGATAATGTTCGTAAGGCGCTCAGAGATCACAAAGAGATGTGAGAACGCCTGTCTCTGCCATTCCCGGGTAGTCGAGAACCTTCTTGAGCTCATGACCGAAAAGACAATTGCTCTGAGCGAACGCATCGAGGTGCTCAGTCAGCGAAGCATCGAGGATAAGCTCATAAGCTGCCTTCAGATCATCGAAAGCAAGACTCCGGAGGGGAAAACTCCGCAGATACCGTTCTCAACTACCGCTCTCTCGGACTACCTCTGTGTCAACCGGAGCGCCTTGCAGCGCGAAATGACACGCATGAAGAACAAGGGCATACTCACGATGTCCAAGCGGAAGTTCCGCCTGAAGCACCACAATGAACAGGATGTCTGAAAATTACAGTTCTGTCACAGTCGCGGCAGAGCATTGACATTTTCTTGCAACAGTGCTAAACTAATAAATGCAGTTTATATTGAAAGGATAAAAATTATGTGGGAAATATTCAAGTCAATTATCCTCGGAATAGTTGAGGGGATTACCGAATGGCTGCCTGTCAGCAGCACGGGACACCTGATACTCGTGGAGGAATTCCTGAAGCTCGACAAATCAGATGACTTCAAGGAGATGTTTGAGGTCGTTATCCAGCTCGGCGCTATCATGGCGGTAGTCGTTATCTTCTGGAGCAAGCTCTGGCCATTCGGTAAGAAAAACAACAATGCCCCTCTGAGCAGCGAAGGCTTCGGCACATACGTCAAGAAGGACATATTCGTAATGTGGTTCAAGGTGCTTGTCGCCTGTATACCGGCAATTGTCGTCGGTCTGCCGCTCGATGACTGGATAAACAAACACCTGTATAACCCGTGGGTTGTTTCAATTGCACTGATAACCTTCGGTATCGCGTTCATTATCGTTGAAAACTGGAACAAGGATCGCACTCCGAGAATAAACAGCATCGACGAGCTCACCTATCAGGCTGCTCTCATAATAGGAGGATTCCAGCTGATAGCAGCGCTTTTCCCCGGCACTTCACGTTCCGGCGCTACTATCGTCGGCGCTCTTCTCATAGGTGTATCCCGTACAGTCGCCGCAGAGTTCACGTTCTACCTCGCCGTGCCGGTAATGTTCGGCGCAAGTCTGCTGAAGCTCGTGAAGTTCGGCACAGATTACACAAACAGCGAGTTAGCTGTACTTGCAGCCGGTATGATAACAGCCTTCGTTGTATCGCTGTTCGTCATAAAATTCCTCATGGGTTACATCAAAAAGCACGATTTCAAGGTATTCGGCTGGTACAGGATAATCCTCGGAACCATTGTTATTCTTTACTTCTCATTTGCATGAAAATAGCGGCTTTTATGCCGCTTTTACTTTTTCTGAAATTTATGCTTGCAAATATTCCCGAAATGTGGTATGATTATTAGGAATGTTTATTCGTATACGGAAAGGACGAGATGAATGGCAAAGAAAAACGATTACGGCAACGACAGTATCGCCATGCTCAAAGGCGCTGACAGAGTAAGAAAGCGTCCGGCTGTTATTTTCGGCTCGGACGGTCTCGACGGCTGCGAGCACTCCATATTCGAGGTGATCTCAAATTCTATCGACGAAGCCCGTGAGGGTTACGGCGATAAGATAGTCATTACACACTACCGCAATAACGATATCGAGGTTGAGGACTTCGGACGCGGCTGTCCCGTTGACTTCAACAACAACGAACAGCGCTATAACTGGGAGCTCGTCTACTGTGAGCTCTATGCAGGCGGAAAGTACGATTCCGCTGCCGAATCCTATGAATATTCCCTCGGACTTAACGGTCTCGGACTTTGCTCAACTCAGTATTCCTCCGAATTCATGGACGTTGAAGTTATCCGTGACGGTTTCAGATACAGCCTTCACTTTGAAAAAGGCGAGAACGTCGGCGGACTGAAAAAAGAGCCCTGCAAGAGAAAGCAGACCGGTACAAAGACGCGCTGGCGTCCCGACCTTGAAGTTTTCACCGATATCGCAGTTTCGGACGATTACTTCCACGATATCCTCAAAAGGCAGGCTGTCGTGAACCCGAATATCCTGTTCGTTTTCCGCTCCGAGAACGAGGCTGGCGGATTCAACGAGACTGAGTACATCTACGAAAACGGCATCACCGACTATGTAAATGAGATCGCCGGTGAGAACGCCATGACCTCCATTCAGCACTGGACTGCCGAAAAGCGCGGCCGTGACCGTGAAGACAAGCCCGAATACAAGGTCAAGCTCGATGTTGCGCTCACATTCTCGAATAAGGTCAAGCTCACCGAATACTACCACAATTCGAGCTTTCTCGAGCACGGCGGTTCACCTGATGAAGCAGTAAAGCGTGCATTTACCGCGCAGATAGACGCCTATATCAAGTCCGTCAACGGCTACCAGAAAAATGAGGGAAAGATAACCTACAACGATATCGAGGAATGTCTCGTGCTCGTTTCCTCGTCCTTCTCAACCCAGACCTCCTACGCGAACCAGACCAAGAAGGCTATCACGAATAAGTTTATCCGTGAGGCTATGATCGAATTTCTCCGCCACCAGTTAGAGGTCTACTTCATCGAAAATCCCGACGAGGCTCAGAAGATATCCGAGCAGATACTCATTAACAAGCGCAGCCGTGAAAACGCTGAGCGCGTCCGCCTGAATGTCAAGAAGAAGCTCACCGGTACCATCGACCTCGCGAATATGGTCGAGAAGTTCGTTGACTGCCGCACCAAGGACGTAACTCGCCGCGAAATATACATCGTGGAGGGTGATTCAGCCCTCGGCTCTGTAAAGCTTGCCCGTGACGCGGAATTCCAGGCTGTAATACCTGTCCGCGGCAAGATTCTCAACTGCCTCAAAGCCGACTACGCCAAGATATTCAAGAGCGAGATAATCACCGACCTCATCAAGGTGCTCGGCTGCGGCGTCGAGGTCAGCTCAAAGGCGAACAAGGAGCTTTCCACCTTCAATATCGAGAACTTCCGCTGGAGCAAAATAGTAATTTGCACCGATGCCGACGTTGACGGCTTCCAGATAAGAACGCTCATACTCACCATGCTTTACAGGCTCACTCCCACGCTCATCAGCGAAGGCTATGTCTACATCGCGGAGTCGCCCCTCTTTGAGATTAACACCAAGGAAAAGACCTACTTCGCCTATACAGAACAGGAAAAGCAGCGTATACTCAGCGAGATAGGCGACCGCAAGCACACTATCCAGCGCTCGAAAGGTCTCGGTGAGAACGAGCCGGATATGATGAGCCTTACGACCATGAATCCCGACACGCGCCGCCTTATCAAGGTCACAGTCGATGACATTAAGGAGTCTGCCGAGATATTTGAGATGCTGCTCGGCGATGACCTTCAGGGACGCAAGGACTATATCTCCCAGTACGGCGCAGATTATCTCGAACTCGCCGATATAAGCTGAACCATGAGCAATATTATTAAAGCCCTGCCCGGCTCGGAGGGCATCGTTTACGACATAACACAGAATACTATCCGCGCTGTTTATCCGCACTACTACCCTGCCGGTGCTGTTGAATTCTTTTGTCAGCATCACAGCATGGAAAATATCCTACGCGATATCGAATCCGGCGAGGTCTGGCTCCTGTACACGCAGACCGGCGTGCCTGCCGGTACGGTAACGGTCAACGGAAATGAGATAAACCGTCTGTTTGTGCTCCAGAAGTTTCAGGGGAACGGTTACGGCAGGATACTCATGGACTTTGCAGAGGAGCTTGTTTCGCAGAGCTTTGATTCCGCAGAGCTGAGCGCTTCCCTTCCGGCAAAGCAGATCTACATCAGTCGCGGCTATAAAACTGTAAGCTACAACATTATTGATGCTTCGGACGGCGACAAGCTTTGCTATGATTATATGGTCAAGCATTTCGTCTCCAAAGGAGGAACAGAATAAATGCCAAGAAAAAAAGAACCCGAAAAGAAACAGCCTGCTTTCAGGCATGAGGCTTATATAGAGGGCTCGGGCAGCGTTGTCAATGAACAGATAACTGACGTTCTCAAAAACAACTATATGCCCTACGCAATGAGCGTTATCATTTCGCGTGCGCTCCCTGAGATCGACGGTTTCAAGCCATCGCACAGAAAGCTCCTTTACATGATGTACAAGCGCGGTCTGCTCAGCCCGGACAAAGAGCGTTCCAAGTCCGCAAACGTTGTGGGTGAGACCATGAAGCTCAATCCGCACGGCGATCAGGCAATATATGAGACCCTTGTGCGTATGACACGCGGCAACGAAGCTCTCCTTCACCCCTTCATCGACTCGAAGGGAAACTTCGGAAAGCAGTATTCCAGCAAGATGCACTTTGCTGCTCCCCGATATACTGAGGTCAAGCTCGAAAAGATATGCGGCGAACTCTTCCGCGACATCGACAAGGAGACCGTTGACTTCGTACCCAACTACGACAATACCATGCAGGAGCCTACCCTCCTGCCTGCGACATTCCCGACCGTTCTTGTGAACTCGAATACCGGTATCGCAGTCTCAATGGCAAGCAATGTCTGCCCGTTCAACCTTGAAGAGGTATGCGAGACGACTATCGCCCTCATGAAGGACCCGGAGCACGATATCCTCAGCACATTGAAGGGCCCGGACTTCCCCGGCGGCGGCTTCATGCTCTACGATGAAGCCGAGCTGAAAAAGATTTACGAAACAGGCAGAGGAAGCATAAGGGTACGCTCGAAATATAATTACGACAGCACCACTAAGTGCATCGAGGTCACTGAGATACCCTATACTACTACTGTTGAGGCTATCATCGACAAGATAATCGAACTCGTCAAAGCCGGAAAGATACGCGAGATCTCCTATATCCGTGACGAGACCGATATCAACGGTCTGAAAATAGCTATCGACCTCAAAAAAGGCACCGACCCCGACAAGCTCATGCAGAAGCTCTTCAAGCTCACGCCCCTTCAGGACAGCTATCCCTGCAACTTCAATATACTCATTGCCGGCACTCCTAAGGTCATGGGCGTCCGCGAGATACTTACCGAATGGACTGCCTTCCGTGAGGAATGCGTCCAGAGACGAACCTACTTCGACCTCCAGAAGAAAAAGGAAAAGCTCCACCTTCTCGAAGCACTCTCCAAGATACTCCTTGACATCGACAAGGCGATAAAGATTATCCGAGAGACCGAGAACGAAGCGGATGTTGTACCGAACCTCATGATAGGCTTCGGCATCGACGAGATACAGGCTGAGTACGTTGCCGAGATTAAGCTCCGCAATATCAATAAGCAGTACATTCTCCGCCGTATCGAGGAGGTTGACCAGCTCCGCAAGGATATCGAGGAAATGGAGGATATCCTCCGCGACAAGAAGAAGATACGAAAGATAATCGTGAACGAGCTTCGAGAAGTCGTTAAGAACTACGCTCAGCCGAGAAGGACTATGTTCTATTACCAGTCCGACGTCGATGACGCGGAGGAGGAGGACGATACTCCGGATTATCCGGTAAACATCTTCGTTTCCGACAGCGGTTACTTCAAGAAGATAACGCCTCAGTCGCTCCGCATGAGCAGTGAGCAGAAGCTCAAGGAGGGCGATTTCATCAGCCAGAGCTTTGAGACTACCAACAAGACCGACCTCATCTTCTTCTCGGATAAGGCGCAGGCTTACAAGTCCAAGGCGAACGCTTTTGACGATACAAAGGCAAGCGTAATGGGTGACTATATCCCTGCCAAGCTCAGCTTCGATGAGGGAGAGCTGCTCAAAACTCTCGTTCCGACAACGGATTACAGCGGATATATCGTGTTCTTCTTTGAGAACGGAAAGGCTGCAAAGGTACCCGTAAAGTCCTACGAGACCAAGACCAACCGCAAGAAGCTCGCAAACGCCTACTCCGACAAGTCTCCGCTCGTGGCTGCACTTTTCGTCGGCGAGGACTGCGATGTGCTTATCAGGAGCAGTACGGGTCACGCTCTCCTGTTCAATACCGGTATGATACTTCCCAAGAGCACGCGCGATTCTCAGGGAGTACAGGTCATCAGTCTCAGGAAGAACGCTGTCCTTGCCAATGCGGAGACAGTTGCTCCGGAGGCGCTCGAAGGCCTTGAAAAATACCGTGCAAAGAGCGTACCTGCCGCAGGAAAGCCTGCAAAGGACCTCGGCGACGCCAATCAGCTCACACTTTAAAAATAAACCGAAATATCCGGTCGCATTGACCGGATATTCTTTGGTATGATATAAAATTAAATATTTTTATATCAATGTGCTATTGAAGAATTTCCGAAGTTATGGTATAATATCCAAAAGGAGTTGACTGGCTTTGGTTTTCATTTTACTTCTCGCTATTTTTACCGTCACTTTTGTGACTACCGGGATATGCACCTACCGCATATGTAGGCGCAGGGCGCAGGATTCTGCTCCCGAATCTGCGGAAAGCAGCAATGATGAAGATTAAGGAGCTCTTATGGATATAGATGTTTATATTGATTTCGTGTATCACGGCTTCTACTCCTTAGATGCCGTTGAGGAACGCTTTCAGGAACAGTATGATGCTGCACTGGACGCTTCCGTACTTCTCGATGATGACGAAGTGCTGATATACGCTGTCTATACCTATGATGCCGCATCCGGACGCGTTATCTCGGCTAATTTTACAAGCATGGTCATGAAGTATGACGAGTTCGTGGATTATTACTGGTCAGATGAAGCCTATCGCCGCTTCTTTTTTATGAAAGGAAGAACAGAATGATAATTAAAAAAATACTTGCACAGACGCTCGCACTGACAATCTGTGCTGCTGTAATGCCATTCCGTTTCAGCAGTTCTGCCGGAGCTGTTGATAACGGCGGAAATGAACCGGTACAGTCCGCTGAAGATACGGGAACTGATAACCCGGAGTACATTGAGCATACGATTACTTTCCTCGATTTTGACGGCAAGGTAATGAAGAAGCTCGTTCTGCCCGAGGGTACAGCTATCGACTACACAAGCATTGATACCGAGAAGCTGCATTCCTTCCCGGACAAATATACCGAAAAGCGTTTCTATATGTGGGACAAGTCCCCGGAAACTGCCGATGAGGACATGACTTTAAGGGCGCTTTATCAGTGCGCGACTATTGCACTCACAAAGACACCCGACACTTTGAGATATGCTGTCCACGAAGGCGAAGTCGATCTCGAAGGACTTTCTGTCTCGATAACTATTACCAACCAGACCCCTCAGCTTGACGAAAACGGACAGTATAAATTGGTTACGGCTGCCCCTATCGAAATAGGCAAAAGCTGTGTGGCTACCCCCTCGTCACTCACGGAAGCTTTCAAGGACGGAAATACTGCCGCCGATATACAGATCTACCCTATCGGTGAAACAAAGCCGATAGCCTCGTATACTATCCATCTCGTTGAAAACCTCGGTGATATCAACGGCAACGGCAGAACAGATGCGCTCGATGCTTCTGCTCTTATGCGTAAATTCGCCGACCTATCAGAAGAAAATGCGGATTCCGCCAGCAAGGATATACTGCTCATCGGTGACATCAACGGCGACGGTAAGATCACCGCGGTCGATGCTTCCTATATCCTGAAATACTACGCAGCGGTCTCCGCAGACAGTGCGCTCACATGGAACGACATCATCAAAATTAAGTAATTATTTTATTTATGCCGTTTTGCTATTGAAATTATTTCCGTTCTGAGTTATAATAGAATAGTAATGCTCGTGCATGAATCATTTATCAATATCAAAGGAGTGCTTTTGCAATGTATAATGACCTTATGGATTCTATCGGCTTCGTAAAGAGCTATGATCCCGCTGTCGGTGAGGCTATGGGCAAGGAGCTTGCCCGTCAGCAGAGAAATCTCGAGCTCATCGCAAGCGAAAATATCGTTTCCCCTGCTGTTATGGCTGCTATGGGCAGCGTTCTCACTAACAAGTATGCTGAGGGCTATCCCGGAAAGCGTTACTACGGCGGCTGCCAGTGCGTTGACGAGGTTGAGGCTATCGCTATCGAGCGTGCCTGCAAACTCTTCGGTGCAAAGTTCGCAAACGTTCAGCCCCATTCCGGTGCCCAGGCTAATACTGCTGCTTATTTCGCTGTTCTCCAGCCCGGTGATACCGTTCTCGGTATGAGCCTTGCTGACGGCGGACACCTTACCCACGGTTCACCGGTTAACCTCTCCGGTAAGTATTTCAACTTCGTTTCCTACGGTCTTGATGACGAGACTGAGATGATAAACTACGATGAAGTTTACAAGCTCGCTAACAAGAACAAGCCCAAGCTCATCGTTGCAGGCGCTTCAGCTTATCCGCGTGCTCTTGATTTCAAGCGTCTCTCTGAGATCGCAAGAGCTGTCGGCGCACTCCTTATGGTCGATATGGCTCATATCGCAGGTCTTGTTGCTGCCGGATGCCATGAGTCACCTGTTCCGTATGCTGATATTGTTACAACAACGACTCACAAAACTCTCCGCGGACCGAGAGGCGGTCTTATCCTCACCAACAATGAATTCCTCGCCAAGAAGATCAATTCCGCTATCTTCCCCGGCACACAGGGCGGTCCTCTGATGCACACTATCGCTGCTAAGGCTGTATGTTTCGGCGAAGCTCTCAAGCCTGAGTTCAAGGACTATCAGCAGAGAATAGTTGCAAACGCCAAGGCACTCGCTGACGGACTCCTCAAGAGAGGATTCAACCTCGTTTCCGGCGGCACTGACAACCACCTCATGCTCGTTGACCTCCGTCCATTCAACATCACCGGCAAGGAGCTTGAGCACAGACTTGACGAGGTTTATATCACAGTTAACAAGAACGCTATCCACAATGACCCCGAGAAGCCCTTCGTAACAAGCGGTATCCGTATCGGTACTCCTGCTGTTACTACAAGAGGTCTCGGCATTGATGAAATGGAGAAGATCGCTGAGTACATCTACCTCTGCGCTACCGATTTCGAGAACAAGGCAGACGAGATCCGCGCAGGCGTAAACGCTATCTGCGAGAAGTTCCCCCTCTACAAGTAAGACGACCGAAAGGGACGGACAAGACTGTCCGTCCCTGTTTTTATAGGAGAATGGTATGATAAGAGCCCTCACAAGTGATAATATCCACGAATGTGTGAAGCTCATCAGAACGAGCTTCCAGACCGTTGCGGACGAATTCGGCTTGACCAAGGAGAATGCGCCGCGGTTCACTGCTTTTGCTGTTGACGAAGCCAAGATTCTGTTCTGGCTGGAAAAACAGCAGCGTGCTCTGATGGGCTATTACAGAGACGATAAGCTCGTAGGGTGCTATAACCTCCTTATCGATGTTTACGAAGCTGAACTCGGAAGTCTTTGCGTACTTCCGGAGTACCGGCATTACGGCATAGGGAGCTGTCTGCTCTGCGACGCGGAAATACTCGCGAAGGATCTCGGGTGTGAGGTCATGAAGCTGAGCATTATCGAGGAGAATACTGTTCTGAGGAAGTGGTATGAGAGCTTCGGCTACGTCCACACCGGCACGAAAAAATTAGACTTCTTCCCTTTCACCTGCGGATATATGGAAAAGGAACTGAACAAGGATGGTGAGTTATGACAGATCTCGAAAAAACATTTTATGTTATTCTCAGAAACGTGTACGAATACTGTGCGACACAGGCTATGTGCGGCGGAACTCCGCCCTCAGTTGACGAAGGCTTTTTCAGGTATACCGGAGAAAGATATCTTCTAAGAATGAAAAGCGGCGTAGGTTTCAGCGACTATGCTGTTCCGGACGATGCTGCGAATGATTTTATGGACTGGATAAAGCAAAATCTTGATGAAAAGGCACCGCCTTTTATCGACACGATTTCCCTGCGCGGAAAACAGGAATACCACGCCTTTGCCAATATCGGAAGGGACGAATACTCTCTCGACCCGGAACGTCTGAGAGAGACGATGAACAGTCTCCGTGAAAAATGCAGCGGCCCGATGTCTGCGCGCGAATGCTACAATTATCTTCACCCTCAGCCTGCACCGTTAGAGGAGGATTTCAGGACATTCTCAGTTGCACACGCGCTCTGTACTCCTCCCCATAACTACACTCTTCCCTGTCCGCCCCCGGAGAATTACAAGAGCTGTCTCAGCAACAAAAGCGGAAAAGCCTATATCATACTCTGGCACAATAGCAAAAAGCTCTCCTGCGATATCCCAGACGAGGTTATCCCGTACATAAAGGAACAACTCAGAGAGCTGACCCAAAAAACTGCTGAGCCATACAACATTCCCGGTGACTGGTACGCAAGGGTGCAAATCGACAATAGTAAGCTGGAATATTCTGTTGACCCTATCGCCGCGATACAGTTTCTCCGCGATGCAGCCGGAAAGTGCGGTCTGGAGCTCGATTCGCTCGAAAATCCGGATATGACAAATGAAGAAAGAAAGGCAGCTTCGCCGTTCCTCATCCACAATAATATGTTCATGGTAAATTCAGATAAAATGGGATTGTCGAGCACTGCTCCGGCTCAGTTAACCGAACCGGAAGTGATACCCGAAAACGGCTGGAAATGCCCTCAGTGTGAACATATCTGCACAGGAAAATACTGCCCTGAATGCGGAAGTCAAAGACCTGCTGACTAAAAGGAGTATGATATGCAAACATCTGAAAGCTTTGGTCTGAGTGCGCTCCTCTCCTTCTCAGGAGGATTGCAGGACGCTTATACCTACAACGTCAGAGGCGGTGTCTTTGCCAATGCACAGACCGGAAATGTTGTCCTGATGAGCCAGAGCTTCATGCTCGGCAACCGGTACACCGCACTGCGGTATATGTTTCCGCTCATCGCATTTGCACTCGGCATTTTTATCGCTGAAAGGATAGAAAACAAATTCAAAAACAGCACTCGCCTGCACTGGCGGCAGATAATTCTCCTGCTGGAGATGATAGCGCTGACGGTAGTCGGAGCTCTGCCGGCAGAGCTCAATATGGCTGCAAATGTACTGGTATCTTTCTCGTGCGCGATGCAGGTGCAGACCTTCCGTACCGTCAAAGGTTACGGTTACGCAAGCACAATGTGCATCGGCAATCTCAGAAGCGGTACCGCAAGCTTCTCCCAGTACCTCAGGACGAGGGACAGGGACGCTCTCAGCAAGGCGCTGCACTTCTTCGGGATAATACTATTCTTCTCGATAGGCGCCGGCACAGGCGGAGTTCTCTCAATGCATCTCGGCGCAGTAACAATATGGATATCCGTCGTATTGCTGCTTGCAGTAGCCATTATGATGATCCAAAAATACGCTAAAGAATAAGGAGGCAGCTATGTCCGCACCGTTAGCTGATAAGATACGCCCTAAATCTCTTGCCGATGTTGTCGGTCAGGAACATATCCTTGCACCTGGAAAGCCCCTGCGCCGTATCATTGAGAGCGGCACGGTCCCGAATATGATATTCTACGGACCTTCCGGCGTCGGGAAGACCACCGTTGCGCGTATAATTGCCGAGAACTGCGGTATGTCGCTGTACAGGCTCAACGGCACGAACGCTTCTATTTCCGATATCAAGGACGTTGTAGCTGACATCGGAACATTCGGCAGCGAAAACGGTATCCTGCTCTATCTCGATGAGATCCAGTACCTCAATAAAAAGCAGCAGCAGAGCCTTCTCGAATACATCGAGAACGGCGATATAACGATGATCGCCTCCACTACTGAAAATCCGTATTTTGCGGTGTATAACGCCGTTATCAGCCGCAGTACAGTTTTTGAGTTCAAGCCCGTCAGCGCTGAACAGCTTGTTCCGGCTATACGACGCGCTTTTGCAATTATCTCTGAGGAAAACAGCTGTGAGATAATCGCGGACGATGACATTATTAAAACGATCGCCTATAACTGCGGCGGTGATGTCCGCAAGGCGATGAATACCGCCGAGCTCGCTGTTCTCTGCGGTGAGGCTTCCGACGGAAAGATTACTGTCACCGCGGATTCCCTCAGTATCCTCGCTCAGAGGAGCAATATGCGCTACGACCGTGACGGTGACCAGCATTACGACATACTTTCGGCGTTCCACAAGTCCGTCCGCGGCTCTGACGAGAATGCTGCACTCCACTACGCTGCACGTCTGCTCGAAGCAGGAGATATAATCTCGCTGTGCCGGCGTATGCTCTGCATCGCCTCTGAGGACATCGGTCTCGCTTACCCTATGGCTGTTCCGATAGTAAAAGCCTGCGTGGACTCCGCACTTCAGCTCGGACTTCCGGAAGCAAGACTTCCTATCGCTGAGGCGATAATCCTCATGGCTACCGCACCGAAGTCAAACAGCGCCTACATGGCTATAAATGCAGCTATCGCCGATCTCAGAAACTGCGATGCCCTTGATTTCCCCCGCCATCTCCAGAACGTACACCTTGACGGGAAGGGCGCAGAAGTCGTCGGTCAGCATTACAAATATCCTCACGATTATCCGAATCACTATGTACGTCAGCAGTACCTTCCGGACGCTCTTGCCGGACACGTTTACTATGAGTTTGGTGACAACAAGCAGGAGCAGTCTGCAAAACAATACCGCCAGAAGCTGCTCGAAAGTCTGAAATAACAAAAACAAGCCCCGAGGGACAATCGGGGCTTTTATAATATTCAATTTTTCGATTTTAAGCGACTTTCATCACTTAGCTAAGTATCCTGTTGGACTCACTCCTTTACTATCAAGGATTCTTGTAATACCTCATTTTCATCATAGTACCACATTCTTTCCTAAGTAATTGAGCAAATTATTATCTCATCGGACTCACCTTATTACTTAAATTTTTCCGACCGCTTCCGGAATTCCACGCGCAGCAGCCGTTAAACTGAATAAAGCACTAAATTCTCATTGGACTCAACCTTTACCATTTATTTCACGAATGATATATCTAAAGACTCATTGTCGAAATTTCAGATAATCCTGTATCCAAATTGAGTTTAGACATGAAGCCGTTTCAAGTCAGCAATGCGTCCGCTTTTCAACTGAATATTCGTCTGTTTCATCAGATAAACCGGAACAAGCCGAAGCCTATATTCCCTAAATCAGAATTCAATCAATCAGCGAGCCCGCCGGCTTCACGCTGCTGTCCGATAGTTTCTTCCATTGGACTCACACTCCCTTCCGCGTTTAATCATTTACATTGAGGCTCGCACCTCAGTCCAAGTAAATCCAGCTTGGAGAGCCTCATCAACTTTGGCTCTTCCTTATCTCTGTTTATATAATACCACATCATTTGGCAAATGTCAATAGTATTTTTGCAGATACTACTATATTTTAGTATAAATCAGCGCATCAACCAAATGATCAGGCCACATTTGCAGCAGAGTGCACAAAAGGAACGGTTACTTATATTACCTCTTGCTTTTTGCAGACTTTCATTGTATAATTAGTTTGTACTCAATACATTATAAAGGCTTTAGCCGGATTGGAGATAACTATGTCAGATATGAACGATTACACTCCCGAACTCATCGAGCTTGTGGACAACGACGGCAACAAGAAGGTATTCGAGATCATTGACGCAGACGAGATCGACGGTGAATACTACTACTGCATGATCCCTTCCGTCGAGGACGAAGACTTCCTTGAGGAGGACTGCGACATCGTGATACTCAAAACCATCGAAGAGGACGGCGAGGAGATACTTGCATCAATAGATGACGACGATGAATACGACAGGGTATCCGCATATTTTATTGAGCGCATAAAGGAAGCCTTCGACGAAGAGTGATAAATTGTAACCAAAATTTCACAAAAATACATAAAAAAAGTATTGATTTTTTGAAAAGACTGTGTTATAATATATACAACAAGTAAATAATCTGCCTTGTTCGGTGAAATATAGTTCATTTGATCCAACACATTTTTTAAGGGAATTCAGCTCCGTGTGCGGACTGCAGACCTCCCGCCCTGCGGAAGAAGGGAGCGAGAAACACTCGGGCGTTTACCCACCTGCTGAGTGCGGGTTTCATTCACTATATGACGGCAAGGCGGATATTTTTTGCCAAAAAACAAGCGGCGAGCTGTAAAGCTCGCCGCATATTTATTTGCAGATCATAATTCAGTTTCTACTGCCCTGCCGGCTGACATACTCGCTTTACAGTCTAAGCAGCGCTGATTGCGGCTGCCGCGGAAGTGTATCTCCCAGTCCTTCTGTGCAAGTATGAACGGTCCGTCGATGAGTATATCCGTCACATCGAGCAGAGATTTCCAGCCGTTGCTTTCGCGGTTCTCCCAAAGCTTTTCAAAGGTATAGCCGGTATATGTTACTATATTCAGCCCGAGCGCCTTTATCTGACTGCCGAGGTATGCAAGAGCCTCAGCCTGACAGAACGGCTCTCCCCCGCTGAACGTTACGCCGTCAAGCAGCGGATTGCCCTTTATCTTCGCAATGAGCTCGTCCGTATCCACAACAGTTCCGCCGGTGAAGTCATGTGTCTGCGGATTGTGGCAGCCCTCACAGTTGTGAGGGCAGCCCTGTGTAAATATCGTAAACCTTATTCCCGGTCCGTCAACTATCGAATCATTGACGGTGCCGGCGATCCTGATATCCATTATATCACCTTATACGCTGTGCTTTACTCTGTCATGCTCCTCCGAGCGCTTGCCATTGTTGAAGCGGTCGAGGGTGCCGACGAGGTAGCCTGTGATACGGCGTATCCTGTCGAATGCCACGTTGTTGGAATGTTCCTTTCTTCCGCAGCAGGGGCAGGTCTCGCCGATGATGCCTGTGTATCCGCAGCAGGGGTCACGGTCAACCGGGTGGTTGATAGCGCCGTAGCCTATGCCTGACTCCTTCATGCAGCGCACGATCTTCTCGAACGCTGTGAGATTTTCGAGCGGGTCGCCGTCAAGCTCGATATAGCTGATGTGACCTGCGTTCGTAAGCTCGTGGTAAGGAGCTTCGATCTTGATCTTCTCGAATGCGCTGATCGGATAGTAAACCGGCACATGGAATGAATTGGTGTAGTAATCGCGGTCTGTAACGCCCTCGATCTTGCCGTACTTCTTGGCGTCCATACGGACAAAGCGTCCGGAAAGTCCCTCGGCAGGAGTTGCAAGGAGAGAGAAGTTGAGACCGGTGCGGTTGGACTCTTCATCGAGACGCTTTCTCATTGCCGTAATTATTTCGATACCGAGCTCACGAGCTTCCTCACTCTCGCCGTGGTGAGCGCCGATGAGGGCTTTGAGAGCTTCAGCAAGTCCGATAAATCCGACTGAAAGCGTTCCGTGCTTGAGCACCTCGCCGATAGTATCGTCGGTCGAGAGCTTGTCCGAATCTATCCATATGCCCTGTCCCATGAGGAATGGGAAGTTCCTAACGCGCTTCTGGCACTGGATATTGAATCTGTGCATGAGCTGAGCGATAACGAGATCCATCATCTCATCGAGCTTGTCGAAGAAAAGACCTACGTTATGGTCTGACTTGATAGCAAGTCTCGGAAGGTTGATAGAAGTAAAGCTGAGATTTCCCCTTCCGGTAACGATCTCGCGTGAGGGATCGTGCTTGTTGCCTATAACGCGGGTACGGCAGCCCATATACGCGATCTCGGTATCGGGGTTGCCCTCCTTGTAATACTGGAGATTATACGGTGCATCGATGAATGAGAAGTTCGGGAAGAGTCTCTTTGCCGATACGCGGCAGGCAAGCTTGAACAGGTCGTAGTTCGGATCGGTGGGATTGTAGTTGATACCGTCCTTGATCTTGAAGATATGTATCGGGAAGATCGGTGTCTCGCCGTTACCAAGACCGGCTTCCTGAGCGAGGAGAACGTTCTTGATGACCATTCTGCCCTCAGGAGAGGTATCAGTACCGTAGTTAATCGAGCTGAAAGGCGTCTGTGCGCCTGCACGGCTGTTCATGGTATTGAGGTTATGGATAAGTGCCTCCATAGCCTGATAGGTAGCTCTGTCAGCTTCCTTCTCAGCATTCCTGCGCGCGAATGCCTGGATCTTCTCAGCCGACTCTTTATCGGTGTAATTCATCAGGAGCTCAAGTTCCTTCTCCTGATAGCCATTGTCATTGGCAAGCTGGGGCTTGATGCCGTACTTCTCAGCGATCTCGCCACTGATAGCCTTAGCGGTCTCGTCCTCGTTCTCAACACCTGCGATAAGTGCAAGAGCTCTTGCAACGTTCTGGATATACCTTGAAGCGTAGGTCTTCTTTACGCCCTCCGCCATAGCATAGTCAAAGGTAGGTATGCTCTGACCGCCGTGCTGATCGTTCTGGTTTGACTGTATAGCGATGCAGGCAAGCGCAGAATAGCTTGATATGTCGTTAGGTTCACGGAGATAACCATGTCCGGTCGAAAATCCGTTGTGGAAAAGCTTTGTAAGGTCGATCTGACAGCAGGTGGTGGTCAGTGTGTAGAAATCAAGGTCATGAATGTGGATATCGCCCTCACGGTGAGCCTTTGCGTGTTTCGGCTCAAGGACGTACATCTCATAGTATTCCTTAGCGGATACCGAGCCGTATTTGAGCATGGTACCCATAGCAGTATCGCCGTCGATATTTGCATTCTCGCGCTTTATATCGCTGTCCTTGGCGGGGCTGAAGGTAAGCTCGTTGAGGACGCACATAAGGTTAGTCTTCATCTCGCGTGAGCGTGTGCGCTCGTAGCGGTAGAGGATATAAGCCTTAGCTGTTTTTGCGTGGCCCTTCTCGATAAGGGTCTTTTCAACGAGATCCTGGATCTCCTCAACAGTAGGGGTCTTTCCGGGATTCTGCTCCTCGTAGAGACGGCATACCTCTACGGCAACGTCCATAGCCGCATTGAAGTCTGTGCCGCCCTTAGCCTGAGCCGCCTTGAAGATAGCGTTGGCGATTTTTTCTATATTGAAAGGGACTTTACGTCCGTCTCTTTTGATAATGTGAATTATCATTTATCCAACAACCTCCAAACACAATATATAGTGTCTCGCTCTCTTTGTTTCTATATTAGTATAGAACAAAAACGGACGGTTGTCAATTGTGCGATTTAACAAATCAGTTCAGAAATATCCGGAAATTATTGATGTATATGTGCAAAAAACATTTAAAAAAACGGATTTGGGCTTAGTTCCGTCGTTTATACAAAGGGTATTACAAATTACTGCCGCACCACTATATCTTGTGGTGCGGCAGTTCTGTAAATTGCAGTTTTAACGGTCAGTGCGACTCGCTGCACCACTACATCTTGTGGTGCAGCATAATTATGCTGTGTGAGTAAGGATATACTCCGCTATCTTTTTGTAAGCCTTGGAATTGAGCTGACCGTCGTCCTCAGACCAGTAATCCGTATCAAGTGCGCCGTCCGCTCCGCGGAGAGCTGTATTTGTATCTATGCAGTAAACTCCGAGATTTCTCGCCATTGTAAGGAGCTTCGAGTTGTATTCGTTGACCATGTCATTCGTAACTGTCTGGGACGATGCCGCTGCCGGCGGGAGCTGCATAACGTAGATATCCATGCTCGGCAGATAGTTGTGAAGGTTGCTGACAAGGGTCGTATATGCGGACACCATTTCATCAGTATCAGAGGTGCCGAGGTCGCTTCCGAGCATGATATAGAGGTTCTGAGGCTTCTTTATCTGCATGGTCTCGTATGGAGTGACGTTTCCGCAGGAGGAAGATATCGTGACGGTCATACAGTTTGCAGCTCCAAGCTGTGAACTGCCGAAAACCGATGTGAAATCGGTGCTCTTGCCGATGCTCAGGAGCGTACTGTCAGTGACAAGGGCGCTGTTCACGAAATAATCCTTATCCTTTGCATCTGACTGCGGCAGCGGATACGCAATGTCCGCGTTCACGGCAGGAGCCTGTGTTGCGTCCTGAGGCTGTCCGCTCTGCTGCTCTCCGGCTGGTACTTCGGTCACCGCGGCTGTCGTCTGAGGGATAACATCATCGTCATCATCATCGAGAACGTCACCGCTGACGTTTGCGTGTATCATATAGAAAACGAAGCAGATAGCAAAAGAAAGCAGGGCAATTATCACGATTATCATGAAATTGAACCTTACCTTCGGCTTAACGCGCTTCTTGTTGGATATTCTCTGTACTGTATGCTTTTTTTCCATATTAACTCCGTAAAATGCGCTTAAAAGCGCAGTATCATGAACTTTTCCGTAAAAGGCAATGCCTAACTATTATTATAACCTGAATTTCCTGCATTTGCAAGGGCTTTTTATAATTTTGTGCAGATTTTTAAATTTTGCTTGCAATGAAGTCGAAAATAGGTTATAATATTCTTGTAACGATCGTTTCAAAGGTGGTGATGTCCGTGATCTGCGGCGTGTGCGGAAGCCTTATGCTTGAAGGCGAATTCAGAATGGAACAGCGCAGCATCGACAGCGGTATCTACCGAGCCTATCCTGTTGCTTCATGGTATCAGAACGGCGAGAAGATCTGCGAGACCCCTGTAAATAAGACTCTCGGTTACTACTGTGCCGAATGCGGTGCAATGGTCGGGATATTTCCGCGCACCAGACCGGTCGGCTTTGCCGGAAGATACCGTGCCGACTTCAACGAAGCGCTCGACAGGCTGCCGTATAAAATATGTCCGGAATGCGGCGTGAAAATGGACATCGACTATCCGCGCTGTCCTGAATGCGGATTTGTTTTTGAAGCGATATAGATTATTCGGAGGTAGATCATAATGACGTACAAAGAAAGCTTTATTAAGTTCATGGTTGACTGCGGAGTGCTAACATTCGGCGAATTCACGCTGAAAAGCGGCAGAAAAGCTCCCTACTTCATCAACTGCGGCAATTATAAGACTGGCGCTCAGCTCGCTAAGCTCGGCGAATACTACGCTGAGTGCATACATGAGAACAATATCCCTGTGGAAACTCTTTTCGGGCCTGCTTACAAAGGTATCCCGCTCGCTGTTTCGGCTGTCGTTGCCCTCAGCAACAAGTTCGGCATCGACGTTTCCTACTGCTTCGACCGCAAGGAGGCTAAGGACCACGGTGAGGGCGGTATGTTCGTCGGAAAGGCTCTCACAGACGGCGAAAAGGTCGTTATCATCGACGACGTTATGACTTCCGGCAAGGCTCTCCGTGAGTCCATGCCAAAGCTCATGAGTGCCGCTGACGTTGACGTAACCGGCATGGTCATCACTGTTGACCGTATGGAAAAGGGTACCGGTGAGCTCTCAGCAGTTCAGGAGGTCAAGCGCGACTTCGGCGTAACCGTTTACCCGATAGTAACTATGGAGGATATCATTGATGCCATAAAGAACGACATCGTTCCCGGCAAGGAATACCTCGGCAAGATGCTCGAATACAGAGAGACTTACGGTATAAAATAAGAAGCAATGAACAGCGATAAAGCCCGGAAGTACACCTTCCGGGCTGTTCGCATCGTTACACTACATAAAGAAGGTAAAACTATGGATACTGACATCAACAGGATAACCGATCTGGATATCTACCTTACAAGAATGCAGAGGTCTATACTTGACAAGATGTTCTTCATTGACAAGGTATTCGAACCGTTCAGATACATCCTTGATTTCGGCTGTGCCAACGGCGAGCTGATAAAAGCAATGAAGCCGATGTTCCCCGACTACGGATACGTCGGTTATGACATCAGCCGTGAGATGATAGAAGCCGCACGGAAAAACGTTACAGATGCAAGCTTCTTCGACGACTGGGACAGCATTGATATCCCTTTCAGCGAAAGCCTCATCAACATTTCAAGTACCGTGCATGAGGTCTATTCCTACTGTGACGAAAAGGACATAGAGCTTTTCTGGGACCGGGTATTCGGAAGCGGCTTCAGATACGTCACAATACGGGATATGATGTTCTCACAGGCCGAGGATATCCCGGTAAGGCAGGAGCAGCTCAGAGCCGTCCGGAACAGCGTTTACGCAGAATGGCTGCAAAGCTTTGAAAAGGTCTGGGGAAAAATTGAAACTCAGCGCCAGCTCGTGCATTTCCTGTTGAAATACAAGTACACCCAGAACTGGGACAGAGAGGTCCACGAGAACTATTTCCCGGTCTTCACCGAGACGCTGATAAAAAGGCTTCCCGCTTCGTACAGACCTGTATACCGGGAAGAGTTCACTCTCCCCTACACTTCGTGGCAGATACGCAGGGACCTCGGCTTCGAACTCACGGACCACACCCACATCAAGCTCATACTCGAACGGATAGACTGAAAAAAGGCAGATATCGCTGTGGATATCTGCCTTTAATTCTTATAGAAGCATTATTATAAATTGTTCTGTGAGTACGACCGAGATCAGAGCAACGGGATAAGTTGCAGCGTAAGCGGAAGCAACGTCCTCTGTGCCGGCTGTTGAGATAAGCGTGCCGAGCGCAGGTGTCGAAGTCATACCGCCTGTGATAGAGCCGAGGTTGTTGAGCAGGCTAAGCTTCAGAACGTACTTTGCAAACAGGAAGCCTATGACCATGGGGACTATCGTCATTATCATGCCGTAGAGGAAGTATACCCACTCGAAGTATTCAACAAACTTCGCGCCGCCCTTTACTCCGGAACCGATAAGGAACAGCATAAGTCCGAGCTCTCGGAGAACCTTGAGCGTGCTGTCCTTCGGCATGAGACTTATTTTGCCGCAGTGTCCGAAATGTCCGAAGATAAGGCATACAAGCAGGCAGCCGCCTGTTGTTGAGAGTGAGAAGTTGCTGAACTTGAACGAACCGATCACGATACCGATGACTGCTGCAAGTGCAAATGGCATAAGTCCGAAGCTATCCATTTCAATGAGCTTTTCCTGCTGTCCGGACTTCCTGCCTGACTTGCCAGACACTTTCAGAAGCTCACGCTCCTTTGCCATGTCAGCCTTCATCATCTTGGGTATGAGCTGTACGAAAAGCACAACACCGATAACGCCGAAGATATAGGCTATACCCGAGCCGACCGATACGGCGTTCTCATAGTCCGAACCGGCAGCCTCCTTCGCTGCTGAAAGTCCTGGAGTGCTCGTAAGCGCACCCGAGAGTATGCCAGACATAAGAGCGGTAAACTCGTCGTTTCCGAGGTCTGTGAAGCTTCTGCCGATGAGAATGCAGCCTGCACAGGCAATTCCGCCGCTGAATATTACTATGATCGCAAGTGCAACGAACGACTTGAAATTCTTCTTGAAGTTGCTGAAAAAGTTCGGTCCTGCAATAAATCCAACCGCAGATACGAACAGCACAAGTCCGAGCGTATCTACCAGCGAGAGCGAATTCTTAACGAAACTCTCAGTGAATTTATCAGAGATATCTTCATAGAAAATGCCGCCGTAAACGAGTGAAATGAGGAATACGCCTGCCGTTCCGAGAGAAACGCCCTTGATAGTGATCCTTCCGAATATATAGCCGACCGCAGCTATCATCATGACAGAAAGTATCATGAACGTTACGTTCTTGAAACTCAGGATATCATCAATTAAAACTAATTCCATTATTTATCACACAATCTTTCTTATTTAACGTGACAATAGGACGCAAGGGCGTCCTATTGCGGTTTATTTTGACTTTCTTGCATAGTGCGGAAGAAGCATCGGCGAGGGTGTGTCCCCTGCTGCTCCGGCAGCCTCAAGCTCCTTGTTGAAGCTCTCGATGTGGCTGAGGGTCAGCTTTCCGGGAGCTGCGGTCTCCTTTGCCTTTGCAGCTGCACAGATACCGGCGTTTCTGCCGAATACGATAACGTCAAGGAGAGAGTTGCCCATGAGACGGTTTCTGCCGTGGATACCTCCGGCTACCTCACCGGCAGCGTAAAGGTTCTCAACGCCTGTTGAGCAGTCGTCCGAAATGTCAAGTCCGCCGTTCTGATAATGGAGAGTAGGATAAACGAGGATAGGCTCCTTGCGGATATCGATGCCGTACTTGCCGAACATACGCATCATGGCAGGTATGCGCTTCTCGATAGTACCTTCACCGTGGAGGTACTCTATCATAGGAGTATCCAGCCAGATAGAAGTGCCGAGGTCAGTCTCTATGCCCTTGCCGCGTGCGGTACACTCGCGAATAATTGAAGCAGCGGTAACGTCACGGGTCTCGAGGGGGTGCATGAATACATCACCGTCGATATTGACGAGTTTTGCTCCGAGCGAGCGTACTTTCTCGGTAACGAGAGCGCCGAAGATCTGCTCCGGATAACCGGTTCCTGTCGGGTGATACTGGAGCGTATCAGCGTAGAGGAGCTTTGCACCAACTCTGTAACCGAGAATAAGTCCGTCAGCAGTTGCGCCGTAGTGGTTGGAAGTCGGGAAGCCCTGATAGTGAAGCCTGCCTGCACCGCCTGTTGCGATGATGACAGTCTTTGCTCTTGCAACGAGCAGTTCCTTTGTCTCCATATTCATGAGGACTGCACCGGCAGCCTTACCGTTTTCATCGAGGATTATCTCGACCGCCGCTGTGAAGTCAATTACGGGGATTCCCCTGTTTAGCACTTCATCGCGGAGAGTTCTCATTATCTCAGCGCCTGAATAGTCCTTTGCAGCGTGCATACGCTTGCGTGAGGTGCCGCCACCGTGAGTAGTTACCATAGTGCCGTCCGGCTCCTTGTCGAACTCAACGCCGAGCTTGTTGAGCCACTGGATAGCCTCGGGAGCCTTTGTGACGAGCTTCTTGACAAGCTCAGGCTTTGCGGCAAAATGTCCGCCGCCGAAGGCATCGAGGAAGTGTATCGCCGGAGAATCATTGGGCTTGTCGGCAGCCTGTATACCGCCCTCAGCCATCATTGTATTCGCATCACCGATACGGAGCTTTGTGACGATCATTGCCTTTACGCCTGCCTCGTCAGCCTCTATCGCTGCGGAAGCACCTGCTCCGCCGCCGCCGATGATAAGCACATCGGTATCGTAATCAGGGGTGCTAAGATCAACGTCAGATGCGCTGATACGGCTTTTTCCCTGAAGGAGAGCGGCAAGCTGTGTAGGAACCTTGTCGCCCTTGTTCACGCCTGCCGAAAGCACTGTGAACTCGTCCTGCTTATAGTCAGGGTGGAAGGAAGCGAGAAGCGTATCCTTCTCCTCAGCTGTCATTCTTCTGGGTTCGAGGGCAGCATTTGCAGCTCTCTTTTCAGCAACTACTTTTGCAAGCTCATTGAGCCTTTCGATCTTGTACATACTCTCTCCCCCTTACTTCTCGATCTCGCGGTTGTTGTACATAGCCTTGATCTCGTCGATATTATCGACAGCCTTGACCATGAGCTCCTCGATCTTCTCATCGAAGATGCCCTCGTTGACCTCGTTTACACGGTCACTGAGGTGTCCGCACTCAGGTGCGATGTACTTGCCGTTGAGACGTCTTGCGAGCATTGCCACCTGCGGATGTGAGATACCGGCAGGGCAGCGTGACGAACATACTCCGCACATTACGCAGTCGAAGCTCTCCTCAGCGCACTTGTCGTACTCGCCGCGCTGTGCATAGGCGATGTACTGCATAACGTTGAGCTCCTGAGTACAAGCCTTAGTGCAGGCATTGCAGCCTACGCAGGCGTATATCTCGGGGTAGAGCTGCATCATTATCTGCTGGGTGGGCTTTATCTCCTCGATATTGTATGTTCTCTTTTCAAGCGGAAAGAACGGGAGAGTTGCAACGTACATATTCTCCTGTACTTCGGTCTGACAGGCAAGACAGCCGTGGAGCTGTGACTCGCCCTTTATCCTGTATATAGTCGCGCAGGCACCGCAGAAGCCGTTTCGGCAGCCGCAGCCTCTTACAAGCTCATAGCCGGCGTATTCCATAGCCGTCATTATAGTAAGTCCTGCCGGCACCTGATACTTCTTGCCGAACAGGTAAACATTTATCATGTTATCCATTTTGCTTTCCTCCTTAATACTCATCGGGCAGCTCGCCGAGCTGGTCGAAGCGGAATACGGGACCGTCCTTGCAGACATACTTGTTGCCGATATTGCAGCGTCCGCACTTGCCGACACCGCACTTCATGCGGAGCTCCATAGTGGTGTATACCTGAGTTTCTGTGAAACCGAGATCCTTGAGTCCTGCAAGTGTGAACTTTATCATGATAGGAGGTCCGCAGACAAGAACAGTCTTGTTTGTCGAAGGATTAAGCTCCTTGACATAGTTCGGAACGAAGCCTACATGGCCGTCCCAGCCCTCCTGTGCATTGTCGATAGTAAGATCTACCTCAACGCCGTCGTCAGCCATCCAATCGTCGATTATCTCCTTGTAGTCAACAAGGTCGTCCTTTGAACGCGAGCCGTAGATGACCTGAATCTTGCCGTAATTCTCTCGCTTGTCGCGGACGTAGTTGATGACCGAGCGCAGCGGTGCAAGACCGATACCGCCGGCGATAAAGAGAAGGTCCTTGCCCTTGAGTTCAGTCTCGACCGGAAAAGCATTGCCATATGGTCCTCTGAGGGTTATCATCTGTCCGACCTCCATAGCGTGAAGCCACTCGGTCAGGCAGCCGCATTTCTTAATGCTGAATTCCATGAAATCCTTATTCGTAGGCGAGGAGGTTATCGAGAACATAGCCTCTCCGACTCCCGGTATGGAGAGCATCGCACACTGTCCGGGCATATGCTCGAATACCTTTCCGCCTTCGGGAGCTTCAACGCGGAATGTCTTGACATCGGGCGTATCTATGCGGATATCCGTAACAACGCCGACGTATGGTATCAATGTATCGTTATTCATCATTTGTCCTCCAACGCTTTCATGACCTTGACTATATTCATTGAGATCGGGCACTTTGACAGGCATCTTCCGCAGCCAACGCAGCCGAATTCGCCGTTGTTGTTTGCCGGGAAGTATACCAGCTTGTGCATGAATCTCTGGCGGAAGCGTTCAAGCTGGGTAAGTCTCGGGTTGCCGTGAGCCATTTTTGTGAAGTCGGAGTACATACACGAATCCCAGCAGCGGTAGCGCTTTATGCCGTTTCCGGTGTCGAAATCGCGTATATCATAGCACTGGCAGGTGGGACATACAAAGGTACAGGTACCGCAGCCGAGACAGCTCTCCGAGAGCTCTCCCCACTTGTCGGAATTGAAGTATTCATTGAGCTTGTCTCCGCCGAAGTTCTTTGTGGAAACATTAGCAAGCGGAAGCTTTTCAAGCACAGCCTTTGTCTTTGCAACAGCGCTGTCAAGCTCGGCTGCATTGCCTTCCTCAAGAAGTGAAGCGGCGGAATCTATGAAAACCTGCCCCTTTGCGGTAATTGCCTTGAAGTAGTAATACTCCTCTGCTCTCCACACAGAGCAGTCGCCTTCGGGAGCAGTCGGGTCGATGCCGAATGTCTGACAAAAACAGGTCTCGGCAGGACGGTCACAGGCAAGAGTAACTACCGTGCCGTGGTCGCGGCGGTTCTTGTAGAAGGTATCCACCGGGTCACTGAGGTAGACCTTATCGAGTATAGTGAAGCTCCTTGCATCGCAGGCGCGTACACCGAAAATTACGAAATCATCGCATTCCTCGCGGATATCGTTTATCTCTATCTTCTTTCCTTCGAGCTTGAATTCAACAAGGTTCTCGGTCTGCGGGAAGAAGAAATCCTTCGCACTGCGGACTGTATTCAGACGGCTCGTCAGCTTCATTCCGGGAGCATATTCCGTGAATGCAGCCTCTCCGTCAGCGCGGTCGGCAGGGATATAGAGCTTCTGCTTTGCGGAAACTGCTCCGAACAGAGCGTCAAGCTTATCAGCAGATATTCTCAGCATTACTCAACACCCCTTTCGTGTACTATGCTCGCTTCGCAGTCGTCAGCGGTATAATTATTGAGCGGTGCGCGTGATTCAGTGTCGGCACCTGCCTGATATTCGCCGTAGAGGGCATTGATGTCCTTGATGAACTTGCGGTTGAGGAGATGAAGCGGGATATGCTGGGGGCATACTCTCGAACACTCGCCGCAGTCGGTGCATCTTCCTGCAACGTGGAACGCGCGGATTATATGGAACATATTCTCCTCAAAGCTGTCAGCAGCAGCCTTGTTCGACACGCCGGACTTCGGGTTGTCGAATACGCAGTTCTCGCAGGTGCAGGCAGGACAGACGTTCCTGCACGCATTACATCTTATGCACTTGGAAAGCTCGCTCCTCCAGAAGTCGTAGCGCTCCTGTGAGGTCATATTTTCCAGTTTCTCAACCATGTCAAAGCGGTTGGATTCGAGGATATCGCCGTCATCGCCCATCAGCTCGTCATAGGTAACGTGCTTCTTGCTCTTGCATGAAGCGCACTTGTCAAGCACAGCCTCATAGAAGGGCATAGTCTCCTCGCCGTAGAGGGTATCTATTTTCAGGGTATAGTTCTCGTTTTTCACTCCGAGGATACCGGTGATGCCCTTGCCCTTTATCTTCTCGATATCGAGCTTCGGACCGCCGGGTACACCGATGACGTAGATATTGCCGCGGTCAACACGGTGCTCCTTAGTGAGCTGATTGAGGCTGTATGTGTCACAGGGCTTCAGGAACGCAAGTACCCTGCCCTCTTTGCGGCTCTCCTTGACGAGATACTTGGAAACGTTTGCAGCGGTGAAATCATCAAATACGAAGTCCCTGTCAAGCTCCTCCGCAGTCTCAAAAACAGCCGGAGTTATGTCGTAGGCAAACTCTCCCCTTTTCCAGCCGATGACACGCTTGACTGTGCCGTCTGCAAGGAGCTGCTTAGCCCTTTCGATCATTGCTTTCTGCATCTCAGGTCCTCCAATCTCCGGTTAGGTCCGAGCTTTCTTACAGCCTCGGTGAATTCGTTCATGGTAGCGGCAAACTTTGCGCCCTCAGCGGCAGATACCCACTCAACTCTCGTCCTGTCGCGTTCGATGCCGAGGAAGTCGAGCATACTGAACAGGAGGGTCATTCTCCTTCTTGTGAAGTAGTTTCCGGAGGTGTAGTGGCAGTCACCGGGGTGGCAGCCGCAGAGTATAACTCCGTCAGCGCCTCTCTGGAATGCGCGGAGTATGAACATCGGGTTTACTCTGCACGAGCAGGGCACCCTGATTATCTTGACATTTGTCGGGTAATTCAGTCTGTTTGTGCCGGAGAGATCGGCACCTGCATACGAACACCAGTTGCAGCAGAATGCGACGATCAGCGGCTGGAAATCCTTGTTATCATTTACTTGCATATCGCGTCAACCTCCGCCATAATCTGGCTGTTAGAGAAGCCGTTGAGATCCATTGCACCGGACGGGCAGGCTACCGTACAAGCGCCGCAGCCCTGACAAACAGCAGGATTGACGCTTGCCACGCGGCGTACCTTAGTGGTGCGGTCGGGCATTCTGAATTCCTTGTCGATGTATGTGATAGCTCCGTAGGGGCAGACCTTCTCGCAGGACGAGCAGCCGTTGCACATGAGCTCGTCTGAATGAGCAACGCACGGATTGCAAGTGATGCTGTTCTTGCAGAGAAGTCCGATAGCCTTTGCAGCGGCAGCACTTGCCTGAGCAACGGTCTCCGGGATATCCTTCGGTCCCTGACACGCTCCGGAGAGGAAGATTCCGGCGGTAGCGCTCTCAACAGGACGGAGCTTCGGATGAGCTTCGGTGAAAAAGTCGTTGGTGTCCATCTGTGTGGTAAGCATTGTCGCAAGAGGACGGGCAGTCTTGTCCGGCTCGATAGCGGCAGCAAGCACGACCATATCGGCGTTGATGTGGAGCTGCTCGTTTGCAAGGAGATCGGAAGCCTGTACGTCTATCTTTCCGTCCGACTTGGGAGTTACCTTGCCGACCATTCCCTTGATGTAGTGAACATTGTACTGCTCAACTGCACGGCGGTAGAATTCGTCGAAGTTCTTTCCGGGAGTACGGACGTCGATATAGAACACATATACCTCGGTATCCGGATATTTCTCGCGTATGAGCATTGCGTGCTTTGCTGTGTACATACAGCATATCTTGGAGCAGTAGGGCTTGCCCTTACTGTCGTCGCATCTTGAACCCACGCACTGAACGAATACGATAGTGTGGGGATGTGTCTTGTCGGAAGGACGGAGGAGAGTTCCGCCGTTCGGTCCGGCAGCGTTCATAAGTCTCTCAAGTTCAAGAGAGGTAACAACGTCCGGGCACTGATTGTATGCGAACTCATCGTACTTGTCAAGCTTGATAGGATTGAAGCCTGTCGCAACAACGATAGCGCCGTACTTCTCCTCAATAAATCTGTCCTGCTGCTTGTAGTCGATAGCGCCGACCGAGCAGACTTTCGAGCACACACCGCACTTGCCGTTTTTGAGCATCATGCAGTAATTCGGGTCGATAGTTGCGACCTTCGGTACAGCCTGCGCGAACGGGATATAAATTGCAGTCCTGTTGTCGAGGCCCATGTTGAACTCGTTCGGTACCTTTTTCATCGGACATTTCTCTGTACAGAGTCCGCAGCCGGTACACTTTGTCTCGTCAACGAAACGTGCCTTCTTCTTTATCTTAACTTGGAAGTTTCCGACAAAGCCCTTGACTTCTGCAACTTCACTGAATGAATGTATCGTGATATGCTCGTTCTGCGAAGCCTCGACCATTTTAGGAGTGAGGATACAGGCGGCACAGTCGAGAGTCGGGAAGGTCTTGTCTATCTGTGCCATTTTACCGCCGATAGTCGGATTCTTCTCAACGATGTCAACGTCAAAGCCTGCCTCTGCGATATCGAGGGCCGTCTGGATACCGGCGATACCTCCGCCGATAACGAGCGCACGCTTTACAACAGGGCTCTCACCGGCTGTGAGCGGCGCGTTGAGATGTACCTTTGCAACAGCAGCCCTGCCGAGGATTATCGCCTTTTCGGTAGCAGTTGCGATGTCCTTGTGAATCCATGAGCACTGCTCACGGATATTCGCTATCTCAACGAGGTAGGGGTTCAGTCCGGCAGCAGCGGCAGCCTTTCTGAAAGTATTCTCGTGCATACGCGGCGAGCATGAACAGATAACAACGCCTGTGAGATTATGCTCCTTTATAGCGTTCTTCACGAGGTTCTGACCGGATTCGGAGCACATATACTGATAGTCCTGAGAAATAACTACGCCCGGCTCGTGTCCGAGAGTCTCAGCGACTGTTTTAACGTCGACAGTTGCGGCGATATTTGTACCGCAGTGACAGACGAATACACCTATTCTCTGCATTGATGCTCCTCCTTATTTAGCGTACTTCCTGAGTGCCGTGACGATAGCCTGCTGCGGCAGGTCTTCATCGAGCATATCAGGTATCATATCAGGACTGAGACGGTTACCGCCCTGCTGACGTACAGCGGCAAGGCGTACAGCCTCGACTACCTTTGCCGGTTCAACGCCCCTCGGGCATCTGTCCACGCAGGCAAAGCAGGTCAGGCATCTATACAGCGATTCGGACTTCATAAGTGTCTCTATATCGCCTTTCTCGACCATGTAAACGAACTGATGAGGGTGGTATTCCATTTCATCGTAGGAGGGGCAGGTCGCAGAACATTTTCCGCAGCGCATACATTTGAGAACATTTGCGCCGCTTGAACGAAGGACCTGTTCTTTCAGATTCTTATTCATTGCTTGCCTCCTTTAAGCCAAGAGCTTCAGCGAGGAGCTCAGTGAAGTAGTACACGGGAAGCTCCGAGCCGGAATTCTTTCTGAGATTATACAGGCACAGAGGACAGGCTGTAACTATCATTTCAGCGCCCATATCGGCAGCAGAATTCATGACAGCTGCGCTGCGCTTCTGAGCCTGAGCCTTGTCCTCAAGTGTTATATATCCGCCGCAGCACTCATTGCGCTGTGCATAGATTACGGGAGTTGCACCTATCGCCTTGATGAAATCCTCCATAATGGCAGGATTTTCCGGGTCATCCATAGCGAGAGCCTTTGCCGGACGGAGCAGAAGACATCCATAGTAAGCAGCAATTTTCCTTCCGGTAAGAGGATTTGTAACCTTCTCTTTAAGGTTGTCAAAACCAACAACATCGCGGAGCATTTCCAGATAGTGATAAACGGTAGTCTCACCGGTATAAGCCTCGGGAAGCTGAAGGTAGTTGTTCACCTTCGCCGCCATATTTTCATCGTGGGAAATATCATAATTTGTCTGCTTTATAACGTTGTGGCAGGCGGAACAGACAGTTATGAGCGGTCTGCCGAGCTCCTTCGCAGCGTTGAGAGCTCTCACGGCAGAGAGCTTTGTAGCTATCTCGTCCTTTGCAGTCGTATAAGCTCCGCCGCAGCACTGCCAGTCGTCGGGCTCGGCAAGGACGATACCGAGAGCCTCTGCAGAGATTCTCGCATAGGTGTCAAGGTCCTTAGCCTTTGTCCTGAGCGTACAGCCGGGATAATATGTAAAAGTTTCCATAGCACTTATCCTTTCGTATGGATTTGTTCAGCACATCTGCTCGGGGTGGAAGACTTCATCGAACTTCTCGGCTGTGAGGAAGCCGAGCTCAACGCAGGCTTCTTTCAGGGAGATGTTGTCCTTGAACGCCTTCTTTGCGGTCTTGGCTGCATTCTCATAGCCGATGTAGGGATTGAGCGCAGTCACAAGCATGAGGGAGTTGTGGAGGTTGTGGTGCATCTTCTCTGCATTAGCTTTTATTCCGACAGCGCAGTTCTTGTTGAAGCTGAGAATAGACTCAGCGAGAAGTCTTGCGGACTGGAGGAAATTATAGGCGCAGACCGGCATGAATACGTTCAGCTCAAAGTTGCCCTGTGAAGCCGCCATGCCGACAGCAACATCGTTGCCCATTACCTGAACAGCGACCATAGTCACCTGTTCGCACTGGGTCGGATTTACCTTGCCGGGCATGATAGACGAGCCAGGCTCGTTCTCGGGAATGAATATCTCGCCGAGACCGTCTCTCGGACCGGAAGCGAGCCATCTTACGTCGTTTGCTATCTTCATCATGTCGGCGGCAAGTGCTTTGAGTGCGCCGTGTGCGAAAACGATCTCGTCCTTGGAAGTGAGAGAGTGAAACTTGTTGGGGGCAGTCACGAACTTCTTTCCTGTAAGTTCACTGATAGCCTCCGCAGACTTCTCAGCAAAGCCGGCAGGAGCATTAAGACCTGTTCCGACAGCTGTACCGCCAAGTGCAAGCTCTTTGAGTTCCTCACACGAAGAAAGGAGCATCTTTCTGTCCTTTTCGAGAGAAGCTCTCCAGCCGCTTATCTCCTGTGAGAACTTGATGGGAGTTGCGTCCTGTAAGTGAGTCCTTCCGCTCTTTACGATGCCTTCGTTTTCAGCTTCAAGACGCTTGAAGGTCTCAACGAGCGTATCTATTGCAGGAATGACCTTGTCCTCTACCGCAAGAACAGCAGCGATGTGCATAGCTGTCGGGAAGGTGTCATTAGAGGACTGGCTCATATTGATATCGTCGTTCGGGTGGAGAAGCTTCTCGCCTGCGATCTCGTTGCCGCGGTTGGCGATGACCTCGTTGGCGTTCATATTGGACTGAGTACCGCTGCCGGTCTGCCATACAACGAGCGGGAAATGCTCATTGAGAGAGCCGCTGATGACTTCGTCGCAAGCCTGAGAAATCGCGGCAAGCTTTCTGTCGGTCATTTTCTCGGGTTTAAGGGAATTATTTGCAATTGCAGCAGCCTTTTTGAGTATACCGAAGGCGTGGGTGATCTCTCTCGGCATGGTCTCGATACCAACGCCGATGAGGAAATTCTCGTGGCTGCGCTCTGTCTGGGCAGCCCAGTACTTGTCGGCAGGCACTCTGACCTCGCCCATAGAATCATGTTCAATACGGTAATCCATAGTATCCACTCCAGTAATTATTCGGGCATTCAGCCCACTTTCTTATAATATAAGTATATCAGCAAGTGCCCGGAAATTCAAATGCACATTGAGAATAGCGCTATACAATTCTTGATATATTCTTAACAATACCTGTTCACAGCCGGTCCATATACAAGGCATGAAGTGAACATATCCGAAATTATATTCAAGAACTTGCAGCAAAATATCTTTTGGCACAGCAGAGATTTTTGTTGTATTTGCTTAACACAGGACAGCAAACCAGCTGATTGCGGCATCGTGCGTACCGCCGGAAGTACAGCAGGTCAAACGCCGTCACGCTTTCCCCGGCGCACTGAAACATACAGTTTCAGAATACAATTATATATTGTCAGGAATATCATTGTAAAATCTTCGTTATTTTTTTCACATATGATATTCTGAATATCGCTGCGGATACGGGTCCCGCAGCGACTTTGCCAGTAGAGTCCGGCATTATTTGTCATAGAGTGCATTCAGCCCGTAGGACAGCGTTGTAAGGCTGTCCCCGAGATGCACGTTCTCAACTATTATGTCCTTATGCTCCATGCGGAGATCATAATGTGTGAAGTTCCAGAAAGCCTTTATGCCATATCCGATAAGCCTCTCGGCTGATTCGGCTGCCGCACTCATAGGTACGCACAGTATCGCCGCAACAGGCTTGTTTTCGGCGCAGAATTCAGCAAGGCCGTTCACGTCCATGACCGTAAGTCCGGCAATGTTCTTGCCTATTATTTCGGGATTTACGTCAAACGCACCGATGAGTGTGAAACCCTTGCTTACAAAGTCAAGATGAGTAGCTATCGCCTTTCCGAGATTTCCGGCACCAATGAGTATCATGGGTGTTTTCCTGTCAAGTCCGAGGATCTTTCCGATCTCGTCTCTGAGATCGCTGACATTGTAGCCGTACCCCTGCTGTCCGAACTCGCCGAAGCAGTTGAAATCCTGCCTTATCTGCGAGGCTGTAAGCCCCATTTTTTCGGAAAGCTCACGCGATGATATCCTGACATAGCCGTTAGTTTCAAGCTCGCCGAGAAATCTGTAATAACGCGGCAGACGCCTGATAACTGAATTTGAGATGGAGTTTTTCGCCATTTCGGTCCCTCTTTCCCTGAGAGATCACATCAGCCTGTCAAGTCTGAGCTTTATCTCGTCAAGGAAGGTCTTGGAATCGACCTTCTTTTTGTTTTCAAGCTTTGAGATAAGATAAAGATCGCCGGTCATTACACCGTCCTCGATAGTCTGTATTGTAGCTTTTTCGAGCTTGTCAGCGAAATCGCAGAGCTCGGGAGTGCCGTCAAGCTCTCCCCTCTTTCTGAGGGCGCCGCTCCATGCAAAGATAGTAGCAACGGAGTTTGTAGATGTCTCCTCGCCCTTGAGATACTTGTAGTAATGGCGCTGAACAGTACCGTGTGCAGCCTCGTACTCGTATATTCCATCGGGTGAAACGAGAACAGAAGTCATCATGGCAAGGCTGCCGTAAGCAGTCGATACCATATCGGACATAACGTCACCGTCATAGTTCTTGCAAGCCCAGATATAGCCGCCGTTTGAACGGATAACACGCGCAACAGCGTCATCAATGAGAGTGTAGAAATACTCAATGCCTGCTTCTTCGTACTTCTCCTTGTACTCCTTCTCAAAAATCTCTGCAAAGATATCCTTGAAGCGATGATCGTACTTCTTGGAGATAGTGTCCTTGGAAGCGAACCATACGTCCTGCTTGAGGTCAAGACCGTAGTTGAGGCAGGCTCTTGCGAAACCTGCAATAGAATCGTCAAGGTTGTGAAGTCCCTGAATGATACCGTCACACTTCTTGAAGTCATGGATAAGCTCGCGTGTCTCATTGCCGTTCTCATCGGTAACGACGAGCTCAGCCTTGCAGCCCTTGTTCACGCGCATCTCGGTGTTCTTGTAAATGTCACCGTAAGCGTGACGCGCGATAGTTATAGGCTTTGTCCATGTGGGGATATAAGGTTCGATGCCCTTAACGATGATAGGTGTGCGGAAAACTGTACCGTCAAGAGCAGCACGGATAGTACCGTTCGGAGACTTCCACATCTGTGTGAGGTTATACTCGGGCATTCTTGCGGCATTCGGTGTAATTGTAGCGCACTTTACGGCAACGCCGTACTTCTTTGTAGCCTCAGCGGAATCAAGCGTCACCTGATCCTTTGTCTCCTCGCGGTGAGCAAGTCCGAGGTCATAGTATTCTGTATTGAGCTCCACATAGGGCTCGAGGAGAGTTTCCTTAATCCACTTCCAGAGGATTCGGGTCATCTCGTCTCCGTCCATTTCAACGAGAGGAGTTTTCATAGTTATCTTTGCCATTGGGGTTTCCTCCTTTTATTATTTACAGCTTATCTGAAAAGCGGAACGATGAGAAGTATCAGCAGTCCGAGCAGAAGCAGAACTCCTGCGATGTCAGCGATTTTCCTCGCCGCAGACACACTGCCGTACTGTCTTCTTTTAACGATGTTCATGACCCATGCACACAGCATGAGGAAGACCATCATTATGAGAAAATACACAGCGCCCCTCATTCTACCACCACTTTCCAGTCAGGGTATCGCAAATATTACTTTTATTTTATCCGGGATATAAAGGTTTATCATTTCCTCAAAAACAGGCAGCACCTTTTCGCGCTTGTTGCCGAACATACCGCATCCGAACGCACCGAGCACGATAACGTCCGGCTCCTTCATGACAGCGAGATTGATTATCCGCTTTATCCTTGTACGCATAATACGGTCTATCTTTTTGCCTCTCATCATGAATTTTGCAAACGTCCTGTTGACTGCCGGGCAGGTGATAAAGGCACAGGTCAGCGGATCTTCAAGCTTTGCACCGCTGTCATCGCGTATCACCGGAACGTTCTCCGAATATATCATGATATCGGTATAATTCGGCAGGACATGAAGTCTGTTTTTGCGATAATAGCGTTTCTGGGTCTTTATCGTGTAATAAAGCAGTGAAGCCCTGCACAGGCTTTCCTCCTGTGCATTGCCTCCGAGGACATAACCTCCGCCAGGGTACATTGCATTCGCGAAGTTCAGGGCAATGACCTTGCCGCTGTCCGCATTATCAAGGATTGCCTGCACGGTAGTCTGTCTTACCGTATTGTCTTCGACACGGTAAGGCACTTCCCTGCTTATCTCAGGAAGCTCTGCAAGTTCGGCAACAGTCTCCGACCTCATATCCGGGAAGCTGCCGTTTCTGAAAATGCGGTCATTTTCACGCTTTATACCGATATTTCCCATAGCACCGCTCCTTGATACCGTTCCGTAAGGATTTTACTTCATTGATTCTCTTGTGTAGTCGAGAAGACCGCCGGCAAGCATGATATCCTTGGTACGTCCGGAAAGCTCACAGAGCACTGGGATAGATTTGCCATTTGTCTTGTTGAGGACTGTCAGCTCGGACTTGCCCTCTGCAACAGCCTTTCTTACGTCAGCAAGAACGAGCTCGTCACCCTGATTAATGGAATCATAGTCAGCCTCGTTCACGAATGTGAGCGGAAGGATACCTGCATTGATGAGGTTAGCTCTGTGGATGCGGGCAAACGACTTCACAAGTACAGCCTTTACGCCGAGATAGAGCGGTGCAAGTGCAGCGTGCTCTCTCGATGAGCCCTGTCCGTAGTTTGAACCGCCGACGATTACGCTCTTTCCGAGAGACTTTGCTCTCTCCGGGAAGCTCTCATCGCATACAGCAAAGCAGTGCTGTGAGATCTTCGGGATATTTGAACGGAGAGGAAGTATCTTCGCACCGGCAGGCATGATGTGGTCAGTAGTGATGTTGTCCCCTACCTTCAGCGAAACAGGAGCGTCGATAGTTTCAAGCAGAGGGCTTGTCTCCGGATAAGGCTTGATGTTGGGTCCGCGGAGTATCTCAACGCTGTCCATTTCAGCCTCGGAAGCCGGAGGAACGACCATATTGTCGTTTACTGTGAATATCTCGGGGAGCTTGAACTCAGGCATATCGCCGAGCTCGCGGGGGTCAGTGAGGTAGCCTGTGAGAGCTGATACAGCAGCCATTTCAGGCGATACGAGGTATATCTGACCGTCCTTTGTTCCGGAGCGTCCCTCGAAGTTTCTGTTGAAGGTACGGAGAGAGATACCCTTTGAGTTAGGCGACTGTCCCATACCGATACAAGGTCCGCAGGCGCTTTCGAGTATTCTTGCACCAGCCTCGATAAGGTCGGAAAGCGCTCCGTTCTGGGCAAGCATATTGAGAACCTGCTTTGAACCGGGAGCAATGGCAAGTGAAACGCTCGGGTCAACGGTCTTGCCCTTGAGGATATATGCAACCTTGAGCATATCAAGAAGTGAGGAATTCGTACATGAACCGATGCAAACCTGATCTACCTTGAGTCTGCCGATCTCCTCAACGCTCTTTACGTTGTCGGGAGAATGAGGACAGGCAGCAAGCGGAACGAGCTCGCTGAGGTTTATGGTAAGCTCCTCGTCGTATACTGCATCAGGGTCAGCTGAGAGAGGTGTCCATACTTCTTCGCGCTGCTGAGCCTTGAGGAACTGCTTTGTGATCTCGTCAGAGGGGAATATCGAAGTTGTAGCGCCGAGCTCTGCGCCCATATTGGTGATAGTTGCACGTTCGGGAACTGAAAGGGTCTTCACGCCTTCGCCGACATACTCGATGACCTTGCCGACGCCGCCCTTAACGGAAAGTCTTCTGAGGACTTCAAGTATAACGTCCTTTGCAGCTACCCACGGACGGAGCTTTCCTGTGAGCTCTACCTTAACTACCTTCGGGCAGGTTATGTAGTAAGCGCCGCCGCCCATAGCAACAGCAACATCAAGTCCGCCTGCTCCGATAGCTATCATACCAATACCGCCGCCTGTGGGAGTATGGCTGTCGGAACCGATGAGGGTCTTTCCGGGGATGCCGAATCTCTCAAGATGTACCTGATGACAGATACCGTTGCCGGGACGTGAGAACCAGATGCCATGCTTCTTTGCGACAGAACCGATGAAACGGTGATCGTCAGCATTCTCAAAGCCGTTCTGGAGGGTATTATGGTCGATGTAAGCAACAGAGCGCTCAGTCTTTACGCGCGGAACGCCGATAGCTTCAAATTCGAGATAAGCCATAGTACCAGTTGCGTCCTGAGTCAGTGTCTGATCGATACGGATACCGATCTCCTGTCCCTTGACATACTCTCCGTCAACGAGATGAGCCCTGAGTATTTTTTCAGTAAGAGTTGAACCCATAAAGAGATCATTCCTTTCAACAATAGAATACATTTATATTTTACTACATTTCAACAAGTTTGTCAAGAATTAAACAATTAATATTAAAGAAAGATGTGTTATTTACCGTTAACTCTCATAAAATGGCTATATGTGCGCCGTAAAACACTGCTTCGTATTGACTTTGAACGGAAAATATGGTATAATCAGTTTACTACTTAAAGGAGGTCGATGTTTATATGAAATTCATCAGAAAAGCCACAGCTGTGCTCTTGTCCGCTCTGCTGTGCGCTATGGCAGTCATTATCCCTCCGGACAAGGCTCCCACTTTAATGAGGGAACTCAGCAGCGCTCTTCAAGGAAATTCCCTTGTTGCTTCCGCTGACGGCATCACCTACAATATTCATTACTGGCTCACGGACAGCGTGACCGACAAAATGGGTGAAGTTACCAACTACGCCTACAAGGGCGTGCGCTACTACGTCTGCTACGAAATGACAAATGCGGACACTGGCGAGCTTATGACTGACACTGCCTACACGGTATCACTTACACTGACTGACCGTACCGGTACCGAGCTTGCAAGCGCGGAATATGATTCGCAGAAAAGCTATACATGGACGGTAGGGGAAAACAAGTATACCTACACCGGCGCTGCGCTTTTCCTGCCTGTTACGCCGCAGAATACAGGTGATCTCAACCTTCACCTCGTAACAACAGGTGATGTCCTCTTCGATATCAACTATTCCTTCTACATAAGCTATCCCTATGTGAATCTCCATGTGTGGATATCCGATGAGGCCTACGGCGAGGTCGCTGACGAGATAATATCAGGCAGAGAGTACCATATCTGCTCGGAGATAACAGACCTGAATCTCAACCAGCGCCTTAACAGCCGCGTTACCGGTTACACCTCCACAATGCGTATCTTCAAGCCGAACGGCGATGAGCTCGGCAATGAGCTTGTACTTGATGAGACGGATGCAAGGCGAGTTTACCGGAGCGTCAGCTTCACACCGGTCACTACCGGACGCTGGCGCGCGACTGTCACGCTTTCCGGTGACATCGAACTCGAATGTGAGATAAGCTGGACTGTCACAGAGTCCGGAAGCACTGTCTCCTCGACCCAGACCTCAACGACTGTTACCGGAAGCTCCCCCACGACCACAAGCAAGGTAACTTCCTCCCCTGTGCTTACCGCTCTGCCGTTTGAATGGGGCAAGGATAACTGGAGCTTCGGCAATGACAACAGCTCCTTCCCTGATGGCTACGCAGTTGATGAAAGCATCATCAACGACCTCTGCAAGGAGTTCTCTCTGACAAATATCGAAAAGGAAATAATGAAGTATGAGTGCTCACGCTCGCAGTATGAATCATGGGGCGGATCATGCTTCGGACTGACAGCCTCCGAGATACTCGCAAAGCTCGGTGTTCTCGACCTGTCAAAATTCAGCGGAAGCACAACAGTTAACGAAAACTCCAACACAAAGGCAATGCTCTCGCTCATCAACTTCATACAGAATTTCCAGAGCATTCCCTTCTACGCAAGGCAGATGCGTCTCAATGCCCTGCTCAACGTCCCGGCAACGCTATCTCAGCCTGACTATATAAAAAAGCTCGTTGACGTCATAGTGAATGACGGCTCGCTCGTTTCGCTCGGATATGCTATCCGTACCGATGACCTGACGGCAAATAGCACCAAAATAGAAGGTCACGCTGTTCTCGCCTACGGCGTTGAGAAATGTAATTACACTGATGAATATACCGGTCTTACATACGACCGCCGCATACTTATTGCCGACCCGAACTACCTCGGTGAAAACAAGCTTACCGACAAAGCGTGCCTGTATTTTCGTTCATCAGATTACAGCTGGGTCATACCTTACTGGACTCGCAATTTCACAAGTAACGGTCACGAAATATCACGTCGATGCTGCTGGAATGCAAACGATCCCTACTATTACAACGGATTTATCCGCCGTATAGTAAAATTCACCTCAAAGACAAAGGTCGATGATCTTGCGATAAACTGTCCTACTTCACAGTATCTACCGGGCATCAAGGTCTATCATGACGAGTCCATCAGTGCTCCTGAGTTCGCTCAGGTAGCCGATACCGGTATAAAGGAGCATGACTCTATCATGGGTATCAGCGGTATTTTCTCCTACTTTGATGAGGCTTCTCCTTCAGCAGATCAGACCTACGACAATAAGAACTTCATAAACGATACTGCCAATTATGAGATGATCTACGATACTCCACAGAACTTTGACTTCATCATGGACTATGAGAAGTTCGCGTACATATCCGAGGTCGAGAACGGCACTTATGCGCTGTTCGAGCCGAACGGCTTTGTTGGCATCAAGGGCAAGAATATGAACTATAAGATGTCAATGGTAGCAAACAACTCCGTAAAGAACCTCACCGACTGGTATACCGTCCGCGTTGAAGGCTCGGGAGCATCATCGGCGTCCCTCAGCGCACTCAACGGACGCTACTATACCCTCGAATCCGACAATCTTAAAAATATCAGCGTCACCGCCTATAATGACGAGGCGACCGCAGCAGTTACCTTCTCCACCACTTATAAGAAGGTCGCTCTTGAGGAGAAGAATCCTACAACTATTGTGGTGAAGGTCGATACAGATGATGACGGCGTATTTGACAAGATCATTGCCACATCTAATGAACAGCCTCCCGTAACAACAACTACTACGACTACAATCACCACTACCACGACCACTACTACAAAGCCTGTTTCCACTACTTCAACTACCACTAAGAAGACTTCCTCTACCTCCACAACTTCAACAACAACTTCCTCGACTACAACAGTTACAACGACCGGCACTCAGCCTGTTGTCTCCGGTAAATGCGGTGTGAACGCTTCATGGAACTACGACCAGAAGAACGCCACTCTGACTATCAGCGGAACAGGCGCTATGGAGAACTATTCAGCTCTTACCGGTCAGCCCTGGAGAACATACGCTTTCAAGATACAGAAAGTCATTGTCAAGGAGGGCATTACTGCTCTCGGTGATTATTCCTTGGATTATCTGCCGAACTGTACTTCTATCCAGCTTCCCGACAGCCTTACAACAGTCGGCAAATTCTCACTATCGACCTGCGAAAAGGTAAGCACAATAACATTCTCTGAAAATGTTACCGAGATAGCTAACAATGCGCTTGCAAGCAATCCTACTACTAATTACATCTTCAAGAATCCTAAGTGCAATTTTTATAAGTATGCTTTCGGCTCAAGCACCGACAAATACACAGGAACTGTCTACGGCTACACTGACTCAACAGCCCAGAAATACGCAGAAGAACACGGTATTAATTTCATAGCGCTCGACGGTCAGGTAACGCTCGGTGATGTTGATGGCAACGGTCTGATAAACGCTATCGACGCTTCAAAGATACTTGTCCTCTGCGCTGTCCTTTCAGACAACGGTACTGCAACCGAAAGAGACTTTGCGCTCTGCGATGTCAACAATGACGGACGTATAACGGCTGTTGACGCTTCGTATCTGCTTTCCTACTGTGCTAACCTTGCAAATGACCCCGACCTCAAACTCGCAGATTACGTTGCATCACGCAATAAATAACACAAAGAGGACTGCTCCGGCAGTCCTTTTTTGTTCGCATTATGATAAGCAACGCCAGATTTGTGACAGTTTACGGATATTCTTTTCATTTGTTCAACATACTATTTTAAGCCTTTTTTAAGGAAGCAGCAGTATACTTTATAATCATAACGATAGTACGGAGGAACAACAATGAAAATTAAAGGATACAAAAGATATGCTGCCTTTGCCGCTGCACTCACACTGATAATCAGTTCACTTTCTTCATGCAGCGGAACTTCAGCGAGCAGCAATAATACCGGCAGCACCGAAGCATCAACTTCCGCAGAAGTCGTTGCAAAGAACCTGAGCAGCAATACTTCCGGTTACACTGATAAGCTCTTCGACAGCTCCTATGTCCACACTATCGACATATCGATTTCCGAAGCCGACTGGTCCGACCTAAAATCCAATCCAACTGAAAAAACAAAGTACGAAACGAATATCACTATTGACGGTGAAACGATAAGCAGCGTGTCCTTTGCAACCAAGGGTAACACGAGCCTTTCTTCAATTGCAAGCGACAAGGATTCAGACCGATACAGTTTCAAGATCAACTTCGGCAAATTCATTGACGGTCAGACTTATTACGGTCTGAACAAGCTGAATCTCAATAATATCTATGCTGACGCGACATACATGAAGGACTTCATCAGCTATGAGATATTCCGCAGAGCAGGTGTTGACGCTCCCCTCACAAGCTATGTATGGCTCACCGTGAACGGCGAAGTACAAGGTCTATATCTCGCCATTGAGGATATCAGTTCATCTTATCTTGAACGTACACAGAACGGTGATGGCGAGCTTTACAAGCCCGAGAGTGAAATGCTCGGTAATATGGGTGAAATGAAAATGCCCGAGGGTGGATTTGAATTTCCGGAGGGTATGACCATGCCCGAAGGTATGACTTTCCCAGAAGATATGACAATGCCCGAGGGTATGACTTTCCCGAAGGATAAGACCTTGCCGGAAGGTGCTGAACTCCCGGACAGCGAAAAGCAGTCCGGGGATAAAAAGGATCCGGGCAGACGCGGCGGCAGGTCCTCAAAGCCGGACGGCACTGATTTTTCCGGTATGCCGGAGGGTATGACTATGCCGGAAGGTATGGAAATGCCCGGAAACGGAGGATTTCCGGGCGGTATGGGTTTCGGCGGCTCTGACGGTGCTGACCTTGCTTACAAGGACGACAGTATCGAAAGCTATTCCGATATTTTCAATAACTGCATCACCGATGCCGATGACGCTGACAAACAGCGTGTTATCGCCGCACTCAGAAGCCTGTCAGAAGGCAGCATTGAAAGCTGCATTGATACCGATGAGGTTATCAGTTACTTTGCCGCTCACAATTTTGTCCTCAACTACGACAGCTACACCGGAAGTATGCTCCACAATTACTACCTCATGGAAAAGGACGGCAAGCTCTCCATGCTTCCCTGGGACTATAACCTTTCGTTCGGCGGATTTGGCGGCGGTGCTCCCGGAAACGGCGGCGATGATGAGCACGATAACAGTGCTACTTCCCTCGTCAATACAGGCATAGATACTCCCGTTTCCGGCGGCATAGATTCATCCAGACCTATGTGGGACTGGATAGCGGATAATGAAGAATATCTGCAAAAGTACCATGAAATCCTTGACGGGCTCATCTCTGATTATTTTGAGTCCGGAGATTTTGAAAAGCAGATCGATGAAGTGTATGAAATGATACTCCCCTATGTTGAAAAGGATACAACAGCGTTCTACAAATCCGAGGAATTCAAGACCGGATACAGTACACTAAAGGAGTTCTGTATGCTGCGCGCAAAGAGTATCCGTGCTCAGCTTGACGGTACGCTGTCCGCCGACACCGACAAGCAGGAGGCTGATAAGAAGATTGACGCTTCTTCTGTGAAGACGGAAGATATGGGCAAACAGGGCGGAGGAAAAGACGGCGGCATGGGCTTTGGCAAACAACGCGGTTTTGACCGAAAATCGTCTTCTCTCCCTGAGGCCGAAACTGAAATCCAGAGTAGTAATACAACTACCGAGGCTCAGTAAACAGTAAAGTTGACACACACAAATCTTTTATACTAGCAGTGAATCAAAACCACCCGTAAAACGGGTGGTCAGAGATACAATCAAAGAGAAACGCAAATGCGGTACTCTCAGCTTTTATTTCTTTCTTGATGCAATGAAGTCTTTGATCTTCAGATCAGGATCATCCGCAAGGTCGGCGCAATATGCAAGGACGAACGAAGCATCGACAGCTGTAATCAGCCCGTCGCCGTTTATGTCGAATTTTGCTATTACATCATCTCCGGGAAGCTCTGCATCGGGAGCTGAAAGCTCTGCACACTTCACAAGTATCTTTGAAGCGTCCACGGCGTTGATAACTCCGTTACCGTCGATATCTCCGAATTTTGAAGCAGGCTCACCCCTCTTTTCAAGGTAGTAAACATACTTGGGATTTGTGTCGGTAAAGGTCATTGTATTGAGGTCAATGACCGTCGGTATCGTATCACCGTCACCATAGACCGCCACCTTATCCTTTCCGCCGGCAGTTTTTTCGTCCGCGGTCCAGAACATTACTTCTTCTCTTTTGGCACCGCTTTTCTCTACAATTACCATAGTGCCTGTGAAATCATCGTTGAATGACAGTATATAGTCTGCTGCGCTCAGGTCAAGAAGGCTCTCACCGGTATCAGTGTTTATTGACTTGGAAACTATCCATGAGCCGAGTATCCTCTCGTCCATTACGCTGTTATATTTCAGAGTTGTCGTTGAAGTAGTCGATGTTGATGTAGTTGTTGTGGTGGTAGTTGTACTTGTAGTAGTAGTCGATGTCGTAGTGCTTGTGGTAGTTGTCGTTGTAGTACTTGTAGTTGAGGATGTTGTTATTTTGCCGAGTGATTCAAATGTACATCCGTATTTCTCAGCATAAGCCTGAGCTGTTGAGCCCTCATAGCCTCTTATAACGCCGGAGTAATTATGCTCATTGTTGTCAGTGAATGTCATTCTACTGTCAAATATAGCACAATTCGGATTCATTATTGTTATCATTTCAGCACCAGTATAGAAAAACGCATAATCATCAATAGCTTCAACGCTCGCCGGAATTACAATACTGCTAAGGCTTCTTGTATTGGAGAAAGCACTGCCGCCTAAATATTTAAGCCCGGAAGGCAGTTCAACTTCATCTATACAAACACAGAATTCAAATACACCAGACTCTATTCTTTTAAGTGTGTCAGGAAAGATAACTTTATCAAGATTATATGCTCCGTAGAACGCCTCTTTATCTATTCTTACAACTCCATCCGGAATAGCATACTCATTGTCGCTTTTAGCAGAAGGATATGCTATCAGCACAGTTTTGTCCTTGTTGTAAAGAACACCATCCACACTTGTATAGTGCTTGTTTGCCGTAGAAACGGTGATGCTGTTCACTCCCAGAGCATCAGGTCTGCCAAAATAGGCACCGCTCCTGATGTACGGAACAAATGCACTGCTGCCTATTTCAGCAACATTTTCAGGAATGTTTATGGACTCGAGCGAAGTACACGCGCCGAAAGCTCTGTCACCGATCACGACAACCGAATCAGGAATCTTGACAGAGGTGATCTCTTTACAAGAATAAAAGGCAGCATATCTTATTTTAGTTACCGGAACCGAGTTTACTTTATCTGGGATAATAACACTGCCCTGTGCTTCACTGTCACACTCCTCAAGTTCAGCATGATCGCTGTAAATTCTGAAGGTTAGACCGTTTTCAATTATAGTCTCATAATTACCTGCTGATATTGTTCCGGGAATTCCTGCAAGATCTGCTGAATACCATGCAAGTTTGTTTTCTTCACCATAAGCTACCGCCCATGTGAGCTTGTAGCCATCAACAAAAGGCTGGGTCGAGTTATCTGATAAGCGTGCACCCTGAATGATACTCTCAGGTCTCAGCTCAGATCCGTATTCATCAAGAATAACGTAGTGAACATTTTCAAATACTCCGTTAACGAACTTTTCCCAGAGTACACAATACGCCCCATCACCAAGAGTTACGACCTTTACGGCTCCTGCCTGCTCCTCTTTATTGCATTCTGTCAGCCAGACAACATTATTGTCAATAGCTTTTGATGATTCGCCATCGATACGTTTTTCTCCGCCCAGACCGTTGCCGTTGCCGTTATGATTCAGCAAACGTACAAATACATCATATTTGTCTGTCGCGTAAGGTGAATTATCATGTTCTATATTAGAATACACTCTTTCCGCTTTTCCGGCAATGGCAAATGTGTGCTTACTCGTCGCAATACCGCCCATATGCGTATATGTGGTATTGCCGTCAAGCTGTTCTGAAATTGAACCGTATACGCCGTTAGAATGAAAGACATTGCGGTAACCGTTCTCGCTGTCAAAAGCAGGTTCATCAAATATCCTTCCGTGGAATATTCCATAATGGTTCATAACGATACCACGTGAAACGGCATCTCCCATCTGGATAAGTGTAAATCCATAGGAAGTGGGGATCATGGATACACCAAAGGAATGTGACCCCTGCCATGTATTGACAGTGATCAGCTTCATAGTTTCTGCCCTTACTGCCAGATAGCATAATCCCTGATGATTAAGGCCGTCTTCCGATCTAGTCCAGAGAGTGTCATATGCCGCAAAGACAATGCCTGCTTTGTATCCAAGAGCAGCATTTCCGAAAGTGAAAGGAGACAGTGACTGGGTCTCACTTACCGGCAGCTGAAGTTCACTGATTTCTTTGAAGCTGCTGTCATATTTCACAAGTGAAAGACTGCATAACTGGTCGTCATTCTTTACATCTGCATTTGTCAGTTTTCTTCCCCAGAGAGCGTACAGACAGCCATCATCGTCAAATACAACGGAGCCTATCTTCCAGCCTTCCTTGCTAATGGTAACGATATCCCTGGTGCTGTCCTCCGGTATGAATATAAATGAACTGTCACATTTTATCATTGCATAGATACTGCCATCCGGAGAAACTATCTCATGAAGGCAGTCATTGTCACCGTTGTATCCGAAGCCGTTGTTGAATGTTGTATCGTCAGTATAGCTTGTGCAGCGTATCCCGTCACAGCTGACATATCCTGCTTCCGCATCAATATTCACCGGCTCATAAATGCTGTCAAATTTGTATTCAAGAGGCTCACCGTCTTCATTGGTCATGAGAGCTTCAAGCGACGGGAATTCTATGATTCCATCGAATACAAAAAACGGTATTTCCTCAAAATCCTTATTGAACGTCGAGTTCTGTCTGAGAGTAAGATCAATAATAGGATAATTCCAGTTAAAATCAAATGTATCCGGAATAGGATCTTTTATTACTTTGAACACAAGAGTTGCAAGAACGCCGTTGCTGGTATTGTTTTCATCGGAAAGATCGTCCCAGTTCAGAATATATGGAACAACATCCGTTGACTTGCTTGTCATAAATACAGAATCGCCGAGTACTCCCCCATCGCGCACCTCGAGAAGTTCAAAGAACTCCGTCGGATAAGTGAACTCAAGACTCATGGCAGCGAGTCCGGGATTATTGTACATATTTATGTCAAGCTCAACTATATCCCCCTTTACTGCATAAGCTGAATCGCATTCAAGCGTAGGATCATCTGGATTATAGCGAATCTTAACATCACCATTCTGGACGCCAAACGGTACCGTTTCAAGCTTTGAATTGAGCGTAGCCGATTTGTCTATATGTGCTATTATGGAAGCTTCACCCTCAACAGCAGTATGTGCGCGGAAGTTGAGGTTTACAAGCACACCAGTTTCAGTATGATCTTCATCTTTGAAATCATCCCAGACAAGACGGCATGAACCTTCTTTCTGCTCAGAAGAAAGGAACTCAGCTCCATCAAAGAGCTTCCCGTCCTCAACGGAGACAAGATCCAGCAGATTGCTGTCATAGCTAAGGTCAATAGCCATAGATATTACTCCGGGATTTTTATATATTTTTATAGGTACTGAAAAAGTCTTTCCGGAATAAACAGATCCACAGACAATCCTTATGTCACCCTCGGTCACATCTTCGTAAATTGCTCCGGCACTTAGTGAAATGCCTTGAAAAGCAAGGCAGACTGACAGGATAATAGATAATAGTCTTTTCATTTGCAGCCTCCGTTCAAATTACTTGAGTGTGATATCCCATCCGCCTGCAAGGAATCTGCGGAGGATTATCAGATCCTTCATATCGAATGAGCTGTCGCCGTTGACGTCTGCGTTTTTAAGAACTATTTTATTATCCCAGCCGGCAATGGCTTCTCTCATCATTACTACGTCCTTGAGGTCGACGCTTCCGTCCTCATTGACATCGCCGGGGAATTTCCAGCACTGTCCGTTTTTGAAATCGTACTGTTCGGGATTCTGAGTCATAACTATGTAATTCAGGAATGATTCACCATAGCTCTCAAAGCTTATTGTCTGCTTCTTTTCGCCGGAAAGAATAGTAGTATGGGTACCGCTCGGAGCAAATGCAGCTGCTGAACCGTCAGCCTTCTGAGTCAAGTCACCCTTTATCTCGAGCACACCTGCGGTCATCGGACTTGTTTTTTTAGCAATAGTCAGGAAATTGCCTTCAACGAGCATATAATCATTTTCATTTTCCATCTTGATGAAGCCGTCAGAAGGGCGTTTTACCGCTGAATCATAATTGCTCAGTGCCATGTAATCGCCTGTGATGCTGAGTTTGCCGTTATCAATGTTCAGAGTTCCTCCGCTGTGTATGATATCACCATCAATACTCAGGCTATGACCATTGAGAGATAACGACTCAGCTTTATAGTCATCTGAATCTGCAATAACTACATCACCTTTAATTGCAGCATCGCTGTCAAGTAACGTCTGTACAATTATCAGCTTGTCACCTATCATATTGAGCTTTCCGCTGCCTGCCTTCAAGCTGTCGCACAGCAGCTCGCCGCTTACAGTAAGTACATTTTTTGACGGATCTTTCACCGTTACCGATGATGCGTGAACTTTACTGTTAGTATCAAATCTACTATCGGAATTACCGCTGAATACAATCGAAGTATTCTTGAGGCAGGTATTTTTGCCGAAACTAAGATCGCCGCCGCAAATCAGCATGCCTTCACCTTGCACAACACCTGTATCGATAACCATATCCCCTGTGGTTTCAACTGAAGAATTCTTGTCTCTGAAATTAAAAGCGTCATTACCATTCTGAGCATTTACAGTTATTTTGCTGGTTTTTACTGTACTCTGAGAAATGTCAATCCCACTGCGGATTGACATTTCTTTCGCAGACACAGCTGCGCCGATAAGAGTCAGACAGTTGGCCGAATAATCGCGTTCCGATGTAATGAGATCTCCTGTGACCGTCATTACAGTACCGTCAAGAGAAAGCTCTCCGTTAATAGTTGCAGAACCTGAAATATCGATTGTCTGAGCTTTGGTCGAAGTTCTGCTAAAGAAAGAACAGTCCCCTTCAATACTGAGTGCGGGAGTTTTTAGTGTGCCAAACGAAAGATCTGCTCCATAAGAAAGAATACTGAGCTTATCACTGCCGCAATCCACTTGTGAAGCTCTGAAGGCTCCTTCAGCTGTCAGCTTGCGCCTGCCGGCATTCTCAACAGTAAGTGATGAAAGATCAGAACGAGTATCCATTTGAACAGAGACGTCTTCAGCTCCGGCAAGCGTACTAATTATACCGCTTCCGAATTCTGTATTCTTTAGTGATACATCGCCTTTGAATACAATTTCTCCCTCATCTATATCATAAGCGTTATCAAATGCTGCTTTTCCGCCAACTATAAGCTTTCCATTTGAATCATTCATTCTTATGATACCTGCCCCATTAAAATCTTCCCGGACATCAAGAACTCCTGAATTCAATTCAAAATTACCGTCAATAACACAACTGCCCTTGACTGTAATAACAGACTTGTCTGCGTCAGTGCTTTCATTATTATTGAAATTACCGTCAATATTAATATTGATACCTGACGCTTCTCCGAGACGGCCAGTAATGCTTCCTGTTATGTTGACAGTCTTGGCGCTGAACTTGTTGATTTCAAAAACTGTGCTGTCATCATCACAGGCAGCTGTGATATTCAGGGAATCGCCGTCACCGCTCAGCGTGCCGCCGATTCTGAGCATATTTACAACAAGTTCACGCTTGTCAGAATACCTGACTTCAACATTGGCAAGTTCTGCTTCCCTCAGATCAGCCTGCTGATCAGTGCTTCCGGAGAATAATATCTTATGGCTGTCACGCGTATTCAGCCCAATAGCTTTCAGATCACCTTTGAATTCCATAGTTCCGGCAAAGTGATCTCCGTATACTTCACTCAGATCTGCTTTTCCGTTAACGCAAAGATAGTCTGATTTATTCGTCATTTCTATCCTGGAATATTCAGCATTAAGATCGCCATCTATCAAAACAGAACCTTTGTTGAAGCTGAGAGAACCTTCGTCCCTGATAGTCAGTCCATTTTTAAGGATCAGCTTATGACCGTTAAGGTCAAGATTTCTTAATATAAGCATATCCTTTTCAACAGTGAGATCAGAAGTCAGTTTCTGATCGCCGCGGATCAGTATTGGTGCAGTTTTAAGAATACTGAGAATATTCTTATATTCAGCCTCAGTGACATAGAGTCTCTCATGGAATTCATCGTTATCCTTTTTGAACCAGCCCAGATCAATTGCATTCTTCCACTTGTCATCGGAATCAATGCCCAGTGCCCAATCCAATGTATAGGTAACAAAATCTCGATCCGCCGGCTTATCCGGATAGAATTCGGAATCATATGTGTTTATGGCACCAAGAGCCGAAAGCGAAGTTATCTCATCAGCATAGCTGCAGCCTTCAAGATCATCATAATAACTCTTTTCTTTAACAGTTGAAGGGTCAAATCCTATCGCAGAAGCGACCTCATGGACAAACTCTGCCCTTGTAACAAACTTGGCATCCTTGTTGTAATACTTTCCAACAGGGAAATATGAATCATTCCAGAGAACACTTCTGATGATATCTGCATCGTCAGAGTTGATAACTCCGTCGGCATTTACATCAGCCTGCGGCGGCATTTTTGCAACCGCATCTTCATCGTCAAATGCGTTGATATCGTCATCATCCAATTCGCCGTCACTGTTTACGTCTCCGGTCAGCACCTTTGAAGCTGAGCTGGATACTCTTGGATTAGTTACTTTTTCTGCTTCCAGAACCGTGAAGTTTCTGACGCTATCAGCAGCTATTCCGCAATCAAACGGAGCTGTCTGAAAGCTCAGGATAGCCGCCAACGCAGCAGAAAAAGCCTTGATCGTACATTTTTTCATAATTCCACCTTTCTCCGTACAAAAGCACAGATAGATATTATAGATAATTATACATCAAATCATCTCAAGCGTCAACAGTTTCAGAACAACAACTCAAAGCGATACAAATCAAAGAGGGCCGCAAATGCGGTCCTCTCAGCTTTTATTTCTTTCTTGATGCGATAAAGTCCTAGATCTTCAGGTCGGGATTATCCGCAAGGTCGGCGCAATATGAAAGCACGAACGAAGCATCGACGGCTGTAATCAGCCCGTCGCCGTTTATGTCGAATGCTGAGATCCTCCGCTGAAACATCGGGAATGGCATTGATACTGTCGTCCGTCAGTATTGCTGTACCATTAAACCAATTCACTGCATATGTGCAATAGGTATTGGTCGCTTTGACCTGTGCAATTTGTGCTTCGGTCAAAAGACTTGACTGCATTGCGCTGTCAAGATAATTCTGCACGCTGTAAGTTTTCGTATCGTTTTCATATTCCGTTTGTTTAAAAATGTAAATATACGGTATCAAAGGAAGATAGTTGCCAATAATCATTAATTATTCCATCACAGGTCTGCCCTAAAAGTCCTACCTGTTTTGCTACTAGTGTTTTTATTCTATTGCCATCAGTGAGTGGGGCGTAATTCTCACGAGTGAGTTTTATTGGATTGCGTACTATACAACCGAAATGCTTCATAGAGTACCTCCTTGAATACAAAAAGAGACACCCTTAAATTGGGTGTCTCTTTTACCTAATTATTGATTAATACTCACTTATTTAATGATTTGTTTATTATTTCCAATGTAACTCTGGAATATCTTCCATATCGCTAGGATCATAAACCTCATCGTCTGGGTCATATGGTGGTGTATATGTACTATCACCGCCACCACCTGATGGAGGTGTCACTACAGGAGGCTGTGTTGGTGTTTCTACTGGTGGTGTGTAAACCGGCTGTGTTGTCTGCTGCTGTGGAGGCTCTACATACTGAGGTGTTCCGCCACCGCCGTTATTGTTGTTTCCACCATTACCTGTGTTTCCGTTGTCCTGAGGCTGCTGTGCTGCCTGTGTGGTGGTTGTCTGCGTCTCTGTGGTTGTAGGAACTGTGGTCTCAACGTGGTTTGTTGTCGTTGATGTGGTTACGGGCTTGGTCGTGGTTTGGGTTGTAGTAATAGCTGATGTCGTTGTTGTAATACTTGTTGTTGTAACGGCAGTCGTTGTCGGTGTTCTTGTTTCTGAATTATCTGAATTGCTGTCTTTATTGCAAGAAAAAGCGATAAACACGACTAATCCTAAAGTGCAGAGCAAAACCGCTGCTGCTATTATTATTCTTTTTTCTTTCATTATAATTCCCCCTTGCAAATTCAGTATATCAAAATAGTATCATAAAGTCAATATGTGATGAATAAATCCTGACACTTTGATACAAGCTATTATATCACATAAAATGATGTGTGTCAATCGCATTTTGATGTTTTTTACAAGGTTTACTATTATTCAAAATCGCATTATGCTTATATTATAAAGCATTGCGAGGTTATGATTTGAAGGCAAACAACTCATTTTCTAATTTCCAGTATCCGTTTTTCCCTAAGAATCGAAGGAAATCGCACTTTGCTCGTGTCACACTTGGTGTCACACTACATTGAAAAACACCTCAAATGCACGAAATTCAATTCCTAATACGGAAATCATTATCACAAGAGAAAGCCTATATTTCCACGTTTGCAGAAATATAGGCTTTCTAAATGGTCGAGGTGACAGGATTTGAACCTGCGGCCCCTACGTCCCGAACGTAGTACTCTACCAAACTGAGCCACACCTCGACAACATAATAATTATACTACATTTATCGGATAAAGTCAATAGGTAAAGCCTTATATGATATATATTTTTATATTTTAACCATACACTCCAACATCTTCGTTCTTCATCGCCGTCTTTCTTGCATACATTATCGCATCTGCCTTTTTGAGCACTTCGTTTATATCCATACCCTTGTGGTACTCCTCATAGCCTATCGCCACGCTGTATTCCTTGACGGTTACAGCATCGTCGATCCTGTCAGCAATATCCTTGACTTCACCAGCATTCATATCCGGACAGAGTATCACGAATTCATCGCCGCCCATTCTGTAAAAACGGCACCTGAGCGGTATAACAGACATCGCACTCTGGCTGACTGTGAGAATTGCACGGTCCCCGGCATCGTGTCCGAGGTTATCATTAATCTGTTTCAGTCCGTTGAGGTCCATAGATATGATGAACATATGCTGCTTCTGGAATATCTGGATATCCTTATAGAAAGAGTGACGGTTCAGAGCGCCGGTCATTGCGTCATGTGTGAGAGTCTGCAAGCTGTAGAACATATAATAGAATGTGCAGCCCATAACAGCCATTCCGCTGATAAGGAACTTGTAGCCATAAAAAGTATTAAGTATCACCGCTGTGATGATCGCCGCACACAGTATTGTAATGAAGAAGCTTTCGCTGCGGAAACCGAGGCGGTACTTAACGATCGAAGCATAGAACAGCACCACTATGTAGAGTGCGCTGAAATAGAACGGTATTGGCGAAAGAATCCCGAGTGACACCTCTCCGTCACTGTCAACTTCAAAGACACAGCTGTTGAATATACTGATAATACTGAGAATAATGTTAAAGGTCGCAAGTACTTGCAGAAGATATCGCATATGTTTGCCGATAACGCCGGTTATGAATATAAATGGCAGTATGACCGTACCGCTTATGGAATAGCTAATAGCGGTACATATCTTCAATGCGGTGACGTGCTCCCCTGTTCCCTGAAAACAGTAGGCAAAGACATTGGTAACGACCATGACGGTAGCAATAGAGTTGCCGAGAATAAATCTGAATTTTGTGACGCTGTTGAATGTCGAGTTGAAGACCATGAATATCATAAGGGTAATTGCCGTAATGAAAATGAGATAGCTCATCTGAAGCATTTCTTTGAACATAGCTGCCCCCCTATTTGTCATTTTTTATAGTATAGCATACTTTCAGCAGAATTACAAGTAGAACTGTTATTTTTTCAACGATCTGTGAAAATAAAACTGCCCCGGAGAATTCTCCGGGGCAGTTAAACTGTTGAGTATCAGATCAAGCCATTCCGGCTGTGATGATAGCCATTTTGTAGACCTCATCAGCTGTGCAGCCTCTTGAAAGGTCGTTGATAGGAGCATTAAGTCCCTGGAGGATAGGCCCGTAAGCCTCAAATCCACCAAGTCTCTGAGCAATCTTGTAGCCGATATTACCTGCCTCGATGAGTGGGAAGATAAAGGTATTAGCCTGTCCGGCAACCTTTGAATCAGGGCACTTTGTCTTTGCAACTTCAGCAGAAACAGCAGCATCGAACTGGAACTCACCGTCGATAACGAGCTCGGGATCGAGAGCGCGTGCTTCGATAACAGCATCGTGGCTGAGCTGAACTGTGCCGCCCTTGCCTGAGCCGTATGTTGAGAAGCTGAGAACTGCAACCTTAGGATCAATACCGAAGAATGAAGCAGTCTTTGCAGTTTCAACAGCGACCTCAGCAAGCTGTCTTGCAGCGCTGAGAACGACATTGCCGTCCTTGTCAAGTCTGTCGGTATATCCGAGGTTGATAGCACAGTCGCCCATTGCTATCTTCTCCTCTGCACCGTCCTTCTCTCTGAAGAGAATGAACGATGAGCTTACGAGATTTGAGCCCTTCTTGGTCTTGATTATCTGGAGGGCTGGTCTTACTGTATCAGCGGTAGAATATGTAGCGCCGCCGAGCAGAGCGTCAGCCTTTCCAGCCTTAACGAGCATGGTTCCGAAGTAGTTGGACTTTGCGAGAGCTGCACGGCACTCCTCCTCAGTCATCTTTCCCTTGCGGAGCTCGAACATCTGAGCTACGAGAGCTTCCATCTCCGGATAAGTTGCAGGGTCAACGATCTCTGCGCCGTCGATGCTGAATCCTCCCTTTGCTGCGGCTGCCTTAACCTCGTCAACGTTTCCGCAGAGCACAACGCCCATAAGTCCTTCTTTAAGAAGCCTGTCAGTTGCAGAGAGGATACGGCTGTCGCTGCCCTCAGTGAAAACGATAGTCTTCTTGCTTGCCTTTAAATTAGCAATAAGCTTGTCAAACATTCCCATTTTGGTTTTACCTCCAAAGTAAAATTTCTTTTATTATTATAACACACCGGCTATAATTTTTCAATACCTATTTTATATTTTATGCGTCAAGGAATACCCGTTTTCAAATTCCATGCCCCTGTCAAAGTCATCAATATCTGCTTTTGTAATATCTCCCTTTCCGTCATATCGGTAATATCTGCCGCTTTCGGCATCAAATTCGATTACGCAGTAGTCCTCATCGTCTATGCCGTTAGGGTAATATTTCTCATCGCCCGGATTCCACAGTAGCTCCTTGAACGTCCTTTCAGTGTGAATTATTATCCGTCCGTAAAGGCAGATACCTTCAAAGGCTTCATCATCAGAAAAATACATGCAGGCATTCCCGTTCTTTAAAAGGCTCTGAACATGGGAGGAACTTGTATTTGTTGAGATAAGGTGCTTCCCTATCCCCTTATGCCACACGCAGAAGACCTTCCTCACGTTCTGTCTGCCGGTTTCATCTGAATATCCTATCACTGCGAAAAGGGAGCGGTCAATAAGTGACTTTATCTCGCCAATTGTCATAGTCTGCATACCTCCGTGAAACAGAACAAGCCGCGGCTCTTCGTAATACTTCAAAAGCTGCGGCTTGATCACATAATAATATTATTCGATAGTTACCTTCTTCATTATCTGCGGCTTGAGGGGCTTGTCGTTGGCATTAGTAGCAGTCTCAGCGATCTCATCGACCACCTCGATGCCCTCTACTACCTTGCCGAAAGCAGCGTAGTTGCCGTCGAGATAAGGCGCATCCTCGTGCATGATGAAGAACTGTGAACCGGCAGAATCAGGCATCATGGAACGTGCCATAGAGATAACGCCTCTTGTGTGCTTGAGGTCGTTCTTCACGCCGTTGGACGAGAATTCGCCCTTGATGTTCCAGCCGGGACCGCCTGTACCGGTACCCTTCGGGCAGCCGCCCTGTATCATAAATCCGGAAATAACTCTGTGGAAAGTAAGTCCGTCATAAAAACCGTTCTTTACCAGCTTTTCAAAATTAGCACAAGTGATCGGCGCGATATCAGGATAAAGCTCAACTTTAATCTTCTTGCCGTTCTCCATTTCAATGATTACCATAATTTTACCTCCGTTAGCCAATAGTTATTTGCAGTGTCGAGGGAGCTGTGTAGTGCTCTGATTCGATATCAGCATCGCGTGTAACAGGTGCTGTTGAATGCTCCTCCTGATACTTCTGGAGCGGATTCCTGTTGTCAGTCGGTTTCTCCGTAGTCTGAACAGGCACAGTTGTCGGTTCGATCACTTTTACTACCCTGCCGAGGATATCCGTAACGTACTCAGGCTGAGCTTCAGTGACCGGCTCGGTCACCTCGGTAGTATTCTCGACAGTGCCGATAACTCTGCCGAGTATGTCAGTAACGTATTCAACTCCCGGATGAACTGCTCCGGGTACAGTTGCAGGAGCGGTTACGTTTCTTGTTTCCGCATCGGTCTGCACTGCGTGATTGGATATAGTGGTATTAGCAGGGGTATTGTTCTTTTGGCCGCGTTTTATGCTCTCGGCACAGCCTCTGCCTGCAAGCATAACGAGTACAGCTGCAAGAGCAGCAATAACTATCGCAGCAGATTTGCGTTCACCCATACTATCCCCTCCGTTCCGGACACAAGCCTCAACTCTACAAGTAAATTATACCTTTTCGCATCAAAAAAGTCAAGCATTATTTATGACAGAAAGATGAAAGCTGCTGAGCGGATACTTGACAGAATCTGTTTTTAATGCTATTATAGTTATAGTCCCGTGAATACGGCGAACAAGCATTATATCAGGAGGTCAAAGCTAATGGCACAGGTTACAAAGGATACAAGGATCGGCGAACTCTTACAGCTCGACAAGGACGTTTCTCCAATACTTCTCAGCATCGGAATGCACTGCCTCGGCTGTCCCGCATCTCAGATGGAGACAATCGAAGAAGCAGCAGCAGTTCACGGCGTTGATGCTGACGAGCTCGTCAAGGCTCTCAACGATAAGATAGCTGAATGAAACAGAACAGCAGGTCGTAAATGACCTGCTGTTTTTTTGTTTTAATCAGTCGCGGTAGATAGAGCCGTCCTCGATACCTCTGAGGATACTGCCGGCAACTTCCTTCCACTGTGCTACCTCTGCCTCGTCATATGAAACGACCTTCTCAGCCCATCTTGTGCAGTGTGTGCACATATTCTCAGCGGTCTGACCGGGCTCGACCATATTGTTTGCACAAAGGGTCTTGTCACAGTTGTTTGCCTTTATGAAGTGCTCAATGAAGCCGTCGAGCTTTGTGTTGTCAACGTAAAGCTTCGGGAAGTTCATAGTTCTGCCGTAAGCCATCATGGACTCAGGCTTGAGCCTTTCCATAAATCTCATCTTAGGCACTCCGGGAGGGGGTCCCATAGGAGGGCCACCGGCAGGCATTCCGGCGGGAGGACCGCCTGCGCCCATAAATCCGGGAGGGGGACCACCGGCAGGCATTCCAGCGGGAGGACCGCCTGCACCCATATATCCGGGAGGGGGACCACCAGCAGGCATTCCGGCGGGAGGACCGCCTGCGCCCATATATCCGGGAGTGGGACCACCAGCAGGCATTCCGGCAGGAGGACCGCCTGCGCCGATAAGTCCGGCAGGAGGAGCTCCGGCTTCACCGGAAATAGCACTGATATTCTTGGTCTCGGGCCAGTTTACGATATCAAGGAGGTTGCCCTTGTATTCCTCTGTCATGTAAGCCTTGATAACTCTGCCAATGAAGGTCGTGGGTCTTGTACGGTCAACAAGCTTTATCGCAAGGTGCTTGTTGCCTGTTTCCTCTGCGAGTTCGCGGTAATAATGGATATCCTCAGGTCTGATCCATTCAGATGAGATAATAGCTGAGGGAGTTGTAACCTTGCGGTAGATGCAGTTTACGAGAGTGTAGTCCATTGATACGCACTCAGGCTCGGTGTGTCCTGTAAAGCAGGCGTGAGCGAGCTTATAGGGACATTCTCTGATGCAGAGGTTATTTGCGATAAGTCTGAGGTGAAGATCTGTATCCTTGTACTGTGTGAGTACCTTGCGAAGAAGATCAAACTTACGGTTGAAGGAGTGATCGAGGGTTATCTCGTCAACGCCCCAAGAACGCCAGTATTCAAGATGCTGGATATTTGTAGGATAAGCGTAGAGTCCGAGAGTTACGAATACATCGGGGAAGGTACGCTTTACATACTTGATAAGAATCGGGGAATTGAGAGTGAAAGCTCTTACTCCGATATCATAGCACTTATGTATGAAATCTCTGAGTTTCTTGCCCTCAACCGGGTCGAGCTCGTTCTGGTCGAGACCGATGGGGTTGATAAGGTAATTGAACTGGATACCGCGCTTGGTGCATTCTGCAACGTAAGCTGCGAATTCATCAAATGTAAGATTAGGAACGATAGCAGCAGCTCTTCCTCCGGGAAGTCCGTCGTATCTGAGCTTGCCGTAAATGCTGGTGATGCTGTGCTTGGGGTCATACTGTTCAATGATATCGAACAGCTTATAGTCAAAGTTGGTGCCGACGTCAAAAGAAATGGAATCTGTATTCAAAATATACACCTCTCCTTTTATAATTGTACTTTAATTATATCATCCGGAGAGAAAACAGTCAATTCGACGAATAAACGTAATAAAGAGGAAAATGCTTATTTTTTTGTTCAAATTATACAAGATGTTATTTTTATAACAGATTATACGCTGATTTTACCCGCATTCCTCATTTCTCCGATCGCAGATATGCCGCTGTTCTGAGTATCAGAGAAGGCTGTATGAATAATGCTCTCCCCTGTCATGACATAGTCACGGATAACATTGTTCTCATATTCTTCCCTGTCACCGCTTACTGAGAGCAGCCTGTCGATATGACGATGCGAGAACGCCATAGTGCCTGTGCGTTCACCTGTGCTGAACGCAGCGCCATACCAGAGGCGTGAAACCACCGCTCTGACTATGCTGCGGAGACTTCTCCTGTTCTTCTCCCTCCTGACGCCGAGAACGAGATTTCCAGGCATTGCGGCTGCTTCATCCGAAGCCGCAAGAGCTTCACTGACGTCCTCCGTCTCCTGACTGAGAACAGTAACTGTATAGGGCGGAAGGTAGTATTTACGGATATATTCAAGTCCTGTCCTGACAGATGCGCCCCTGCCGTGATTGTGTATGTGCATAAGTATTTCCGCGTGTCCGGTAGCTGCGGAAAAAACGGATGCACTGCCGGTGCCGCTTCCGTCATTCACTATTATTACGCTAAAACCGTTGTCATCAAGCTCACGGGCAAGCGTAACGATGCGCCCGTCGGGCTCATAAGCAGGTATGAGAGCTATTTTCCTGTAATTCATAATAACGCCGCCTTCCCATGCGCGGAACACTCCGCGCTTTTGCTATGACTTGATTATAGAACGGTTTCCTTAAAATAATCTTAGGTTTTCAGCCGGTGGAAAAGTTTTCATCATATCATCACAAAAAAACAGGCGCCGTAAAGCGCCTGTCATGGTATTATTCAGCTGCATCTTCTTTTTTGTTGAACAGCAGGTATTTCCTTGCGAAAAAATTCCAGAAGAATGCGGCGCCGGTAGACACTATCTTTGCAAGTATCTGATAAGCGCTCGTCCTGCTGCTGAGCCATATCTCGAAAAGCTTCGTGATTCCGACAGTCATTGCAAGTCCAACAAGTCCTATAGCCGCAAACGCTATAAACTCAACCAGTCTCGACTCGACCTTCGAGTTTTTGAATATCCAGAATGTGCTGATAACATAGTTCACGACAAGTCCTGCCACAAACGATATGGAATTTGCAGCAACAGCGTAATTCTCATGGAAAGCATATCTGAAAAGAATGTACGAAAGTCCCCAGTCAACGACAGTTGCAAGTCCTCCGACAAAAAGATAGCGGAAAAACTGGATAAGCGTATTCTCGGTATCTCCGGAGAAAAGCTTACCAAACTTCCGGGTGCGGAGTATCTCCCTGACCTCCTGCATATCACTGCTTGCCATTACTTCTTCTCCTCGTGATATTCCTGTTCGGTATTGACGCTCCAGATATTCTTCTTGTCTGTGATGCCCTGCTTGATGTTCTTGACAGCCTCGAAGGAAGTTACCATGGAGTGATCGATGTTGTTGTAACGGTGCTGACCGTTTCTGCCGACGCAGTAGAGATTGGGTATGCTGCTGAGGTAGTCAACAAGCTTGTCCATTTCATCATAAGTGTCAAAGTAAGCAGGATAAGCCTTCTTTACCTTCTCCATATGAGTGTCGATGACCTCGGAAGCATTGCTGATAAGTCCGAGCTTGACCATTTCCTTAACGCAGAAATCGGAGAACTCCTTCTCGGTCATCGTCCAGTATTTGTCGCCCTCGGATACGAAGTATTCAAGACCTATCCATACTGTATTCTTGAGGTCCTTTACCATGTAAGGAGACCAGTTGTTGTATATCTGGAAGCGTCCCATCTTTACGCGCCTGTCCTGAACATATACCCAGCAGTCAGGCACGATATTTCCGACGGTACGCATTTTTGTCTTGTTCTCAAGGTTGAGCTTCGGAACGAGCACGCCAAGTGTCATATAGTCACGGTAAGGAAGTCCGGCGGCTATTCTTGCTGCGTCCTCCGGAACGTCGTTCATTCCGTTCACAAGATCCTTTACAGGCATCGAGGAAATGATGTAGTCGCCGTCAAGTGACACTTCCCTGCCGTCCTTGACATAAGTAACACCGGTAAGCTTATTATCGTCGTTCTTGGCTATCTTCTTAACTGAAGCTTCCATTATGATATTGCCGCCGAGCTTCTTGACTTCATCGGCAGTTACCTCCCAGAGCTGTCCGGGACCGAGCTTGGGGTACTTGAACTCCTCGATGAGAGAGGTATTGACCTTACGGTTCTTGACCTTGAAGGTCTTGCCGGCAAAGTCCTTGATGATGCCGACAATAGACAGACCCTTTGTACGCTGTGCGCCCCATGAAGCGTCTATCTCGCTGGGGTGTCTTCCCCAGAGGTTCTCGGTGTAGTTCTCGAAGAACATCTCGTAGAGCTTTCTGCCGAAGCAGTTGATGTAGAAGTTCTCAAGGTTGTCCTCGGGGAGCTTGTGAACTGCTGCACTGAGATAGCTCGCGCCGACCTTCATCGTGGTGAAGAAGCCGAAGTTCTTGATAGTCTCGGGCTTGAGGGATACAGGGTAATCATAGAACTTGTCATTAAAAAGTATACGCGATACCCTGCGGCGTCTGAGCATTACACGGTCAGTCTTCTGTGGATCGGGACCGCCCTTTACGACCTTGACCTTACGTCTGAGAAGTCTGTCATCATAGGACGGAAGTCCCTGTGAAGGGAGCATATTGTCCCACCACTCGTTTACCTCGGGTATCTTCGAGAAGAAGCGGTGTCCGCCCATATCCATGCGGTTGCCCTTGTAGTTGACAGTTCTCGATATACCGCCGATAGTGTTTGTTTCCTCGATAACGGTCACATCGTACTTGTCAGCACCGTCTCTGAGGAGCTCATAAGCGGCTGTAAGTCCCGCAGGACCTGCGCCGATTATTATTACCTTTTCCATTTCTGATCCTCCTTTATTATCTCCAGAATATTATCATATCTTCAAGCTTTTCCTGTAATCCGGGATTGTGAAGATGAAGGTTTCCGAGTCTGTGTGAAAGTGCAAGCATCCAGTTGAGAACGAACGTTGCACATATACATATGATGCTCATGCTGTAAAGGTATCTGCGCTTTTCAGATCTGACATTGATTCTGAGTATCGCAGGTACGGCAATGAGTACCATGAGCGGCATGATGTCGATGATGTAGCGCTGGATAAGTCCGCCGAGACAGAAGTCCTCCCAGGCTATGAACAGAGCCATACATATCGCAAGTATATAATAGGCATTGCGCTGGAGAACGGTAGTTTCCCGGCAGCAGCAGGTGTTCTTCTTCCGGAAGCACATAGGCAGGAGCAGGAAGCCCAGTGCAATGATCGGAAGTGTGAATACCGGTATCGCAAAGTCGATATAGACGTACTGGCCGTAGTTGTTCAGACCAGTCGCCTGCTGTTCAAAGAACGGGAATACTGCACGGGGTCTGAGCGACATGAAGAAGTAGTGGTAGATCGCAGCAGGAAGTCCTGCAAGATTTACTTTGTTTGCATGGATATCGCTGACTGTGAGCTGGTATGAAGCACCGAAATCGAACGGTGAGCCGAAACGGGCATTGTTGTACCACATTATAGCAACTGCGCCGATCATGACGGGTGTCAGGAAGCAGGCTGCCTCGCTGAGACGGAACATGAGCTTGTCCTTCTTGCGGAGAAGCAGTGCAAGGAAGAACGGAACGAGTATAATACAACAGAGAGCCATTCCGGGACGCGCTCCGACTGCAAATGCAAGTGAGATGCCACTGCACGCAAGCAGGATAAGGCGCTTTGTCTTATTCTTTGTCATGTATGCTGTAAGTCCGAGCCACAGACACAGTGACAGGAACATCATTCCGCTTGCGAGCGGTACGCAGTACATATCCGCATAGTTGAGGATATAGTAGAAGCCTGCACAGCCGACTGCTGCCGGCATTGAAAGCAGCAGAAGCAGCAGATTGCACCTCGGACTGAGGAGCTTTACAGCCGCGATGATGGTCTGACAGAAGAAAAACATCGCAAGTATGCTGAAAATGAACACTGCTTTAGGTATCGGCATGATCTTGTGCTTGATGTGCTGGTAGGGATAAAAAAGCGTTATTGTAGGCGTAACGCCGAAATAGCAGTAGTATTTGCCGTCCTTGTAGGCATAGTCCCAGAGATAGCTTACTCCTGAACTTGTTCTCTGGTCCGGAGAGTAGATATTCTCAACCTGTTCCATGTTCGGATCCGGAGTATACGGGAGAGCGAGCTGCCCCTCCTCAAAAGCCTGAGCCTGCATAGCGTACGGGTTGCCGAGCGGCGGGAAGATCTCAGAATACTCCTCAGACTTCATGTCCGGCTTGTAGAAGAATACAGCAGTGAGGGCACACATTACAGCCATTGCATTTGCTGCAATGAGATGAGCGCGGTTCCTTGTGCTGAAGGTCACCTTATGGAGTCCGGATATTCTTATCGCAGAAATTGCCGAAAGTACAGCAAGAAGCACGAAAAATCTCGTGATAGAGAAGGAATAAGGTATTGCACTTACCACTCTGACTTCTTCAATGGTTACCGGCTCAGACAGCCAGTAAAGATGCAGTCTTATCGAGCGGAGCTTGCCGTAGGGATTGAGCGAGAAGTCGCATTCTCCGTCGAATGAAGTGACATACTTCGACTGTGTGATCATGTAGTTCTGAGTGAAGTTGTCGTCCTGCATATAGAGCTCACAGCCAAACGGGCGGCTTTCATGGTAGAGCTCGTAGTTTTCCTCCTGACGCATCTTGACGATAACTGCCTTTGCTCCGTCCGGAAGGTTATCTACATATATATTTCCGTCGCCAGTGAATGTGATGTCGTTATCAGTCTCGGTGTACACGCCGTCCGAGCGGAATGATTCTTTTTTGAAGACCGTATCAACAGTCTCGCGCGTGATGCTCTTTGCGTTGAAGACAATGACCTCAAGCACCATGAGCACTGCTGCAAAAACAGAGGCGCGTTTGAGGAATCTGTATATGCGCGACTTTCTGCCTTTCTTCACGCTGTAAGCAGTACAGTAGGCTGCAAACGGAATGGCTGAGGAAACGAACACAGCTGAAAGCGGAATAGTTCCGCCGCCGAACATGAACGCCTTAATTACCGAACCAAGCAGAAGGAGTATACTTGCTTCGACCGCAAATATTACACAGAGCTCCTTATATGCAGCAGAGCGCGTTTTGTTATCGGCAGCCTCGATCTCTGCTGACTTGTTGGCTCTGACCAGGTTCTTTTTCTTCGTACCGGTCTTCGGCTGAGTTTTTTTCTTCGTTTTACCTTCGGACTTCCGCGGTGCGCGGACGCTTCCTACATAGATGATCGAAGCGGCAAGGAATACTGCCGGGAATAACAGTAACAGAACAAATGAAAGCATATGACCTCCGAAATATATATAACGATCTCCGCGTGACAGCATCAGCGGAAATAACCTGCATATTATTAGTCGCTGCTTTCGGTAAAAACTCTCACACTGATCATGAAATTTTTATTTGGTTGGGGCAGCGGGATTTGAACCCACGGGATGACAGAGTCAAAGTCTGTTGCCTTACCGCTTGGCTATGCCCCAATCAATCATAACATAAATAATATTATAACAAACTGGGGCATAAAAATCAAGAGCTGGAGATTTATTTTTTTATTTAACCAGTGTCCCGGAAGCCGATGTTTTCTCAGTTTCCTGCTGTTCAAGTCTGTTCATAGCCCTGAACTCTGCGGCTGCCATTGCTATCGCTACTCCGGCTGAAAGGCAGTCTGCAATAGGGCCTGTATAGAGTATTCCGTTTATCTTGAAGAAAAGCGGAAGCACCAGAAGTATCGGTATGAAGAAAATTATCTGTCTTGTGAGCGAAAGGAACACGCCCTTGAACGACTTTCCGATAGATGTGAAGAATGTCGAGCATATCGGCTGGAGGCAGTTTATCCATGTGAAGAACAGGAAGGTTCGGAAGAACTTCGCACCGAACTCATAGTATCCGTCGCTTGCTGAGGAATTCGCAAAGACCGCGAGTATTTGGCGCGGGAACAGCTGGAAAAGTATGAAGGCGGCAATGGATATGGCTGCGCCTGTCTTTACAGCAAGTCTGAATGCCTGCTTTACACGGCTGTAATTCCTTGCGCCGTAGTTGAAGCTCTCGATAGGCTGTGTACCCTGAGCAAGTCCGATAACGATAGCAAATACTATCATATTGACCTTCATTACTATACCGGCACAGGCTATCGGGTCTTCCGCTCCGTATTCCGAGAGCTTGCCGTAATGCTTGAGCGAATTGTTGAGGACTATCTGCACTATCGCTATTGCCACCTGATTGAAAAAGGAAGCCATGCCTATCATAGCTACCCTTTTCGTATGGACGAATGCCGGCACGAAATGCTTCTTCTCAAGCTTTGTCGTCCGGAATTTTCTTACATAGAGTATAATTATCATCGCAGATACTATCTGACCGATAACAGTCGCCCACGCAGCACCTTTCATTCCCCACTCAAGTCCGAGCACGAACACAGCGTCAAGCACGGTATTTATGACGGCGCCGGTAACATTGCATATCATCGTCATTTTCGGACTGCCGTCCGCTCTGATGAGGTGTCCGCCGCCCGTCGAAAGTATAAGGAACGGGAAACCTATCGCAGTAACACTTACATAGTCCTCCGCGTAGGGCATTACATCGTCCGTTGCCGCAAATATCTTCAACAGCGGTTTCAGGAAAACAAGAGTGACCGCCATGAGTACAACACCGCAGGTGGTTAGCATGGTAAGGGCGTTCCCGACATAGTAGCCGGCACGCTTCTTATCCCCCATTCCCATCGCGAGATTGTAGCACGAAGCGCCGCCGATACCGAAAAGCAGGGCAAGTGCCATGCAGGCAGTAGTAAACGGAAAAGCGACCGACGTTGCTGTGTTGCCGAGCGTTCCGACCTTCTGACCGATAAAGAGCTGGTCCACTATATTATAAAGAGCTCCGACGAGCATACCGATTATACTCGGGACAGCGAACCGTCTCATGAGACTGCCGACCGGCTCGGTTCCGAGCTGGTCTGTCTTAGCATTACTTTTTTCCAATCCAATCATCCTTTACGAACATTTTCAATTAAATTCACAACTATTCTATTATATACCCCAAACTGAAAAATTTCAATATCCCGAATTTATAAACAATTTATGATTTTAGTATATTTCTTAATTGAAAATGACGAAAAAACATCGTTTCGCCTCTTGACAAATCGTCAAAAACGTGTTATAGTAAGTAAGCAGTGTACAACTGTTCGCCTGCGGCGGACAAAGCAAGGTGGTTCAGTATGGATAAGAATTCGCAGCTCATCGTTGCTGACGCTAAAATATTGCCGGAGGTCTTCACCAAGGTCCTTGAAGTAAAGAAGCTCATTGCCCAGAAGGGCGAGAAAAGCTCCGCCTCCGCCTGCAAGCGCGTCGGCATATCAAGAAGCGCTTATTACAAGTATAAAGACAGCGTTTTTTCCTATGAGGAGCTGTTCACCCGCAGGATCGTAAACCTGTATCTGCTTCTCAGTGACAGTCCGGGCGTTCTTTCAAGCGCTCTCGCCTATCTTCACAGCCTCAATGCCAATATTCTCACAGTCAACCAGAGCATCCCGGTTGACGGTGCCGCTGCTGTGAATATATCGCTGAGACTCACAAGCGATTCCGAGGAGCTTGCTCCTCTGAGTTCTATTACTGAACTCGACGGCGTGTTAGAGGTCAAGATCCTCTCCGCCGAATAGATTTCCGGAGGTTTCTTTATGTCAGTAAAATTTGCAGTTTTAGGTCACGGTGTCGTAGGCTCAGGCGTTGTCGAGCTTTTCTACAAGAACAGGAAAAGCATCGAAAAGCGTGCCGGAACAGAAATGGATATCAAGTATATCCTCGATCTCAGGGATTTCCCGGATTCTCCGTATCAGGACAAGTTCACTAAGGATTTCAATGATATAGTCAATGACGATGAGGTAACTTCCGTTGCAGAGTGCATGGGCGGCGTTGAGCCTGCTTTCACTTTCGTAAAAGCCTGCCTTGAAAAGGGAAAGAGCGTTTCTACCTCAAACAAGGAGCTTGTTGCCGAGAAAGGCGACATCCTTCTCAGAACGGCCAAGGAGCACAACTGCAACTTCTTCTTTGAGGCAAGCGTAGGCGGCGCTATCCCGATTATCCGTCCCCTTCACAAATGCCTTGCAGCCAATGACATCTCAAAGGTCGCAGGCATCCTCAACGGTACGACGAATTTCATTCTCACTAAAATGTACAATGACGGTATGTCCTTCCCGGAGGCTCTCGCACTTGCACAGGATCTCGGCTACGCTGAAAAGGATCCTACCGCAGATATCGAAGGTCACGATGCCTGCCGCAAGATATGTATCATCTCTTCCCTCGTTTTCGGAAGGCACGTCTATCCCAAGGACGTCTATACCAAGGGCATTTCCCACATCGAGCTCTGTGACGTTGCAGCAGCTGACGTTCTCGGTCACGCCATCAAACTCATTGCTTCGGTAAGAAAGACTGATGGCGGCAAGATCCTTCCCGCTGTTATGCCGATGCTCGTTCCGTATGAGAGTATCATGTCCGGTGTCAGCGATGTCTTCAATGCTGTGCTCGTATTCGGCGACGGCATAGATCAGGCTATGTTCTACGGCAGAGGCGCCGGCAAGCTTCCGACTGCAAGTGCTGTTATGGGCGACGTTATCGAAGCTGTCAAGCACAAGGTTACGGTATTCTCTCAGTCATGGGAATCTGCCGATGACAACAGCTTCGTGGACAGCATTGACAATCTCACTGCACGCTGGTATTTCCGTCTTCCGCTCGGCTCTGAAGCTCCGGAGGGTTCCTACGAGCATGAGAACGGCATCTCCTTCATCACTGAGGACGAGCTGTCGTTCAGGGCTGCTTCCGAGAAGGCTGAAAAGCTCGGTGCAAAGGCATTCATGCCTGTATTTGAATAACAGTAAAAATTAAGCCGGAGGCATGAGCCTCCGGTTTTTTTCATTTATTCTGGCAGCTGAACTATGACGCTCATTCAAACGAATCGAGGTCGATATCCTTGAGAAGCTCCTTGAGCTCTGCAAGCTCATCAGCAGTAAGAGTTACGCCCTTTCCCATTCTTGAATGATCCGGAGACCACTCGCGTATATCGTATTTCGGATCATGATCGTTCCAGCTCACAAGATTGAGCTCCTTTGTCCAGCCTTTCGCATTCTCCGAAAGAACGCCCAGCTTTTCTGTTATCTCGTATTTTAATTCTGCCATTTCCGGCACTCCTTTCTTTTCCGTCCAGCCGGGACGGTATCTCATCCTGCTTTGCAGGTATATACTATTCTATCACAAATAATTCCGTTTGTCCATACCCCGGACAAAAAAACGGCAAGGTCAAATTGTACAATAATTCTCAGCAAAAACAATGAGCCTGCCGTAAAACTGACAGGCTCAGATATGACCAGACCGATAAGCCGGGTTCTGTCGTGTGCGGTAATTTATCTACTCCTGCCGTCGCCGACAGGCTCAAGCCGCCATTACTGCACGTCCGCCGAGCAGACGTTGAGACGCACAGTACCAATAGACGTTGCATCGGATAGGGTTTACATAGCAGCACAGTCTCCTGTACTCTGGTGGGCTCTTACCCCGCCTTTCCACCATCACCGTCCCGGAGGACGGCAGTATATCTCTGTTGCACTTGCCCTAAGGTCGCCCTCGGCTGCCGTTAGCAGCTATCCTGCTCTGTGATGCCCGGACTTTCCTCGTAAACTTAACGTTTCCGCTACCGCATGGTCTGCTCAATGAGTATTGTATCATATTTTCGGACAGTTGTCAATAACCTTTATAGACGTTCGCCTATATCCGTTCCAAGGACGGCAAGTATCTTCTCAGCGGAATCTGACGGCAGCGCCCTGACCTTATGACAGCGCTTGAGCTCACCCTCGAACCAGAAACAAAGGCTGCATCTTCCACCGATCCTCTGGAATACCGACTGCTCTATCTCAACCTTGACTATCTTCCTCCGGTCGGCAACTATGGTATGGAAAAGGGTAAACCGGCTGTACGAAAGTCTTATGCGATCATCATAGACTGATACTCCGCTCGAAAAGAATGCTGCTGTCTTTATCAGTATCATCCAAACTGCCGGTATCTCAGCCATTATCGCTACGAAAACCGTGAGGCGCTGTACCTCCGGTATGAAATGCGATGCTGTCATATATGCCGGAACAAAGGATACCGCGACAATAACAGGCAGCCAGACGTACTGCCAGAAGCCCTTCAAGCACGGGACGTACTGCGGCTTTTCGACCTTCCGAATGCCTATCCTCTCGAAATTTCTTCCCATTCTTCTGATGCGCTTGACGGTCATGAGCAGCGGCAGTCTCTTACGGCTGTTTCCGTAACCTGCACAGCTTATTGTGACTGAAGTCGCCCTGATGAGCTTCATGACAAGATTCTGGCGCATATCTATGTAGTTGACATGGTTCCTGTTTATGGAATATTCCTTTTTTGTAAGCGCACCATAGGATATCCGTGCGAAATGACCGTCGTAGTAAAGTCTGAATCTGGAATATTTCAGCAGATTTATCACGAACGATACTATCCATGCGGCTACAAAAAACGCACCGATACCTATTGCGGCATCCGGTATCCTGACGAGAAATCGCTTGGTGACCGTTGCTGTACGGGCTGTCATCTCGTTGACGTATGAGCCTATTATATCCCCTGCAATGTCTCCACCCTTGAAGAAGAAGGTCGCAAGGTAAACGCTGCCGGTGAATCCGCTCGAAAAGAAAATCGAAAACAGTACGACCGACATCAGCGATGGCTCCGGAAATCTGTGCGCCGTTCCGGTTTCCTTTATCCCCGGAAGAAGCTCATGAAGTTCACCGGCGACCCTTGTATTGACCATTATCTTCAGGTCAGAAGCCCGGAATATCCCGGCACTCGTGTCGCACCTTATGCTTACCGCGTGAAACGGTCTGAGGTAGAACGGATATTCAAAAGATGTACTGCTCAGATTGGAATACGGCAGAGTCTTCCTCAGCCGGAATAGTACGCCGTTAGTATGGGTTATGCCGTAAGGCGATATCTCGACCACTGATGAGAGCCATCTGATAAGTCCGAACAGAACGATCAGCATGAGTATCATAATATCGAACCATGCACCGCGCAGCCATTCATACATACGGTCGGCATCGAGCCTGATAGCGTTGATTCCTCGGAGTACAGGGAATATCAGCAGCCAGATGTTCTTCGCGGAATATTTCAGTATCCTGAGAGGGTGCTCATGATATACCGTCTTCATTGAGTACCTCCGGCAAGAGCAGATATTTCAAGCATATCATCATATTTAAGGAACATGAGGTTCATCTGTCCACCATATACGAAAAGGAGAACGAAGTTCAAACCGGTCAGCCTTGAAAAAGGTGAGCTGATAACAGCGGTATACTGCACAGACGTTATCTTAACTGCCTGATGAAAACGCAGTATCACGCCGCTGTCAGAAATTATCTCTGTATCGGTCACAGTATATCGCAGCGACGAAAAATATAGTGGAAGGTATATGAGCACTGCTATAAGCGAAACGGAAGCTATGAAAATATCTATAACTAAGGAAACAGTCCTTGAAGGAACAAAATAATTGACAGTGAGTATCAGCACGGCTGAAAGTACAAGAAGCAATACGCGCAGAGTAGTCAGCCCGTGTCTGTCGGGGCGGTAATGTCTCATCTTCAACCTCCATGTCACAGTATTCAACGTGCAAAGTACGGCCTCTGCCGCCGATTGCCCGTATATTTTCATTATACCATAAATATCCTTTAATGTACAGTTGTTTTTGAGTATTTTTTTGCTGAAAAATACACGTCTTGCAGCGGAGGGATATGCTATGATAGAAAAAATGAGCGGATTGGTATGGGGCGGCGGACTTGTATTCCTGCTGTTGTTTACAGGAACGGTCTACACCGTAAAGCTGAGGGCTGTGCAGTTCAGACTGCCGGGATTTCTGATATCAAGAGTGAAACACAAATCGGGAACTGCCGGAATTTCGCAGAGGAAGACGGTCTGCATGGCTCTCGGTGCTGCAATGGGTACAGGCAATATTGCCGGAGTTGCTGCCGCACTTGCAGCCGGCGGTCCGGGTGCTGTGTTCTGGATGTGGGTCTCGGCATTTCTCGGAATGTCCCTTGTCTATGCAGAAAATGCGCTCTCTGCCGTATACAGCGGAGATGACGTGCGCGGTCCCATGGCTTATATCTCGCAGGGACTCGGCAGCAAAGCACTTGCCGGAGCATTTGCACTTATGTGCGTATTTGCCGCACTCGGAATGGGCGGAATGGTACAGGTGAACGCAGTATCGGAGTGCGTCAGGCAGACAGCAGATGTTCCGCCCGTGCTTATAGCAGTTGCTGCATTTGCCGCAATGCTTCCGGTAACTCTCGGCGGAGCACAGAGGATAGGCTCAGCCGCACAGGCTCTTCTTCCGGCAGCTGCCCTGTTGTACGCCGGAGTCTGCATAGCCGCTGCTGCTCACTCTGCCGACAGGATACCCGGTGCATTCTCGGCGATATTCACATCAGCCTTCGGCATAAAGCAGGCTGCCGGCGGTGCAGCAGGATTCGGCATATCAAAGGCGGTTGCAGTTGGTCTGAGGCGCGGTATTTTCTCGAACGAAGCAGGTCTCGGCAGTTCTCCCCTTCTGCACTCCGCCGCCGTTGACACTTCACCTTATGAACAGAGTATGTGGAGCATGGCGGAGGTATTCACCGACACCGTACTCTGCTGTACGCTGACAGCGATTGCTTTGCTGACTGCCGCTCCCGACCTTTCACCGGCAACTGCTGCCGCAACAGTTCTCGGTGGAGCATCGGTTTACTTCACAGCATCGGTGATGACAGTATTTGCGTTCTGTACAGTAATAGGCTGGTACTACTGCGGAGCGGAGGCTTTCCGGTATCTGTCCGGCGGCAGATATATGTGCCTTTTCTGCGTTAGCTACTCGATCATCGCTTCACTCGGCGCAGTTGTGAGTTCCGGAACGGTATGGGCGGTTTCGGACATTTTCAACGGTCTTATGGCTTTTCCGAATCTTCTCGCACTCCTTCTCCTGATAAATAAGGTCAGAAGGTATAAACCATGATTATCCGTCAATCATTATCCATAGGACTAACCTTTACAAGGAGGAACTATGGATTATTACGGAGAAAACAGCTATTTCAGATTTTCAGCCGGCTGTCTTGAAAGCACCTGTCCGGAAAGACCTTCGGTATCTGCTGCGGCTGATGCAGCAGCGTGTCTCGCTTCTCATTTCAGACGGTTCAGCGTTGGCTGCGACGGTTTCAGCCATGTCCACCACCTCTACGCACTTTGCAGCGGTATTTCCGCGGCAGGAAGAGACGTTTACGTCTACGAGAACACAGACCTGCCCTCGTTCAGATTCGGCTTTCCGCTGCTGTCATCCGACTGCGGACTTTTCATCAGTGAGAACAGTACACTCAGAATATCGGTATTCGGTGCGGACAGACTGCCGGTGAGTGCGGAACTTCTCGCGGAGCTCATGCAGAACAGAAACAATGATGCTTGCGCCGAAAAGTGTGGGAGGATAACCCCTGCGGCTTCCTTCCGTAGCCTTTATACAGCCAATATCAGGGAAAAGCTCGCTCTGCCGGACGAAGGTCTCGACGCGGCTGTGAGCTGCGGTACACGCTCCGTGCGTACACTATGGGAGTACATTTTCACAAACGAGAACAGCAATCTTGTTTTTCAGGTCTCAACAGACGGTCAGACCGTGAACGCCTTTTCCCAGAAGCACGGATTCATACCGGCAGAAAAGCTCCTGCTTGCCTACGCTGCAATGTTTCCGGACGCAGAAGGTACTCCTGTGCCGGTGTATATCCACTTTGCGGCAGATGTACCGGGAATATCGATATCACGCCTTTCGCCCGACGAACTCTCAGCGCTTCCGCAGGAAAGGATAAGGCACATCACTGACCCTCTCTACCTCTGCGCGGCGCTTGCTTCCGACCGCGGACGGTTTTCCGAAATACTCAGCCAGCTTCCGGAGATGTCTTCGGTCAGACGCGATATAACGGTCACATTCCGCGACATGAAGCCATTCCGGAGAACCGTTCCATGTTCCGGCGGTGTCGTAAGGCTCACACGCAGCGGCAGGAACAGACTGTCCCTCATAGCGCAGGCACGTTCCGCAGAAACTGCTTCGGAGCTATGCACGGAATGGACCTCAAAGCTCATAAATACTGACATTGAGGAACTGAGATAAAATCTGAGACGATTTATTATTCTCCCCACTGTATAAATTTATTGATTATGCCTAATGTTGGGAAGGTTTAGCGATTTGCTATTGACAGGATTTTACTTTTTGAGTATAATTATAGTTGAATATCTATGCTATCATAGCATCTGGTCACGGTTTTATTGGCTCCAGGCCATATAATATATTCGGACAAGGCTGCTGCGGCTGCCCCGTTTAAATGCACGTTGATGCACGGAGCACGTTATTTCAAGACGTTCTGCTCTGCCGTCACAGTCTCGTCCTCAGTTCATTTACGAAAATTACAATGAAAGTGAGGAAATATAGTGAACGAAAAAGAAAAAAACACTAAGTCCCGCGGAAAAGGTGCCGCTGCTCCAGCTCAGAAAAGATACTACCGGAAAAAGGCTCAGCCGGCTCCCGAAAAAGCTCCCTCTGCTGAAAAGGCTGCCGAAGCCCCTGCACAGCGCACACGCCACACCAAGGAAGTCAAGCGCACTCCGGTCAAGATAATCCCTCTCGGAGGACTTCATGAGATAGGCAAGAATATGACCGTATTTGAATGCTCGAACGATATGTTCATTCTCGACTGCGGTCTTGCTTTTCCGGACGCTGATATGCCCGGTGTTGATATAGTTATTCCCGATTTTACCTATGTTGAGCGCAACAGGGAGAAGCTCCGCGGCGTAGTCATCACCCACGGTCACGAGGACCATATCGGCGGACTTGCTTACCTTCTTAAAAAGGTGAACGTTCCCGTATACGCAACGCGCCTGACTATCGGTCTCATTGAGGGCAAGCTCCGCGAACAGGGCCTCTACGGAAAAGTCACACTCAACGTTGTCGAGCCAAAAAAGACCGTTAAAATGGGCTGCATGGCTGTTGAATTCATCAAGGTCAACCATTCGATACCCGATTCGGTCGGCATGGCTATCCACACTCCGGCAGGCGTTATCGTACACACCGGCGACTTCAAGGTGGACTACTCCCCTATTGATGAGAAGATAATTGACCTTGCACGCTTCGGCGAGCTCGGCAGCAAGGGCGTCCTCGCACTCATGGCTGATTCCACGAATGCCGAGCGTCCCGGCTATACACACTCTGAAAGAGCTGTCGGCGCTTCTTTTGACAATCTCTTCAAAAAGGGCGAGGGCAAGCGCATAATCATTGCGACCTTCTCCTCGAATATCCACAGAGTACAGCAGATCATCAACTGCGCTGTCCGCTACGGAAGAAAAGTAGCGATTTTCGGCAGGAGCATGGTCAATGTCATTAATACCGCGATAGAGCTCGGATACCTTGATGTCCCGGACGGCGTTATCATCGACATAGAAATGATGAACCGCTACGAGAGCGAAAGGATCGTACTTATCACAACAGGCAGCCAGGGCGAGCCCATGTCCGCTCTCACAAGAATGGCGATGAACGACCACAAGAAGGTTAATATCACTCCTATGGACTTCATCATCATTTCTGCTACGCCTATCCCCGGAAATGAAAAATTCGTCACCCGTGTTGTTAACGAGCTGATGAAATCCGGCGCAGAGGTGGTCTACGAGGCAATGTACGAGGTACACGTTTCGGGTCACGCCTGTCAGGAGGAGCTCAAGCTCATGCTCGCGCTCACAAAGCCGAAGTTCTTCATTCCCGTCCACGGCGAATACAAGCATCTAAAGAAGCACGCCGGTCTCGCCTATGAAATGGGCATACCGAAGGAAAATGTCATAATAGCAGAGATAGGAAACGTTATCGAAACTGACGGCACCAGAATGGCTGTCGTTTCTCAGGTTCCTTCCGGTCGTGTACTCGTTGACGGTCTCGGTGTCGGCGACGTCGGCTCGATAGTTCTCAGAGACAGAAAGCACCTCGCACAGGACGGTCTTATAATCGTTGTTATAGGCATTGAACGCGCAACTAACGAGATTGTTGCAGGTCCGGATATAATCTCCCGCGGATTTGTTTACGTCAGGGAGTCCGAGGAGCTTATGGACGAAGCAAGGCTTCTCCTTTCAAGCACTCTCTCCAACTGCTCAGCCGCCGAAATGCGTGAGTGGAATACCCTTAAAGGCAAGATGCGCGATGCACTTTCCGATTTCATATACCAGAAAACAAAGCGCAGTCCTATGATACTTCCTATCATTATGGAGACCTGACCAGCTTTTTATCCCGCAGACCTGCGTGTCTGCGTACTGGTCTCCGAAAGGAGCTGTTAAAGTGAAAAACAGATTTCCGGCAGTCCTGCTCGTGCTGCATCTTCTGCTGCTCGCTGACGCTGCCGTGACAGCACTGCTCATTGAGAACGACAAGAACGGTCCCGCTATGATAACCATAGCCGCAGCTCTCCTTCTCACAGCTGTTAGCATAGTCATATTCTTATTATTCACAAGAAACACTATCCGGCACGTTTCCAAGATGAACTCTCATCTCGAAAGCTCTGCCGCTGAATTCATGAATTCGCTGCCCGCACCGGTTGCCGTCATTGACGAGCAGCGCAGGTTCGTCTGGTACAATCAGCTCTTTTCCGAAAGGATAGGGCTCGGTCAGGACGTTTTCGGACTTGATTTCGAGGGCTTCGTCAAGATAGATATGGACTCGCTTTTCAGGCTGAGCTATTCATTCTGCTCGATAAACGGCTGTATCTACAAGGTAACTGCTGAGCGCTTCGACAAGACAGATGTCGCTTTCTTAGTGCTCTATTTCCACGACGAGAGCGAATACTTCGCACTTAAAAAGCAGTCGGACGACTCCCGCCCGAACGTTATCATCATGACTATCGACAACTACGACGATGTTATGCAGAACGCAAAGGAGTCAGAAAAGGCTCAGACCTCAGTTGAGACCGAAAAGCTCATCGAGAGCTTCATGAGCGGTACAAACGGCTTCATTAAAAAGACCTCGTCCAATACTTTCTACGCGATCATCGAGAACCGTCACCTCGAAGCTATCATCAACTCGAAGTTCAAGATACTCGATGCTGCGAGAAATATCAAGATCTCCGGCAAGTACCCCCTCACCTTCTCCATCGGTGTCGGTCAGGGTGCAAAATCTCTTGCCGAAAGCGAGAAGATCGCGCGTCAGTGCCTTGATATGGCTCTCGGACGCGGCGGAGACCAGGCTGTAATCAAGACCGATAACGGCTACCGCTTCTTCGGAGGCGTTGCTCAGGGCGTTGAAAAGCGCTCGCGTGCAAAGACAAGAGTAATTGCAAACGCTTTGCAGGACCTTATACTCTCGTCAGACAGAGTATTCATCATGGGTCATAAGTTCGGCGACCTCGATTCTGTCGGCGCTTCCTGCGGACTTGCCGGTGCTGTAAAACTCCTCGGCAAGGAAACGCATATAGTTGTTGACAGGAACAAGAACCTTGCCGTTCACCTTATTGAATCCATTGAGGAACAGACCGACAATGAGCTGTTCATTACCCCCACAGTCGCCGAGGCGCTCATTAACGAACGCGATCTTCTCGTAATCGTTGACACTCACAACAAAGAGTTCATTGAGAGCCAGTTCCTCTATGAAAAAGCCAAATCGGTCGTTGTTATCGACCACCACCGCAAGACTGTAAACTTCATCGATGATGCAGTTATCTTCCACCATGAGCCGTATGCCTCTTCCGCTGCGGAAATGGTGACAGAGATCATACAGTATTTCAACTACAATACTGATGAACGCTATCAGACCTGCTTTGCGGACGCTCTCCTCGCCGGCATAATGCTCGATACGAAAAATTTCGTAATGCGTACCGGCTCGCGCACCTTTGAAGCTGCCGCTTACCTGAAAAAGCTCGGTGCTGATACGGTTGCGGTCAAACTCCTGTTCTCAAATTCTATCGACGCATACAAGCGCCGCGCTCAGATAGTTTCATCTGCAAAGATACATAACCGCTGCGCTGTTGCGGCAGTTGACATCAAATCAGACGACATCAGGATAGTCGCTCCTCAGGCTGCCGATGAGCTTCTCTGCATCAGCGGCGTTGACGCTTCATTCGTTGTATACAAGACCGGCAGTACGGTCAATATATCAGCGCGTTCACTCGGCGCTGTTAATGTCCAGGTCATAATGGAACAGCTCGGCGGAGGCGGACATCAGACTATGGCTGCTGCTCAGCTCGAAGGCTGCAATTTCGAAGACGCTGTACGTTCCCTCAATACTGTAATTAAGGAACAGACAAGCAGCATTGAAGACCAATACCCGAAAGGATGATATGATATGAAGGTTATTTTTCTCAAAGACGTAAAGGGTTCCGGAAACAAGGGAGAAATAAAAAACGTGGCTGACGGCTACGCAAGGAATATGCTCCTCCCCAAGAACCTCGCTGTCGAGGCTACTCCCGAAAACCTCAACAAGCTCCAGGGACAGCAGTCCTCCGCTCAGCACAAGATCGATGTTGAGATACAGAACGCAAAGGATGCTGCCGCTGTCCTCAAGGACAAGAAGGTCACTATCACCGCAAAAGCAGGCTCGAACAGCAGACTTTTCGGCTCTGTTACTGCTGCCAATGTTGCCGACGCTATATCTCAGCAGCTCGGCGTAAAGCTCGACAAGAAGAAGATAGTTCTCAGCACCGACATCAAGAATTTCGGCTCATATACTGCCACTGTAAAGCTCTATAACGGCATTTCCGAAAAGATAGACGTAGAGGTCGTTGAGGGCTGACACTTAAATGGAAGACAATACCTTTCAGTTCTCTGCAAGAGAACTGCCGCACAGCATCGAAGCCGAACAGTCCGTCATCGGAGCGGTTCTTGCCGACCCTTCCGCGCTTTCTGCCGTTATCGAAAAGGTAAGGCCCGAATACTTTTACAGCGATCAGCACAAGTCGATATTTTCGATCATCGTAAGAATGTTCACAAGCGGTCAGCCCATAGATATCGTCACTGTTCTCAACGAAGCTGAAAAGCTCCACATATTTGAAACTGCCGCGGAGGGAAGAAAATATCTCGCGGAGATAGCAAATACCCTCCCCTCGACCTCGAATATCGAGAGCTACTGCAAGATAGTTGCGGATAAATACTATATCCGCAGTCTCGGCATGGCCGCGAGAATGATACTCGATGATATCCAGTCCGGTGAGCAGGACTCTCAGCTCCTTCTTGATGCGGCTGAACAGAAGATCTACGATATCCGTCAGGGCCGTGACGTTCACGGACTTGTACCGATAAAGACTGCTATTACCGAGGCTTACGAAAGGCTAGGTGCACTCAACGGTCCCGACAGGGATAAGTTCGTGGGCGCAAGAACCGGTTTCACGCTGCTTGACAGCATAACCTCCGGTCTGAACAAGTCAGACCTTATTATAATCGCTGCCCGTCCGGGTATGGGAAAAACTTCGTTCGCTATGAACATCGCAACGAACGTCGCAAGACATTCCGATAACAAGGAGGTCGTTACCTTCAACCTCGAAATGTCAAAGGAACAGCTTGCTACCCGTATCCTTTCAACCGAGGCTCTCGTTGATTCACGCAGTCTCAGGAACGGAAGGATAACCGGTGAGGACTGGGTAAAACTCGCAACGAGCGCAGGTTACCTCAGCACCCTTCCGCTGTTTATCGACGATACCGCAAGCATGACAGTGCAGCAGATGAAGGCGAAGCTCCGCAGAACTAAAAATCTCGGGCTCGTTGTCATCGACTACCTTCAGCTTATGGAATCAACTTCAAAGTCCGACAACCGTGTCGTTGTCGTATCCGAGATAACCCGTCAGCTCAAGGTCATGGCGAAAGAGCTCAATGTTCCGGTAATCCTCCTCTCACAGCTCTCCCGAGCAGTCGAGAGCCGTACTGACAAGAGACCTATGCTCTCGGACCTCCGTGAATCCGGTTCTATTGAACAGGATGCTGATATAGTGCTTTTCCTCTACCGCGAGGGCTACTACAATAAGGAGAGTCCGCGCCAGAATATTTCTGAATGTATCGTTGCCAAAAACCGTCACGGTGAGACCGGCACGGTCGAGCTGATATGGGACGGTCAGTATACACGCTTTTCAAATCCCGAGCTCAGCCAGCCTCCGGAGAACTGATATGATTACAGACAAGATCTTTGACCTAATCTCCTCGGAGAATATGCTGACCCCCGGAGACTGCGTTGTCTGCGGTCTTTCCGGCGGTGCTGACAGCGTTTGCCTGCTTCTCGCAATGAACTCCCTTGCCGGAAGGCTCGGGATAAGCGTGGAAGCGCTCCATGTCAACCACTGCCTGCGCGGAAGCGAAAGTGACCGCGACGAGGCTTTCTGCCGTGAGCTGTGCAGCCGACTCGGCATACCATATACAGCAGTATCCTGCGATGTAACGGGACTTTCGGAAAAGGAATCGCTCTCGACCGAGGAAGCTGCCCGGAAACTCCGGTACGGTATATTCGCAGAACATTCACAGGGCAAAAAGCTCGCGACTGCTCACAATGCAGATGACAACCTCGAAACAATGATACTCAACCTCGCAAGGGGCACTGCTCTCAAAGGGCTCGCCGGTATACCGGCTGTCAGAGGGAATATCATACGTCCCCTGCTTGCAGTTTCGCGCAGTGAGATCGAAGCATATCTTGATATGCTGGGGCAGGAATACGTTACCGACAGCACCAATCTTTCCGATGACTATACGCGCAACAAGATACGCCACAGGATAGTTCCCCTGCTTAATGAGATAAATCCGTCAGCGGTGCTTACTGCTGCACGTTCTGCAGCTGCTCTCCGTGAGGAGAACTCTTTCATTGAAGTGGAAACGGAACACGCTGAAAAAGCCTGCCGGAGCGGCAATACCTTCACAGGACTTGCCGCCTACCCGTCCGTTATCAGAAAACGGTGTACCGCACGCCTTCTCTCCGACAATTCAGTCCCCTACTCCTACGACCGTCTGTGTACTGCGGACGGCATAATTGTGAAAGGCGGAAAGCTGAACGTCAGCGGAGAGCTGTATCTCGTTTCTGACGGCAGGGTCTTCTCGCTCGAACTTCTCACCGCTGCGGCAGAAATGCCGGAGGTCTCGGCAGAGCTCGTTCCCGGTAAGAACATTATCTTTCCCGGGAAAGCTCTTGTGTGTGAGATACGGAAATGTGATAATTTGAAGAAATCTGAACGTGTTAACAAAATCTTAACATATTACGAGCTCGATTATGATAAAATAATAGGAAGGGCGTTTGTAAGGAATCGCCGTAAGGGCGACAGGATAAGGCTCGCCGGCAGAGATTTTACCTCATCGGTCAAAAAGCTTATAAACGAAAAAATCCCCGTCAGCAGCAGACCCTTCCTGCATTTCATTGAAGACGAAGACGGAACTGTTTTCGCCGAAGGGCTCGGCATCGCTGACCGCGTGAAGCCTGGCGCTGATACGCGCAGGATAATGACGATCAATATAATTAATATTTAGCGGATTGGAGTGGATAATTTGACGCCTAGAAAAAACAGGGGTGTTCTTACTTACCTTGTTATAATCCTTATAGCCATCGGTGCAATCTACCTTGTAAGCTCAAAGCTTGCCAAAAACGCCGATAAGACAAGTTATAACGAGGTAATGGAGCACTTCGACAACTACGAAGTATGCTACTATGAGCTTGACCTCGGCTCGGGCGACCTCACCTACAAAATACGCGGCGAAAGCTCAAAGAAGAAATATGAGGTTCCTAACGTTTCCCTGTTCCTTCAGGATACGGAGAACTACCGTCAGGAATACAACAAGAAGTGGGCTGACGAAGATGGCTTTGAGCCGCTCGAACAGAACTTCATAAAGATAACCGACAGAACGTGGCTGTATTCCCTCATACCTGTCGTCATAACCGTAATACTCGGAATCGCTATACTCTACTTTATGATGAAGCAGACCGGCGGCGGCGGAAAGTATACCTCTTTCGGAAAAGCCAATCTGAAAAATCAGGCAGGCTCACGAAAGGCGACATTCAAGGACGTTGCAGGTGCCGATGAGGAAAAACAGGAGCTTGAGGAGATCGTTGACTTCCTCAAACGTCCCGGAAAATACAAGGATATCGGTGCAAAGGTTCCTAAGGGCGTTCTTCTCCTCGGACCTCCCGGTACTGGTAAGACCCTCCTTGCAAGAGCAGTTGCCGGTGAGGCAGGCTGCCCGTTCTTCCCGATTTCAGGTTCGGACTTCGTTGAGATGTTCGTCGGTGTCGGTGCTTCCCGTGTAAGAGACCTCTTCGATCAGGCCAAGAAGCACGCTCCTGCTATCATATTCATTGATGAGATCGATGCAGTTGGACGTCACAGAGGCGCAGGTCTCGGCGGCGGCCATGACGAACGTGAGCAGACCCTTAACCAACTCCTCGTCGAAATGGACGGCTTTACAGGCAATGAAAGCGTTATCGTTATCGCTGCCACAAACCGCCGTGATATACTCGATCCTGCACTTCTTCGTCCGGGACGCTTCGACAGACAGATAGTCGTTGGCTATCCCGATGTCAAGGGCAGAGAAGAAATACTCCGAGTACACGCAAAGAACAAGCCGCTCGGTCCGGATGTTGACCTCAGGGTCATCGCTCAGACAACTCAGGGCTTTACCGGTGCCGACCTCGAAAACCTTCTGAATGAAGCTGCTCTCCTTGCTGCAAGGTCCGACAGAATGGCAATTACCGAAAAGGATATCGAGGAAGCTACGATGAAGGTCATAGCAGGTCCGGAAAAGAAGTCAAGGATAGTTACAGAGCACGACAAAAAAGTCACCGCTTATCACGAATCCGGTCACGCCATCGCTGCCTACAACCTTCCCACTCAGGATAAGGTACATCAGGTAACGATAATCCAGCGCGGTATGGCTGCCGGACTTACAGTTACCCGTCCCGATACCGACGACCAGCACGTTTCACGCAATCAGATGCGTGAGAACATTATCATGCTGCTCGGAGGCAGAGTTGCTGAGGAACTCATTCTCGATGATATCTGCACCGGCGCTTCAAATGATATCGAACGCGCTACGACTACTGCACGCAACATGGTCACAAGGTACGGCTTCTCAAAGAAGCTCGGCACTGTAGTCTACGGCTCTGACAATGACGAGGTATTCCTTGGCAAGGACTACGGTCACACAAGGAATTACAGCGAAGCAGTTGCAGCGCAGATCGACGAGGAAGTCAAGTCCATTATCGAAAAGGCTTACTCCGACTGTGCGGATATCCTTAACAAGAACATTGATAAGCTTCATCTGCTCGCTAAGTATCTGCTCAAGTTTGAAAAGATCGACGGTCCGGATTTTGAAAAGCTCATGCGCGGTGAGATCGGTGAGGAAGTCTTCATAGATGTTCCCTCCGCTCCCGCTGAAGATGCTGAAGCAGAAACGCCTGCCGATTCCGAAGGCACTGCAACAGAAAGCTGATCCCCAACGGGCTGCTGCTTAAATGCGGCAGCCTTTTTATCTGAATTTCAGGAGGCATCAATGAATTCCACTGATCTTATTCTCTGCGCCATTGCGGCTGCTGCACTCGATATATGTGCAATGGTGCTGATAATCTCGGCTTATACGGAAAGGCGTTCAAGCAAGCGCTACTGGAAGCGGACTACCGGTCTCATGGAACTTACAGAGCCGGGTGTTCAATTTCCGCTCGACTGCGATGAGCTTCTTATCGGCAGACACGCCTCTGCCGATATCAGGCTTGCTGATATATCCGTTTCGCGCTATCATGCCATGCTCACCGTTGACTCCGGAAGATGGACGATAACGGACATAGGCTCAAAATCGGGAATTTTCATAAACGGCAACCTTGTCAAGAAGGCTGTCCTCCGCGAGAACGATATGATATCAATAGGCTCGCACAGGCTCGTTTTCCGCAGAAGGAGGGAGAAAAGTGAATAACCCGGTATCCTACGTTTTCTCATGCCTTTTTGTCCTTGCTGCACACGGCGCTATGCTCGCAAATGTTTTCATCAACGGCAGTTACGAGACAGTTACCCAGCCGATTATACTCACCGCTGCGGTCATGCTCCTCGATGTGGCTTACTTCATAGTCATGCTGTTCTTCCGACAGACAACTTATACCGTTGATTTTCTCCTTGTGCTCGTTCTGAATATGAGCGTGATATTCCAGTCCTGCTTCGGCGGAGTGCATTTCTCGGTGAAGCACTATATCACTGCTATCGTTGCCATTGCTGCCTGCCGCGGAGGTTATCTCCTCTGCCGCGACTACCGCTGGCTTCAGAGAAAGAAGAAATACTTCTACATAGGCATAGGAATATGTATGCTGCTCATTCTGACGCTCACCGGCAGCAGAAGTATGTGGATATCCATTGGCTCGTCAACTATACAGCCTTCGGAGTTCATGAAGCCTCTGTTCATTCTCGCCTGCGCGACCTCAGTTACCGAACAGCTCAACAAGAAAAAGGTGCTCATATTCAATGTAGTCTATGAGAATATCACGCTTCTCGGACTGATGCTCGCAATATGCCTGCTTCAGTGGTGGTGCCGCGATCTCGGAAGTCTTCCGACGTTCATGGGCATATACATATGCGGCTTCCTTCTGAGGATATGTTATCCCAAAGCCAAGTTCTCGAAGAAAACCTTCATTACTGCCGGCATTGGTTTGATGATCGTTGCACTGATTGCTATAAAGCTCGCTCCGGACTACGTTCAGGAGCGTCTGCACTCCGATATCTGGAATGATCAGGACGGCAGCGGCTATCAGCAGTCTCAGGCTCTCATCGGCATCGCAAACGGCGGCTGGATAGGCAAGGGTCCCGGTCAGGGCGCTCTCTGCAATGTTTTCGCTCATGACAACGATATTGTATTCGCTACTGTATGCGAGGAATGGGGACTTCTCTACGCGCTGATGATGATATTCGTTCTGCTCATAATGATGGCTGTACCGCTTATCGTACCGCCGCGCTCATACTACCACGCAACTATGGCTGCCGGTGTATGCGCCGCATTCACGGTTCAGACTGCGCTGAACATCTTCGGTTCTTGCAACATGATACCGTTCACAGGTGTTACTATACCGTTCATATCCTCGGGTGGAAGCTCAATGCTCGTCAGCGGATTCATGGCAGGTATGCTTATCGCTGCAGTATCACCTTCCCTTAAAGAACCGAAGCTCAGACCTGCAAGGCCAGCCATTCCTGCTCCGGCATGGAGGTATCAGAGATGAAAAGTATCAGACGATGCCAGCACATAATGAGCGTGTTTCTTGTCCTCTTCATTGCGGGAATGGTAACGCTCGTCGTAAAAATACAGCGTGAATCCTCCTTCTACATGATGAATTCGCGTGAGCACAAGCTCGGTATGGTATACGACAGGAACGGTGATATCCTCTATGATGGTACGCTTGAAGAAGGCGATACGAGCAAATACCCTGCCGGTCATTTCGTTGACGTCGGCAATATAATAGGCGATGACAAGGGACAGATGTCCAACACTCTCGTTGCCAGAAATCTCGACAAGCTTAACAATTACAGCTTCTCGGAAGGACTTGTCAGCCAAGGCGGCAAGGCGGCTATCTATACCACCCTCGACCACAAGGCAAATCAGGCAGTATACAACGCATTCTACGGTAATGACGGCTGTGCGGTCGCATATAATTACATAACCGGAGAGATCCTCGTTTCAACAAGTCTCCCCTCTGTTGACATCACCAAGGGCTATGACGATATTGACAGCTTCCGCAGCGGCACACTGCTCTCAAAAACGCTACGCAGAACAGTTCCCGGCTCGACGCAGAAGGTATCGACTGTGCTCTCAGCCCTCGAAATAATGGGCGCTGACAAGCTCCTCGCCAAGAGCTTTACCTGCACCGGAAAATACATTAACAAGGACGGAAAGGAGATTGACTGCCACGAGATATACGGCGGTCATGGCACTCTGAACCTCCAGCAGGCTGTTGAGAAGAGCTGTAATCCCTATTTTGCACAGCTCATAGAGGACCCTGACCTTCCGCTCTCCAAGCTCATATCCCAGTACCGCAAGCTCGGCTATGCCGTTAATGATGACGCCCCCGGGTATTTCAGCATTGATGGTATCGAATGCGAAAAAGCTTCCACCACTCTCACCGACCCGTACGACTTCCAGACGCAGTGGGGCTGCATCGGTCAGGGCGATACACTTGTAAGTCCTGTACAGCTTATGATGTGGCAGAGCGCAATCGCAAACGGTACCGGAAAAATGACCATGCCCCACCTGATAAGCAAGGTCACTGACGTAAAGGGTAAAGTCAAAGAGACCGCTTCTGTCAACCATTCGGGAAGGCTGTTCTCAGCAGATACAGCCACTGCGATGAAGCAGATACTCCGTACAAACGGTGCGAACAACTATTCCTACCTGATATACGGCTACGATCTCGCGATCAAGAGCGGTACTGCACAGGTAGAAGAGGGCAACAAGGAAAACTCCCTGCTCGTTGGCTTCGTTGACGATCCTGACTTCCCTGTCGCTTTCTGCGTAGTTGTCGAGGACAGAAACAGTACCTATGTGAAACCGGAATACATCGTTCAGGTCATGCTCGATTCGCTCTCTGCTGATATCAAGACCGAATAATTCTGTTATATTTAACAAATATTAGCTTTCTTATTTGTGTACATCAACAAATTTGACAAAATTCCCTTGTATATTTTTTGCAATAATGGTATAATATAACCATAAAGTTATGCTTTAGCTTTGCTAAGGCTTAAAGGAGGACTACTATGAAAACTACTATTACAGCCAAAAAAATGCAGATACCGCAGAACTTTACAGAATACGCAGAAAAAAGGATCGATTCAAGACTCGGAAAATTCTTCGGCGATGACGCTGATGCAAAGATCGTTATCGCTGAGGTCAAGACACAGATTGTGCTCGAGCTTACAGTCAGGTACAACAGCATGATTTTCCGCGCAGAGCGCTCAGCTGAGGACAAGTACGTTGCCCTCGATGATGCAATAGATAAGATCATCAGACAGATCAGAAAGAACAAGACCAAGGTCGAGAAGAAACTCAAGGATACAGCTTTCAAGGAGGCATTCGCCTACCCTGTTCCCGATACTGTAGACTACGAAGTCGTTAAGCATAAGAAGTTCAAGCTCCGCCCGATGAGTGTTGACGAGGCTATACTCCAGATGAATATGCTCGACCACGAATTCTTCATGTTCACGAATGGTGATACAGGTCTTATCAACGTCGTATACAAGCGCGACGACGGCAATTATTCAGTTCTTGAGCCGGACAACGGCTGACATCACATCAAAACTTATGCCGGACTTTTGTCCGGCATATTGATTATTGGAGGTAATCATGGATATCAACAAAAAAACGGCACTTGAAAAGCGCATCATGGCAGTCGGCGAAAAGCTGAAAAAGAATAACATGGAGTTCTACTACGCTGAAACAGCAAAGGACGTTCGCCCTATCGTTGAAAAGCTCATGCCGGAGGGCTGCACTGTCACCCACGGCGGCTCTGTAAGCATGACGGAATGCGGTATCAGGGAGCTTCTCGCTTCCGGAAGATACAACTATCTCGACCGCTCAAAGGCTGCAACTGCCGAAGAGGTTAAGCAGATATACCGCAGTGCCTTCTCCGCCGATGTGTTCATTTCAAGTGCAAATGCAATAACCGAGGACGGCGTCCTCTACAATGTTGACGGAAACAGCAACCGCATCGCCGCTATCGCTTACGGTCCGGATTCTGTTATTATCATCGCCGGATACAACAAGATCGTCCGCGACCTTCATGAGGCAGAGCTCCGCGTAAAGACGGAAGCGGCTCCTCCGAACTGCGTAAGGCTAAGCTGTGATACCTACTGTGCAAATGCCGGCGAATGTGTGTCTCTCAGCAAGGCTTCGCACCAGATGTCGGACGGCTGCTCCGGTGACGGAAGGATCTGCTGCAATTACCTCATCTCCGCACAGCAGAGGCACAAGGGACGCATAAAGGTCATCATCGTCGGCGAAGAGCTCGGGTATTGATATATGCAGAAGTACAAAGTTAAAACCAAACTCGCAGCACTCCTTGCCGTATTCTTTTCACTGACCTCCGCAGGCTGTTCGTCGGGCGGCGGCAGCAGTTCCATCGAGCTTCCCACGTTTGAAGCTGAGGATACGACCGAAGCAACTCAGGGCACTTCCGCTGAGACTACGACCAGAAAGCTCGCCGTCACCACAGAACCCCAGACTGTGAAGGCTACTGAACCTGCTCCTGCAAAGACTGGTTCAATGCCGGTAATATCTATCAATACAAAGAATACTGCCAGCAGCGCCCTCAGATTTGTCACTGAGCCTGTTGCAGGTCATGTTTCACACGCCATATCTACATGGACTCCCGGTTATGTTATACCTCCCGAGCCTTACTACGAAGCCTGTACGATAACTGTTACCGATACCGACAGTACCGTCCTTCTTGATTCCGAAGAAGCTGACGTCAAGGTCAGGGGTAACTGGACAACTACCTACGATAAAAAGCCGCTGAGGATAAAATTCAGCCAGAAGCAGTCCATGCTCGGACTTAATGACGGCGCTGAGTGTAAAAACTGGGTGCTTCTTGCGGAATACAAGGATTACTCCATGCTCCGCGACAAGACTGCACTTTCCATTGCACGCGAGATCCTCGGCAGTGACGGCCTTTACGCTTCCGATGCCGCCCTTGCGGAGGTATACATCAACGGAAACTACTGGGGCGTTTACCTTCTCACCGAGTTCCAGCAGGTAAACAGTGACCGCGTGGATATAACAAAGCCCAAGGACGGCTACGGCGGTACCGATATAGGCTATTTCCTTGAATTTGACGGATACTATTCCAACGAAGACGCGCTGCACAGCTTCCTGCCGGACTATCACGGCAACGCTCCCCTCTCCCCCTACGACGGCAATGACGGAAGCGGCAGAAAAGTAAAGTGTCTTAGTGACGGCAGCAACCCGTATAAGGAAGATGTAGGTATCACTATAAAAAGCGATATCAATTCTCCCGAGCAGAGAGATTTCATTGAGAATTACATAAACGGTGTTTATGCGATAATGTACAATGCCGCATACTACGGCGAAGCTTACGTTTTCACAGATGACATGAAGACCATAAAGGAGGCTCCTGAAATGTCTCCGGAGGACGCCGTCAAGGCTGTTGTCGATGTGGATTCACTTGCCGATAGCTATATCCTGAACGAGCTTTTCTGCGATGCAGACCTCTACTGGTCGAGCTTCTTCATGGACGTTGATTTCGGAGAGGGTGGAAGCAAAAAGCTCCGTTTTGAAGCACCGTGGGACTTCGATTCCGCACTCGGCAACAAGGATCGCTGTGCCGACGCTCAGGGCTTCTACGCGGCAAATGAACTCTATGACGTAAACGATACCTATATCTCTGTCAATCCGTGGCTCACCGTTCTCATGTATGAGGACTGGTTCCAGAATATAATCAAGGACAAGTGGACTGCCGCATACGACGGCGGCGTTATCACGCGTGCGCTCGACGATATCAGCAGCGACAGCACTGTACATGAGAAGGCTTTCGCAGACAACTACAAGAAATGGCGTAACAATACCACCACAAGCGATGTCAGCTCCGAGCTGTGCTATAAGGCTCTGCATTGCAGCACAGAAAAAGAAGCGGCTGATTATCTTGCGGATTGGCTTTCAAAGCGTGCCGGTTTCATGAACGAGCACTGGCACAAATAACCGGTAATACAATACGGGCGCACATAACAGTGCGCCCGTATTCATGTTTCTATTCTCTTTTATGCGGGAAGTTTGGGGATTATACCAAGCTTATACTGCTGTATCGCAAGAGCGTCCTTGTTGGTCACGCCGTCGCCGGTATTCTTGACGTCACCGTTCTTTACGCCCTTTGCTGTGATGCCGTCAGGTCTGCCCTCACCGTACTTGTCAGGATTTGTTACAGCCTGCATTATGAGCACTGCGTCTGCCATGTTGACATCGCCGTCACAGTTGGCATCGCCGTATACAACATCGTCCTCACTGCTGCCTGACGAAGGATCGGTAGGATCCTGTGCGCCTTCAAACTCATATACCATTGTGATGTAGTTATAGGTCACTGAAACGTCTGCGCCCTTATTGTCGTTCGTGGAGGACTTCCACCAGTCCTGAAATTCGATATAGGTATCCTTAACGGTCGCAGGCTCGTCTTCAAGATTTGTAGTTTCATCTATCGGGATAGTGAATGTGCCGTCAAATACAACTACATTATCAGCAGTTCCTCCGCCGTATGAGAAGGACTTGCTTCCCCAGTGAGAAACACCGTCAGCGGTAACGAGCTTGTTGAAGCAAAGACCGCCGCCGCCGCCGTACCAGGTCGCTCCGGAGGTGCAGCTTGCTGTGGTATTGATGATTATCTTTTTGAGAGCTGTAACATCTTCGATTGGTATCATAGGAAGACCGTTCACTGACTTTTCAAGATCATCAAAAACGAACTTGACTTCCTTTGTTGTGATGTTCGGTGCCTCATAGAGCTTTTCATCAGTTGCCTTGTCCGAAATAACAATCTGTGCAACTGAAAGCGGAGGAAGCTCAACCTCTATCTTATCTCCTGAAAGGTCGTTCTGTACGTCGATAACGCGGATATCGCTGTGGTCGGAAGTAATAGCGTATACAACAGCGCTCTTGTAATCGGAAGCGCCGCCGCTTATTGCTATCTCAGCCTTCTGGGTCTTTGTCAGATCCTTGTTGGAGAGGACTACCTTCACCTTTGAGGTATCGTCATCGTCTATAGAAGCAAATGCTGCTGCTAGTGAGAGATCCTCGGTAGATGTGCTGACGAGCTTGTTGCCGAATGCTGAGCCCTTGCCGTCATAATTGGTGTAGAGGTTGATTGCAGACTCAACGAAAGGACACTCGGAAAGTGTTCCCCAGTAAGTTGCGAAGTAAACATTGTTGAGTGCAAAAGCTCCGAGAGCCTCTGCTTCTGCGATACCTGTCCTTATGTCCTTGCCTGTAACCTTCTCGTTGGCAATATTGCCGAGGTTGTACTCGGATACCGCAAGCTTCGTGCCAGGATAATACTTCTCAATGGACTCCTGAAGCCTTGTGAGGAACGGGAAGTATGCAGCTCCCCACGGCTGGAGCCAGCTGTTCTCTACATAAGTCGGGTCATAAAGGCTTCTTGCTGCCTGGAGGATATCGTCATTTGAGTTTATGCCCTGTGAATAGTAATGAACATCGAACACATCGAGAAGACGCTTGCCGCTTTCTGTCTCAGCCTTCTTCATCTGCTCAAGGTAGTAGTCAACGAACCATGTATAGTTAGACTTGACTGCCGTCCATTCCTCATCAGTGTATTTGCCTGTGACTGCACCGGTCGCCTTGTCCTTTATCTCGGAACCGTCGCCACAGTTCATACACGGAAGCATTCCCCAGAAGGCAGGTCCGAAGATCTCAGCATCGGGATCAACGTCCTTTACTACCTTTGCGAGCTCTATCGACTTGCCGATGAGCTCAGTGCTGGAGACCTCATCGGGGTGGAGATAAGGGTGAGTATCGTTCCAGAGAACAGGCTCATTATCAAGGCTGTAAGCCTGGATACCTGCATCAGTTTTAGCACCGCCGAGCTTCTGGACAAGATAATTCACGAATTCGTCCATATAAACAACGCCGTCAGTGAGGTCGGGCTCGAGGGAAAGATCGCCTTCCTTCTTGAATTCGACCTTGTTCCAGCGCGATGAGGGAGCTGTCTGATCTGCTGTAACGTCTCCGGCCTTGTCTGCTGCAACATAGCCAGCCATCTGAAGGGTCGCAAGCTTGTACGCAATCTTGTTCTTCACGCCTATCTGAGAGAACTTACGGGGTGCAGCAGCAGGACCTTCTGTGGAATCGCCCTGATTTGTGTCTGAGCTGTTGTGCCAGTCCTCACCGGCGTTGGACCAGTTGGTCTCCCAGTTGTAGCCGGTAAAGCGGTTGCCGCCCTGACGGATAGCGTTTACTGTAACGTTCTTGACGCTTGACGAATCAAAAGCGTTAACGCCGTAGATATAGGGGCTGATATCCTTCTTTTCAGCGGTGAGGTCAACGCTGACTTTCATAGAGTAGCTTTCGCTGCCCTCTGCTGACGCGCCCGATGAGGGTACTAGGGCTGCGTTCGAGATCGCGCAGATTCCGGCAAGGAATCCCGCAAAGCTTCTTTTTACCATAGTTTTACTCCTTTATTATTGCGCTTTCAGAGCGCATTATTTACTGTCATTTGTGTTCCTGAAGGGTGCTCTGTTCCATATGTCTATGTCCGGTTCACGGCAGGTGAGGAAGTTGACGAGGGACTCAGCTATCGTAAGAACTGCCACAAGAGGGATATTGTGGACATAACCATAGATCGGGAATGGCTCCCCGCCGGTATCGGCAGTGAGCTCCCACATGATGCCGAATCTCACAAGGCGCTCAACAATGTCGGATACGACCTCGGGGTCGATGCCAAGCTTTTTGGAGAGGCATTCCTTGGTGAGTATAAAGTTTCTTCCGAGGGTCTCCGCGTAGCATATTATCCTTAAAGCCTTCTCATCTGCAAGTATTCCGAAAAGCTCAAGTATACGCGGCTGAACTCTGAAATAGCTGTTAATGCCGTTTTCCGGTATCCTTATGAAACAGGCGTACTGCATATCCTGGTTGAGCCTTGCGAATGCAAGCTCATGGTCAGTTCTGAGATGGGCGAACGTTTCGTTTGCGAACGCCTCGGGGAAGCGTATAGTCTCGGGAGGGGTGTTGAGGTTATACGCGCTCAGGATACTGTAAAAATGCTCGATGACGAATCTTCCGCGGTCGTCTGCCGGAAGCTTCTGCACTTCGTCCGCTGCTGAGATGTTTACATCAACTCTGCCGTCCTCGTCCCTGAGTCCGAAAAGGACATCAAGCGAGACGTCAAGTACCTTTGAGAGCTGAGGGAGCAGTTCACAGTCAGGGTAACTGCCCTTTTCCCATTTAGATACAGCCTGCGGAGTTACCATCATTGCGGAGGCGAGCTGGCTCTGGGTCATGCCTGCCTTTTTTCTGTATTTCACAAGATTGCTGCTGAATTTCATTTCCATTGCAAGAACATCCTCTCCGGAATATACCCGCTCGGAAGATACTCTGCTCTGCTTTTTCATCGTTCACACTCGCTTTTCACTTTATGATTATATGATATCACATTCAGCGGTTGAATACAAGCAAGGCATTCTTTGCGGGATAAAACTTGCCGTTGATTAATAAACCACCGGTTGTATTAATTGTAACATAAAACGGTAAAAATTACAATAGCACAAGAAAAAAAGGCGTGGATCATCACGCCTTCTTTATTCATATTGCCGCACAGAGATACCCGAGAGCCTTCGTATACAGCTGCTTCGGACGCGCTCTTGCGTTTATCAGCATCTCTGCAAAGTCAACCGCGTCCTCGATATTCCGTGAGAAGTCCTGTATCGTCTCCTTCTCACCGGTCGAACGCTCCTCCGCCTCGATACCGTAGGTATGTACCTCCTCGCCGCCGAACCACGTTCTTCCGGCAACAACTCTGTATATGACCTTATTGTCGCCATACACCTCCATGTACACCGTACGGTCGCGGACGACCTTTTTCAGCCTTCTTCTGAACCCGAACATATTTCTCTCCTCCTTCTGGTCATCGGCGCACTTCCGCGCCTCTACAAATGAATTATACCACAGGGAGAAGCCTGTGTGAACGGGTCAAGCTTAGCATATTATGTATTATAATATCGCATAAGGTCGTATAAATGTATCACTCGATATCATTTATCTCCATGAATATCCTCTGCATCTGGATATCCGTTTCTGCTATCCGCTCTGCACACTCCCGGAGCTCCTGAGATATCTCGGGAGTAATGGAAGCGGACGGCTTGTATTTGAGCTGATGCTCAAGGCTCGCCCAGAAGTCCATAGCCATAGTCCTTATCTGTATCTCAACGGGCGCAGTCTGCTTGGTCGTTGAAAGGTACACAGGCACGTTCACTATCATATGATAGCTGCGGTATCCGCTCGGCTTCGGATTTGCGATATAATCCTTCTGCTTGATAATGGTCAGGTCATCACGTCTTCCGAGCATCTCCACGATAGCGTAGATATCGCTGATGTAGTAGCAGGTCACTCTTATGCCTGCCATATCGAGAAGGTTCTTCCTCGCAGATTCTGTTGTAAGCGGAAGTCCCTTCTTCTGGAGCTTTCCGATTATCGACTGCGGAGATTTCAGTCTGCTCTCGATGTTGTGTATCGGGTTGCGCTGAAACTTGACGTTGAATTCCCCGTCAAGTATATTCAGGTAGGTACGGACAGTCTCTATCGCCGAGTCGTAAAGATGCTGGAGCTGTAGAAACTCATAGAAAGTCTGGGCAAACTGCTCCTTCATCGACTCGTTGTTCCCTATCGCGGGAAGATAGTCCATGACCTCAACATAAAAATCTTTTTCGCTCATATCGTCACCTTTTCTCAGAGCGGAAGCTTTGTATTATCAGCCGCTCAGTGCTTCTGCCATTGTACGCGCGGCAGCTTCGTATTCACCGGCTTTTGCGCTTGTATTTGCCTTTTTCAGCGCTGCATCAACGCCGGAAGGGACCGTGTCTTTTGAATGTATGATGACAGTATTGCTGGCTGAGTCTATCATCGCCATAATACCGCCGTCCTTGCAGCGGCGTGCGTAATACTCCTCGAGTATCTGCTCGTTTGACTTGCCCGTTGAGTTTGAAGTGATAAGGATAGCGTTCTTTCCGCTGCCTTCCGAAAGTATACGCTCTATCTCTCCGCGCTGCTGTGCGCTGAGTATCCCTGCGTTGTCAAAGATATACTCCGGACAGTTCTCGCCGAGCCTAAGCAGTCTGAGTATCGCATTCCTGTAATTGCCTTCAACTATCTCGGACGTCGCCCAGTAGAAGGCTTCGTTCTTTGCCTCGGCAGTCACATAGGTCTCACAGCTCCCTGTAAGATATAGTATGTCGTCGCCGGTGTCGTTATTAATCAGAAGCAGAAATCCGCTGCCCCTTCCTTCATAGATATCGTCATAGGCAGCCGCGGCATAGTCATAAGGCGACTTTCCCTCAAGTTTGTCGGTGGTGACCACAGCCGCATTTATCAGATATTTATCAAACAGCATTGCTGCATAGTCGTTGCATTCGTTGTATACGTCCTGCGAGAGTATTTTTGCCTCGTCATAGACATATTTGCCTGCTGTCGGTGTGATCTCATGCTTTGAGGGCTCTATTTCGGGAGCAGTGACCTTTTCGGTCATTCCCTCCGTCGTGAGCTCCGCGGTCGCGGTCGGTGCAGTTGCCGGAGCAGGCTTCTCACTGCCAGATGAGCTCTTTTTCAGCGAACATCCGCAGCCTGCAACAGCTATCGATATCAGCAGCGCTGAACAGAAAATATTTTTTTTCAAAAAAATCAGTCCTAACTCTTGTATTATCTCTTATATTTTAGTATAATTTAATAGAAAAATCAAGTACATCAAAGAATTTTCACAGAATTTTTATCGGAGTGATGATATGGATTACAGCATAAGACCCGACGGTATACTTCTTTCCGAACCCGACCTCGACCTTAACGAGACTCTTGACTGCGGACAGGCTTTCCGCTGGACCAAGACAGCCTCCGACTACGAATGTACATATGAGGGCAGCTTTCTCAACAGCAGGCTTGTTATTTCGCAGCTCCGTCCGGGAGAATTCCTGCTTCACGGCGTGAGCGAGGAGGAGTTTCTCGGAAAGTGGCTCTCTTACTTCGACCTTGATACAAACTACTCCGAACTGAAGCGGCAGTTCTCGGAAGACGAAACACTCTCAAAGGCTTGCAGCTTTGCAGGCGGTATAAGGCTTCTCAGGCAGGACAGCTGGGAATGTCTCGTTTCCTTCATCATTTCCCAGAACAACAATATACCGCGCATCAAGGGCATAATCGGAAGGCTCTGCGATAAGTACGGCGGACGTTTTCCGGAAGCTGAGGAACTTGCTACGGAAACTCCTGACACCCTCGCTTATCTCAGGAGCGGTTTCCGGGCTAAGTACATCTGCGATGCTTCTTCACGGACAGCCGCAGGTATCACTTCCCTCTCCGGGATTGCTGAAATGCCCATAGACAGCGCAAGGAAAGCCCTCATGGAGATAAAGGGTGTCGGTCCTAAGGTCGCGGAATGCGTTCTGCTCTACGGTATGCACAGGACCGAGGCTTTCCCGATCGACGTGTGGATAAAGCGCGTGCTCGCCGCTTACTATCCGGACGGCTTCCCTGAATACGCTGCGGAAAACGCAGGCATAGCCCAGCAGTACCTTTTCCACTACATAAGAAGTATTTCCGGCAGGACTGAATAATCATCCCCCGGGCGTCAATACTCTCTCCGAATACATTTTCGGAGGTAATTATGATAAAAGGCGTAAACAGAAGAATAATCGAGATAAAGACAAACGACAGCGCATATTTCGAGAGGGCTGTCCTCTGCCTCAGACCGCATATCCTTGAACTTCCCGAGGAGGTTGCAGAGGAGGAAGCTTCACGCTATGTGGCGATGATAATGCCGGAATATTCCGCCGTAAAAAAGCACCGCCTGAAATACCTCCGCGCGGCGCTTATCCTGTCGGCAGCAGTTATACTGCTGATAATTTTCCTGAAATAACGCCAATCCACCAAGAAAGGACATTACTATGGAGCAGGATCACAGCAATACAAAAAGGCTGATATGCACCCCGAGCCCTAACGCAAGGAACGCCTTCTTCTACATTCAGGAGGCAGGCACGATAAGGACTTCCGATGCGACAGCCGCACAGCGTGAAAACCTTGAATCCTTCCTGTTCGTTGCCGTTGCAGACGGTCACGGCGAACTCAGCTACGGCGGCGAGAGCTTTGCGCTCTCCAAAGGCGACTGCTTCTTCATCGACTGCCGCGTACCGCATTACTACAAGTGCTCGGACCGTGAGCCTTGGGAGCTTATGTGGGTACACTTCAACGGCAGCACCTCACAGCAATACTACGAATACTTCATCTCACAGTCGCGCAACGTTTTCTCTCCGGCTTCATTTGACCGCGTTATAGCCGCAATAAGTGAGATGATATCGCTGAACGAACAGAATGCGCCCGATGCAGAGATAATCACTTCTAAACTCATAGTTGAATTGCTGACGGTCGCTCTGACCTCTGGCAGCAGCGAAAAGCACTACGACTCTGCACTGCGCCAGAAACTTAGTGCCGTACACAGGTACATTTCCGAGCATTTCAGCGAGGATATCTCCCTTGAAGGTCTCTCATCAGAGTTCTACATAAGCAAATTCTACCTGACAAGAGAGTACAAGAAGATCTACGGAATGACGATATTCCAGCACCTAATCAACGCCCGGATAAACTACGGAAAACAGCTTCTCCGCTTTTCTGAACGCTCGGTCGAGGAGATAGCACACCTGTGCGGCTTCAACGACCAGAGCTATTTCGCAAGGCAGTTCAAACGCTCCGAAAACCTCACCTGCTTCGCCTACCGCAAGAAATGGCGTGACTGAAGCATACATCAGAAAGGGCGCACATTGTGCGCCCTACATTTTATACATTTACGCTTCCAGCAATGCCTTAAATTCTTCCTCGGTGATGATGCTTACTCCGAGAGATTTCGCGGTCTTGTTCTTGGTCGAATTTGAAGCAGAGTCGTTATTGATGAGGTAATCGGTTTTCGAGGTCACAGACGATGCGACCTTTCCGCCGTTCTGCTCGATAAAGCTTTTCAGCTCACTGCGGTTTTTCCATATGGTAACAGAGCCGGTAATAACAAAGGTCTTTCCTGCAATACCAGAAGCCATATCGACCTCCGCTGCCTGAATTATATCAAGCTCAGCAACAAGGTCGTTGTACTCTTTAAGGAAAGCTTCATCGGAAAAGCAGCGGACGTATTCACTGGCAAGCACTTCGCCGATGCCGTCTATCGCGGTCAGTTCCTCCGCAGTCAGTCGTGGCAGCTCTCCTGGAGTCTTATAGAGTGCACAGATAATCCTTGATGCCGCCCTTCCGATATTGGGTATACCGACAGCATACAGCACACGGCTGAGCTCTGTACGGCGAGAAGTCTCGATAGCCTCGATGAGCTTTGCATAGGACTTTTCGCCGAAGCCTTCGAGCGAGGTTATCTTCTCCTTGTGGTCGGCAAGGTGGTAGAAATCGCGGTAGTGTGATATGCAGCCCTCGCTGACAAGCGTCTCGATAGTTGCCGTAGACATTCCCACAATGTTCATAGCGTCACGCTGGACGAAATGCTCGAATTTCCCTATGTGCTTCGCAGCACACTCAGCATTGGTGCAGATAAGCGTATCAGTGCCGTCCGTGCTTTTTATCTCAGTCCGTCCGCCGCATACGGGACAGACTTCCGGTATGTCAAGGCTGTCCGAGCCGGTCTTGTTTTCGAGTATCTGAGGGATTATCATATTCGCCTTGTAAACGGTAACGGTATCGCCCTCACCGAGCTTCAGCTGTCTGACAATGCTGACATTATGCACCGATGCCCTCGAAACGGTAGTTCCTTCAAGCTCGACCGGCTCAAAGACAGCGACAGGATTGAGCAGACCCGTCCGGCTCGCTGACCATTCCACTCTGATGAGCTTTGTATCAGCAGTTTCATCGCGCCACTTGAACGCTATCCCGTTTCTCGGAGCGTGGGAGGTCTCGCCGAGGCTCAGACCGTAGGCAACATCTTCGAGCATGAGTACAAGTCCGTCGGAGGGAAATTCGTTTTGCTCTATCATGCCCTCAAATCTCAGGACTTCGTCTCTTATGCCGTCTGCGTCCGTGACAACACCGTATACGGTCTGGAAGCCCATAGTGCTGAGCCATTTCAGGCGCGAAGAGAAGGAGTTGTCGTTCAGTCCGTCAGCCGATACAAGGTTGAAAGCAAAGAAGTTCACTCCACGCTCGGCAGTGACCTTAGGATCAAGGTTGCGTACCGTTCCGGCGCAGAGGTTGCGTGGGTTTTTGTACTTTGCCCCTTCATCGGCAACGGCATTCACCTTCTCGAAATCCTTGTAGGTGATAAGAGATTCCCCGCGGACGACAAGTTTTCCGGCAAAGGGAATGCGTGAGGGTATCCCCTTCATGTGAACAGCGTTTGATGTGATATCCTCGCCGTCCTCTCCGTTTCCGCGTGTTACCGCCTGCACGAGCGAGCCGTTCTCATAGGTGAGTACGAGCGTAAGACCGTCGAGCTTCCAGCTCAGAAATCCCTTGTTCGTGCTGAGCCATGCCGCAAGCTCATCAATGCTTTTCGTCTTGTCAAGGGACAGCATTTTAGACTCATGTCTGACTTTTTTCAGCGAAGATGCGACTTCAAAGCCCACCTTCTGCGTCCGGCTGCCGCTGAGGACTATGCCGGTCTCCTTTTCGAGCCTTTCAAGCTCGTCGTAAAGAGCATCATACTCGTGGTCGCTCATTATCTCCTCGCCAGTATTGTAGTACGCTGAGGCGGCTTTTTCAAGGAGGGCATTGAGCTCTTTCATTCTTGCTGTTTTATCCATAGTTATACCTTCCGTTCAGATAAAATATGAGGGACTGCTTCTGCAATCCCTCGCTTTGTTATAATACAGCGTAAAGGTTCGTCTCCCATGCAGGTATATAGAGCTGATGCCTGATATACAGCTTGTATGAGGGATTGAGGGTCTTTATCAGCAGGGGGAGCTCGAAGATATCCTCATTCCTGTGGTAGAGTGATATCATAAGCTTCGGAGCGTGGTGAGCTATGCACTGTGCCGCTCCCCATATCGCCTCGCGCTCAAAGCCCTCGACGTCCATTTTAATTATTGTTGCCGCTTTTTTGCCGAGTATACTGTCAACTGTAAGAGCTATGACGGTATTCTCAGAATCGGCTGAGATAGCAGACTGTCTGCCAGCCTTTGCCGCAAATGGAAGCTCACCGTCCTTGCACCATGCCGCCGCATTATAGGCATAGACATGGTTCATACCGTCAACGAACCTCGCAAGCTTGCGGAAATTCTTCTTGTCCGGTTCAAAGGCATAGACTGCGGCATACTTGCCGTAGGTATATTCAAGCAGTTCTTTTATGGTATCGCCGTTGTATGCACCGAGGTCAACATAGAGCTCGTTAAGACCCGGACGGATTATTTTCTTGTATATCTCAGCCTTTGTCGAAGTGACTGCTGAGAGATATTCTATCTTGCCGCTGATCTTGAAGTTGAGTATATTGGCATAGACCTTCCGAGAATAATCATCGGCAAGGCTGTCATAGACCTTCTGTATCTTATCGGCGTTGTCCTGACAGTATTCATAGGTGAATATGCCCTGTCCGACAACGGGAACGTCCGGCACATACAGGGTATGTCTTGAAGCTATATCCTGTATCTTATCGACTATCTCCTGATAGCCGGCAGCAAACGCGAGAACTACTACAAAGTCATCGACAGCTTCCTCTATCTCGGCAAGCTTATGTACGCGGAAGCCCTCGAAGGAGTGACCTCTGACGAAATCGTCGCTTGCAAAAATGCCGGATACAGCAATTTCCATCTGCCTGAAAACGGACATTATTTTCAGTGCGCCGTCACCCATACCGTAAATGAATATCGGGCGCTTTTCAGCCTTGAGCCTTTCCCAGCAGGACTGTTTTTCTGTTATGAAGGATAGCATTATATCACCTGCTGATCAAATAATATCGAAATCGTTGCTGGTATCAACATCGTCATAGTGGTCGTGGAAGTTTATCATATCCCTGCCTCTGATGCCATACTTGTCGCGCATGATATTGAGATATTTGTCGAGGAGCTCAGAGACCTGACGTACATTCTTGATGCAGTGTATCTCCTTGGAAGGAGTATCAGCATCACGGCTGTAAATGATGATCGAGCCGCATTTGAACATTCTCTGGAAGAACGGGAACCTTACCTTCTTATCAGTTATCTTGTAAAGGTCGATCTCGTCCTCATCAACACTCAGGAAGCCGGTCCTTGTTATGAATTTTGTTTCTGTGAGAAAATATCTTGTGAATGAGATAGGCAGACCGAAAAGGGTACGTTTCTTATCTGTCCAGACATATGCGAATTCATCTTTTTTCATGTATAATTACCTCCATCCGGCTGAAATTCAGGTTTTACATACTTATTTTATCACATAACAGGAAAATAGTCAAGTTTTTTATTTGTACTTAGTGCATACTGTATAGTTAGCTTCCTTTAATTAGTGCATATTATACACCCGGGAAAACCGAAGCTGTCAATTTTCTGAATTTTTTCAAAAAAGCCCTTTACAAATGCGGAATTATATGATATAATATTATCACCGTGTACTTGGACATGGGCTTGTCCTCATTATCACCCTGCTCTGAGTTGACGGAATATATTTATTATGAGGTGCTTTCAATGTTACTGAAAGATGAAAAGACAGCCGTAATCGAGGCTAACAGAACTCACGAGAATGACACAGGATCTCCTGAGGTGCAGATTGCTATCCTTACAAGAAGGATCAACGACCTTACTGCTCATCTCAAGACCCACAAGAACGACCACCACTCCAGAAGAGGTCTTCTCAAGATGGTTGGTCACAGACGTAACCTTCTCGCTTATCTCAAGAAGAAGGACATCAACAGATACCGTGCTGTTGTAGAGAAGCTCGGTCTCCGTAAGTGATCATACGTTCATGAAGGCAGAGGGGGCATCCCCTTCTGCCTTTACGTCTTTCTCACAAACAGATGCAGCTATGGCTTTTAGCATTAAACTGTGGCTCATAGGCACGCTTATCCTGTTATGCGCCAGAGTTTATTGCTAAAGCCGCTGCTAAAATTCTATATTTTACAGGAGGTATTTTATGTTCGAGAATTACAGAAAATTTGAAACTACCTATGCCGGAAGACCTCTCGTTGTAGAGACAGGCAAGACCTGCGGTCTTTCTAACGGCTCTTGCTGGGTAAGATACGGCGAGACAGTAGTTATGGCTAACGTTACTGCAAGCGCAAAGCCCAGAGAAGGCGTTGACTTCTTCCCGCTCTCAGTTGACTACGAGGAGAGACTCTACTCCGTAGGCAAGATCCCCGGAAGCTTCACAAAGAGAGAGGGAAAGCCCACTGAAAAGGCTATCCTTACTTCCCGCTGCGTTGACAGACCTATACGTCCCCTTTTCCCGAAGGATATGAGAAACGACGTTTCCGTTGTTATGACTGTCCTTGCTGTTGAGCCTGACAACTCACCCGAGATCACAGGTATGATAGCTACTTCAATCGCTATCTCTATTTCCGATATCCCGTGGAACGGTCCTATCGCCGGCATCAACGTTGGTCTCGTTGACGGCGAGATCGTCCTCAACCCCACTCTCGAGCAGAGAGCAAAGACAGACCTTGTACTTACCGTTGCCGGTACAGCCGAAAAGATCGTTATGATCGAGGCTGGCGCTAACGAGGTTCCCGAGGACACAATGCTCGAAGCTATCCTCAAGGGTCATGAGGAGATCAAGAAGATGGTCGCTTTCATCAGCGATATCCGTTCACAGATCGGCAAGCCCAAGTTCGCATTTGAGTCAATGGAAGTTGACCACGATATGTTCGATGCTATCGAGGCTTTCGCAAGCGACAGAGTAAAGTTCGCTCTTGATACAAACGACAAGAATGTCCGCGACGAGAGACTTGCTCCTATCGTTGACGATATTCACGCTAACTTTGATGAGAAGTACCCCGAGCAGATCGCTATGATCGACGAGTGCATCTACAAGCTCCAGAAGAAGATCGTCCGCAACTGGCTTTACGAGGGCAAGCGTGTTGACGGCAGAGGTATCGACGAGATCCGTCCTCTTGCTGCTGAAGTTGGTCTTCTCCCCAGAGTTCACGGCTCAGGCCTTTTCACAAGAGGTCAGACACAGGTTCTCACTATCGCTACACTCGGTCCTGTCAGCGACGCTCAGAAGCTCGACGGTCTCGATGAGGAAGATACCAAAAGATATATGCACCAGTACAACTTCCCGAGCTATTCAGTCGGCGAGACCAAGCCCAGCAGAGGTCCCGGACGCCGCGAGATCGGTCACGGTGCGCTCGCTGAGAGAGCTCTTGCTCCTGTTATCCCCTCTGTTGAGGAATTCCCCTATTCATTCAGACTTGTTTCCGAGGTTCTCTCCTCCAACGGTTCAACATCACAGGGCTCAATCTGCGGTTCTACCCTCGCACTCATGGACGCTGGCGTTCCGATAAAGGCTCCCGTTGCAGGTATCTCCTGCGGTCTTATCACTAAGCCTGACAGTGATGAATTCATGACAATGGTAGATATCCAGGGCCTTGAGGACTTCTTCGGCGACATGGACTTCAAGGTCGGCGGTACTCACAAGGGAATCACTGCTATCCAGGTAGATATCAAGGTCGACGGTCTTACTCCTGCTATCATCAAGGAGGCTTTCGAGAAAACAAGAAAGGCTCGTATCTATATCCTCGACGAGATCATGCTGAAGGCTATTCCTGAGCCCAGAGCTGACGTCAGCAAGTACGCTCCCAAGATGCTCCAGACAAAGGTTCCCGTAGACAAGATCCGTGAAGTTATCGGTTCCGGCGGAAAGGTCATCCAGAAGATATCCGCTGACTGCGATGTAAAGATCGACATCAACGATGACGGTAACGTATTCATCAGCGGTATCAACGGCGAGAATGCAAGAAAGGCTCTCCAGATCGTTAATACTATCGCCTTCGGTCCCGAGGTAGGCGCTCTTTACAGAGGAAAGGTAGTAAAGACTATCGAGATTGGTGCATTCGTTGAGATCGTTCCCGGAGTTGACGGACTTGTACACATCTCCAAGCTTGACAAGTCAAGAGTTGAAAAGGTGGAGGACGTTGTTACCGTAGGCGACGAGATCGTTGTTAAGGTTCTCGGCTATGACCGCATGAACCGCCTCAACCTCTCACGCAAGGACGCTCTTGCTGATATCGAAGCTAAGCAGAATAAGTAATTAATGAGAACGCTGCCATTACGGCAGCGTTTTTTGCTAAAACGGCATAAGTGCTATACAATAATAATTACAGGAATGCTGGTGAATGATATGAATAAAGAATGGTCTGAACTGAATAAGACGATGCAGGCTAAAATCAAAAAGAGGGACTCTTTTCCTGACTGCATGAATACACTGTTTGAATTGCGCAATAAGCTCATGCAGACAATAATATCATTCAAAAATGACCTGTCCAGAGAGGACTTTAATGCGATACCTTTCATAAAAGCGGACGGTTATCACAGTAAGACTGTCGCATATTCGCTGTGGCATATTTTCAGGATAGAGGATATCGTTGCACATACACTGATCAATTGCGATGAACAGGTATTCTTCTCAGGCAATTATCAGAAGCGAATCAGCTCTCCGATCATAACGACTGGAAATGAGCTTGTAAAGAACGAGATTTCCGAGTTTTCAAAGCAGTTGGATATCAACGGGCTGTATTCATATATCTATGAGGTCAGAGAAAGCACAGAAGCTATACTCCGCGATATGCCTTTTGAAAGGCTCAGACAGAAAATATCCGTGGAGCGCAGAGATGTACTTCAAAAAATGAATGTCGTGAGCAGTAACGAGAACGCCGCGTGGCTAATTGACTATTGGTGCGGCAAAGATATCCGTGGCTTGATACAAATGCCGTTTTCAAGGCATTGGATAATGCATATTGAAGCAAGTCTGCGTATTAAGGATAAAATAAGGCGCTGACCGCAAACAAATGCCCCGAAGCAATATGGCTTCGGGGCTCATTTTTTATCAGTGATAGTTATGCTTCTGCTTTAGCACCATATCCTTGACCTTCATGAGCGAAGTAGTGGTGCTTCTCTCGTTCTCGGAGAGCTTCATCGTGATGAACTTGATAGTCTCCTCATAATCCGGTATCATGATGTGCTCGAGAGCGTTTACACGGCGGCGGGTCTTTTCTATCTCGTCCGCCATAAGCTGACACGCCTTTTCAACCTCCGCAAGCCTTATCATCTTCGGAAAGACCTCGCTCAGTGCCTTTACTGCACCGTCAAGGTCAATGGAGGTGAAAGCAGTACCATAGGAATAGATGTCATTTGCATCGCTTGTACGGTATTTCGGGTCAAAGACCGGTATCATGACGCTCATGACGTTCTTCTCGCCGACTTCAAGCTCGACCTCCTGCTTCGGTAGCATAAGTGCAGTTTCAAGCATCTCGCGCTGCATAACAGAACCTGCAACAGCCATATAACGGTCAGCCTCAGCGATAGCAGTCTCGACCTCGCTGCGGAGCTGACGGTTCTCCTTAATCAGTATCATGAACTGCCTCATAAGCTCATCGCGCTTGTCTTTGAGCAGCTTATGTCCCCGGCGTGCGGAAACAAGCTTGGCTTTGAGCTTGCTGAGCTCCATTCGCGTGGGGTTCACGTTAAGTCTTGCCAATCAGCTCACCTCATTTCTGAGTGTCGTAATACTTTGTAAGGTATTCTTCCCTGATACGGCGCAGCTCACTCCTTGGGAGAAGCTTCAGCAGCTCCCATCCGATAGAAAGCGTATCCTCGATGCTTCGGTCATTTTCAAAGCCCTGTGAGACGTATCTGCGCTCGAATTCATCGGCAAACTTTGCATAGAGAAGGTCGGTAGGAGTGAGGGCTGCCTCACCGAGAACTACCATGAGCTCCTTCGCGTCCTTTCCTCTTGCGTATGCGGAGAAGAGCTGGTTCATCGTATCCGAATGGTCGGCACGGGTCTTGCCCTCGCCGATACCCTTATCTTTAAGTCTTGACAGGGACGGAAGAACGTCCACAGGTGGATTGATTCCCTTGCGGTAAAGCTCACGCGAGAGGATTATCTGTCCCTCTGTGATGTAGCCGGTAAGGTCAGGGATAGGGTGGGTCTTGTCGTCCTCGGGCATGGTGAGAATTGGTATCATGGTGATACTTCCCTCTTTGCCCTCCTGACGTCCTGCACGCTCGTAGATAGTTGCAAGGTCGGTATACATATAACCAGGATAGCCGCGGCGTCCGGGAACTTCCTTTCTCGCAGCCGATACCTCACGAAGAGCGTCCGCATAGTTGGTGATATCTGTGAGTATAACAAGAACGTGCATACCCTTTTCAAATGCAAGATACTCCGCAGCAGTAAGTGCCATTTTAGGAGTTGCAAGTCTCTCGATAGCGGAATCGTTCGCAAGATTTATGAACAGCACTGTTCTGTCAATCGCGCCTGTTGACTTGAAGCTCTGAACAAAGTATTCCGATTCCTCGAAGGTTATGCCCATTGCGGCAAATACAACGGCAAACTGCTCGTCCTTGCCGCGTACCTTAGCCTGACGTGCTATCTGAGCGGCAAACTGAGCGTGCGGAAGTCCGCTCGCCGAGAATATCGGGAGCTTCTGTCCTCTTACGAGGGTATTCAGTCCGTCAATTGCCGAAACACCGGTCTGTATGAACTCCTGCGGGTATCTTCTTGCGACCGGATTCATCGGAAGTCCGTTTACGTCCATACGCATATCCGGGATTATCTCTGGACCGTCGTCGATAGGACGTCCCATACCGTCAAAAACTCGTCCGAGCATATCCTCGGAAACGCCGAGCTCCATCTGATGACCGGAGAATACCACGCTGCTGTCCTTTAAGTTGATACCGGCAGCATTCTCGAAAAGCTGTACAAGCGCATTCGTGCCATCTATCTCAAGCACGCGGCAGCGCCTTTTCTCGCCGTTTGAAAGTCTGATATCGGCAAGCTCGCCGTATGTGACGTTCTCAACGTCCTTTACGAGCAGCAGAGGACCTGCCGCTTCTTCAATAGTTCTGTATTCTCTTGGCATTAGTCCTTCTCCCTTCTCAGCAGGTCATCGAGCTCAGAGGATATCTCAACTGATACCGCGCTGAATTCGCGGTCGGTGTCAGCTTCCGGTACATACTTGAAACGTCCGATCTTTTCACGGACAGGAAGTCCGGATATCTCCTCTATATCGGCACCCTTCTTTATTGCTTCGGCAGCCTCATCGTTGAAATTGAGTATCAGCTTCATCATGTAGAGCTGCTTTTTAAGGCTGGTATATGTATCGACCTCATGGAATGCGAGCTGGTGGAGAAAGTCCTCACGGATAGAACGTGCAGTCTCCATTTTGAGGCGGTCACCTGCGGAGAGAGCGTCCATACCGATAAGCTTAACTATTTCCTTCAGCTCGGATTCATCGTGAAGAATTGCCATGAACCTTGCTCTATCCTTCATCCAGTCAACAGAAACGTTGTTATCATACCACTTGGCAAGAGAATCCGCATAGAGGGAATAGCTCGTGAGCCAGTTTATAGCCGGGAAGTGTCTCTGGTAGGCGAGGTTTGAATCAAGTCCCCAGAAAACCTTTACGATACGGAGAGTTGCCTGCGAAACAGGCTCAGAAATATCACCGCCGGGAGGCGAAACTGCGCCGATAACGGAAAGTGCACCTTCCCTGCCCTCTGTCCCGTTGGAAATGACTCTGCCCGCACGCTCATAGAACTGAGCGAGACGGCTTCCGAGGTAGGCAGGATAGCCCTCATCGCCGGGCATTTCCTCAAGACGTCCCGACATCTCACGGAGAGCCTCAGCCCAGCGTGAAGTCGAATCAGCCATAAGTGCAACGGAATAGCCCATATCACGGTAATACTCTGCAATGGTGATACCGGTGTAAACGGAAGCTTCACGCGCTGCAACAGGCATATCCGATGTATTTGCGATAAGCACGGTACGCTCCATGAGCGATTTGCCCGTGTTCGGATCTATAAGCTCCGGGAACTCGTTGAGAACGTCGGTCATTTCGTTTCCGCGCTCGCCGCATCCGATGTACACGATTATATCAGCATCAGCCCACTTTGCAAGCTGGTGCTGAGTTACGGTCTTGCCGCTTCCGAAAGGTCCGGGGATAGCCGCAACGCCGCCCTTTGCTATCGGGAAAAGGCAGTCAACTACTCGCTGCCCCGTTACAAGAGGCATATCCGGGGAGAGCTTCTTCTTGTAGGGTCTGCCGCGGCGTACCGGCCATTTTTGTATCAGGGAAAGCTCCCTCTCGCCGTTTGCTGTCGTGACCACGCATACAGTCTCATCGGCGTGGAATTCGCCGGACTTTATTGTTTTCACCTTGCCCTCAACGCCGTTGGGGACCATGATCTTATGGAGAACGATATCCGTTTCCTGAACGGTACCTATGATATCACCGCCGACTACCTTGTCGCCTTCCTCAACGGCAGGCTCGAACTTCCATACCCTGTCCCTTTTGAGAGAGGGCACTTCAACGCCTCGCTGGAGACTGTTTCCGGCGACCCTGCGGATATCATCGAGCGGACGCTGTATACCGTCGAAGATACTGCCTATAAGCCCCGGTCCGAGCTCAACGCTCATAGGCTCACCTGTGGACTCCACCTGCTCGCCTGTTCCGAGACCGGAGGTCTCCTCATAGACCTGCACTGAGGCACGGTCGCCGTGCATCTCGATTATCTCACCGATAAGCCTTTTATTGCTGACGCGGACAACGTCAAACATATTAGAGTCCCTCATTCCCTCTGCGACAACGAGAGGACCCGAAACCTTTACTATTGTACCTATGCTGCTCATTGGGTATCATCAGCCTCTTTTCTAATTGAGTATATCTGAGCCTACTGCCTTTTCGACCGCATCATGCAGCGACCTCATGCCCTCTCCGGTATTGCCTTCTATCGCAGGGATAAGGACTATCGCCGGCAGTCTGCTGCTTCTGTATTTATTTATCGTATCGCTGACGAGAGCCGCCGCTGGCTCTGTTATATATATCACGGCAAAATCAGTTGCGGCAAGTCTTGTCAGAAGCTTTTTTATGCGTTCCGGTTCTGTTTCACAGAACACAGAAAGTCCGAGTGCAGCAAAGCCGGAAACGCTTGCACTGTCACCGATAACGGCTGCCTTATACATAGAGCTTCCTCATCCTTTCCGTGATAGTATCCCTGTCAGTTCCGCATTCCTTGCAGACTGTTAGTATACGGAGATTTTTCAGTTCCGCTTCCTTTGCAATATAGTAGGCAGCGAGCGGTTCAACTCCGAAAGCCTGCATCCTTGCACTCTCAGCGTGTTCAACGATTATATCATCGCACCATTTCTCAAACTGAGCCGGCGACTCGCGTAGAAGCTTCACAGCCTCGTTGTATGGAGTGGCCTCGAGCTGTCTGAGAAGTCCGTCAGTACCGGAAAGTGCAGCCCATATGAGAAATTCCCTGTCAAGCTCGGAACTTCCGCATATCGCACGTTCAAGGAAATGCCGTGGTTTCTGCATCAGACTGCACCTGTATGCGGTCTTGATGTCCGCGCAGACTGTCGTAAGAACGGCAAATCTTTTCATGAAGTCATTTCCGAGATCATCGGCGCTTTTCTGCATGGCAGCAAGCGCAGCCTTGTCTATAATCGAATCCGAAAGCTGACCGTCAAGAGTGCGTGTAGCAAGCTCATACGCATCATCGGCAGCCTCCCGCATATAAGCTGGAAGAGTATCATAGTCCTTCGAGGTAAAAGCCGCGTCGATCTCGCTATAGTTTACATTCGACGGTGAAACGCAGCAGCCTGACACTTCCCTGCCGGAAAGCTTGGACTTCAGAACAGCCTTAAGGTTGTGGAAATCGTTCCGGTAGAGCAGAATCTTCAGCGTCTCATTGCCGGGAGCATAGCTGGTGAGCAGTCCCCATACCTCCTCCATAGTCTTCGGGAAGGAAAGCTTTGAATCGAGGAGCGTTCTCATATCTGAAAGCGCAGATGTACCGATAAGCTGGTCTATATCGCTGTGTGTGAGCAGACCGCTCTCCATAGCCTTTACAGCTGCGACAGCGCTTGCGTATTCTGTTGCGCTCATCTTATCACCTACCTGAATAATTCCCTTGCAGCGGTATCTCTTACCGCATCGCGTTCCGCTTCAAGAACAGCCCTGAACGAGCAGTTCTCGGAGATATTGCCGTACTGGAGAACGAAGCCGTCCGGGATATCGGCAGGTTTGCCCGATATCCTGACAGTACATCCAGCTTCAGCAGCAGCTCTGCTGATATTCTCCGCAAAGTCTGAAGGCTGCCTTGCAAGATCCCGGCTGCCGAGCCATACTGTGCCTTCGCCGCTTCTGAGCTTTGATGTTATGAGCCTCGTGAGCATTGAGAAGTATTCCTCAGCCGGAAGTGAAACGAGCTTCTTTACTGTATTGTCGATCGCTCGGTCAATCTGTGCGACCTTGAATTCGAGTATTCTTCTTTTCATAGCAGCATCGACAGAATTGCAGGAATTCTCATAGTCACGGGCGGCGGATTCCGCTGCCTTTTTGATATAATCTGAATAAGCCTTTTCCGCATCAGCCGCAGCCTGCTTATTTATCGCACTTACTTTACTCGCAGCCGAGCTCATAAGCCTGTCTTCATTTTCCTTCTGCTGGGTTGAAATGATGTTGATTATTTCGTCAAGTCCGGACATAATCCACCTCCGACGATCATACTGAAATATTGTTTATTATAAGAATAGATACGAGAAGGGCAAGGATAGCGTAAAACTCGACCATTGCTGCTATAATGATACCCTTTCCGTTATGCTCCGGTTTCTTTGCGGTGATTCCGACAGCAGCCGCAGCAGCTCTTCCCTGTGCGATACCTGAGAAAAGTCCGACAACAGCGATAGGCAGTGCAGCGCCGAGGAACATCAGTCCCTGAGCTACTGTAAGGTCAATGGCAGTTCCACCGAGAATGCCTATCTTTCTGAGAATGAGGATAGATGTGAGAAGTCCGTAAAGTCCCTGTGTACCCGGGAGAAGCTGGAGAATAAGCACCTTGCTGAACTTGTTCGGATCGACTGAAACTACACCTGCGGCAGACTCACCTACAAGTCCTACTCCCTTCGCAGAGCCGATACCAGCAAATAATGCCGCACAGGCAGCTCCTATAATTGCTAATGCAAGTCCCATACTACTCATTGTTATTTTCCTCCTTGAATTTTATGTATTTGGTATTTACTGTGAGCGGCTGGAATTCACGTCCGCCGCCTGTGTAGAATTTCGAGAACAGCTCAACAAACTGTAATCTGTCTGTATGAACATATGCGCCGAGAAGATTTATTGCCATATTCACAGAATGTCCCAGGACGAATACAACCGTCAGCAGAACAGCCTTGAATACGATATTCTCAGGCATAGTACCGATAAGGTTTATAACGCTCGCTATCGAACCTGTTGCAAGTCCGAGAGCAAGAAGTCTCGAATAGGAAAGTATATCGCTCAGCCAGCCGGTCGCAGTATTGTACAGCGCATAAAGGCCGCCGAAGAACTTTCCGAATACAGATTTCGAGCCCCTTCCTGATGTGAGCAGCAGAAGTGCCGCGCCAGCTGTCATCAACGGTATTCCGATAGATTTCAGCACTCCGGGTACTTCCGTGAATATCGCAGCTCCGATCGGTGCTACGCCAATTATTATCATATATATCGGAAGTGTATCAAGCATTGCATCAAGTTTCCGTCCCTCGTTCCATGTCATTCTAAACGATACCGCAACACCGACGAACAGGTGGATAATACCGAGTCCGAAAGCGAACAGCAGCAGCTTTATAGGGTCATTCGTAGGCTCGAACCACAGTGCGGTACTGCCTATCTCCTTGCCGACAAATTCCTTTGCAACAACCTGTATGATATCTCCGAACCAGCTTCCGAAAAGCGCTCCCCATATGAGCGTTGAAATACCACAGTTCCGGAACATTTCAAGTGTGCGCCTCATGGTAGTCTCGAGCCTGAACTTTTTCAGCGCAAGGGTCGTACCTATAAGCATCACAAGACCGTAACCCGCATCCGAAAGCATCATTCCGAAGAAAAGATAGTAGAAGAACGACATGACCGGTGTCGGGTCAACGTCCCGCTTGCCCGGCATAGCGTACATCTTAGTTATGCCCTCGACCGGTGCGGAGAAGCTGCTGTTTTCAAGCAGAACGGGAACGTCCTCGTCCTCGGCAGGATCGGAATAATTGATATATACTGTATACTTCGCTTCGAGCTCCTTTTTAAGGCTATCCGTACACTTTTCGGGAATATATCCCGTAAGCACGAAGGCAGTGCCGGTAAATCCCACAGAATTGAGAGCTTCGTATTTATCCTTTCGCATCTGGAGATAATCCACTGTAAATTCAAGCTCACGGCGCATCTTGCTGTGGACACGGATATTCTCAGCAGCCTTTTCAGCGGTTTCTGCAAGCTTTGCCCTTTCGTCATCGTAAAGGCTCAGCAGCTCCGCCGGAGTTTTATTCTCCGGGTCAGCGACCGGAATAAAGGAAAACTTCCTGAGTGACGCTTCTGTCTCCTCTGCAGCGGTATCGCTGCAAATAACGAACAGATTGGTCTGCTCCTTCGATGAGGAGATTATCTCAATGTCCGCACAGTCCGGAAGCGCTTCCGCAAGCTTTTCAGCATTTATCTGACATGGCAGCGTTCCAATGAACGCAGTCGTCAGCTCGGTACCGGTAAAATTCAGCGGAACATCAAGAGCCGTCCACTGTCTGAGAATGTCGCTCCTGACTTCGAGCTGAGCCCTTCTTGCTTCGCAGTCCGTGATCTCCTTGCTGCTGTGCAATATCTCACCAGCAGAATCCATGACCGCTTCAAGGTTCATCGCTTCCCTTCCGAATGCGTGCTTTTCGACCTCGGTACGGTTTCCGAGTATTCGATCGAGCGTTGATCTCTCAGGACAGTATATATCGAGAACGTCAAGTGCCTGCACCGCGGTGCTCCGGAATTTTTCAAATTCACTTACTACGGCATTGACATTCGCACACGGAAGCTCCTCATCGCTGCGGCAGATCTCAACAACACCGCGGCGCTGGAGAAGTTCGATTATCTTCTTGCTGTCGTTCAGAAGCGCGATAAGCTCTATCTTTTTCATTGTGAGCTTCGCCATATATCACATCACACTCCTTAATATCAGGTAATTTCAGAAGAATTCAGCTATGATACGGTCAACTGCTGATACCATGTTCTTTTCAGATGCAGCTCGTATCCTGTCAAGCTCTTCATCGCAGTCAGCCTCAGCCTTTTTGGTGTATTCCTTAAGCCTGGCATCATATTCGCTTCGCATTCTATGAGCCTCGGCAGCTGCATCGCCGAGCTTTTTCTGTATAGTTTTTGAAGCCCTGATCTCAGCCTCGCTGACAAGCTCATCGCTTCGTACACGGGCATCGGCGTTCTTCTGTTCAAGCTCCGCCTCAGCTGAGAGTATTCTGTTCACAGCTTCAGACGCCATATTATCCCTCCTCAATAAATGACCGTTGGTCAATCTTATATATATTTTAGCACCGTTCCCCGGATTTGTCAAGTGGAAACGCAAAAAAATACAAAAGGGAGCTATTCTACAGACAGCTCCCCATTGAAGTTTATTCGACCAACAAATAAATTATATCACATTCAGTACAGATTGTCAAGTATTTTTTGCAACCTTACAGAATTTGCCGCTCAGACGCCGAATATCTCAAATTCCTCAGGTCTGAGGGATATCGAACGGTAGCCGCCGAGTTCAAGGGTATTGTTCCTGTCGGCGATATAGGCATTCAGTATAGCACGGCTCATATTCGTGATATCAGGGCGCTTCACCGCTTCCTCCGGCGTAAGCAGCAGCACCTCGCTGTTCTCGTAGCCATCCGACACGGGCTCGCCAGATACATAGCCAAGTCTGAATACAACGCACCACTGGTCGCGCTTGAACTGTATCGAGAATACAGATTTAGCCTCTACAGTGACCTTCGTTTCCTCGTAAAATTCCCTTGCAACAGCCTGTGTGGGAAGTTCTCCCTCCTTGACATAGCCGCCGGGAATGAGTATCCTGTCCTTTGCCTGACCGTAGGTGTGGCGGACGAAAAGTATCCTGCCGTCTATCTCGAGTATGCCGCAGACCGCGTAATACCGGTTACTCATCTTCTTTATTCGTAACGGCAATGCCGAGCGCTGAAAGGCTTTCGGCGTCCACAAACGAAGGACATTCAGACATGAGCTCACTCGCATTCTGTACCTTCGGGAATGCCGTAACATCGCGGAGGCTGTCAGCCTTGCACATTATCATTGCGAGACGGTCAAGACCGATTCCCATACCACCGTGAGGCGGTGCAGCATAGCGGTAAGCATCAACAAGGAAGCCGAATTTAGCCTGTATCTCCTCATCGGTCATACCGAGAGCCTCGAACATTCTCTGCTGGAGCTCAAAGTCGGTGATACGCATAGAGTCGCTTGAAAGCTCAGTGCCGTTGAGAACGAGGTCCCATGCCTTTGCACGGACATTTGCCGGGTCAGTGTCGAGGTATTCGAGACACTCCTCCATAGGCATAGTGAAGGGGTGATGTGCAGCTACCCATGTATTGCTGTCCTCGTCAAACTCAAAGAACGGCATTTCGGTTATCCAGAGGAAGTTGTACTTATCCTCGGGGATAACTCCGAGACGCTTTCCGCAGATAAGACGGAGAGCACCGAGTGTTGAAAGGACGGTCTTTGTCCTGTCGGCGCAGATGAGCACGAGGTCACCTTCCTTAGCATCAAGCGAAGAGCATATCTTTTCAAGGTCGCCCTCAGCAAGGAACTTCTTGAACGAGCAGTTAGGCTCGTCAGCCCAGCGTATGTAGGCAAGCCCCTTTGCCCCGATACCCTTTGCGTGTTCAACGAGCTTGTCTATCTCCTTGCGGGTATACGTTGCCGCACCGTCCTTTACATTGATAGCGCGTACTGTACCACCGGCTGCAACAGCATCCTTGAATACAGGGAAATCTATATCCTTCACGGCATCTGTAATGTCGTTTATCTCGAAACCGAAGCGTGTATCCGGCTTGTCAGAGCCGTAGCGGTTCATAGCGTCCGCAAATGTTATCCTCGGAAGCGGAGTAGGTACGTCCACGCCCATTACTTCCTTGAACACGCGCTGAATGAAGCCTTCAACACACTGCTGGATATCCTCAGCGTCAACAAAGGACATTTCGAGGTCTATCTGTGTGAATTCCGGCTGTCTGTCGGCACGGAGGTCCTCATCGCGGAAGCAGCGTGCAAGCTGGATATAGCGGTCGTAGCCTGCTATCATGAGGAGCTGCTTGTATATCTGAGGAGACTGCGGCAGAGCGTAGAACTTGCCCTGATGAACTCTGGAAGGTATAAGGTAGTCTCTTGCGCCCTCGGGAGTGGACTTCATCATCATAGGAGTCTCTATCTCAAGGAAGCCGTTCTCGTAGAAGTATTCGCGCGTAACTTTTGCTATCTCGTGGCGCTTGATGATATTCTCCTGCAAGGGTGCCCTTCTGAGGTCAAGATAGCGGTATTTCAGCCTCAGCTCGTCGTTGACCTTTGAATCGCTGACTATCTCGAAGGGAGGTGTCTGAGCCTTTGCAAGTATTCTGAGGTCGGTAACAAATATCTCGACGTTGCCGGTCTTGAGCTTGTCATTCTTGCTCTCACGCTCGCGCACCTCGCCCTTTGCCATTATGACAAATTCGCTCCTGCACGAAGCTGCTTTATCAAAAATCGCCGGATCGGTAGTCTCGTTGAAAAGAAGCTGTACAACGCCTGTCCTGTCCCTGAGAACGAGGAATATAACTCCGCCTTTGTTCCTTATCCTGTCAACAAATCCGCCGACAACGACCTCGCTGCCTATTTCAGACACGTCACCGCAGTAATGCGTGCGCTTCAGACCCTTCATACTGTCTGCCATATTACTTATCCTCCCCTGTGAATGCAAAGAGCGGATTGCTTCCGTCGTCCATTGCATTCATCATCTTATTGAAATATATTTCCTCGAAAACGGTCTCGAATTTGTTATCAAGACTGACAACGGTCTCCTCGCCGCTTTCCATTTCCTTAAGCTTAGCCTTGCCTTCGGTGAGTTCATTGTCACCGAGCACCATTGTGAAAGCCGCACCTATCTTGTTGGCATACTTCATCTGAGGCTTCAAGCCCCTCTGCATGAGGTCGAACTCTGCAAAATAGCCGAATTCCCTGAGCTGTGAGGAAAGCTCCATAGCTCTTTCGAGTGCAGCATCGCCCATCGTTGCAAAGTAGATATCGCACTTCTTCGGCGAGAGGAATTCGCTCCCCTGCTTGTCCATGACAAGCAGAAGTCTTTCAAGTCCCATTCCGAAGCCGAGAGCCGGGACGTGCTGACCGCCGAGCTGCTCGATAAGTCCGTCGTACCTACCGCCGCCGCATACAGTTCCCTGTGCGCCTATCTCAGTGGTGACAAACTCGAAAACGGTCTTGGTATAGTAGTCCAGACCGCGGACTATCTTCGGGTCAACGGTATAAGAGATGCCGAGCTTGCCGAGATACCCCTTGAACTTCTCGAAGTGGTCGCTGCATTCCTCGCAGAGATAATCAAGAATTACTGGAGCGTCCTTGGCGATTTCCTTACAGATAGGGCTCTTGCAGTCGAGAATTCGCATCGGATTCTTTTCAAGCCTCTCCTGACAGGTCTCGCAGAGTTCTTCCTTTCTTGCTTCAAAATAAGCCCTGAGTGCCTGGTGATACTTCGCACGGCATACCGGGCAGCCTATAGAGTTCACACGGAGCTCGATATTCTTTATTTCAAGGCGGTCAAGTATCTTCTTTGCAAGGGAGATCACTTCCGCGTCAGCAGCCGGTGAAGGACTTCCAGCCATTTCCACACCGAACTGGTGAAATTCACGGAGACGTCCAGCCTGCGGTCTTTCATGGCGGAAGCAAGAGGTCACATAGTATACCCTCTGCGGAAGAGCTTCATTCAGCAGACCGTTCTGGAGCATAGCGCGTATCGCACCGGCTGTACCCTCCGGACGTAGAGTGAACTTGGTCTCCTTGGCGATAACTGTATACATCTCCTTTTGAACCACGTCTGTTGTCTCGCCCACAGAACGCAGGAAAAGGTCGGTATTTTCGAAGGTAGGGGTGCGTATCTCGCCGAATCCGTAACTCTCAGCTGTCTCCCTCGCTACCTTTTCAACGGTGTGCCACTTGTGCGCGTCACGGGGAATTACGTCCTCCGTACCGTTGGGACGTTTAATGTTTATTGCCATAAGTTTTCAAGCCTTTCGTAAAAATTAAACAGATATGCCAAATTGCCATAACATGAAAATTGTCCCAATAAAGGGACAATTAATCGTTCAGATACCGGGGGTTCCGACCTCGCGCCAGTCAAGATCGCCTCTTTCAAGGGCAAGTATCAGCGGCTCGGCGGTCGCGATGTTTGTTGCGACAGGCACATTATGGACGTCGCACAGCCTGAGAAGATTCATGCCGTGGTAGTCGGTAGCCTTGGGGTTTATGGGATCTCTGAAAAAGAGGAGAACATCGACTTCGTTGCATGAAAGCAGAGCCATTATCTGTTCAGCTCCGCCCTGCCCGCTGAGATATCTCTTTATAGGAAGTCCCGTCGCTTCGCTTACCTGCTTTCCGGTGGTATTGGTCGCTATGAGCGTGTGCTTGGAAAGAATACCGCAATATGCGCTGCAGAACTGCACCATAAGCTCTTTCTTGGCATCGTGCGCGATTATTGCAATCTTCATAAATAACATCCTCTCTCCGATTAAGGTGATAATATAGTAAAATATGAGCTGCGGCAGTATATAACAGCTGCTGCCGCGAGGATAAATTGCTTCTGAACTGTCAGTTATTGAAGGTGAGCTTTACGAATTCTCCGCCGAGTCTCTTGGAAATGGCGTCAAATGCTCTGAGTGCCTCGGAATCAGCCGGTATAGGATTACCCTTTCCGGTAGCAACGGTCATCTTGAAATCATCGGGTATAACGCCGATGAGCTGTATGCCGACCTTGTCGATGATCTCATCGAGGTTGGCAACGAGTGAATGACCAATGACCCTCTTGCTTACCTTGTTGATGATAAGTCTCTGGCTCTTGTTTCCTCTGTTATAGAATTCATCGGACATAAGGCTTGCATCGCGGATGCAGACAGGATCCGGTGTGGATATAACAAGTATGAGATTCGACTGCTGAACGATATCAAATACATGCGAGTTGATACCTGCACCTGTATCTATGATGATGTACTCATAATACTTCTTTAAAGCGCTGCATATATCAGCGATCTGTTCTGCACTTACAGGAGTAAGCGTCTTGGGAGCGCAAAGAAGGCTAAGGTTGCTCGCCATAGGTACCTGTGCAACAGCATCAAGAGCTTTTCTCTTACCGTTGAGCACTTCACCGAGGTCATGCTGAATGCTGTTCTCCATACCGAACATGATATCAAGACATCTGAGTCCGAAATCAAGCTCGATGATAAGCGTACGGTGTCCCTGTTTTGCAAGGGCATAGCCAAGACCGGCACAGACAGTAGATTTACCAGTACCGCCCTTTCCTGAAGTTACCGCGATGATTTTAGCCATTTCATTTCCTTTCCGATATCCGCAAGCCAGAGCAGTATAGCTGCTGAACGGCACCGGACTCTGCAAAAATATAAAACGTATACGCGGCACACACTGCCGCAATAATACTCTAATATATATAATACCACAAAATGAAGCTTTTGTCAAAGATGTTTTTAGCAATAATTATAAAATTGTGAAAGTAAACGCATTTTACTGTTTGGTATTGTGCAATTTCACCAAATAAATTCATATTTTGTCTCAGAGCGCTCTGTCCGGGTTTTTACTGAATGCCTTTCCCTCCAATAATTTTACCATATCCACAGCCCTTTGTCAAGAGGAATCCGACCATATATTGCTGAATTATAAGCGGCATTCCAAACATCATACCGCCCATTGAAACATACATCAGAACCGCAAAAAATCCGGAGAAACTATGAGCCTGCGCTCCATCATGGTTATTTCCTCTTCTGCACATTTCATTCAGGTCAAGTTGAAATGTATCACTCCGGTTTCTCCTTTCGTATGTGTAATGGGAAGGCACTTCAAGCCGTCCGTCAGTATTCCGCATTTTTCTTCGATTGTTAAGTTTGTGCGGATATTCCCACAACAATAAATCATCACAGAACAACAGATATCATTAGTATCAGCTAACGGTTATAAATGAAAGCAGTGACATTTAGCATCATCTAACTTGAATGTATTATATATACACTGGTTAATTTTAAGCCGTACTATTGCAAAAGTGTAAATAAAGTGTTATAATGATACTTATAAAGGAAACAGGAGATGCAATATGAACAATAATTACTATTCAAACCAGATCAGTTCAATTGTGAACGAGGTCAAAAAAGCCGTTATAGGCAAGGACGCCATTATCATCAAGGTTCTGCTCGCTGTTCTGAGCAAGGGTCATATCCTTATCGAGGATATCCCCGGTGTCGGCAAGACTACTCTCGCTCTCGCCTTCTCGAAGGCTCTTTCGCTCGAGCACAACCGTATGCAGTTCACTCCGGACGTTCTCCCCTCCGATGTTACCGGCTTTTCAGTATATAACAAAGTCAACGGCAGATTTGAGTTCCGTCCCGGTGTAGCTTTCTGCAACCTTTTCCTCGCAGACGAGATAAACCGTACTTCAAGCAAGACGCAGTCCGCCCTACTCGAGCTCATGGAGGAAAAAAGCATTACTGTTGACGGCAACACCTACAAGCTCCCGGAGCCCTATACAGTCATCGCAACGCAAAACCCTATCGGTTCTGCCGGTACTCATAACCTCCCCGATTCCCAGCTTGACCGTTTCATGATAAAGCTGAGCATGGGATATCCTGATTTCAACGGTGAAGTCGCTATCCTCAAGGCAAAGTACAACACCAATCCCCTTGATTCAGTCTGCTCAGTTGCTGATGCTTCATTCATCATGGAGCTTCAGGAATATATATCCAATATCTACGTTGACGACCGCATCTACGAATATATAGTTGCTCTCGCAGCCGCAACGAGAAATCATCCCCTCGTAAAGCTCGGCGTAAGTCCCCGCGGTACTCTCGCACTCATGCAGATCTCCAAGGGCATCGCAGTTGCTATGGGAAGAGATTACGTCATTCCAGACGATATTAGCTATATCTGCTCTGACGTCTTCGAGCACCGCATCATACTCAACTCAAAGGCAAAGCTCTCGGACGCTACGCCTGCCGGCATAATCTCGGAGATACTCCGTACGGTACCTGTTCCCGGCATTTCAGAGCCCAAAAGGTAAGAAGCCATGCTGTTGACAAAGCTTCTCTTTCTTCTGCTCATAATAATATGCTCTTTCTTCTATATTCTCTATGTGTGGGATTTTGCACTGGTTCTGCTCATCGTTATTATCAGTCTGCCGATTGTGATGTTCATTACGACGCTCATCGCCAAGAAGTCTATCCACGCACAGTTCGCACTCCAGAGCGGCAGCACCGAGAAAAACAATAATTTTATGGTTCAGCTCTGCCTGACCAACAACAGCATTTTCGCTATCGGTAAAGCAGAGGCGCATATTGAGTATTACAATATCTTCAGCGACAGCATTTCCTCCTTCGATATATATATGCCTATACAGCCGCGGAATACACAGAGGGTCACTTTCAGCCTCAGCTCACAGTACTGCGGTCAGGTATTTGTAAGATCAGCGTATATCAATATCTACGACCCGCTGAGACTGTTCCGCTTCCGTACCTGCAAGGGAGTTACCGCTTCACTTGCAGTCACTCCGGAAATCCACGAGATAGATGCTGCGGTCGCCGAAAACTGCATCATTGATGAGGAAAGCGAACACTTCTCCGAAAACAAGCCCGGTGATGATCCCTCCGAGGTATTCAGTCTCAGGGAATACTCTCCCGGCGACAAGCTGAACAGGATACACTGGAAGCTCAGTTCCAAGAAGGATGATTTCATAGTCAAGGATTACAGCCTCCCGATAGATGCTCCTGCGCTGATATTCGTGGACCTCAAATGCTATGAGGATTCGCCTTCAACGCTCCCGGTATTCGATACCATAATCGAGACCTTTGCTTCGCTCTCGCACTTCATGATTAGCAATGAGCGTATGCACAAACTCGTTTACTACAACGCTGTCCAGGGTAACTTCATACAGAGGCTCATCACAGACTTTGAAAGCCTTACCGCCGCTGTCAATGAGATGATAACATCGTTCAGCGACAATCTGTACAGCGGTGATCCGACTGCTTATCTTGCGGAAAAAAGCTTCGGGACCATTTCATCATTTACGTTAGTTTCCTCTGAAAAGGACGGCAAGACTTCTGCTTTCATTGCTGATGAGATCAGCGCCGAGATAAAGAACGCGCTTATCATAGTCCCTTTCGCAGACAGCCGTTTCACAGCTCCGGAATCAGGAGATAACATGAAAACTATCCCTGTCATTGCCGGACATATCTCCGCTTCTATAAAGGACATAGAGTTATAATGAAAAAAAGAACGGTAAACAACAACGGTATCACTATCTGTGACAGCATTGTCATGTCTGTCCGGAAAAAAAGGACCGATGTCCGGACGCTTACCGCCGTGCTTATTGCCATATCCGGCTATATTGCGGTGATAATGTCGTTCCTTGGGATGTTCAGTCTGCAATTCAGTGCCTTTCCGCTGATAGCAGCCGCCTTTATCTTCTCCGCCTTCTATATCACGCTGACGGTCATCAGCAAGAAGGCACTCTGGATATACGCCGCCTCGATACTTGTGTTCGCCGGAGCAGCCTATAAGTTCCGCCGGACCTTGACGCTCGGATTCAAGTTCGTTTACAATGTCATCTACCGCCAGTCCTACCACACTGACGTGGCTTACTACAAGGACCTTGAACCGGACGATGAACGCAAAGCTGTCACGATACTGCTTATATTCGGGATATGGCTCCTCGCATCTGTGATATACTATTTCACTATCGGCCGTCCTAACCCGATACTTCCCCTTCTCGTTACCTTCCCCGTTGTCGAGATAGGGCTCTATAACGGCATTGAGATACCGATCATCTGGGGAATGCTCGTTATCGCATACTGGCTCGCGCTTCTCGCAATGTCAACTATCGACGTCGGTGAGTACATCGGCGGTACCGGAGGCTTCGTCAGAAAGGACGACCTGTTCTTCCCGAAGCGTCAGATGAAGCTCAAAGTCACTGAGCGCTGCGGTGCATTCGTTATCGCTGTCGTTATGGCGATATCCCTCGGTGCTATGGCTTATATTAAGTCAACAGGCTATGAGCGTAGCGAGAAGCTCGATCAGAAACGGCGTGACCTGAGCACAGCTTTCAACGAGTTTTCCTTCAACGATCTCAGCGCAAGCCTTGGACGCATCTTTGAAGCACTCGGCTTTGACTTCATGCGTGACAAGAGCCGTCTCGGAAGCAATGACAGCATATCCTACGACAATGAGGTCGAGCTTGTCGCTGCCTTCTCCGACAGATGCAACGGCGCTGTTTACCTCAAGAACGAACATAACGCCATCTATAAGGACAGTAAGTGGAGCAGTCTGAGCAGCAGTGCATACGAAAGCCATGCCTATAAGAGCGCTGAAACAAGTGCGATCAAGCCCGGTGAGTATTACGGTCTTCTTGCTTCTGCGATCTACCCGGAAAGAAATGAGATTCTTGTCACTGTTAAGCCAAAGTCGGAGAATCCGGAATACTACGTCCCCTATGGCACTCTCAACCGCGGCTCTCTTGGCTATAAGGAAGATGCTGTGACCATTGATTCATCTGCGGCTGAGCAGACCTACCGCATTGCTTATATGAGCTCGACCGATGTGCTCGATTCGCTTTCATACACACCGTCTACTATCTATTCCTTCGATGACACATATAATGCTGTCAAGAGCTACGGCGGTTTCGACTCATTCACAGCTTATTACGGTGAACCTGTTGATTCTGTCGAACAGAGGGAATATAACTACCGCGGCTTTGTTTACAGCAATTATCTGCAAATACCGGACACACCTGAAATGAAAGCGGTCAGAAAGACTTATTCAGATGTGCTCCGCGGCTGCACCGAACACTCCAGCAACAAGTTCAAGATCGCTACGCTCTACGCTATCAAGGAAAAAATGAGCAGTGACACGACCTACACGCTCTCACCGGGACGCACTCCGATGAGCCGCGATTTCGTCAATTACTTCCTGCTTGAAAACCATAAAGGGTACTGCGTACACTATGCCACATCAGGCGTAATGCTTGCAAGAATGGCCGGAATCCCTGCGAGATATGCTTCCGGCTACGTCGTAGTCGGTTCGGATTTTGACAATGCCAAGAAAGACTTCGGCGGTTCCTATATACTGAATATCAAGGACAGCCGCAGTCACGCATGGGCTGAGGTATATCTCGACGGATTCGGCTGGGTGCCGTTTGAATTCACTTCCGGATACAGCGAGAACGCTATACAGTCCGGCAGACAGCAGAATCAGAACGGCACCAGCACAAGCACTACCACCGCGCTTACAACTACGGTCACGACTACAAAGAATCCCGCAGTTACAACTTCCGCTTCTCCACGTCAGACCGCTACAACACTTCCCGGCGGCAGCAAAGTCACAACCTCCGCCGCATATACTCAGCCTACATCAGGCAGCAGCAAGGGATTGCCGACAGCGGTCAAGGTGCTGATACTCGCCGTTCTCATAATAGCCGCTGCCGTGTCCGGAATACTTATCCGGCGGAAAATGATGCTCATCAAGCGTGAACGCAGCTTCACGACCGGTACTCCCGGTGAACGTATCGGCGAGATCTACGCCTACGCTCTCAGCCTTCTCGGAATTCTCGGCGTAACAAAGGGCGATGCCAGCTATACCGATTTTGCAGATTCGGTTGAAGAACAGTTCGCCGGTAAGCTGTTTGAGAAAGGTACATTCCGAAGGCTCATGGACATTTCGCTCGGCTCGGCATTCAGTCCCGGAAACGCATCTGATGCAGAAATATCCGACTGTATCAGTACGGCACGTTCAATTGCTTCAAGGATCTATGAGGAAGCTTCCTTCAAAGAAAAGCTTTCCCTGAAATATTTCAAAGTATTGTACTAAGGAGGTACTTAAAATGAAAGCAGACAATTCCGGTTTTATCGCAAAAGGCCTTGCATACCTTATCTGCGGCGTTCTCATCGGCTTTTTCCCCGGTATAATCTCCTGGATATTCTACATCATCGGCGGAATAATCATTCTCAGCAGCGTTTTAATGCTGATAACCGGCGCAAGCAGCGGCATGGACGGCACACTTGTTGGCGGAACTATTGCCGGCATAATAGTCGGAGTGATAGTCCTGCTGCTCCCTCGCATCATCTCAGTAGGCATACCGATCGCCGCTGGCATAATATTTATAATATCCGGTGTTTCAAGGCTTTACAAGTCGATAAGGGCAAAGGAAGATTCCGGCAACCTTAAAACAGCCGGCATCGTTTTTGGTGCGCTGCTCACAGCATTCGGCGGATTCCTCCTGTTCAATCCTTTCAAGGCAAGCAGGATAATCTGCCTGATAATCGGTCTTATGCTAATCGCACTCAGCGTACTCAATTTCTACGCTGCACACCTTCTTCACCAGAGGAACAAGAATGCAGTCCCCGATACCATAGACGTCTGAACATTACAAAAGAAAACGGCTGTACAGATCGTACAGCCGTTATTTTTATGAATTCATGAGTTCTTTATAGTTCTCGATGTAGATATCAGCTGAAGCCTTCCAGCTGTAATCACAGTTCATCGCGTTTGTGATAAGTGACTCCCACGCCGGCTTATCGTCATACACGCTCTTTGCTCTGCGTATAGCGTCAAGCATATCATTAGCGTTGTATGTCTTGAAGTTGAAACCGTTTCCGTTAGCACCGCCGTTGTCACGGACAGTGTCTCGCAGACCGCCGGTCTCACGGACGATCGGGATAGTACCGTATCTCATCGCTATAAGCTGAGCAAGTCCGCATGGCTCACTCTGCGAGGGCATCAGGAACATATCCGAACCTGCATATATCTTGCGCGAAAGCTCAGGTACAAAGCCGAGAGTAACAGATACTCTGCCGGGATAACGTGCAGCCATCTCGCGGAAGAAATCTTCATATATCTTCTCACCTGCGCCGAGAACGGCAAACTTCATGCCCATTCCCACGATCTCCTCAAGAACGCAGCGTATGAGGTCAATGCCCTTATGATTGACGAAACGAGTAACGATACCGATTATTGGCTCGTCGCCCTGTTCAAGCCCGAGCATTTCACAGAGTGCCCGCTTGCATTCAGCCTTTCCGCTGTGGTTAGATGCGGAGTAGTGTCCGGAGATTGCCGGGTCAGTCTCAGGTGAATACAGCTCAGTGTCTATGCCGTTGAGAATGCCGCGTAGCTTATACTGCTTTGTTACAAGTATACGGTCAAGGCCATGTGCATACCATGGGTCAAGTATCTCCCAGGCATAGCTCGGACTTACCGTTGTTATACGGTCGGCTGCCTCGATAGCGCCCTTCATCATATTGATGTAGCCGTCATACTCCAGAATATTGGCATTGTACATCGGTATACCCATGACTTCGTTGAGTATCTCCTTGCCGTATTTGCCCTGATACTCGATGTTGTGGATAGTAAAGACGTTCTTTATGCCGTCATATCCCTGCTGATACTTGTAATAAACATTGTAATACACCGGGATAAGAGCGGTCTGCCAGTCGTTCGAGTGAATAATATCAGGCTTGAAGTCGATATACTTCAGCATTTCGAGCACTGCTCTGTCGAAGAATACAAATCTTTCACAGTCATCGTAGAAGCCGTAAAGACCGTCACGAGAGAAATAATACTCGTTGTCGATGAAATAATAGGTTATGCCGTTCCATTCAGATTCAAAGATGCCGCAATACTGTTTGCGCCAGGAAACATCGACCGTCATATTCTTCACGAAGGTCATTTTCTCGCGGAATTCCGGGCTTATGCTCTTATAGAGCGGTATAACGATACAGCATTCATGTCCGGCAGCATTTATGGTCTTTGGCAGCGAGCCTACAACGTCAGCAAGTCCTCCTGAGGCTGCGAACGGTACGGCTTCGCTTGAAGCAAATAATATTTTCATAGCTGATCACCGCCATCAGATCTTTCCGTCCTTACCGATATACAGCGGATAGGTATCTGAGCCTGTCAGCACCTTCTCACTGCTTATCTCAACATTCTTATCAGTTATTACAGAGGAAATATTGCACTTGCTGCCGACCTTTGTGCTCTGGAGGAGGACGCAGTTCTTTACGACTGTGCCCTTACCGACCTTAACACCGCGGAACAGTATAGAATTCTCAACTGTACCCTCGATGATGCAGCCGTCAGCGATGAGGGAGTTCTTGACATTGGATTCGAGACCGTACTTAACAGGACCGTTGTCGCCTATCTTTGTGTAGACAGGGAGAGAGGGCTTGAAAAGTGCATTTCTCTTATTGGAATCAAGCAACATCATGCTTGCCTGGAAATAACTCTGTACACTGTCTATCCTTGTGAAGAAATCCTTGTGCTCATATCCCATGATGTGATACTCGTCCTTCTTGCCCTGGAGGATCTCACGGGTAAAGCTGTACTGATTTCGGCTTGCAGCTTCAAAAACTATCTTCTTGAGGAAGTCCTTGCTGATTATAAAGCTTTCGAGCCAGAGGTTGCATTCACCCGAAATCTGCGGGTTTACGAGAACGTCCTTGAGGCGGTTGTCCTCAGAGAATTCGAGGATAGTCGCGCAGGAATTCTTCTCGCTGTCATACAGTCCCTTGCTGTAAATGAGAGTAATATCAGCTTCGTTGGACATATGCTGCTTAAGGATAGGATTGAAGTCTATCGTTGTGATGATATCACAGTTTGACATGATGACATACTTTGCGGAAGAATGCTCAACGAAGCTCCATACATTGTTCAGAGCATCGAGCCTTCCCTTGTATATACCACCTGTCTGGCTGTATGGCGGAAGCAGATGCAGACCGCCCTTCTTACGCGAGAGATCCCAGTCGCGTCCTGATCCGAGGTGATCGAGGAGCGATCCGTAATTCGACTTTGTTATTACGCCGACCTCCGCAACACTCGAATTCACCATGTTCGACAACGGAAAGTCGATAAGTCTGTAACGTCCCCCGAAAGGTATTGAACCCATAGTCCGCTGCTTTGTGAGCTCGCTGACATATGAATCGTGCATACTTGCAAATATTAGTCCTAATACATTGTAATTTACGCTCATACTACAACTCCTCCGATCAGATATTTTCTCCGATTATCTTCTTTGGCTCAACTACCTTGTTCTCGGAAACAGTTACGTTATGACCGACTACTGCTATGCCCCAGTCATCACGGTTCTCGATAGTCTCAGGGCTTGCGCCTATCCTTGCGCCACCCTCAACGATGCAGTCCTCGCCGACAATGGCATACTCAACAACTGCGCCGGACTTTATGACTGTGCCGGGCATGATGATACTGTAATTGACAGTAGCGCCCTTCTCGATAGTAACACCTGAGAATACGATTGAAAAATCAACAGTTCCGTCGATAGTGCTGCCTTCTGATATCATGGAGTTCTCGATATTTGCATTATCACCTATGTACTGCGGAGGCTTGTTGCTGTTTCTTGAATATATCTTCCAGTTCGGGTCATAAAGGTCAAGCGGAACGCTCGGGCTGAGAAGATCCATATTAGCCTCCCAGAGTGAATCAAGAGTTCCTACGTCCTTCCAGTAGCCCTCGAACTCATATGCAAAAAGTCTCTGCTTATCGCGCAGCATCGAGGTGATGATGTCCTTGCCGAAGTCCTTGGACCACGGCTCACCGCGGTCACGCTTGGCATTGGCATCCTGCTCGTTCTCGATGAGGTACTTGCGGAGCTTATCCCAGCTGAATACATAAATACCCATTGATGCGAGAGTGGACTTCGGAACCTTCGGCTTCTCAACGAAGTCGATGACCTGATTCTGCTCGTCGCATATCATGATACCGAAGCGTGAAGCCTCAGCCTTCGGCACGTCGATAACGGATATAGTGCAGTCAGCGTTGTTTGCAACATGGAAATCCACCATCTTTGAATAGTCCATCTTGTAGATATGGTCACCGCCGAGAACTACGATGTACTCGGGGTCATATCTCTCAATAAAACGCATATTCTGATATATAGCGTTAGCAGTTCCCTCATACCACGAAGCGCCTGCCTGTGTCTCATACGGCGGAAGGACATGAACGCCTCCGTTCATCTTATCAAGATCCCACGGCTGACCGTTGCCGATATACTCATTGAGCACAAGCGGCTGATACTGGGTGAGAACGCCTACGGTATCAATACCGGAATTGGTGCAGTTTGAGAGAGGGAAATCTATGAGTCTGTATTTGCCGCCGTAGGGTACGGCAGGCTTAGCTACGTTTTTAGTCAGTGCATACAGTCTGCTTCCCTGACCGCCGGCAAGGAGCATTGCAACGACTCTCTTCTTTGTATTCATATAATTCCTCCTAAGTTGTTGGTGTTAAGACTGCTTCAAGCCTTTCTGGTGCGCTTTGCACGGGGCTTGGAGGCTGTATCTGCTGATTCTTCAGCCTTCGGTGCTCTGTGTTTTACCGGAGAATACTTCAGGTAGATAACCGAGAGCGGAGCAAGGGTCATGGAAATGCTCTCATCAAATCCGTGCATACCTATTGAATCGGACTTGAAGGACTTCTCGGTTATGCCGGAGCCGCCGAATTCCACAGCGTCGGTATTGAACACAAGCTTGTACTTGCCCTTCTGCGGAACGCCGATCCTGTAATCGCGGCGCTCAACGGGAACAAAATTGCATACAGTTATGAGCTCTTCACCGTTGTCATCAATACGTCTGAAAGCGATAATGCTCTGCTTATAATCGTCATTGGAGATCCAGCTGAATCCGCTCCATGAGTCGTCATTCTCCCAGAACGGTGAGTTTTCGATATAGAACTTATTGAGCTTTTCCGAGAATTTCAGAAGATTCCTGTGCGAATCGAAATTCATGAGATCCCAGTCGAGCTGCGACTTGTAATTCCACTCGTTCATCTGACCGAATTCCTGTCCCATAAAGAGGAGCTTCTTTCCGGGATGAGCCATCATATAAGCAAGGAAAGCGCGGTAAGAGGCAAATTTCTGTTCATATTCGCCGGGCATTTTGTTTATCATCGAGCATTTTCCGTAAACTACCTCGTCGTGTGATATCGGGAGGATATAGTTCTCGGAAAACGCATAAAAGAACGAGAATGTGAGCTTGTCATGATTAAAGGCACGGTATATCGGGTCAAGGGACATATAGCTGAGCATATCGTTCATCCAGCCCATGTTCCACTTGAAGTTGAAGCCGAGACCGCCGATGTCGGTAGGCTTTGTAACGAGAGGCCATGCAGTTGACTCCTCGGCGATCATGAGAGCGTCGGGGTGCTTCAGGAAAACAGCTTCGTTAAGGCGCTTCAGGAACTCAACAGCTTCAAGGTTCTCGTTGCCGCCATAGATATTTGCAGCCCATTCTCCGTCGCGCCTGTCATAGTCAAGATAGAGCATCGAAGCAACAGCGTCAACGCGGAGACCGTCAACATGGAACTCGTCGAACCAGTAATTAGCGCTCGAAATGAGGAACGAGCATACCTCTGCCTTTCCGTAGTCGAAAACGCGGGTGCCCCACGCCTTGTGCTCTTTCTTGCGGTCGTCCGTATACTCATAGCAGCAGGTTCCGTCAAACTCATAGAGTCCTGCCTCGTCCTTCGGGAAGTGTGCAGGCACCCAGTCGAGAATGACGCCAACGCCGTTCTCATGGAACATATCGACCATTTTCCTGAAATCGTCAGGAGTACCGTATCTCGAAGTAGGAGCAAAGTAGCCGGTAACCTGATAGCCCCACGAGCCGTCAAACGGATACTCCGTGAGCGGCATGAATTCAACATGGGTATATGACATCTTTTTCAGATAAGGGATTATCTCCCTTGCAAAAGTTACATAATCAAGGAATATATCATCGCCGTAGTTCTTCCACGAGCTGAGATGCACCTCATAGATATTGACAGGGCTCTTGTAGATGCTCTTGTCCTTCTTCTCCTCATACCAGCGGAAATCGCTCCATTCAAAACTGCTCTCGAAAATCTTGGAAGCAGTTCCGGGGCGTGTCTCGAAATGAGGGGCGTAGGGGTCGGCTTTCAGCAAGATCTTTCCGTCCTTGGTTTCAATGCTGTACTTATATGCATCAAACTGTGCAAGGCCGGATATTTCCGTCTCCCATACTCCGTCAGAAATGATCTTCATGGGATTGACGCTTCTGTCCCAGTTGTTGAAATCGCCGACAACAGAAACGCTCACTGCATTAGGAGCCCAGACGCGGAAGGTGAAGTAATGTCCCCTTCCCCTCTTTCTGGAATGAACGCCGAAAAACTTATATGCTTCATAATTCTTACCCTGATAGAAAAGGTAAAGCGGAAAATCATTAGGGTTTGTTATATTATTAACTGCCATGATCCTACCTCCTTTGCTCTTTCTATTTTAACAGATTTACCAGAATTATTCAAGCTTTTTCGCAAAACGGGTCAAATTTTCAGACGATACACTAATTTTACCGCAGGTTATTAGTGCATTTTGACATATTTCTTAAAAGCTATTGCCGATGACCTTTGTTAATATGCACACATTGCACTATTTTGTTCTTTTCACTCTGATGCCAAGAACAGTTACATCATCAGGCCTTGAATTCTGGTTGAAGACATCGGATTTTGCCGCTGTCTCCTCTACGATATGCTGTACATCACTGCTCTCTCTGAGGAGTTCCCTGATGTAAAGATACTCGCTCTCACTTATGCCGTCAGAGCACATAATGATTATGTCTCCGTCCTCAAGGACCTCGCTGCTGAAATACGCTTCCGAACGTTCATAAATGCCTATCGGGAAGGTCGGAGCTGCAACTCTGACTACCCTGCCGCGCCTGCTGATGAGAGTTGCTGCCGCACCGGATTTTATCATCGTCATCTCGCAGGTATCAAGGTCTATCCTTAGTGCATCGAGCGTTGCAAAGCTCTCCTCATGGGATTTTGTCACCATTATCGAATTTATCAGCTTTATAGCGGAACAGCAGTTCACTCCGCTGCTAACGAGTTTCCTGAACATCCGCACGACTATCCGCGATTCGACCGCTGCATTTCTGCCGCTTCCCATACCGTCTGACAGTATGACATAGCTTGCACCGGTGCCGTCACTGAACACCGTTGAGGTGTCGCCGCTCTCGGGAGCGTGTCCTGCTGACCGCGTTGAAGAATAGACCTCGATTGTATATTCCGGCTGTTCAAACAGCCTTACCCTGACCTCCCTGCCCGAATCGACCGGTTCGGCTGAGGAGAGGGATATCCGGAGCTCGTCCGACACAAGGTCGCATATTCTCGATATCCTGTCAGGTGACTCGCTGCTGACGAAATACAGTTCGATAACGAGCCTGTTGGTGCTGTTGTAGTAAGCTATCGCACTTTTGTGAGGAATGCTGAATTTTCTCAGTTTCTCACTGACCTGCCGGCTTACTGTATCTGAGTACCTAACGTCAAGCCGCTGACCGGCTGAGTTTATCATCTCCTCGATTACTCTTATCTGCTCGAAAAGCAGGCTCCTGCTCTCCGAAAAGCGCATCTCGAGCAGCTTCTTCATCGCCTTTTCCTGTACAAGCTCCTCCGATATCTCAAGGAGGTCGTCAGCTCTCATACACCCGGCAAGCTCGTCCGGAAGCCGCACAGGCGCATTCTCCGCTGCCCTTGTCAGTTTGCGGAACCCTCTCGCGGTAAGATCATAGTTGTTCTTCCAGCAGTTGAGACGCCGGAAGCACCGTGTGCAGACCTGCCGGCTTAACTCTCCGGCTGCATCAGCAGGATCGCTTTTCCTTGTAAGCAATTCTGATATCCTTCCGGATTCTGCTCTGACTTCACCTATCGCGTCAGAGAGAAAACCAAGACGGGCGCTCATAAGTTCAGGAAGTGCCGACGGTGCGCTGCTCCCCGTAATTATCCATTTATCGGAATACAGCGGAGAAACGGCGATGAACAGGAGCGATCCGGAGGCTATGTTGATAATGCTGAAAATGCCGTTCTCCGTCATTCCTGTCAGTATCATCAGCATGAACGCAACTACGGTAAATACAAACGCTGCCGCTGCAGTGCGCCTGCCGCTGAAATAGCCAGCGATAAATCCGGCTGCCGGAAGCAGAACTACGGTCATGCCAATTTCAGGTGATGCAAGAAATGCTCCGCAGGCAGTCAGCGAACCGCAGAGCACTCCCCCGGTGCTCCTGTAAAAATAAGCTGCACCGATAGTTACAGCGCTGCCGATCACAATACCTGCGTTGAGTGCCGGAATGTCAGCGGAGCAAAGTGCTGATACCGTGACCGTATACACGACAGAATATGCTAAGCCTCCGCCTACGGAAAGGTCTATCACTGCCCGCTTTCTGAATCCACGGAGTATCAGCGCGGCTGAATAAGCACAGAACCCGGATATCACGCCGTAGAACACATAGAACAGCAGCTTGTACAGAACCTCTCCTATCAGTGCCGAAACTGCCGCGCCAGATATGAATATCGCCGAGCTGACGGTCATGCCGCAGTTCCGCGGCTCGTCCGCACTGTCGAAGAACAGCTTGACGATAAGGACGATTATCATGGACGATATCTTCACGATGTTGCGTCCGACATTCCCTGCTGCTATGCTATGTATAAGACTTCCCGTAAGGACTGCCGGCGTGAAAGGAAGGCTCAGTGCTCCGGCAAGCGAAATATCGGCAAACGAAGCCGCTCCTGCAAGTGTTGAATCCGACAGCATATACCCTGCAAGAAGCGACAGAATGAACCCGCCTATGACCTCAGCGGCACTGCTGTCAGTGAGCTGGCCTGTTTTTATCATTGTTATCACCATTCTTTCTTTATATGACATTGACGAAAACTATTATACCACTATCTGTCGGCGATATATGTCGATATCAGTCTGCTGATAAAAATGGTTAAGCATTTCATACGGAAGAGTTTTCCGGTGCATGACAAAAAGCCCCGGAGAAATTCCGGGGCTTTGTTATCATCCAGTTTTTTCAGTTATCCGTAAGGTCATACGACGGCTCCTCGTTGGAAAGTGCAAGTTCTATGACCTTGCCGTAAAATCCCGAAGGATTGAGAAGTATCCGCTCGCCTATGACCTTTGCCTGCGCCATGTCAGGTGCAAACAGCTTCATATCCATAAGGTCGCAGTCGGTGTCAAGGCACCTAACTCGGACATAGCATCCGCTCTCGTCCGGGATATACTCGACCTTGATCTCCTGCTCAGCCTTACGCCTTGCAAAATATCTCAGCGCCGCAAGAACAAGCTTGTCCCGGTAGGACTTCGGGGCATATTTTTTGAGCTGCTTTGCACATTCAACACCCTTCTGACAGAGGGAATAAACCTCTGCTCCGGAAGCACTGACCGTCTTTTCGATAAGGCCGTTTTCAAGCAGATAGCCTATTGAATCCTGATAGCTGAAATAGTTCACGAAGCCGGTGCTCATAGCTATCTCGTAAAGGTGATCCGGCTCGACCGGCTTAGTGATCCTGTACAGCAGATGACAGATGAGTATATTAAGGGTCGCAAGATCCTTAACCTCAGTATCTGCAAGCTCGGTCATTTTTCTGATATTTTCTTCCTGCATTTTCTCACCTTAACAGAAGTTCGGGTAGTCGATCATCTGAGAAAGAAGCGCGATATTCACAGCCGCCTCAACAGAAGCAACTGCTGCCGGGACGGTACAGGTCTCGCGCTCGCCGCTGTCTCCGGTACTACCGACAGGACTGAACGCAACCTTGAGAGTTACCGGCATTCCGGAGGAGATACCGCCGAGTATACCGCCGTGATGGTTGGTATGGGAAGCGAGATATCCGCGGTCGTTGAGATAGAAGCGGTCATCGCTCTGACTTCCGAGCATTGATGCCGAGCGGAAGCCAGCACCGAATTCAAGTCCTGTAACTCCGGGGATACCGAATATCAGCTGCGCGATGTTATTTTCAAGTCCGTTGAATACCGGTGAACCGACACCGGCAGGTACATTAACACAAGCACATTCAACAACGCCGCCGAGGGATTCACCGGCTACCTCTGCCCTTCTGATATCCTCGAGCATTGCCCAGCCCCTGCGGTCATTGATAACGGGAAAGCGTTTGATCCTGATGCTTCTGACGCCGTCACGGGTGATGTTGACAGGGTCAAAGGGATTGTCCTTCAGACCGTGTATGCTGGCTATATGAGCGCCTGTATAAATCCCTCTGCGTTCGAGTATCTGTGCACAGATAGAGCCGGCAAAGCAAAGAGGTATGGTCATCTTCTGCGAGAAGTTTCCCCTGTCCTTGAAATCGCTGAAATCGCGGTACTGTACTGCGCCGGTATAGTCAGCATGACCGCACCTTGCAGTCGGATCAGTGTGTACCTTGGGCGTTGGCTTTGCAGGTACATTCTGAACAAAGGCACAGAGAGGCGCACCTGTCGTTCTTCCGGAAGAAATACCGGAAAGTATGTGCGGAACAGCATTTGCCGCTTCGGTACGTATACCGATATTCCGCCTTGCCATGAACTTTGTGAGTTCATCTGTATCTATGTATTCACCGGAAGGCAGATCGTCGATAGTGACTCCTATGGCAGGTCCGTCCGACTCTCCGAAGATAGAAATTGATATCCTGTTATTCCAGAACGATGACATTTGCCTTACCTCCGAGATATGTATAGTCCCTGAAAAAGTCGGGGTATGATTTTTCGACCGCTTCTGCACCCTTTATGGTAACTCCGTCAGCGATGCGTGTAGCAGCTATCGCAGCTGCCATTGCTATACGGTGGTCGCCGGCACTGTCAACAGTACCGCCGTGCATATTCCCGGTCGGCCGGATAATAAGTCCGTCCGCCGTAACACTTACATCACCGCCGAGAGCATTGAGCATTGCGGCAGTTGTAGAAAGGCGGTCACTCTCCTTGATGCGGAGCCTTTCTGCGTTGTATATCACCGACTCATCGCTTCCGAATGCGGCAAGTACGGCAAGTGCCGGCACAAGGTCGGGTATATCCGAGCAGTCAGCCCTGAAACAGCCAACGCTGCCGCTGCTGCACGATTCTTTCACTATATCGGCTATGCGCCTGTCACCCTGAACGCTGTCAGCGAGAAGATTGTTTATCCTGACATCAGAGCCGAGTGCATTCGCAACAAAATAGAATGCAGCCTGCGAGTAATCGCCCTCGATAGTTTCGTCGTGAGGAGTATACTTCTGACCGCCGGGGATATGGAAACCGTTCTGTGTTTCGTCAACGGTGATACCGTACCTTCTGAGCATATCAAGAGTGATATCGACATACGGTCTTGATTCAAGGTGAGATGTGAGCACTATCTCCGAATCTTCTTCAAGCAGAGGGAGTGCAAAAAGCAGACCTGTAACGAACTGTGAGGAGACATTTCCTTCTATCTCGTACCTTCCGCCGTTAAGTCTTCCGGAAAGCCTGTAAGGCATCGAGGAGGTAACGAATGTAACACCGTTTTTGCCGAGTTCGCGGAAGTAGATATCTATCGGGCGCTGCGGAAGCCTTCCCCTGCCGGAGAACACGCTGTCAGCACCAAGAGCCGCAGCAACAGGCAGTACGAATCTGAGTGTCGAACCGCTTTCACAGCAGTCAATATCAGCCTCAGAAGGGACGGCAGCAATGCCCTTGGCAGCTATCCTGTCGCCTTCAACGGAAAATGAAGCGCCGAGAGCCGTCATAGCACCTATCGTAGCCTCAATATCCTTTGACATCGTTACTCCGCTTATAACTGAGTTCCCATCGGCAAGTGCCGCACATATGAGAGCTCTGTGAGCGCAGCTTTTTGAAGCCGGCACACTCAGTTCGCCGCAAAGAAGCGAACCTCCTGTCAGAATATCCACTAAAATTCCTCCATTGAGCAGCCGGTAAAGTATATACAGACCCGAAAAATAGACCGCTCTGCTGCAAAAGCGGTCAATGATGCTGCAAAATCTATTAACATTATACCATGGAGCGCGTCCCGTGTCAAGATTTTATTTCATATCCGCGCGAAATTGTCTCCGTACATAAAAATACAGCCATAAGGTCTGCATGGGCATTCCTTATGGCTGTTATGCTGTTTCTTTATTCTACCGGTACTTTTCCGAGCCTGCGCTCTGAATAGTCTGTGTGTACGTCATATTCGCTGACTTCTACTTCGATCCTGCCGACCTTCCAGTTATCTGTACCTTCGGGGACAATGTGCATCGACACACCATAAGCCGTTTCAATACCATTATACTCAACGCGAAAATACCTTGTGTAGCAGAATGCTCCGCTGTCACCTTCGTATTCCCACAGCTCACCGAGTATATCATTCAGCTCAGGCGCTTTACTGTTCACTGCCCTGAGGTCTTCTGACGCATAAAGCGCACCGTTATACTCGATTATCCCGCAGGAGTTGCTGACATCCGGTATGCAGGCACCGGGTTCATATCCGCTCATGTCTCCGCTGAACTGAATAATAGTCTCAGGCGCGGTGAAATATCTTCCGTAATAAGCCTTCATTTCCGAAATATTGCCAAATCTCGCGTCTTCGAGCTTATAGAATCTCTCGTTGGTGTATATTCTGCCGTTCTCAAGCTTTACTCTGGCATATGCCTCCGGAGCGTATGTGCCATCGTCCTCGCAGTCATAAAGCCAGAATTCCAGCGTTTCATCAGTGTTCAGCTTATCATCTGCAAGGAAGTCGTTCCGGTCACGGAAAACAGCAAAGAATTCGTCATACACAGCCTTCATCTCGTTCGGTGTGAGCTTCATATCCGCACTCTGCTGAGTTGTTATCTGCTCCTGCGGAACTATGAACTCAGCCTCATCAGTCACCTGTGCCGCCGGTGACTTTACCGCTGAACCCACACCGTTATTCCTGCTGAGGAGGGCAAATGTTCCTGCACCTCCGGCAATGACTGCGACCGCAGCAGCCGCGCAGAGCGGTCTGTGCCATACGGGACGGTGATAGCGTTCAACACCCTCTACTACCTCGGTATTCTGATCGTTTAAATCAGTCTTTTTCATTTTGTTGTACTTCTTCTCACTCATTGACAGTACCCTCTTTCTTGTTTTGTCATCGTCCGAAGAAAAAAGAACCAGTTCACCGATGATATCATCATCAGCGTTTTTCAGTATGTCGAGATTAATATCTTTCATAGCAAGTCCTCCTTGATACCTCGTTGAATAAGGAACTCTTTCAGCTTCTCAGCAGCGCGTTTGCTCCGCATACGGACAGCGGATGGCTTCATAGAGAGCAATCTTCCTATCTGGCGCGAATTCCGGTTATAGTAGAACTTCTGGATAATTATGGTCGAATCCGGCTCACCGAGAGCCTTTATGCAGTCCATCATGATACGCCTCAGTTCCGCGTTTTCACTGTCGGTAACCAGGTCATCTTCAGCACGAAGCTCCGGCGAATTCTCGTCGTCAACAGAAAACGTCATACCTGTTCGGCGCGATAGTTTTCTGTAATGATCAATGCTTATCCGTTTTGCAACAGTGCCGATATAGCCCTTCAGATCTCCGGAATCGTCCCCATCATCGAAGCTGAGGAAAACCTCCGCGAAAATATCGCTGATACATTCCTCGACATCTTCACTGCCTGCGTTCCGGAGACGATTGTAGGCTACTGCACGCACATAGCTATAATACTCATTAAACAGCCTTTCGTGGGCTTCTTCTGGAGCATTTCTGAGCAATGCACTGTATTCGCTGCCCGTCATCCGTTCCCCTCCTCTGAGATTTGTGAATGATACCCTGGCGCCCGGGTATCGGTGAAGCTTCCATGGCCGCTTTCACTATTTACATTCGCAGACAATGCCGTAAGTGTCACAGGTAATCAAAAAAAATAAAAGCCATAGGCTTAGCCTATGGCTTGAATGTGCGTTATCAGACTTTCTCCGGCGTAAGGGCATATCTGTCAAAGATACCGTCCGAAAGCTCTATCGCCTCCGGCTTGACCTTCTTGCTGATGATGTCCCAGTTGGGCTTTCTCGAACTGTTGTTGTGAGCATCACTGCCGAAAGTAAAGCGCTTATCGCTCGCTGTGATCTGCTTGGCAAGCTTCTTTTCGCTCCAGCTTGTAAACGCCTCGTTGTTTATCTGCATAACAGATTTGGTCGAGAGTATCAGTTCCATCTCATCCTTATTGTAATACCTCAGGTAACGATGAACGTGCGCGAGCATTATCTTAAGCTTGTACTCGGCATGGATATTGTATATCTCCTCGGCCATCCACTTCTCGTACGCTCTGTAAGGCAGCTCAAGAAGTATCATCTTCGTGCCCTCAACAGCAAGCTTCTCTATGCCGGGCACCTCAGAGATACCGTGCTCAATGGCGACCTCAGCGCCGAGGACAATATTCTTTATGGCTGCTCTGTCCTTGATCTCGTCAAAGGCAGCCTGACGCTTTCTGAGAAAGCTTTCGACCGAGGCTTCCCTGTGAGCGTAAAAATGCGGTGTAGCAATTATTCTTTCAATTCCTTGTTCCTTTAGTGTCTCTATCATCTCAAGTGATGTTTCTGCATCGCTTGCACCGTCGTCAATACCCGGAAGTATATGGCAATGGTATTCTGTTCTCATTTTGCAACAGCCTCTTGTTCATCGTTATCATCGGACTCAGGTTTCCTGCCGTAACCGTAGCCGTAACCGTATCCCTTCTTGTAATAATACTTGTTCTTGTACTTGTACTTGTAATATCTTCCGCTGTGCTTTGTCTTGACGTCATTCATGATGAAGCCGAGCATATTCATCTGCGCGAACTCTATCTTCTTGTTTGCCGCTTCAACGTCGTCCGTTGTGGTCTTACCATATCTGAGGACCAGTACGATACCGGAGATGTACTTTGCAAGCTCCATAGCATCTGTAACTATATTTACAGGAGGTGTATCAATAACGATCGTTGAATACTCAGTGCTGAGCTTGTCAAGTATAGCGCCCATCTGCTCGGAAGCAAGCAGCTCCGAAGGGTTAGGCGGGATAGGACCCGATGTCATTACGTCAAGGTTCTCCATAACGTTCTTCTGGATGCATTCCTCAACCTTCTTCATCTTACTGATAGCAGAAGAAAGTCCCTTCTTGTTCTTCAGACCGAATACTTTATGCTGTGTGGATTTACGCATATCCGCATCTATAAGGAGGACCTTGTTGCCGCCCTGAGCGAGAGCAATAGCGATATTGGCAGATGTTGTGGATTTTCCCTCGCCGGGATTAGGTGAGGATACTGCGAAAATCTTCCTGTCCACCGTTGAAAGTGAGAAGGATACGTTTGTACGGATTGACTTGTAGCTCTCAACGATATTGAACGGAACATCCTTATCCGTAAGCTTTACATGATCGTCCTCATCGGACTCTTTCTTCTTTCTTTCGCCGAACTGCTGGATCTCTCCGAGAACAGGCTTCTTGTAGTGCTGTGCTACATAGTCGGTATCCTTAACTGTGCTGTCGAAGAAGTCGATAAGGATAATAACGAGACAGGTAAGGAAAAGTGCCGCAACTGCTCCGAGGATAGTATTCTTGGTCTTGTTCGGAGCAACAGGATTATTGTATACCTTTGCCTCGTCGATAGTATTGATCGAGCCGACGCCTACTGCCTTTTCAACATATTCCGGTGCAACAAGTGCGAGGTCGTTGCATACAGCAGCGGAAACCTTGGCGTTCTTGGTTGTAGCTGTGACCTTTATAGCTGAAGTGTCCTGAACCGATCTTATTCCTAAACAGCCGCGTATTGCGCCGGGAGAGACCTTGCCGTTTGCAGCGCCGAAGCAATCCTTAAGAACGTCAGCATCAAACTGCTTTGCAAGCTCCTCGCCTACTGCTGTGAGAACGGCGTCGTCCTTAAGTACCTCCATGTATGTATTAACAAGCTGCTTGGAATTGCTGATGCTGTTGTAACTGCTTGCAGAACTTTCTACGATACCGGTATAGCTCTGTACATACATCGTTACATGAGAGGAATATTTCAGCGGCATTACGAATTTGGAATAGCTGAAAGCCGCTGCTGCCCCCGCAATAGTGAGCAGAACGATCAGAAGGAGCTTTTCCTTGAGAAGAATGAAAATATCCTTGATTGAATAACTGTTGTCCATATATCAGAAAGTCCTTTCATTTCAGCTTGCCGCACCGACAAGCAGATATTTCTTATTGAATTCATCAGGAGTTATGAAAGTGGGCACCATTTCATGAAGAGCCTGTATTGCGATATCATCATTATTCTGCATTGCTGCATCACGCAGTCTTCTCAGATCCTCGATGAACTTATCGGCGTCAATATCTATCTGTTTACCTATGAAAATGAGCTTGTTCTTTGTCTTCTGGAGTCCCTCCTCATTCATAAGGAGCTCCTCCTTGATCTTCTCACCGGGACGAAGTCCGGTGAATTCGATCTTGACATCTTTATAGGGGACCTTGCCGTACATTCTGATGAGATTCTCAGCAAGTGCAACGATACGGACAGGCTGTCCCATATCGAGGACGAATATCTCGCCACCGTGAGCGATGGCAGCTGCCTCAATTACAAGGCTGACTGCCTCCGGGATTGTCATGAAGTAGCGGATGATATCCGGGTGAGTTACAGTAACAGGCTTGCCCTGTTCTATCTGACGCTTGAATATCGGTATTACCGAACCGTTCGAGCCGAGGACGTTTCCGAAGCGTGTCGTCACGAATTCGGTACTGCAATTCTCCTGCTGTGAGAGGTACTGTACTATCATCTCGCAGCAGCGCTTTGAAGCGCCCATGACGTTGGTGGGATTAACCGCCTTGTCGGTGGAGATCATGACGAACTTCTCGCATCTGTGGAACTGTGCAAGGGTCGCAGTATTGAAGGTGCCGATTACGTTGTTCTTTATAGCCTCCATCGGGCTCTCCTCCATGAGAGGAACGTGCTTGTGGGCAGCCGCATGGAAAACGATATCGGGCTTATATCTTGTGAAGAGCTGATTCATACGGTAGTAATCACGGACGGAAGCTATCTTCGTTACGAGATTGAGGTCGCTGCCGTACTCCATTATGAGCTCCTGCTGGATATCATAGGCATTATTCTCATATATATCAACGATAATTACCTGCTTCGGGGAATACTTTGCGATCTGACGGACGAGCTCGGAGCCTATCGAACCGCCGCCGCCTGTTACCATGCAGACCTTTCCGCTTATGAAATCACGGATGTCCTTATTGTCAAAGCGTATCGGCTCGCGTCCGAGAAGGTCCTCGACCCTGATATCGCGGACGTGGCTGAGGAGAGTCGTATGCTCATCATCGAAAATGAGATTGCCGAGGAAGGGTATGACCTTTATCGGAAGCTTTGTGTCTGAGCATATATCAAGGATACGCTTTCTCTCGTCCTCAAGGCATGAAGGTATGCAGAAAACTATCTGCTCTATCTCAAACTCGGAGATATACTTGTTTATTTCAGCAGTCGTACCGACTATCTGGACGCCCTCGACTGACTTACCGATCTTGCTTCGGTCGTCGTCTATTATGCACATCGGCTCGAACATAGCTGGTCCCTTGTCTTCACTGTAAGGCGAATTCTTCGCATTGTTCAGCTCGGAAAGGAGCATCTGGCAGGCGTGACCGCCGCCAATGACCATAGTTCTTATGTATTTCGACTCTTTTTTACCAGCGTTGGTGAGATCTATAAAGGTACACTTGAACAGAAATCTGAACATACAAACGCCGCATATTGCTACGAGCGCATGGAGCATAGCGTATCTCAGAGGAACATCACCGTGAAGTATATAAGTAAATATACAAGAGAACGTGATACCGAGCGTTATGCCGTTAACACAGGAAAGGTAGTCCTTTTTGTTGAAATACCGCCAAAGCTTGTTATACGCACCGAAGATGGCAAGACCGGCAAGGCAGGTAAAAACAGATACGCCAATACTTGAGGCGAGCTGGCGGTTCGTAAGGCCGTCTTTCAGAGCATCAAGCACAAAATCAGATATCAGAGCTGCAACTGTCACAATAAACGCGTCGGCTATCGCAAGCATCAGCTTGCGGTATTTAAATTTCTGCAATACTAATTTCAATAAAACCATTCCTTTTCAGCTGCAATAAGGTAGATACACATACAATCAAAGTATAACATCATTTGTTCAATATGTCAATTCGCACAGCTTTATTTTGTTAATTCAGACAAATCGTCAGTTTTTACGACAGTAAAACTATATACTATTTTTATATGGAAATAGTCTTTTGTATATATCACATCACATATTACGTTTCGTATATGCACAGATTGCCGATTTTCCCCAGTATATAGCACTTCTCACAGTGTGTGTTAATCTTACGGAATCGCTGTTCCGGGGATGCTGAAGCGCCGGATCTCTCTGTCTGCCGGAATGATGTCCGGTCGTAAATTTGTGCTTACTGCTTGACAAATCCTGCCGCTCATGTTATCATAGTAAAGGTACGGCAGGCGGCTCGGAGCTGTCCTGCCGTTATGTATTACGCCGTCTTTAAGAGGCGGCAATGAAGGCTGTGATAAAATGATTACCCGAAACTATAAAATAGCCGGAAAGGTCGTTGAGATATCGTCTCTGCTCAATGATGTTCACGATTACTGTGCTGACTACCTTACCGACGAACCTGCTGATTACTCCGTTGTGACTTCGATGGACGATATTGTTTTTGAACGCGAAAAGTCCGCGCACGAAAATGAGCTCGAAGGCAGACCTGTCCATTATTATCCGGACGGCTACCTTGAGGAACTTGCGGTATACCGTAAAATCGCCGATAAAATGCTCGACTATGACACGATACTCTTCCACGGCTCGGTCATTGCAGTTGACGGTCAGGGGTATCTTTTCACTGCCAAATCAGGCACAGGAAAATCCACCCACACAAGTCTCTGGATGAAATACTTCGGCGATAAAGCCGTTATGGTCAACGATGACAAGCCTCTCCTTGCTGTCACTGAGGAAGGCGTTACTGCCTACGGTACACCTTATAACGGCAAGCACAGGCGCGGCGCAAATATTTCAGTTCCGCTGAAAGCGATATGTATTCTCACAAGAGCTGAGAATAATTCAATTGCTCCCGTCCTGCCGATACAGGTCTATCCCCTGCTCATACAGCAGGTGAACCGTCCCGCTGACCCTTTGAAGATGCAGAAAACACTTGAACTCGTCGACAGACTTTCAGAAAAGACAAAGCTGTACAAGCTCGGCTGCAACATGGATATCTCCGCAGCCGTTACCGCATATGAGGGAATGAGATGACGAAATTTGAAGATATTATCGAACGTGACGGCAAGCTTATTTACACCAACGTCGGAAACAGTATGCGTCCCCTGATACGTCAGGACAAGGACCTTCTCATTATCGAAAAGCCGTACGGCAGACTGAAAAAATATGACGTTCCGCTCTATAAGCGTGACAACGGGCAGTACGTCCTCCACAGGGTACTGAAGGTACGGAAGAACGACTATGTTATCTGCGGCGACAACCGTTACAAGAAGGAATACGGCATCTCCGACCGCCATATCATCGGCGTTCTCACTGCGGTCGTCCGCGACGGCAAGGAAGTTTCCGTCGATAACAGAAAATACAGACTTTATGTGCATCTCTGGTGCGGCATTTTCCCGCTGAGAGCGCTTATACTCTGGACAGCAGCGCTCCCGGGACGTATCAGAAGAAAACTCGCAAGGAGGGCTTGATGTGTTCAGTTCAGTTTACAGCGATGTGTCCGGCATATGCCTGATATGGGAATACAGGCCATGAAGAACAATGCTACAAAATGGCTTTTTGATGTACCAAAAAAGAAAAAGCTCTATATACTGTTACTCTCGCTGATCCAGGCGGTCTACGGCGCAAGCGGAGTGTTCTATGCGATACTTCTCCGAAGTCTCGTAGATTCCGCCACTAAACATGATTCCAATGCTTTCTGGTTCTACGCACTTGCGATCATGCTGCTCGTTCTCGGTCAGATTCTTCTCCGTGCTGTCATACGCTGGCTCAATGAGCTGTCAAAAGCTACATTTGAGAATATCTTCAAGCAGCGTCTGATGTCCAATATCCTCCGCAAGGATTTCGGCAGCGTGAACGCGATACACTCCGGCGAATGGCTCAACCGCCTCACAAACGACACTGTTGTCATTGCGGAAGGATATGTCGAGATAATTCCCGGTATTGTCGGAATGGTTGTGAAGATGGTCAGCGCACTCATCATGATGATAGCGATCGACTGGCACTTTGCCTGCGTTCTCCTGCCCGGCGGAGTGCTGATGCTCGTCCTGACCTACATCTTCCGCAAGGCTATGAAGAAGCTCCACAAATCTGTTCAGGAGAACGACGGAAAGCTCAGGATATTCCTTCAGGAACGCATCAGCAGCATGATGATCATTCGCTCATTCGCTACTGAGGACGAGACCGAAGCAGAAGCGGTCAGCCGCATGAAAGACCATAAAGATGCCAGAATGAAGCGGAATCATTATTCCAATCTGTGCAACATAGGTCTCGGCTTAGCTATGAACGGTATGTACCTGTTCGGCGTCGCCTACTGCGGCTACGGCATACTCAAAGGCAGGATCACTTTCGGTACGCTTACCGCAGTTACACAGCTCATTTCGCAGATACAGGCGCCTCTTGCAAGCTTATCCGGATACCTCCCGAAATTCTACGCGATGACAGCAAGCGCTGAGCGTCTCATGGAGATAGAAGATTTCGCAGATGACTGTGAAGGCACTCCAAAGGATATCTCAGAGGTCAGAGAGTTCTATACAGGAAGGCTCGCATCGTTCGGTCTTAAAAATGCTGATTTCACCTATTATCCGGCAGTTGAAAGCATCAACGCTCTTTCAAAGGAGGCGATGCCGACTGTTCTGAATAATATCAGCATCGATATCCGGAAGGGCGAGTACGTCGCGTTTATGGGACACAGCGGATGCGGAAAATCAACTGTTCTCAAGCTACTGATGAGCATCTACAAGCTCGACAGCGGTGAGCGATATATCACCGAGACGGACGGAACGGTCAAGCCGCTCTCCTCGGAATGGCACAGGCTTTTTGCATATGTTCCGCAGGGCAATCAGCTAATGTCCGGAACGATACGCGACGTTATAGCATTTGCCGACAAGTCTGCTGCCAATGACAGCGAACGCATCGGGAAGGCTCTGACAATAGCCTGCGCTGACGAATTCATTTCAGGTCTTGAAAACGGCATAGATACCCAGCTCGGCGAGCGCGGAACGGGTCTCTCCGAGGGACAGATGCAGAGAATTGCGATCGCAAGGGCTATATTCAGTGAAAGTCCAATTCTTCTTCTTGATGAATCAACAAGCGCTCTCGATGAACTCACTGAGAAAAAGCTTTTGCAGAACCTTAAAAACATGACCGACAAGACAGTAGTCATCGTTACACACCGCACTGCAGCTCTTGCAATCTGCGACAGAACCATTGATTTCACAGGCCTCATATCCAAATAAAACAAGGCTCCCATACGGGAGCCTTTTATCATGTATTCTTGTCAACGGTATGGAACTTCTTGAGGTTGCCAATCTTCTCGTTTCTCTCGTCGAGAACCTTCTCAACGTCTGTCCATTCAAGTCCCTGATTGGCGCAAAGCACCATAACGTGATAGAGCAGGTCATTTATCTCGTTCATGAGTTCGTTGTTGTCGCCGTTCTTCGCTGCGATAACGGTCTCGGTAGCTTCCTCGCCGACCTTCTTGCATATCTTGTCGATCCCCTTGTCAAAGAGATAGCAGGTGTATGAATTCTCCGCAGCAGTACCGTTCTCATACTGCTTCTTTCTCTCCTTTATAACTTCAAAAATCTCCTGATAAACGTTCATATTTCATTTTCCTCCGTATTGTATATTTCATTAAAGAAGCAGCTGTAACTGCCGGTGTGACAGGCTGCTCCGGTCTGCTCAACGTTCACGAGAAGCGTGTCGTTGTCACAGTCGCCGTATATGGATACCACCTTCTGAACGTGTCCGGAGGTAGCTCCCTTATTCCAGTATTCCTGACGTGAACGGCTCCAGAACCATGTGTAGCCGGTCTCGAGGGTCTTTTTCAGGCTCTCCTTGTTCATATACGCGAGCATGAGAACTGTTTTCGTGTTGACCTCATAGCATATTGCCGGGATAAGCTCGCTCTTAACGAAGAACTTATCGAGGTCATTCAGGTCTATCTTTACCATTTTTCCGCCTTCCATATCAATAGTCTATCCACCACTCCGGCGTTATCTCGCCGAGAGTTATGACCTTGCCCTTGCTGTAATCGAGCATTATCTCGATATCCTTGTAGCTCCCGGGCATGAGCTGCACCATAAGCTCCCGGCAGGCTCCGCAGGGAGCACCTTTGCCCTCAACAGGAGGTATGCACAGCAGCCGTGCTATCTCGTTATCGCCGTTGGTTATCATGTTGAATATCGCATTCCTCTCGGCGCAAATGCCAAGTGTGGAACAGGTGTCGATGCAGACACCGGTGTATATCTTTCCGGACTTGCTGAGAACTGCCGCAGAGACTTCTCCGGCGGTAACATATTCAGATACGCGGCGCGGTGCGAGCACCGCCTTTGCCGCCGCGTACATTTCTTCCCATATCTTATCCATAGCTTACCTCACAATAACGCCCTTGCCGCGGCAGTAGTCCTTGACCTGTCCCACGGTGAGCTCTTTGAAGTGGAATAGTGAAGCCGCAAGCGCAGCTGTTGCTCCTGTCTTCTCAAATACCTCGTAGAAATCGTTTATCTTGCCTGCACCGCCGCTTGCAATGACAGGTATCGAGCAATTGTCGCAGACTGCCTTCAGCATGGGAATGTCGAAGCCCTCCTTGGTGCCGTCAGCATCAATGGAGTTGAGGCATATCTCCCCTGCCCCAAGCTTTTCTATCGTGTGTACCCACTCGATGAGGTCGAGCTTCATATCGACCCTTCCGCCGTTGATATAGACGGTCCACTTATTGTCAGCGACCTTCTTCGCGTCAATGCCGACACATATGCACTGACTTCCGAAGATGTCAGCACCGTCCTTTATGAGCTGCGGATTCTGCACAGCCTGAGAGTTCACGGATACCTTGTCGGCTCCGGCTCTGAGCGCCTCGCGGATATCGTCAACTGTCTTGATGCCTCCGCCTACTGTCAGCGGAACGAATACCTTCTTTGCAGTATCGCGCACCACATCAAGGAACACACCGCGCCCCTCAAATGATGCCGTGATATCGTAGAAAACTATCTCGTCCGCGCCCTGTTTATTATACTCGGCAGCGCACTCGACCGGGTCACCCACGTCGCGCACTCCTTCAAAATTCACGCCCTTGACTACCTTGCCGCTCCGCACGTCAAGGCAGGGGATTATTCTCTTTGCAAGCATTTTTCAGCCTCCTTATTATCATCGTTCAAACGGCTTATTGAATGAGCCTATCTCAATAAGATTGCCCTCGGGGTCAGCTATATAGCATGTACGCTGTCCCCAAGGCTCTGTTTCAGGTTCCAGCACAGGTACAGCGCCCTTTTCAACTGCCTTCCGGAACTGTTCGTCTACCTCGTCAAAGGTATCAACGTACAGCGCAAGCTCAGTGTGACCATTCAAGCCCTTGATATACTCATACTTTCTGCCGGTCATCTTCTCAAAATCCCTGCGTTCGTAGAGCAGGAACAGCGTTCCGTCCTTTATCAGATACACGTTCGAGGTGTCCTCGTCCTCCTTTATCTCAAAGCCGAGGACGTCCCTGTAAAAGCGTATCATTCTGCCCATCTCCTCAACAAACAACCCGAAACCGTCAAGTCTCATTCCTTACACCGCCTTAGTTTTCTTCCATGTATACCTTATGAGTGCGGAGCTTTTCAACGAAGTCCGTAAACCTGCCGTCCTCGATGACACTCGCGCTGATAAAGGGAAAGCGCTCCGCTATCTGCTCATTAGTCATTGTCTTGTAGAAGTTCCTCGGCAGATCATGGTGAAAGGTTCCCCCGAAGGTGTTCCCTGCCGATGAGCCAGGCGAGCTGACCTCCTCCTCGACCTGCATACTGCCGTCACGGGCAATGACGATGCTCTTGACCGTCGTCTCCTGCGCCGGTTCAAAATAGAAGTGCGAAATAACGGTATCCGACGGTCTGAAATGAAGTCCTTGCTCCGACGCGAAGTTCTCCGCAAAAGAGTCAAAGCTTCCGCGAATCAGGGTATCATTCTTTTTCAGCAGAGCTTCAAGCTCCGGCGTCATATCAATATGCGTCACGGAATCCGGAAGAATAAGCTCCCGGAGCGTTCTGAGCTGCAATAGGAACGCCGTATCTATTTCTGTGTATCCGTAGTCGAGCTTGCATTTGAGCGTATCCTCGATGAACAGCGAAATATCCTGCGGAAAACTCCGCTTAGCCTCAACTCTGCCGAGAAACTCCTCAAGCTTGCCCTTGTCATCTTCAAGCCTTCCGCCGCCCCATGCCGTCAGTTTCAGCTCATAGTCGGAATCCAGCTCATAGCTGAGCAGTCCCGAGCCGATGGAGATATTGCCGCTTTTACTCAGCCTTTTTGTATCGCTCACAGTCATTCCTCCTGCTTTTTTATTGTCATGCGGCATCTGTCCCACGATTCGTCCCCGAATATGAACGCGCCCTCATCAGTACCGCAGTATTGAAAGCCAACGTTCTCGTAACAGCGTTTCGCTCCGGTGTTGACTGAAAGTACACAGAGACTTACCCGCTCAGCGCCGGTGAACTCAAATGCGTACTTAACGGCAAGCCTTAACATAGCCTTTCCCACACCCTTGCCGCGATGCGAGGGGTCAACCATTACGAATTTAAGCATACCTTCGTTCGTCTCAGTGTTTACCGAATAGCAGAAAAACCCGACAGGTCTGCCTTTGGCGGAAGTCACCACAAACGGCGCATCACCGCAGCGGACTGCGATATCGTCCAGCAACCGGCGGAATTCCTCACGCTCTATCGGGAATCTTGTCCTGTCCGCACACCACATAGCGTGCTCGCGGCGGTCAGTTATCCAACTGCTGATTATATCAAAATCAAGTGCAGTGACATACGGTCTGAGCCTCAGGCTCTTACCTTCGGGCATACTCAACAGCCTCTCTCAGGTCAAGTGTTCCCTTGTATATGGACTTGCCGCAGATAGTTCCGTAAAGTCCCATTTCCTTGCAGGCGATTATATCGTCCATAGTGTGAACTCCGCCGGAAGCAACTATATCCGCTCTGCCCTCGGTCGCGTCAGCAAGCTTTCTGAGCTGCTCGCGGTTCACACCGGAAAGCGTACCGTCCTTCGATATATCGGTGAAGATGAACGTCCTTACACCGGATTCTATCATCTTGTCTGCAAGGTCGATGTAATGTACATTCGAGCTTTCGAGCCAGCCCTCAGTTGCGACCATTTCGTTCATAGAGTCTATCCCTACAACTATCTTGTCGCTTCCGAACTTCTCAACGGCTTCGCGGACAAGCTTCGGATTTTTCAGTGCAACAGAACCGAGGATAACTCTTGTGATACCCATTTCAAGATACTCGCGAATGGTCTTTATACTCCTGATACCGCCGCCCAGCTCGACCTTCAGCCCGGTCTTCTCGGCAACGTCTGTATATATCTTCGTGTTGACAGGTCTTCCCTCTTTTGCACCGTCGAGGTCAACCATGTGTATCCACTCCGCACCTGCCGCTTCAAAGCTTTTTGCAGTCTCGAGATAGTCGGCAGCCACCTTTTCAACGGTGGAAAAATCGCCCTTATAGAGACGTACACAATTGCCGTCCTTAATATCTATCGCAGGAAATATTATCATTATTTTTCTCCTTTACTTTTGATAAGGTCAATAAGCGGTTCAATGTACTTTTTGTCGGTCCAGTCACATTTCTTGTCCTTTGCATCAAGGAACGGCTTTTCCCAGGCACTTATCTCAGCAGGGTCTTTCTTTGAAAGCATCTTGATATAGAGCTTGCACATAGCCTTGTCGCCGAATTTCATACCTTCGAGGTCCCACATTCCCGGACCGTAGAACATCGGTATCCCGGAGAGTTCGTCTTTAAGGTTCTTTTTCCTTACGGATTCGATGACCTCTTCGTCATAAGGTGCAGCACCGCAGCAAAAGACGCATACCTTTTTGCCTCTCAGACGGCTTATGTTCTTCCTGAGAAATGTGATGCCGGAGATGGAAGAAGCGTAAACACCCCCGCCAAGCACTACAACATCGAACTTCTCAACTATGTTTATGTCCGCTTTTTTAGTCTCAACTATTTTAAAGCCTGTCTCTTCGGCTATCCATTCCGCATACTTTTTCGATGCGCCGTACTTGGACTGGCAAAGTATTATCCCTCTCATTATTTACCTCGTCAATTTGTTTCTTATCATATCAGCGTGTTCTGCTGTCAGCCCGATACATTCAAGGTATCTCCCGGCTGTACCGAACCGCTTCGTAAACAGGTCAATAAATCCGTTCATGCTTTTCTCATTGGCAAGCACGATATCTCTGTCCACATCGGGGTGAGCTTCGAGGAACGCATTCAGCTTCTCCCTGTTGTACTCGCGGCTGAGAATGTAATCGCTAACGATATCCTCTCTGTCAGCTCCGCACAGCATGAGGATTATTGCACTCACAACACCTGTACGGTCTTTGCCGGCTGTGCAGTGGAACAGAACTCCGTTTTCAGCCTCCGCAAGAAGCTTCATCACCTTTGGCATATTCTCTGCCGCAGCTATGTCCATATATGAATGCGGAACAGCTTCAAGGCTTTCCGGTACTCCGCTTCCCTCAGTTATCGGGAAATGGTGATACTCAAATCCGGGAATATCAGCAAGAATATCCAGTGTCCTTAGTCTTTCCGCTTCCGTCCGCATATCTATTATCACAGTGATGCGGTTCGCAAGGAGCTTCTCGACGTCTTCGGAAGCCGGACAAACCGGAACATCGCTGCGCCAGAATACGCAGTTTTTCGTTATGCTTCCGTCAGCTGTTTTTATGCCGCCAAGCTCTCTTGTATTAGCCGAAGATGAAAGAAGGCTCTTGTATGTCATATAAGCTCTCCGAAGCTGCGGAGTATCTTCAAGCCTGTCTCGCCGGATTTCTCCGGATGAAACTGCGCTCCGAAAACGTATTTGCCGTCAAAGACAAGCGCAGGAACACGTCCGCCGTACTCGCTGTATGCGGCGATATTCCGGTCATCGCACTCAGCCTTGTAGGAGTGTACGAAGTACACGAACTCGTTATCTCCCACATTTTTCAGAAGCGGACAGTCATTGAGCTTTTCGAGCCTGTTCCAGCCCATGTGAGGTATTATAAGACCGGGAGCTTCCATTTTGCGGACGCTTCCGGGAATAAGTCCAAGGCCCTCGCACTCACCGAACTCGTAGCCCTTTTCAAAAATGAGCTGCATTCCAAGACATATACCGAGGAAGGGCTTGCGCGATGCCTCCTCTTTGATAGTGTCCACAAGTCCCGTAGCTTCGAGCTTTTTCATTGCCGCCGGAAATGCTCCCACACCCGGAAGTATGACCGCATCGGCGTCCCTGACGGACTTCTCGTCGCTCACAAGCGCATTTTCAAGTCCGAGGTAGTCCAGCGCATTCTTCACACTGAAAATATTGCCTGCACCGTAGTCGATAATGGCTATCATCACAGAACTCCTTTCGTGGAAAGGGTCGAACCGTCAGTGTTGTATGTGACCGCCGTTCTGAGAGCGTGTGCGACTGCCTTGTAAACAGCTTCCGCCTTGTGGTGGTCATTGCTGCCGTAAAGAAGATTGATGTGCAGCGTCATTCCCGAATTGAAAGCAAATGCACGGAAAAACTCCTCCGTCATGCAGAGGTCATAGCTTCCGCAGCTCTGATTGCTGAATTCGCAGTTGAATACGAGGAACGGTCTGTTGCTGAGATCGAGACTCGCCATTGCAAGCGACTCATCCATCGGGATATAGGCAGTACCGTAACGGACTATGCCGGACTTCGTGCCGAGCGCCTTTCCGAGCGCCTGACCGAGAGCGATACCGGTATCCTCTATCGTGTGGTGGCAGTCAACGTTGAGGTCGCCTGTGACCCTGATGCTCATGCTGATGCCGCTGTGTACCGAAAGTGCTGTGAGCATATGGTCAAAAAAACCTATGCCTGTGTCAATGTCAGCCATTCCTTTTCCGTCAAGTGTTACTTCAATTCTGATCTGCGTCTCCTTGGTTGAGCGTTCGACCGCTCCGGAGCGTACTGCATATTCTGTGCTCATTTCCTGAAATACCTCCTTAACGCTTCTTTTACCGCAGCGTTCTCGGCTTCTGTACCTGTCGTGATCCTGATAAAGCCCGGGAACTTGCGTATCGCTATTGAGTTATCGAGAAGATACTCGTATATCTTCTGGAACTCAGCTGTTTTTATGAATACGAAATTTGTACACGGCTCATAGACCTTCTCAAAACAGCTGAATTCAGCATCGAGAGCCTTGATATCAGCGTAGAGCTTTTTGGTGGAAGCTACGATCGCGTCCCTGCACTCTGCGAGATACTCCTTCTCAGAAAGTATTTCCGATACTATGGTCTGAGCCACGGAATCGTTATTATACGGCGACTTTGCAGCTCTCAGAGCTGTGGTGATAGTCTTGTTCGCAATTGCAAAGCCGAATCTCACCGCCGCCATTCCGATAGCCTTTGAGCAGGTCTTGAGTATAAGCAGATTGTCATAGTTATTGACCTCCGGCAGGAGCGACTGATCCCAGAAATCCATATAAGCCTCATCGAGGATCACAAGACAGCCGTCAAGTGCGGAAACTATCTTCCTTACGTCATCTTTTTTCAGTCCGAGTGAAGTAGGGTTGCATGGATTGGAGAAGACAAGTCCCCTTGCGCCGTTCTCCTTGCAGAATGCAATGAGCTTATCGGGGACGATCGTGAGGTCTTCCTCCTTCTGGTAGGTCGCTACGTTCACCTCATAGAGCTGTGCATAGAACTGATACATCGAGAAATCGTGGGAAACGTTCACAATAGTGTCGCCCTTCTCGAAGAAACAGCTTGTGATTATGCTGATAAGCTCGTCTGAGCCGTTTCCGGCACTGATAAGTTCCTCCGGTACTCCGTAAAGCTCCGAGAAAGCCTTTGTGGGCTTGGTCGAAAGGCAGTCCGGATAGCGGTTGAAGTCCAACTGAAAAATGCTTGTGCATATCTTCTTTTTCAGCTGATCTGTGAGGTTGAAACAGCTCTCATTTGCATCGAGCCTTATATTGTAAGTGCCTGTTATCGGGTCATACGGTACCAGATCAACAAGCTTTTTGTTCAGTTTATAACTCATACAATTTCCTTTCTGAAAAAACGCTTTTAGGGCGGTAAATGTTCCGCCCCATTGCGTTTATATCTTTACCTCTGCCGAGATATCAGTGAATTGCCCGTAAGTAATGCAATAAGAAACACCACAGTAAACAGCACAGTTATCAGTACCATTATGACGGAAATTCCAACTACGATCGGACTGTTATGCTCCTTCTTCTGAGTTTTCAGGTCAATGAAGTTTTTCACTGCAAATCCGCTGTAAACGGCAGAAATAAGCAGAAAAATGACAGTTGCGGTGTCCATGTCACTGAATATGACGAGCAGTACTGTGTATATCACCGGCAGCGCTGCACCGACTGCGGCAAACAGCAATACCTTTTTGCGGTCGTTATCCATTATTCAAATCTGACCTTGATCGCGTTTGCGTGAGCAGTAAGTCCCTCGCGCTCAGCTATGAGAACGATATCGTCTTTTGCAGCACGGAGAGCCTCCGCAGTGTAGTAGGTATAACCTGTGCGCTTTGTGAAGCTTGCAACTCCGAGCGGCGAGAAGAAACGTGCAGTACCGCTTGTGGGAAGGACGTGGTTAGGACCGGCATAGTAGTCGCCGAGCGGCTCTGATGCGTAGTGTCCGAGGAAGATAGAACCGGCGTTGTCGAGACTTCCAAGAAGCTCGAACGGGTTCTCCATGAGGACTTCAAGGTGCTCGGGAGCGATGCGGTTCGCAAGCTCAACACACTTCTCACGGCTGTCCGCGATAATGATAGCACCGTAGTCCTCCAGTGACTTCTCGATTATCTCGCGGCGTGAGAGGTACTGCTTCTGGCGGTCGATCTCCTTGATAGTATCATCGGCAAGCTTTTCGCTGGTAGTTACCATTATTGCGGAAGCAAGCTTGTCATGCTCAGCCTGCGACATGAGGTCTGCGGCTGCGAATTTCGGGTCGGCAGTCTCGTCAGCGATGACAAGTATCTCGCTCGGACCTGCTATCATGTCGATATCAACAACGCCGTAGAGCAGCTTCTTTGCTGTGGCTACATATATGTTTCCGGGACCTACTATCTTGTCACACTTAGGGATCTCCTCAGTGCCGTATGCAAGCGCTGCGATAGCCTGTGCACCGCCGGAAAGGAATACTCTGTCCACACCGCAGATAGCTGCCGCAACGAGTATATCCTTGTTTGGAGTGCCGTCCTTTAGGGGCGGTGTTACCATAATTATCTCCTTAACGCCCGCTATCTTAGCAGGGATAGCGTTCATCAGTACGCTCGAAGGATAGGCAGCGGTGCCGCCGGGAACGTAAAGTCCCACTCTTGTAAGTCCGCGCACTCTCTGACCAAGTATAACACCGTTTGCCTTTGGTGCGATAAAGCTCTGCTGCACCTGTCTCTGGTGGAAGTCAGCGATATTCTCCTGCGCGTTCAGAAGTGCATTGACAAACTCCTCATCAGCCTCGGTAAGAGCGTCGTTTATGACCTCTCGCGGCACCTCATAATACTGCGGAAGATTGCCGTCGAACTTCAATGTATAGCCCTTTACAGCCTCATCACCGTTCTGTCTTACGTTCTCTATTATCTCGGTAACGACCTCTGTTACCTTCTTATTTGTTTCGCCGCTGCGCTTTTCAAGCTCGGCGAGGAAATTAACTTCGTCTGTGCCGTTTGCAAATATCTTCTTCATCACAGATTCTCCTCTATAAGTTTGATGAGTCCCTCAATCTCTGCCTGTCTCATTTTAAGGCTTACAGTATTGGCGATAAGTCTTGCGGATATAGGGGCAACGTCCTCAATGACTTCAAGTCCGTTTTCCTTGAGCGTCGTACCTGTCTCAACGATATCGACGATGCCGTCAGCGAGCTCGAGGAGCGGTGCAAGCTCGACCGAACCCTCTATCTTGATTATCTCTGTATCCATGCCCTTCTTCTCAAAGAAATGGCGCGATACATTGGGGTATTTCGTAGCAATTGTCTTGATGCCATAGCCGCCGTAGAAGTCGTAGTCCTTCTTTGTTGCAAGGGCAAATTTGCATTTTCCGAATCCGAGGTCCACCAGTTCGTAGAACTTGCCGTTCATCTCCATGATAGTATCCTTGCCGACAACGCCCATATCGCACACGCCGTGCTCAACATAGGTTATTACGTCGTTTGCCTTTGCAAGAACTACTTCAAGATTGGCGTCCGGAACCGGAAGAATGAGCTTTCTGCCTTTCTCGCGGACTGCCGTACAATCAAAGCCGAGCTTTTCGAGAAGTCCGACCGTATCTTTTTCAAGCCTGCCCTTTGTAAGAGCCATTCTTATTGGTCTGCTCATAAAAGTGCCTCCTTGCTGTCTTCTCCGATGACAATGAACTTTGGTATCCTGCGCTCTACAGCGTACTCTCTTGCAGAATCAAGGTCGGTGAACAGAGCGTTTTCAACTATCATACCCTGTTCCCTGAGAGAGGCAGCAGCCTTGAAAGCCTCAGCCTCATAGCCTTCCTCGGCAAATACTACAGCGTCCGCAGTCGGTATTTTCGGAAGCTCGCCGTGCTTCTCGATTATCTTTGTAATGGCATTCACATTAACGGCAAAGCCTACTGCCGGAACGTCATATCCGAATTCTGAAATGAGCTTGTCATAACGTCCGCCGGAAAGCACTTCCTCACCGTGACCCTGTAAATACCCCTTTATGATAAGACCAGTGTAATAATCTGTTTTGTTTACAAGTCCGAGGTCAACTGTTATTTCGCCGCCTTCGCCGCACATCTCAACAGCATCATGGTAGATGCCTCTGAGTTCTTCAAGGAGACCGGTGATATTGTCGTCGGACATCAGCTCCTCAGCCTTCTCGAACACCTCCTCGCCGCCGAACAACGCCGGCAGCTTTTTCAGCGCGGTTATTACGGGACTGCTTCCGATAGAATCAAGCAGATCGTTCAGCGCAGGGAAATTCTTCATCTCAATACGGCGGCGTATCTTCTCCTTCATATGATCGGATACATCGAGCTTTGCGACAAGTGCGCGGAAAATTCCTATGCTGCCGATTTCAAGTGAGAAAGGCATTCCCATAGCACGAAGGGAGTCGATAGCTGCCGATATAACTTCAAGGTCTGCTATTTTCAGCTCCGAGCCGATGAGCTCGATACCGGTCTGTACGATCTCGTCGCTCCTGCCTTTCAGAGCAGGCTCAGTGCGGTAAACTGTCTGGTCATAGCAGAATTTGAGCGGCAGTACAGCGTCCTTCAGACGGGTAGCAACTACTCTTGCGATCGGCATTGTTGAATCCGGACGCATAACAAGCAGCCTTCCCTTTGCATCTGTGAGCTTGTACATATTCTCCTGTGGGAAATACTGTGAATTGAGGTTAAAAACGTCGAAGAATTCAAGTCCGGGAGTTATCATCTCACTGTAACCTCTGCTCAGGTACAGTCCCATGAGCTTCTTCTCGACTTCGCGCCGGATAATACATTCACCGAAGAGCAGATCCTTCGTGCCTTCGGGGGTTATAAGATCATAATTTCGCATAATTACCTCCAGTAATACTATATTCACCGCATCTCAGCGCCGCGGTAAGTACATACTCCCTTAGCAGGGGAAACAAATACTTTAGTCTGCTAATGTGTTACTATGGTAATATGATAACATATTACCAAAAGAAAGTCAAGTCAAAACAATGAGAGCTGTGCAGAATCGGGTAAATCACCAAATGCACCTATGCTTTTGAGCATATCTATTGTTGTTTTTGACGCACCGCTCTGCTGCTGGAACTCCTCCACCGAGATGAAACCGCCCTTCTGTGCGGCATCGTATATACCCTTTGCAGCACTCTCACCTACGCCGCTCATTGCCGAGAACGGTATCCTGAGCTTGCCGTCCTCAACAAGATAATCCTTCGCATGAGACTTGAAAAGGTCAATTGGCAGGAACTCATAGCCGCGAGAGAGCATCTCGTTGGTTATGAGCAGAATATCGTAAAGGTCGCTCTCCTTCTTCGAGCGGTCATTGCCGAGTGCTTTCAGCTCGTCTATCCTTGCACGAACGGCAGCCTTTCCCTTAACGGCAAGCTCTGCGTCGAAGTCCTCACCTCTTATCGAGAAGTAGGTCGCGTAGTATTCCAGCGGTCTGTGAAGCTTGAACCAGCCCAGCTTTATCGCCGCGATAACGTAAGCGGCAGCGTGAGCCTTAGGGAACATATACTTGATCTTCAGACAGCTCTCTATGTACCACTCCGGAACATCGTGGTCGCGGAGCATCTGGATTATCTCCGGTGTAAACTGCTTCGGTGCCTTGCCCTTACGAGTCCACTCCATTATCTGGAACGCCATTTTCGGCTCAACGTTTTTGTATAGAAGATAGGTCATGATACTGTCACGGGTACCGATAACCTCGGATATCGTGCAGACTCCCTGGTCTATGAGGTCCTTCGCATTGCCGAGCCAAACGTCCGTACCGTGGGAAAGTCCCGATATCTGGAGAAAGTCGCTGAACTTGGTCGGCTTTGCGTCAAGAAGCATCTGTATCGTGAAGCCTGTACCCATTTCGGGTATTCCGAGGCTTCCGGTCTGGCAATATATCTCCTCCGGCGTAACTCCGAGAACGTCGCAGTTCGTACACATACGGATAACGTCCGGGTCGGAGGTCGGTACGTCCTTTATCTTGATACCGGTGAGGTCTTCAAGATGCTTGTAGAGCGTAGGAACAACGTGTCCGAGCTCGTCAAGCTTCAGAATCGTATCGTGCAGCGAATTGAAGGTGAAGTGGGTCGTGATTATCTCGGAATCGTCCATATCAGCAGGGTGCTGAACAGGCGTGAAGTCGTAAACGTCATAGTCGGACGGCACAACGACCATTCCTCCGGGGTGCTGACCGGTCGTCTTCTTGATGCCGGTGCAGCCGATAGCAAGACGGTTCATCTCGCTCGCGTTGAGGTTGATGCCGTTCTCCTCGCAGTATTTTTTAACGTAGCCGTAAGCGGTCTTGTCCGCGACAACAGAAATAGTTCCAGCCTTGAAAACGTTAGCCTTTCCGAAAAGCTGCTCGGTATATCTGTGAGCCCGGAACTGGTACTCATCGGAGAAGTTAAGGTCGATATCAGGCGCTTTATCGCCGTCGAAGCCGAGGAAGGTCTCAAACGGGATATCGTGACCGTCACGGCGCATATCAGTTCCGCACTCCGGACAGTTCTTCGGAGGAAGGTCAAAGCCCGAGCCGTATTTACCGTCCATAAGGAACTCGCTGTGCTTGCACTTCGGGCAGACATAATGCGGAACAAGAGGATTGACCTCCGAGATTCCAGCCATTGAAGCTACGAAGGACGACCCTACTGAACCACGCGAGCCCACAAGGTAGCCGTTGTCAACGGAGTTCCACACAAGCTTCTGCGCGATTATGTACAGCACAGAGAAACCGTGCTTGATAATGGATGAAAGTTCTCTGTCAAGGCGCTTCTCGACCAGCTCCGGAAGCGGATCGCCGTATATCTCATGCGCCTTGTCGTGGGTTATCTTTACAAGTTCCTCCTCCGCGCCCTCGATAGTCGGAGTGAACGTGCCCTTCGGTATCGGACGGACGACCTCTATCTGGTCAGCAATGGCGTTGGTATTGGTAATAACTATCTCCTTCGCCTTGTCAGCGCCGAGGAACTCGAACTCAGCGAGCATCTCCTCAGTAGTTCGGAAGTAGAGCGGAGCCTGATTCTCAGCGTCCTTGAAACCCATTGTCGCAAGGATTATCTTGCGGAATATCGCGTCCTTCGGGTCGATGAAGTGGACGTCGCAGGTCGCGCAGACCGGTATGCCCAGCCTATCGCCGAGCTCAACTATTGAACGGTTAAGCCCGCGGAGCTCGTCCTCAGTCCAGACCGTCCCCTCGCGTATCATGAAGTTATTGTTTGCTATCGGCTGTATTTCGAGGTAATCGTAGAACTTAGCGATACGCTCGATGTACTCCTCCGAGCGGAGATGCACCATTGCCTGAAACAGTTCTCCGGACTCGCAGGCGCTTCCGAAAATAAGCCCCTCGCGGTACTTCATCAGCACCGATTTAGGTATCAGCGGTCTCTTGTAGAAATAATCGAGGTTGCTGAACGAAACTAGCCGGTAGAGGTTTTTCAGTCCAGCCTGATTGCGGACAAGAATGATATGGTGGTAGCTTTTCAGCTTCTTGACTTCTATCTCATCAACAAGAGAGTTGATCTCGGCGAGTGACTTCATGCCGCGGTCGTTTTTGAGCCTTCCGGCTAGCTCTATGTATATCTTTGCAAGTATCTGAGCGTCCTCGGAAGCGCGGTGATGGTCGAATTTTCCAAGCTTCAGTGCCTTTGCTACCAGATTGAGCTTATAACGTCCCATATCCGGAAGCATCGCCTGACTGAGAATTAGTGTATCGAGCCATGAATACTCAAACTCAATGCCGTTACGCTTGCAGACCTGATTGATCATGTTCGTGTCGAAACGGGCATTGTGCGCCACAAGCACAGGCTTTTCGCCGCAGAATTCCATGAATTTCCGCAGAGCCTCAGCCTCACCGGGAGCGTTTGCAACATCAGCATCGGTTATGCCGGTCAGGTCAGTTACCTTCTCGGGTATGTGGAATCCCGGATTGACCTTCGTATTGAAGGTGTCGATTATCTGGAGATTTTTCAGCTTGAATGCACCTATCTCCGTAAGCCTGTCGTTTGCAAAGCTCAGACCCGTAGTCTCTACGTCAAAAACTATTATCTCGTCATCGAGGGAACGGCTGTCCTCGCCGTAAAGTATCATGTCCTTTTCGCCGTCGATATCATTGACGACATAAGCCTCCATGCCGTAGATGACCTTGAAGTTCTTGGGCATATTGTACATACAGTCCGGGAAAGCCTGAACGTTACCGTGGTCGGTTATCGCCATAGCCTGATGTCCCCACGCGGCAGCCCTGTTGATGAGAGTTACCGGATCGGTAACGGCGTCCATAGCGGACATATTGGTATGGCAGTGGAGCTCAACGCGCTTCTCGGGATAGTTGTCCATTTTCGGTATACGCTTTACCTTTATTATCGAATGGGGAGATATAACGATATCACGGGCGTACTGGTCATAATCGACCTTTCCGCTCACGAGCAGTGCTGTGCCGTTCTTGATGCTGCCGAGTCCCATGTCGGATATCTCCTTGTTCGAGCCGAAGACCTTGACCTTCATCGAACCGCTGTAATCGGTGATATCAAAGGTCGCAACAGTCTTTTCGTTGCGGAGCTCCTTGATCTCAGAAGCGAAAACATCTCCGACGACCGTTATCTTCTCACCGAGCCGCTGAACGGCTTCGTTTATCGGAAGCGGCTTCTCGCGGATAGCCCTGCCCTTTATTATCTCTGCTGACTCCGGGTCGAATTCCGTATCGAGTGAAGTTTTATCAACGGCAGCGGTCGGTATCGCTGCCTGACGCGCCTCCGCAAGCTTCTCCTGCTCCGTTTTTTCAGGAACGAGCTGGTCGCTGTAATCGGGAAGCTCGGCTTCAAGGCGCTCAATCATCTCGTCGTAATCTGCCTGAACGACCTCAGTCTTTCCGCCGAGGGAAATACTGAAACGAAGTCCGAACTGGTTGTAGATGAGCTTCGAGAGCCTGAGACTGACCTGTGCGCCCTCGAGCATATCGAGACCTCCGTGAGTAAGTCCGATATTTATAATGTCCTTGCCGAGAGTGATATCCGCACCGTCAAGGAAGCCGTTCATTACAGGCACATCACGCTTCAGAAGTGCAATAGCCTCGCTGAAAGCCTCCGCGCCGAATCTCTCCTCCGGATAGCGGCAGTGGAGCCTTACCCTGTCCACCTTCAGCGCGGCTTCAAGTGCCTTTTCAAAGGCAAAGATGTCCGCCGAGGGAACGATTTCCGGAAACAGCGCAAAGAAATTTATATTGTCCAGCTTCTCGGTATATGTTATCTTGTATATCTCTCCGCTGCGGACGCTCTCCGGTATCTCCGCCCCGTAATCCCTGAGAAATTCAGCTAAGTTTATATTCATCTCAAAGCTTGTCTACCTCTGCAAGAAGCTCGGCGACAATGTCCTCCTCCTTGATTTTTCGCTGTGAACCGTCCTTGCGGAAGATCACTGCACAGCCGTCACCGCCGGCAATTCCGACATCTGCTTCCCTTGCCTCTCCGGGACCGTTCACAACACAGCCCATAACGGCTACGGTTATGTCCTTTTCAACATTTTTGAGTGCTTCCTCGACCTTTTTCGCAGTTCCTATCAAGTCGATGCGTGTGCGTCCGCAGGTGGGACAGGATACCATTCTCACGCCGCCGCGCTTGCCTATACATCTGAGGATATCCTTTGCGGCTTCTATCTCCTTCACAGGGTCATCCGTAAGGGAAACGCGGATAGTTTCGCCTATGCCATCGCAGAGCAGAGAGCCGATGCCGACTGCCGACTTGATAAGTCCCATTCTCTCGGTGCCTGCCTCGGTAACTCCGAGATGGAGCGGATAGCTGCACTTCTCGGCTGCGAGCCTGTATGAAGCTATCATACGGCTTACGTCAGATGACTTTATGGATATTACTATGTCTTCAAAATCGAAATGCTCCAGCATAGCTGCATGGTTCAGCGCACTTTCTACAAGAGCCTCCGGTGTGGGAGAACCGTACTTTGCAAGCAGCTCCTTTTCGAGCGAGCCGGAGTTCACACCGATGCGGATAGGGATATTCCTCGAACGGCAGGCTTCAACGACTGCCTTTACCCTGTCCATTCCGCCGATGTTTCCAGGATTTATGCGTATCTTGTCTATACCGGCCGCGGCAGCCTCTATCGCAAGGCGGTAGTCAAAATGGATATCCGCTACGAGCGGTATCTTCACAGCCTCCTTGATAGCAGGAATGAGCCTTACTGCGTCCATATCCGGTATCGCGGCGCGTACTATCTCGCAGCCTGCCTTTTCAAGCTCAACAGCCTGCTTTACGCTCCCTTCGATATCGTCCGAGCGGACGTTCAGCATAGACTGGATGTATATGTGTTTTCCGTCGAGGACACAGTCCCCTATCTTAACAGGTCTGACATTTCTCATATTTTAACCTCCAGAAACAAGTCTTACGATGTCGTTATAGGTTGCCAGAAGCATGAGACCTATCAGCAGGGCGATACCTGCAAGATGAACGTATCCCTCATGCTCAGGCTTGACGGGCTTGCGGCGGATAAGCTCGATAAGGCAGAACAGAAGTCTTCCGCCGTCGAGACCGGGTATCGGGAGAAGATTGAAGATACCTACGTTTATGCTTATAAGCGCCGACATATAGAACAGCTGGAACAATGCGTCCTTCTTGTCCTCGCTCTTTTCGGTCGCTTCACTTATCGTTGAAACTACGCCAACAGGACCGGAGACTTCCTCTTTTTCAGCCTTTCCGGTAGCAAGCTGCTTCAGCGACATTCCGACCATGTGTCCCATTGACATGAACAGCTTTGAAGAGCCGCCGATGACTGTGAGCGGAGTCTTATCCTTGTATACAAGTCCGAAATCCACCATGTCATTGTCGCGTATATCGCGGAATTCAACGTCTTCAAGCTCTATCCTCTCACCGTCGCGCTCAACTATCACGTCATGGGTATGGGTCTTGGCTGTTGCAAATATATAGCTCAGGTCAAGGTAGCTGAAAATGTGTATGCCGTCCACCTCAACAAACCTGTCGCCGTGGCGCAGACCGGTCTCGTAGCTCTTTGAATAGTAGGTTATATTTCCGGAATCGTCCTGCTTGCCGTAGAATCCCTTGACCTTGGTGGTAGCCACACCGCCCTCGGACATACACACCATGCCTATGAGCAGTATAAATCCTAGCACGAAGTTCATGAACGGTCCCGCAAAGAGAACTACAGCTCTTTTCCAGAGCTTTGCATTGCGGAAGCTCCGCGGATCTTCCGATTCGGCATCCTCGTCCTGCATAGCACAGTAGCCGCCCATAGGTATCCAGCGCAGCGAGTACATTGTCTCTCCCTTTTTGCGCTGAACTATCTTCGGTCCCATTCCTATTGAAAATTCCAGCACCTTTATTCCGCTGAGCTTGGCGCATATGAAATGCCCGAACTCATGGACGGTCACTATCAGACCGAATATCAGAAGTGCTATGATTATACCCATTGCTATTTATCCTTTCTTATGCCAAAGCTTATCTCTCTGCAACAGCTGCACGGACATAGTCTCTTGCTGCCGTGTCAGCCTTCATTACATCGTCATAGCAGTTTATCTCAGAAGCGCCGAACTTATCCAGAACGGAAGACACTATCTCTCCGATGCTTATGAAGCTTATCTCGTCGTTCAGGAAGGCGAGTACCGCCTCCTCATTTGCGGAATTCACAAGACAGGGGTATGCGCCGCCGCGCTTGATGGCCTCGATAGCAGCGCCGAGGCACCTGAATGTATCAATATCAGGCTTCTCGAAGGTAAGTCTGCCGTAATCCGTGAGTGAGAGCCTGCCGGTCGGACAGCTCACGCGGTCAGGATAGAGCAGGGCATACTGTATAGGTATCTTCATGTCCGGAACGCCAAGCTGTGCAATGACGGAATAGTCATTGTACTCGACCGCCGAATGTACGACACTCTGTCTGTGTACGACTATCTCTATCTGTTCGGGTTCAAGGTCGAACAGCCATTTTGCTTCGATGAATTCAAGTCCCTTGTTCATAAGTGTAGCAGAGTCGATGGTTATTTTATTGCCCATGTCCCAGTTAGGGTGGTGAAGAGCCTGTTCCTTGGTCACACTTTTCAGCTCCTCGTAGGTCTTGCCGAAGAACGGTCCACCGGAAGCTGTAAGTATCACCTTGCTGAGCTGTGAGCGCTTGTTGCCCTGAAGGCACTGGAATATAGCCGAATGCTCGCTGTCCACAGGGTAGAGCTTCACGCCTTTTTTCGCTATTTCAGACATAACAAGCTCGCCGCCTGCAACAAGTGTCTCCTTGTTTGCGAGAGCGATATCCTTGCCGGCATCAATGGCAGTCAAGGTCGGGAGAAGGCCGACCATTCCGACTACTGAATTAAGCACGATATCAGTCTGCGGAAGAGCAGCGATCTCACAGAGACCTTCCATGCCGCAGACTATCTTCACGTTCATGTCTGCAAGCTCAGCCTTCAGTTCAGGGTATTTCTCCTCGTTGTAAATGCCGACATACTCGGGTCTGAACTTCCGCGCCTGTTCGGCAAGCAGCCTGACGCTGCTATGGGCTGCAAGTGCTGTAACGCCGATATCATGCTTTTCGCAAACCTCAAGAGACTGCGTACCTATCGAACCTGTCGAACCGAGGACAGATACTGTTTTCTTCATTCTGTTCACCTTATTTCAGGGAATCACTTCCCGGATATTATATGTTATACTGTCTGATAAAATGCGAAAGGGACTATCGTATCTACGTTAGTCTCCTTTCCTGAAATGATTTTTAGCTTATAAGACCTGCGTCCAGTTCCTCGAGAAGTGCGGTCAGAATATAGAAAGTAGGCAGCACAAAAAGAACGCTGTCAAAGCGATCCATAAGTCCGCCGTGCCCCGGCATGATCTTTCCGTAGTCTTTGAAGCCGATCTGACGCTTTACCATTGAAGCCGAAAGATCGCCGACAGTACCGATGACAGCACAGGTAATTCCTATAAGGAAGGCTGCCGCTGCTCTTCCGGCACTGAAACCAAAATTAACTGAAAATGCAGCAGCAAATGCAATTCCCGTAAAAGTGATGCCGCCGACAAATCCCTCAATGGTCTTCTTCGGGCTTATCTCGGGACAGAGCTTATGCTTTCCAAGCGCAACGCCTGTGAAGTAAGCTCCTGTATCAGCTATCCACGCACCGCAGAGTCCGATTATAAGGAGAAACAGACCGTTCTCCTCGTCCATGCGCTCGATACGCACCATAGTTGACATTGCCTGAGGTACAAGAACCATTGCCGCAAGCGCAAAGAATACCTGCTCGTAGCGAAGCTCCTTGTGCTTTTTAAGCCATGTCACAAACACAATGAAAGCGGCAAAGAGCACCGCTGCGAAAGCGATAAGTGTGACAGCTCCGTCAGCCTTTCTGTCGTCACCGCTGTAAAAACAACTGTATATGAACGGCATTGCCATGCCGCACAGCTCAACTGCACACAATATGGGAATACACTTTTCGAGCTTGACAGCACGGAGAAGCTCAAAGAGCATAACTGCTATCATTACCGCAACGGCGACAGGCAGGACGACAGTGCTGTGGAAATACAGCACTGCTGCCATCATTACTGCGCCGACTGCTCCTGATATTATACGGGTAAGCATTCAGACGCCACCAAACCTTCTGTTGCGGTTAGCATATTCAATGATAGCTGCCTCAAGATCCTCGCCCTTGAAATCAGGCCAGAGGATATTTGTAAAGTAATACTCAGCGTATGCACACTGCCATATTAGGAAGTTGGAGAGACGCTGTTCACCGCTCGGACGGATAACGAGATCAACATCTGGGAAGCCTGCAGTATACAGTCCGTCAGCGACGGTCTGCTCGGTGATATCCTCCGGCTGCAATTCGCCGTTCTTTACCATTTCTGCGATACGGCGGGCACTGTGAGCGATGTCATCTCTTCCGCCGTAATTGATAGCGAGGAAGATTATCATTTCATCATAATTCTCAGTAACCTTCTCCGTCTGTATCATCTTATTGCGGAGTTCTTCACTGAAACGTGCCTTGTCTCCGATGAATATCATTCTGGTCTTCTCCTTATGGAGCCATGAGATATCATCAAGATAGCTGCTGAATATCCTCATGAGACCGGCGACCTCATCGTCAGGACGAGACCAGTTCTCAGTCGAAAACGCATAGAATGAAAGGTGCTTTATACCGATATCCTTCGAATGACGGACGATCTTCTTGAAGGTCTTCGCACCCTCACGATGACCGAAGGGACGCGGAAGTCCGCGCTTCTTAGCCCATCTTCCGTTGCCGTCCATGATTATTGCAACGTGCTGGGGCATCTGTTCAGGGAGTTCGGTGAGAAGCTCCTCTTTCTTTTTACCAAATAATGCCATGTTACACCTCAGACTGTCATTATCTCTTTTTCTTTGGCAGCAACAGCCTTGTCTGCCTCGGCGCAGCACTTGTCAGTAAGGTCCTGTACCTTCTTCTCGCAGTCCTTGAGATCGTCCTCTGTGATCTCGGAATTCTTCTGCATCTTCTTGAGCTTATCCATTGTATCACGGCGGATAGAGCGGATTGTTACCTTGCACTCCTCACCGTACTTCTTTACGGTCTTGCAGAGTTCCTTACGTCTTTCCTCTGTAAGCTGCGGGAAAGCAAGACGGATAACGCTGCCGTCGTTGGTAGGATTGATGCCGATATCGGAAGCCTGAATAGCCTTCTCAATAAGCTTGAGGGTGGACTTGTCCCAGGGCTGGATAACGAGTATAGTTGCCTGTGAAACTGATACAGCAGCCATCTGGTTTACAGGTGTGGGAGCGCCGTAGTAATCGACCATTACCTTGTCGAGCACAGCAGGATTTGCTCTGCCGGCACGGATAGCAGCATATTCGTTTCCGAGAGCGTTGAGGCTCTTGTTCATTTTTTCCTTTGCAGAATTGATAGTCTCTTTCATTGGTAGATCTTCCTTTCAGTATTGATAACGTACCTTGCAGTTCAGCCTTCGTATACGATAGTACCGACATTTTCGCCCATAACGGCATCGAAGATATTGTCGGGACGGCTGAGATCAAATACGAGCATCTTCATCTTGTTGTCACGGCACATTGCAGCAGCGGTGCTGTCCATGACAGCAAGTTCCTCGCCGATGACCTGACTGAATGTGAGCTGGTCGTATTTCTTTGCATCAGAATATTTGTGGGGATCCTTGTCGTAAACGCCGTCAACAAGAGTTGCTTTGAGGAATATATCCGCCTCGATCTCAACGGCACGGAGCGATGCGGCGGTATCAGTGGAGAAGAAGGGGTTGCCGGTACCGCAGCCGAAGATAACTACCCTTCCCTTTTCGAGATGACGGACAGCTCTATTGCGGATGTAAGGCTCAGCGACCTGCTGCATACTGATAGCAGTCTGGACTCTGACATCACAGCCGAGGGACTCAAGGACATCTGCAAGAGCGAGAGCGTTCATCGCAGTTGCAAGCATACCGATATGATCTGCGCGAGTCCTGTCCATTGCACCGCTCGATCTGCCTCTCCAGAAGTTGCCTCCGCCGACAACAACACCGACCTGAACGCCTGTATCAACGCATTTCTTGATGCTTTTGCAGATCTCTGTGATAACGTCGTAGTTAAGTCCTGTTTTCTTGTCGCCCGCGAGAGCTTCGCCGCTGACTTTAAGGAGTATTCTTTTAAATTTTGGTTCCATATCGCACCTCACAAAAAAATATCTATGTATATTTTACACTAAAATCAAGCATATGTAAAGTAATTCGCATAAAAAATCTTATGAACCGTGATATTTTTAGATGAGTTAATAATATCATCTGTGACAAGCGTGGATTTTAGCAATTATGTACAACTTTGGCGCGGTTATTATCCCTATTTTCGCCGTCCGGTATCCTTGACTTTGTGCCCGTTTCGTGTTATAATAATTAAGCTGACTGGTAAGAGAACAGTCAGTTACAATATGGAGAGGTATCGAAGCGGTCATAACGAGGCGGTCTTGAAAACCGTTTGACTTAACGGTCACGTGGGTTCGAATCCCACCCTCTCCGCCAATATTTTCCGGTTCTACGCCGGTTTGCGGATTTACCCAAGTGGTGAAGGGGCTCCCCTGCTAAGGGAGTAGGTCGGGAAACCGGCGCGAGAGTTCAAATCTCTCAATCCGCGCCAATTGCAAACGCTCTCAGATGGCTTTATCAAGCCGTTTGGGAGTTTTTCTTTTGCCCACCGATTTCATTTGGGTTTTATCAGAGCCTTACATAGAAAAAGTGGGAACGCATAAGCGTTCCCGTAATATTTTATGCAGCGGACGAGTCCTCAGCAGGAGCTTCCTCAACATAATTGATATTTGTATGGCTCTTAGCAGAATTGTCAAGAGCTTCCTTGAGTTCATTCATAGCGCTGTCAGTAGCGTTATCGTCAGTCAGGTGTACAAGAACCTTGCCGTTATTGGACTCGTCAGCGATCTTGTTGACAAGTGCCTCTATTTCAAGAGTTTCGCCGTCAAGAACGTACTTTGCTCCAGAAACCGTTACATAAATGTCTTTCTGAGATGATTTATCAGCTGCTTCGGAAGTCGAAGACGAATTCTTGGAGTCTCCGTCGCCGTCACCGTCTCCGTCGCCTTTTCCCCACCAGCCGAAATGCAGTCCGAGGAGGAATGCAAGGAGTGCAAGAAGGATAAGGATGATGATTGCAACGAGGCAGCCGCCCCTCTTCTTAACAACAACTTTCTCCTTCGGAGGGGGTGCAGCAGGACGCTTGCCGTTTGCAGGTTTTTTTGAATTTGCCATTTTTACTCTTCCTTTCATTTTGAAGTATCAATATAAGTACAATAGAAGCTTTTATAGACAGATCTCACGCTGTCCACAGCCGCCTTGACTTTCTTGACATGTTTATAAAGCGAATGCTCGCTGTCATATACGAGGGCGCAGAGTATCACATCGTCCTCCTTCAGCTCAGCCTTTTGCAGAGCAGCTATTATAAGGTCATAAATCTCCTGCTCGGAAGATATCCGTGCCTTGCCGAGCTCCTCGTCATAGTTGCTGATATACAGGACACCGTCAGTATCGTAGCGAATATTTAGAGTTACGAGCATGCCCTGTTCATAACCGAGGAGCGCCTGCTGGTTAGCAGCAGCATTCTTGTTAATGTTTTCAGCCATTTCCCATGCGCTTGCGACTTCCTTATCAGCCTCCGCGCGGACAGTCCTTACCTCGTCTCTCGCCTCGATGACCTGCTGCTGAGCCGCAGCGACTCTGCTGTCAGCGTCAGCCTTTGCCTGTTCGCTGGTATCCTTGACGTTCATCATGACCCAGAACAGCATTATCATTATAACATCGAGAAGCGCGGTCAGCTCGATGACGATACCCTTGTTCTTATGAAAGCCCATTACTTATCATCTCCGCGGTTGAGGGCTTTGAGTATCTCTGCGACTGAATCCCTGTCATTGATTATTATTTCGGAAACAGTCTCACCTTCCGGGCTGTCGTTATCCTTTATCTCATTTTCATGTGATGGCACGAACACCTCAACAGGTGCAGCCTCACGGACCGCCGGAGTTGACGGAACAGCCGGAGCGACCGGCGGCGGTGTAGATATACGGTCCGGAACATTGTTCCTGTCAAGATACAGGGCAACTGTTTTTTCGTTATCCTCGATCTTTGCTGAGATAACGCCGTCCATGAATTTGAATATGATAGCGAAGATAAGTCCCCAGAACGTAGACGTCAGTGCTCCGTAGAAATTGCCGGTAACGTCTGTATCATCGGCAACAAGTCCGAGCAGGGACACAACGGTTCCGAGAATACCGAGAAGCGGGAAAATTCCCGTAAGGTTTACAAAAATAGAATAAAGCTTTCCTGTCTGATTTCTCATTGTCACGAGATCAGTCTCACGGATATCTGATATATCGTTTTCAGCTTCACGCCTTGAAGCGCCGCCGTCCGGGACATATACTGTAAGATGAGTCTTGTTGTAAAGCTTGTCCGCAGCCTCACGGAGCTTGTAATAGACTATCCCGGTGAGAAGCGCAGCGATGAAGATTATCAGATCGTATCCCCAGAAGTTCATAAATATTACTGAAAATAGTTTTTTCATCCGGACTCCCCCTCGTATAACATAATAACATATTTATCTCAGGATTGCAATAGTTTTTTGAAGATTTGTTCAAAAAAAGTTCCAAGTCAGCTATACGATGCGTACTTTAATTTTCATATAAATACAAATTGTATTCTGTGATATTTTTCAGTGCGGCTCTTGACATTCGCCTGCCTTTGTGATATAATATTTAAGTCAAAGCCGGTGTGATGGAATTGGCAGACGTGTCGGACTCAAAATCCGATGGTAGCAATACCGTACCGGTTCGACCCCGGTCACCGGCACCAGGCCTCGCGGGCTCACGCTTATGCGTTGACGCCCGCCTTGTACACATAATTTGATCCGGTACTTTGCTGTGCCGGATTTCATTCACGGGCTTGTAGCTCAGTTGGGAGAGCGCTGCGTTCGCAACGCAGAGGTCGAGGGTTCGATCCCCTTCAAGTCCACCAGCGCAGTTCGAGCGCCCCCGTGGAAGGGGGCGCTCGTTTTTCACTCGCTCGTTCTGTTTTGCCTGAGGGCGAGTCAGGATCATGTTTGAGCCAGAGTGGTATACCTCTTAGCATCAAAAGTGGTACGCTCACGGCATTATATTCAGCAAAAACCGCCCGGTTCTGCACCGGGCGGTATATTTTTTCACTTACGCAGATAGCGCGAGGTCTTCTTGCGCTTCTTCCGCTCATACATTATCTGGTCAGCCTGTGAGATCAGCGCGAAAAGCTTGGTATCCTGCTCGACCTTTGTTACAAGTGTGCCTATGCTCGCATCTATCTTATACGGCTTGTCAATGATCTTGTTGAGCATCTCAAGATGCTTCCTGAAAGAAAGCTCAAACGGTTCGATGTCGTCAGCGCTTGCGCCTGCACCAAATATTATGAATTCGTCACCGCCGAAACGGGCACAAATCTTTCCACCGCGGCTGCACTCATTAATGATCGACGCAAGACGCTGCAAAGCGAAATCGCCTTCCTTATGGCCATAATTGTCGTTGATCATTTTCAGCCCGTCCATATCTATGAAAGATATGAGGAGCGGTATACCTTCATCAGCACACTTGCGGTAAAGAGTATCAGCGTTTCTGATAAATCCGTTTCTGTTGTAGATGCCGCAGAGCGGATCAATCACATAAAGCTTGTCAAGCTCCTCGATGACGCTGTTGAGATGTATCAGCTTTCTGATATTCTCAATAGAGTTGCTGACATTCATCAGCATCGAATGACAAACGAGACTCTTTGTCGGGAAGTCGCCGTTGGAAAGTATATAGTATCCGAGACATCTTTCGCGGAAGTGCAGCGGCAGAAAATAGCTTATATTGCCGCCGGTCTCAAAAGGCTTCGGGTACATATCGCGTGATTCAAACGATGAAACAGAGCTGACTTTTCCGTTGTCCCATATATAAGGAGCGCTCATTTTCTTGGTATATCCGTGTATCTGGTATTCTTCAGTGCCATCATGCGACCAGCTGTCCTTGAATGCCCCCTCCCATTCCGAGCAGAGGCAAATGCTGTACTGACGGCAGCCCGTCTGAGCTATGAATTTACCGATCTGAGCTATATTCTCGTCAGCGTTCTCGATCTCAGCAAGCTTTGAGGTCATCCTGTTGAGTATCGAAATATCGACCCTGCACTGGTTGATGAGCCTGAACGCACTTTTCTTGTACTCCTTTATATCCATTGCACTGTCATCAGCACTCGAGCAGCCGCAGCTCTCGGAATAGAGCGGTGCAGATTTCAGAACTATTTCCTTGTCAAACTTCTCACCGGCTATAAGCTTCACTATAAGCTCGCAAGCCTTGAAGCCTGCTTCTCTGAGCGGCCTTGAAACAGTAGTGAGTGCCGGACAGTAATGCCTTGCATTATATGTATTGTCAAAACCGGTGACTATAACATCGCCGGGTATCTGGTATCCGTACTTTTCGAGAGTTGTTACAGCGGCAAGAGCCATAACATCGTTGGCGCAGATGATAGCGTCAGGCATAGGCATTCCGGAATCAATGAAAGCCTCAACACCGTGAACGCCGTCGATAGCCCTGAACTCTCCGAAGAACACCCTGCTGTCATCAGCTTCCCTTCCGTACTCCTTCATAACATCAAGGTAAGCCTTGTAACGGTCGGCAGCCTCAGGGTTGGCAAGCGGACCTGAAATATAATTGATAGTCTTGGCGTTGTGACAGCATATCACATGGCGGACTATCTCGCGCATAGCCTCAGAATTATCAATACTGATATTATAGAATTCCGGATAATCATCGCAGTCGAGGACAGTAGTGGGTATGCCGGAAGCCTTTACCTTAGCGATTATCTTTTCTCTCTCAACAGGGTCACTTATGGTATTGGTAAGAAGAACAGCGCCGTCAAACTTTTCATAATTGATAAGCTCGTAAATATTGTATTCACCGATATCGAAAAGGCTGCTCGTCATAACTCCGCCGAATGCAGAGAAGCACGAGATATTTATATTACTGACTTTTGCACAGTCAATAATGCCTTCGAGAACTTCGTTCTGGTATTCTTCGTCAATACCGGCAACTATAACTACGATCTCTTTGATCTTATTATCAGACAAATCTATCACACCCTGTTAACTGTCAGTACCTTACTTACTGCATACACGCAGTGCAGGCAATGACAGCAGAATTGAACGCTGTTCAGAGAGTGACCTTCAATAAGGTCACATAAATCATAATAATTATACCACATATATTCATGGAAATCAACAACTTTTTTATAGAAAATATATAATTAAATTTTAAACCAAATTAGATACTGTCACGCCGTTCCCACTCGCTTAGTTATCCTCTCAGCTATGTTCCTGAAAACCGGCGCTGCTGCCTTATTGCCATACCCTCCGTCCTCGGCGAGTACGGTAACAGCATACTCCGGAGCTTCAGCAGGAAAGAATCCCGTTATCCACGCATGGCAGAGTTCCTCTCCCTCCGCATCATATCTTCCGGTCTGTGCCGTAGAGGTCTTGGCGCCGCAGTCAACTATCCCCGATACTGCATTGGACTCGCTGTTGCCGCGCACTGCCGCGGTCATCATCTGCCGGAGAAGCCGCGCTGTCCTCATTTCCATCACCCTTACCTTCTGTGGGGACTTCTCCCCCGATATCTCCTTACCGTCTGCTGTAAGTCCCCTTATGAGACGCAGCTCGGGCATTTCCCCTCCTCCTGCTATCGCACAGGTGAAGCGGTTTATCTGGAGCGGCGTTGCTGTGAGCCTGCCCTGACCGAACGAAAAATTCGCAAGCTCTGCCGGTACGCTCAGTTCTTCCGCTCTCGGCAGAACTCCGGTAGAACCCGTTATCCCTGCACACAGATCATTCTCCCTGCCGAAACCGAGCTCCTGAGCCTTCTTCCGGAAACGCGCGGTATCAAGCTGCTGGCTCAGACTGATGAAATATGTGTTGCACGAATTCGTTATCGCCCTCGACATATTCTGTGCACCGTGACCGTCAAGTCTGTGGCAGTTGAAATTCTGTCCGTTCACGTTGATTGAACCTTTGCAGTCGTAGATGATGTCTCCCTTGCCCTCCTCAATAGCCTCGCACGCTGTAACGAGCTTGAAAATCGAGCCGACGCCATAGGAATACAGACAGCGGTCAATGAGCGGACAGTCCGGATCGTCAAGCGCTTCCGCGATGCTCCCGGCAGTATACTGCGGAAAACTCACCATTGCAAGTATGTCCCCAGTCGAAACATCGGATACAACTATGGCGCCTTTATTCATCTCCCTGCCGCACTCCTCGCATATCATCTGTATCTCACGGTCAATGGTCGTGACCACGCCGCTCGCACCAACGCTGCTCCGCGTAACTTTTTTTCCGTCTCCGATGATAACTCTGCCGAAACCGTCAACGGAATACCCGACACTGTTCTCACCGCCGTTTCCGCGCAGTATCGTGTCATAGGCATACTCAATGCCCGCTACACCTTTGCCCTCTGAAATATAGCCGATTATATGCTGTGCAGGCTGCCCGTCGGTATAGCGTTCAGGCACAGGGAACACCGTCAGCGCGTCCGACTCCGGAGTATCGTTCCTGCACTCAAACACAAACGGCACTCCCTTTTCAAAAGCAGTCCGGAAGGCTTCACGGTCAACGGCATAGTCCGCTGTTTTCTCAAAGTTCAGTGCCCGCGGAACTGCGACCGCTTCGTACCTCTCAACAGTGTTGCACAACGGCTTCATGTTCCTGTCGTAGACAGTCCCCTGACTGTCGGAAGCCCTCACCGTCAGCACTTCACGCTCCGCCGCCATGTCTGCATAGCTCTGCCTGCACGCAATGCTGAAATAGTCAGCTGAGATCAGTCCGAACATCAGCAAAAAGGCTGCTGCAAGTATAAGTACACCATGCTCTCCGCGCTTACGCATAAAAAACCACCTCCGGAGTATTGTCTGCTCCGGAGGTGAAGTTATTCATATTTCCTTGCTGTCAAGTATTAACGTGAACGGTCCGTCATTGAGAAGCGAGACCTTCATATCCGCGCCGAAAATCCCCGTCTCAGCACTGCCGTATTTCTCACGGCAGTAGCTCACGAAATACTCATAGAGCCGGTTGGCTTCATCGGGCTTTGCAGCCTGTATGAAATTCGGACGCTTGCCCTTGCGGCAGTCTGCGTAAAGAGTGAACTGCGGAACTATGAGCAGCCCTCCGCCGACATCGCTGAGCGAAAGGTTGATCTTATCCTCGCTGTCCGGGAATATCCTCAGGCCTATCATTTTGTCGGCAAGCCTGCGGCATTCCTCCTCGGTATCGCCTTCACCTGCACCGAAAAGCACAAGATAGCCCTTTCGTATCTCGCCTGTAACATTGCCGTCAACGCGGACGCTTGCTGATGTCACCCTCTGCAATACAAGTCTCATGCTTACTTCCTCACAATATCCATCTCAAACGGCTTGAGCTCGATAGTGTCCTTTCCGGCGGAGTCAATGATGCTGAACATAGCCTTCGGAAGGGTTATCTTCGCGTTCTCCTCGGAATTGTTGAAGAAGAATATGAAATCGTCAAGACCGTTCGTGCGGGTAGTTACCTCAACGCCCCTGGGAAGTCCCTTCAGACGCGGCATACCTGTCTGGCGCATGATATTTCCGGCAAAGCTCTCGTAGAAATCGGACTTGCACACTGTTCCGACATAGTATACAACGCCGCTGCAATACCTGTTCATGGTAACTGCCGGACAGCAGCGGTAGTAATTATCGCAGTATTCTGCATAAGCTTTAGCAGTAGTAAGTCTGAGGATATCGCACCACTGACGGCACACGAATTCGTTTCCTGCGAAGTCCTTGATCTTCTGCTCAGTGCTGCCTATCGGGTCATATTCTGTGACCTCCGCGCCCACAAGCTCCTTGAAGACAGTGGGAAGAGTCTCCATGATGCAGTTGTTGCTGCTGTCCTTGACACCGCTGCGGTTGGTGAGGATAAGAGTGCCACCGTTTATAACAAAACGGTAGACATTCTCAGCAGCAGCTTTTTTATAAACGTACATCTCAGGTGCAACTACGACCTTATATCCCGAAAGATCGGCTTCCGGCGAAACAACGTCTATATTTGCTCCGTATCTTGCAAATGCTCCATGGAAGTACCTGAGCTGATCGAGATAATTGAAGCCCTCGGTCTGAGGCTGTATTCTGAGTGCGTGTTCATTCTCCGGAGAATAGAGTATCGCAACATCAGAAACGAGTTCCGTTGTGTCGATGACACCGAGCTTCGCAGCTGTCTTGCAGAGCTCGGTAAACTCAAAGAACCTTCTTCCGGGAACGTTGCTGTGGTCTATGAGGCCGTGCCAGTGCATCTCCGCACCGGCAACGGCAGTTCTCCAGCGGAAGTGAAGCACCGTATCCGCACCGTGTGCAAGTGCCTGCAATGAATAGCCCATTATCATGCCCGGACGTGTCGTCGGAGACATCGGTGCCCAGCTGCCTGTCGGACCGCTGAGCTGCTCCATTATCCAGAAATTCTTGCCCTTGATACCTCTCATGAGGTCAAGGAAAAATGCGTGGGAGTAAAACTCCTCCGGATCCTCAGGCAGCCTTACCGGCGGATAGTTGTCATATGCTACGAAGTCGAGCGGCTCGTACATCTTGTAGTAATCAGGATTGTTCTCACTCGTCCATGTATTCGTAGTTATCTTGATCTTCGGGACTTCACGGCGCATTATAGTTGCAAGCTCGCGTACATAGTTGTTCACACTGTCACAGCAGAAGCGGTACCAGTCAAGACAGAGCGCAGGGTTCTGCCATGATGAGGGATAAGCCGTGGGAGGCTGTATCTGCGTCATACTGGAGTATTCACCGCTCCACACGCTCGTTCCGAACGCCGCATTTATATCCTCAAGGCTGTCATATTTATCGAGCAGCCAGTTGCGGAAACGTGCCTTGCATTCGTCACAGCAGCACGGATAGGCTTCAAGCTCATTGTCTATCTGCCATGCCTTGACAGCAGGGTGATTGCCGTATCTCAGAACGAGCTGAGTTGCGATACGCTTTGCATACGAAAAGAACACAGGCGAATTTATACATCTGTGACCGCGTATTCCAGTCTGTATCTGCTTTTCGTCAGAACCGACCCTGATGATCTCAGGGTGCTCCTCATACAGCCACATAGGCGGACAGCAGGTAGGCACGCTCATAACGACCTCCATGCCAAAACGCTGAAGAACTGCTATTACGTCATCAAGCCATTCAAAGGCAAATACACCGTCCTTGGGCTCTATCCTTGACCATGCGAACTCGGCTATGCGGACCACCTTTACACCGGTCTGCGCCATGAGTGCTGCATCTTTTTCCCACAGTGACCTGTCCCACTGTTCGGGATAATAATCAACTCCTATTTTCATAATTTCCTCCGGTTATATCATAGGCGATCAGCTGACAGTTGCCCATGAACCAGTTCGAGAAGCTCTCCGTCGTCATGTCGTTGAAATAAGTCTCTATGACGCGGCAGACTCCTCCGTGGCTCACGATGAGCACCGTCCTGTCGCCGTATTTTCTGATTATATCATCAAGTGCGGAATAGACTCTGTGTGCAAGAGCGAGGAGCGATTCACCGCTGCCTCCCATTTTCACACCGAACTCAGTCTTTCCTTCGGCAAAGCCCTCCGCATATCTTGTCTTGCCCTCATAGCTGCCGTAATCCCATTCACGCAGCCTTTCGTCGGTGATTATCTGAAGGTTGCAGCGCACGGAAATGAGCGTTGATGTCATCATAGCTCTCTGCATCGGCGATGATATTATGAGGTCGATACCGCCAATTCGTGCGATCTCCTCAGCAAGCGCTGCTGCCTGATTCATACCTGTCCTGTTGAGCGGCAGGTCGGTCGTTCCGAGGATAATATCCCTGCTGTTGTAGTCGGTCTCGCCGTGGCGTGTAGAATATATCCTCATATCTCCATAGCCCTCCCGATCTCAGCACGCGCATTTTCGAGCATCAGCTCACTCGGGTCTTCGCCGCCCATGATACGCGCTATCTCGGCAACTCTGCCGTCCATATCAAGCTCGGCGACACGGGTCTCGGTGCGGTCGCCCACGATGTTCTTTTCTATCATGAGATGATGGTCAGCCATTACCGCAATCTGAGAAAGATGTGTAACGCAGATGACCTGACGCACCTTGCCGATGCCGCGAAGCTTAATGCCTATTTTCTGGGCAGCCTTGCCGCTCACGCCGGTATCTATTTCATCAAATATCATCGTCGGGATACTGTCCTTGTCGGCGATGACGCTTTTCAGTGCAAGCATGATACGCGACAGCTCACCACCCGATGCTATCTTGGAAATGGGCTTGGGTTCCTCACCTTTGTTTGCCGAAATAAGGAACTCCACGGTATCCATGCCGTTCACTGTGAGCTTGCCCTTTTCGTGGCGGACGGCTATGATAACGCCCGACATATTGAGAAATTCAAGCTCCGCACCGACTCTTTCCGCAAACCTCTGAGCCGTTTCCTCACGATAGTCATAAAGTGCCTTCGCACGTTCGGTAACAATATGGAGCAGCTGCTCCCTTTCTGCGGCAAGCTCCTCTATCTCGCCGCGTGAGCTTTCGAGCAGGGATATCTCAGCGGAGGCTTCATCATAAAGCTTTATGAGCCCTGCACAGTCCTCCGCATACTTGCGTTTCAGCTTGTTTATTGTATTCAGCCGCTCGGAAAGATATTCAAGCCGCTGACCGTCAAGCTCGACCTTATCAGCAAGCTCCTCAAGTCCCGATGCTATGTCCGCAAGCTCAATCTCAGCGGCAGTAAGCCTTTCGTAGAGCTGTGAAAGTCCCGGAACGTCGTCTGTATATCCTGATATCTCCTGTTCGGCAGAAACGAGCATATCATTTGCGGCATTTTCACCGGTTATCGCCTGTACTGCGTTCTTGGCGGCGATAATGGTCCGCTCGGAATTCTTCGCGGCAGTGTATTCACGTTCAAGGGTCTCGTCCTCGTTCTCACGGATTTCAAGACCGCCGATATCGCTTATTACCTCGTTGAGATAGCGGCTGCGCTCAATGCGGCTCTGCTCCTGCTTTTTCAGCTCACCGAGCCTGCGGGCAGTGCTCTGGAGCTGCCGGAAAGCCTCCCTGTAACTCATAAGGAGGGTATCGTCACCGCCGAAGCTGTCGAGTATCTCAAGGTGCTTCTCGCTGTCAAGGAGTACCTGATTGTCGTGCTGACCGTGGATATTTATGAGCAGCAAGCCTATCTCCTTCAGAAGCGATACGGAAGCCGTCCGGTGGTTGATGCGGGAAACGCTTCCGCCGTCCGCGCTTATCTCACGGGTAACGGTTATCTCTCCGTCCTCATGCTCAAATCCGAGCTCATCGAGCTTCGCACACACCTCCGGACTGAGGTCGGTAAACAGTGCCGTTATCTCTGCCTTGTCGCAGCCTGTCCGGACGATATCCTTCGTGGAACGCTGACCGAGAACGGCATTGATCCCGTTAATAAGTATGGACTTGCCTGCTCCGGTTTCGCCGGTGAATATGTTGAGCCCTGCTGTAAGCGGTATCACAGCTTCCTTTATAACGGCAAGGTTCCTGATGTACAACTCCTTTAACATTGCTCAGTTATGCCTCCCCGAAGGAAACAGCTCGCTCCTGAACTGCTTGGACAGCTTCTTCGCGTCCGCTTCGCTCCGTACAAGTATGAATATGGTGTCATCGCCGGCGATAGTTCCGACAACGCCCTGATGCTCGACCGAATCTATCGCTGCACAGGTACCCTGTGCCATGCCAGCCCTGCATTTTAGGACAATGGTGTTCAGAGCGTAATCCACCGATATCACAGCCTCCTCGAATATGCTCTTTTCAGCGGCAGAGGTAGGCGGCAGCACATAGCGGTATACCCCCGCAGCGTCTCTCTGTTTAAGGAGCGAGAGCTGCTGGATATCGCGCGAAAGAGTTGCCTGCGTGGTGGAAATGCCTCTTTCCGAGAGCAGCTCGAGGAGCTGTTCCTGTGTTGCGACGGGCTGCTCTGATATTATTTCAAGTATTGCTTCATGTCTTTTATTTTTCATAGCCTGCTCCGTTTATTTGAAGGGTCTGCAAAGCTTGCGGCAGAGCGATTCATGGAAGGAATTGCCGATAACATTCACAAAGTTGATATTGTTTCTTCCGCGGCAGATATCTATCGACTCATTCTCTTTAAGGCTGATATGCAGCGCTCCGTCTACATTTATGACGATGCTGTCGCCGCCTGAAGTCCTGTCCGTAAGCCTCAGACGGCGTCCGGCTGAAAAGAGAGTTGCCCTTGAAAACAGCGAATGCGGACATATTAGCGTCATTTCAATACATTCAAGGTCGGGTTCGATGACCGGTCCGCCGGCAGAAAGCGCATAGGCGGTTGAGCCGGACGGGGTGCTGAAAAGCACGCCGTCAGCGCGGTATCTTCCGATAAGGTAGCCCTCGGAATACACATCGAAATCGCATATCCTGAAGCTTCCGGAACGCGCGGAGACTTCATTTAGGGCAGTATACACCTCATCGCCATTCTCACCGTGGTAGGTGATATCGAGGGTCATTCTCTGCGATACCTCATAATCTCCGGTTATGAGCAGTCTGAGCTTGTCGAGCTGGTCTGCTTCAAGTCCTGCCATAAATCCGAGGGTTCCGGTATTTATGCCGAGGAGTTTGGTATCGGTGCCCATAAGGAATTTGGCACAGCGGAGGATAGTGCCGTCACCGCCTATCGCTATTACGAAATCCGCGCTCTTTGCAGACGTCTCAATATTCTCAAAAACCACGAACGGCTTGTCTTCAAAATCCTTCCGGAAATCACCGCTCACCGAGACCTCTGCACCGTAGGAATGAAGGACATCACAGACCTCTCTCGCACATCTGAGAGCATTCGGCTTCTGGAAATTCGGATATATTACTGTTTTCATACAAACTCCTTACAGGTCACTGAAAGCGTTCCCGACAAGCTGTCTGAGATCGTGGACCTTTTGTTCTCCGGCAGTCTTCCGGAGCTTTACAAGATACTCTATATTGCCGCTTCCGCCCTTCACGGGGGAATAGATATACTTCTCACAGACAAATCCGAGACCGGCGGCAAAGCTGTCTATTTCGTGCAGCACACGGAGGTGTACGCTCTTGTCACGAACGATGCCGTTCTTCCCGACACCTTCCCTGCCTGCTTCAAACTGAGGCTTTATCAGGACAGCGGCAGTTCCGCCGTCAGTAAGCAGCTCGTAAATCTTCGGAAGTATGAGCCGCAGGGATATGAACGATACGTCTGCTGAAATAAAACCGGCTTCTCCACCGATATCCTCCGATGTGACACTGCGGATATCGGTGCTTTCCATGTTGACTACCCTGCTGTCGTTCCGCAGGACTTCTGCAAGCTGTCCGCTTCCGACATCTACCGCAAACACCTTGGCAGCGCCGTTTTTCAGCATGAGGTCGGTAAAGCCTCCCGTGGAAGCGCCAATGTCAACACAGACCTTTCCTGTGAGGTCGAGCCCGAACTCGGTCACTGCCTTTTCAAGCTTGAGCGCTCCCCTTCCGACGTACTTTTCCTCCTCGGACGAAACAATGATATCCTCCGGCACAATCTCCTGCGAAGGTTTCTTCGCTGTAACTCCGTTGACTTCAACGCATCCGGAAAGTATCATTTCCTTTGCACGCTGACGGCTTCGGGCAATGCCTCGTGACACCAACTCAGCGTCGAGCCTTGCCATTTTTACCGAACCTTCCGCGGATATAATCCGCTATTTTTTCAGCGGTGAGCCCGAGGAGCTCAAGGCTGTCACGAACAGGCGCCTGCTTAACAAATCCCGAAGCGGTAACGCGGCTGTAATCGCCCTTGTAACCGCATTCAACGAGCCTGTCGCCAATCATTTCGGATATGCTGCCCTCGCCGCAGGATTCTTCAAAGAATACGATCTTCTTATACTTTGATATCTCGTCGATTATGCTCCGGCAGAGCGGATATATCTTTGTGAGCTTCAGCAGATCGCATTTCAGTCCGCAGCCGCCGAGCGCCTTCTGTGCAAGGAAAGCCTCGTTGTAAAGCCTGCCGTATGTTATTATAAGTATATCTCCCTTATCCTGACGCATGAAGAGATAATCGGTATTGAGATAGTTCGTGTTGAAGGAAGCGTTTTCAGCGCCGCGCGGATAACGTATCGCTGCAAGTCCCTTACAGACGTAAACTGCCTTCTGCATACACATTTTCAGTTCCTCATAGCATGAGGGAGAGTATATCACTGTATTCGGAATAGTCGTGAGCATGGGAACATCGTACATTCCCTGATGAGTTTCGCCGTCCTCACCGACAATACCTGCACGGTCAACAGCAAGGACTACATGAAGTCCGCCTATAGCAACATCGTGGATAAGCTGGTCGTATGAGCGCTGGAGGAATGTCGAATATACAGCAAATACCGGTATCTGTCCCATTGAGGCAAGTCCTCCTGCAAAGGTAACAGCGTGCTGCTCGGCAATGCCTACATCAAAAAAGCGCTCCGGGAAACGGTTGTGGAAAAACTGGAGACCAGTGCCGTACTTCATAGCAGCAGTTATCGCGCATATCCTGTCATCCTTCTCGCCCATAGCGACGAGTTCCTTGCCGAAGACTGTTGAATAGCTGTCGGTAGGACAGACCTCGGGGTTGCCGGTCTCGACATCAAATCTGGATATTCCGTGATATTCGCCGGGATTGTTCTCAGCCGGCTGATAGCCCTTTCCCTTCTGGGTCTTCACATGGATGAAAACGGGACAGTGGTAGGACTTGGCAACGTGAATGACCTCCTCGAGCTCCTCAAGACTGTGACCGTTCACAGGTCCGAGGTAGATAAAGCCCATGTCCTCGAACATCGTACTCTGCTCGAGAAGCTTGTACTTTACAGAGTCCTTAACGTACTTCACGCCCTTTGATACGCCCTTTCCGACGATCGGGACCTTGCCCAGTCCCTTTTCGACAGTACGCTTTGTGCGGAGGTATTTCTCAGTATTTCTGAGCGAGGTGAGATATCTCGCAACTGCGCCAACGCTCTTGGATATCGACATATTGTTGTCGTTGAGTATGACTATGAGGTTGAGGTCCTTTTCACGTCCGGCATTGTTCATTGCCTCATAGAACATACCACCGGTCATTGCGCCGTCACCGATTACGGCTACGGAATAGTTCTCGCTTCGCTGCATCTTCATTGCCTCGGCAATACCGCAGGCAACGGATACCGATGTGCTGCTGTGGCCGCTTATGAAGCAGTCGTGGTCAGATTCGTCAGGCTTGGGGAAGCCGGAAATACCGTTCTTCTGCCTTAATGTACCAAAGCGCTGATACCTTCCCGTGAGTATCTTGTGGGTATAGCACTGATGCCCGACGTCCCATACTATCCTGTCGTCAGGCGAACTGAAATTACGGTGTATAGCCATTGTGAGCTCAACGACACCGAGATTTGAAGCAAGGTGGCCGCCATTCTTCGACACAGTCGTGATAAGTGTCTTCCTTATCTCACCGCACAGCCCCCTGCACTGTTTTATAGACAGCTTTTTCAGATCTCCGGGAAGTTCAAGCTCAGCAAGCGTGACCTTTTCTTCCTGAATTGTATTATCTTTCATTTTAAACGATACGGAGACGTGCTCCGAGCTCCTTATTATTATTTAAGTTTCATCAGATATTCCGCATATCTCTATGTAACGGTCTTCGTTCTTCTCATTTTCCGGGAGCAGTTTCTCCTCTGTCTTCCGTTATTTTTATCTGTGCCTCGTCAAGCTTTTTACGGCAGGCAGCCGCGAGCTTCACGCCCTCGCCGTACAGCTCTACCGCTTTTTCAAGCGGGACATCTCCTCTTTCGAGCTCTGAAACTATCGTACCGAGCCTTGAAAGGTCATCCTCAAAAGTTACTTTTTCTTCCATTTTATCACCATTTACTGATTATCTCTGCCTCAGCGCCGCCGTTTCCGAATCTGAGACTGATCCGATCGCCCTGTGCGAGCGTATCGGAACTGTTCAGAAGTTTATCTTCCTTATATACGAGCGAATAGCCGCGCGACAGCACCTTCAGCGGACTAAGGCTCTCGAGCCTTGCCGCGTTTTCGGATATCCTTGCGGAAAGCCTTTCGATATACCTTGAGAACGCCTGACTGCTGCGTTTGATGAGACTTTCAAGACGTTCACCGCTGAGCCTGAGTCTGTTCTCCGGCGACTGCGCCGCAAGTCCTGCACTGAGGGCATCGAGTCTGTTTTTAGCTGATTCATATTTCATCTCCGCAAGCTTTCTGCATCTTGCTTCGAGCTGGTCAACCTTTTCACGGAGCGCATCTGCCGAAGGCGAAGCAAGCTCCGCAGCCGCAGAAGGTGTCGGTGCACGCATATCTGCTGCAAGATCGGCGATAGTAGTATCAGTCTCATGTCCGACTGCTGATATGACCGGCACCTTTGCGCCGTATATCGCTCTTGCGACCTTCTCGTCATTGAATGCTCCGAGGTCCTCGCTTGAACCACCGCCGCGTCCGACGATTATAACGTCACAGCCGGCATTTTCTGCACGCAGTATCCCCCGGCAGATCGAGTCCGGAGCACCCTCGCCCTGAACGAGAGCGTTCACGGCATAGATCTCGCAGAGAGGATAGCGCCGCGTGAGAACATTGATAACGTCCCTGACCGCCGCACCGCTGAGCGATGTCACAACGCCTATTTTTCGCGGCATTGAAGGGAGCGGACGTTTATGGGACTGATCGAATATCCCCTCTTTGAGCAGCTTCTTTTTAAGCTGTTCGAGCGCAGCATTAGCAGCGCCAACACCCTCCGGGATGATATCATTTGCATAGATCTGGTAAGCGCCGTCTCGCTCGTAAACTCCGATGCTGCCGCTGACTATGATGGACATACCGTCCTCCGGCTCGAATTTAAGCCTTGAAGCCGCCTGTGCGAACATGACAGCCTTGACAGCGCTCTCGCCGTCCTTCAGCGTGAAATAGATATGTCCGCTCTTGCAATGGCGGACATAGTTCGAGATCTCGCCTTTTACCATTATCCCCTGGAGGTTCTTGTCGCCCTTGAGGATAAATCCGATGTATTTGTTTATCTGTGATACTGTGATTACAGGCATTTTTCCACCCCTGTATGCTTCATGCAGCCGAATATCGCAACTCCGGCGGCATTGTCGCAGGAAAACTCCGGTGCGGCAAAGCCTGCTCCCGGAAATAACGATACTAACCTGTCGCGAATTATGGTATCGGACATAACTCCACCTGCATAAACGAGCGGAAGTCTGCCGCATTTTTCAATTGCCGCGTCAGTCATACCGGCAACAGTCGCCGCTACGAGGTCAAGACAGTATCTTGCGATATTTTCAGGACTTTCGCCCTTTTCAAGCATGGTACGGCACTTGTTCTCCGCTCCCGAAAGGCAGCAGCTGCCGTCTCTGATGACCGGCTTCACGTTGAATGTCCTGTCCGCACGCGCGGCAAGCTTTTCAAGCTCCGCACCGCACGGAAACTTCAGGCCGAGCATAACTCCGCAGCGGTCAACAGCCTGTCCTGCTTTAAGATCAAGGGAAGTCCCGAGCTCTGTGACCTTCACGATGAGCTCATCGTCCGGCTCGCACAGAAGGCAGTCGGTAGTACCTCCGCTGACATGAAAAGCTATGAATCTTTCGCGCACAAGGCTGAGCTTTTCCGCTGAATACAGTGCGGCAAGGATATGTCCGACCTGATGCGATGTGCGGTATACCGGAAGCCTGTCCACTGCCGCAAGCGAACGCGCAAAACCCTCGCCGCACAGGAAGCACGGCATATACGAGCCTTCAAGATTTCGCGGTCTCACCGAAGCCGATACAACCGCCGGTCCGGACAATCCGTTCGTGCTGAAAAGCTGCTCAATCATATCAGGGAGCTGCTTTGTATGGTGGAATACAGCATCGCTCTGACGCAGACCGAGCTCGCCCTCCTTGACGGGCAGAAGGCGCTTCACCTGAAATATACGCTTCTCAGTGCTGTCATAAACAGCCGCGGACGTAGTATAGTTGCTTGTATCAACGCCTAAGTATTCAGGCATTTTTCACATCTTCCTTCTGACGGTCGCGTGAGAATGCTCCGAGCACGCCGTTGATGAAGGAGGTATCCTCCTGATAGGTATATGTCATGGAGAGCTTTATAGCTTCACTGATCGCCGCATTCATAGGGGTATTGTCGTCGTAGAGCGACTCATAGAGGGCTATCCTCAGGATAGCAAGGTTGAGCTTTGATATTCTCGAAACAGCGCGTGACTTGCTGTAACCGGAGATAATACCGTCAAGCTCGTCAGCGTGTGCGAGAGTACCCTCAACGATCTTCTTCACTTCGTCATTGACGGTTATCTCGTCGATCTCCTCTGCAATCTCGTAAAGCTCATTGATATCATCGTCGCGCAGAAGCTGCTCGAAAACCAGCTTGAATGCGCTGTCTCTTATTTCGCGTCTTGTCATTTGTACACTCCTTATCTTTATACTGCGGCTGCTGTCATTCAAACACAACGCCGCATACCGTAACGTTCACTCTTGCAACAGCAATGCCAGTCATATTCTGAACGTTCTCCTTGACGGCGGTCTGAACTTCCTGAGCGACCGTGCAAGCCTTCTCTGTGCTTTTGATAACTATTTTCATATCAATAGCGGCAACATCGCCCATCATTGTGATACTGATGGGGCCGTTCTTTCTGACCTTGCTCATTTTTCCGACTTCACCGGCGAGGCTTGCAACGCCCTTGACATCGAGCGCGGCAAGTCTTGCAACAGTGATGATAACGTCATCTGATATTTTAAGTCTGCTCTTTACAGCTTCTTTTGCAACTTCCATACTGAACCTCCGGTCTGTACATTTTTGAGTGTAATATTTAACTTTATGCCGGCTGACGGCATTTTTTCAATAAAAACACTCCCTCATTTATATTATACCAAAAAAATTCATATTTTTCAACTACTTTACTTCAAAAATTCTGATATTTTCTGCCGGTATCTGAGTTTCGCCGAGAATTATCTCCTTTATCGAGGCTGCCTGTGACTTGTCGAGCCCCTCGGTCTTAACTACGACCTTCGCTGTTTTGCCGTCGAGATAGGCAACACAGTCATCGAAGCCCTGCGCTTTCACGAGAGATTCGATCTTTCCCTCCGACTCGATGAGCCTGGATACATTCACAGCATCGAGCGCATTTACCACCATTTCGTTCTCTGTAAGGTCACCGCCACCGATGATAGTCTGCAAGGTCTGGACTGCTTCATCCCTTCCGCTCATCTTGTCGAGCCTTGCCTGAGCAAAGTAGTCCGACGCCGGTGATGCATCCGCGTTCACGAACTCGCTCTCACCGTAATGTGAAATGTCTCCGCTGTCGCCCACGCTTACTGTCTTGCCGCTGTTTTTGCCGAGTTTCGGAGCAGTTGCGTAGTTTATGTATACCGCTACCGCAAGCATGAGCGTAAGGCAGGTCATGATTATCTGCTTTTTTCCTATGATGATCGTTGGTTTTTTCATTGTTATTCTCCTTTTCCGTTTAATGCGGCAACGTATATACGCGCCGTTGGTATACCAAGAGCCGCAGAAGCCGCTCTGTATATCCTCTCCTGAACGACAGGAATGCTCCCGCCGCTGCAAAGTATGACCGCCCCCTCTATCTCCGGAGCCTGAATAGTCTCTATCAATGCGGATCTTCCGCTGCTTCCGCCTATCAGTACATACTTTTCCTCCTCCTCGGCCCTGTTTTCTGAACGGCTCTGCTTTCCCTCGGTCGCATAGACATATCTCTGCTCACTGCTGACTTTCAGGAAGACCCTTACCCTGCCGGCGCCGTCCACCTGAGAGAGGAAAGCTTCGAGCCTCTGCTGAGTATCCTCACAGTATTCCCCGGAACTGACAGTGCTGAGCTCAGGTATTGATTCCGCAGCTTTCTTCTTACTTCCTCCGCTGAAAACCGATGAGAGCATTATCAGGATAAGCCCTGCAAGTCCGAGTACAACGACAGCCGTCATCATACGCTTATCCTTTTTCATCGACCTGATCTTTTCAGAGACTTCCATTGACTACCTCCGTTCCGCTCCCGAGACTGTTCCTTATGATCTCCTCTGCCGCTGTAAAGTCATCTGAACTGACTGTTACCATACTAATAGATATGCTGCCGTCCGCTGAAATATTAACATCTATGTCCATTTTTTCGCACCCGATACCGGCAGCCGAAAGCTGTCCCATAAGCACCGAACCGACGTTTTCTGCGGCAGTCCTGCTCAGGCTCTCATTGTAAAGTCCTGCTGCATAGCTGCTGTCCGGCCCGGGAATGCTCCCCGTATCAGGCAGTTCAAGCCCTGCACTGCCGTACACGAACGGATTTATCATCACTATCGCAAGGACTGCATCAAGAAGCACCTTCATCTGCCTGTGCAGGCGCGTTCCCGAGACGAGATTTTCCGTAAGGCATATCCCTGCCGATGCAACAGCTACTGCCATTACTGCGTTTCTGAACTGTTCCGTAATCTTCACCCCTCACTGTATGAGTATAGCCGTGCTGATGATGAACATGACAGTATAGCAAATCAGGACGCTCTGAGCAATCGCAAGTCCGCTGTCAAGTCCCTTCAGCAACTTCACGAGCGGCGCAGCCGAGAACATCTCCGCTGCCGCCGCACCTATCCACATGACTGCACGGTAAATCACAAGCTCAGCGACCGGTGCGAGCATGATGAGCGTTACAGCTATGATACCTGCTGTTCCGACTGTTCCACCTATGACGTCAAAGCTACCGCGGACTGTTGAATAAGCGTCAGAGACCGCGCTGCCCACCACAGGGACGAACCCGGATATCATGAACTTTGCGGTCTTAGTTGCCGCACCGTCAGCCTTTGAAGCAAGAGTGCACCTCAGCGTTACAAAGCCTGTGAAAAGCGTCATAACTACGGTCATTCCCCAGGTCATGAACTTCTTCATCAGAGCCAGAAATCCCTCAACCGAAGCATTCGGAAAGACGCTCCCAGAGACTGCAAGAACTGCTGAAAGCCCGAGAACAGGCACAAGATAGCTGCGGGAAAGTCCCACTATCATCTCTGATGCAGTGACTGCCGCGATGTTATAGAAGCCGCCGGAAGTTATACTGCCCGACACTATCATTATGCCTGCAAGCACAGGCACAAACACCATTATGAAGCAGCCGAGGCGTTCTATCGCTTCAAGTGAACGGCCGTAAACTCCGGTAAGCTGCGGAGTTATCACGGTCACGGCAGTTATCACGCACACCATATCGTACATCTGCGATGCTCCGTCCGATGGAAGGATACTCTCACCGGCACTTCTCACGACTGCCGTAAATACAGAGACTATCAGCAGTGCGGCAAGCATTTTCAGCGGAGCTTCTGCCCTCTCCGCAGCGGCACGCCGCAGTTCGCCCATTATTTCGCCAAAAGTCATTCCGCTGAGCTCGGACACTCCGTAACCGATGCCATAGTCCGCAAGCAAGCCTTCGACCTGGCTGCTTATTTCAGCTTCCTCCTGCTCATATGATGCATACGCGCTGCACGGTGAAGCAATTAACAGAAGAATGATGAATGAAACTGCTGCGATGATAAAATTCCTCATATTCCCTACACTATCCCGTTTATGAGTTCAACGAGCGCTCTTACTACGGGAAGGCTCATAAACGTTATCGCTCCCCTTCCCCACAGCTCGGCTGCCGATCCGATTGCAGTCTCTCCGCAGTCGCGGCATATCTCACAGGTCATCTGCGTTATGAAGCATATCGCTGCCGCTTTGAAAATAAGTGAGATATAACACTGTGAGATGCCTGCCTCCCCAAATATGACTTCTATCTCTGATATCATCGGCTCGGCTGTCAATGCAAATGCACAGAGTACAGCTCCGCACGCACCGAGAGCTGTGAGCATTGCCTGCTCGCGGCTGTACTGACGGAGCAGAACCGCAAGAAGTGCCGATGCCGTGCAGAATACAGCAACCGAAAAGCAATTGTCTACCATAGTCCGAACACCGTTTTCACAGTTTCAAAGAGGTTGCCGATCTCCTGAACAATGACCACAAGGACAACGATCAGTCCGGCAAGCGTTGTCATCATCGCCTGTTCCTCACGCTCAGCACGTTTGAGGACAAGATTGAGCACCGCTACGATTATTCCAGTTCCTGCGATTTTGAAAATCAGATCAATGTCCATTCCGAACCTCCGCTATATTACAAGAATCCCTGCCATAACGCCGAAAAGTATGCCCACGCTCCGGTACATCCTGCCCTTCCGGTCATATGCTTCCTCTCGCGCTGATGTTATTCGTTTTAGCCGTTCATTAAGTCCTTCAATGAGCGAGAGCTGCCCCTCTGCATCGCTCCTGCCGAGAGCACTGCCTAACTCGGACAGTATCTGCCTCTCCTCGTCCGGCATTTCCTGAGCAGACAGCGCTTCGCTCCATACCTCATGAAAGTCACGTCCCGGTTCAAATCGTTCCGGCAGTTCACCGATAAAGCTTAGGGCCGAAAGTCCGGGAGTGATGCGAAGTCTGCCCGTCAGCTCATACACGTCAGCGGCAGTACATCTTATCATTATTGCTGTATTGTTAAGCATTAGCCCTATGCACCTGCAAAGCTCTCTCCTCTCACGCAGTCTGAGGGATACTGCGCTTCCGGAAAGTGCACCAGCCGCAGTGAACATCAGCGCTGCAAATATCCTAAGCATTTTCACTGATCCTCCTGATCTCACTTATCTGTGAAGGCGAATTACTTCCGCTGAGTATCACTATGTGGGTGAATACGCCATTTGAAAGCAGCATTGAAGCTATTTTACGCGAAATAAGATCAGTGTAACTAACAGCGTGAATAGTTGCCGCAAACCGTACACCGCTGCCGTGAGCTGAGAGAATCGCTTCAGCATCTTCCTCAGAAGCTATCTCGTCACAGAAAATCATATCCGGAGAAAGTGTACGCAGAGCTGCTGTGATGCCAGAACTCCTTTTGCAGCCGGTCAGGATATCAGTCAAAGCACCTACATCGTTGGAAGGAAGTCCGCCGGAAGAAGAGGCGATCTCGCTCCGCTCATCAATGAGCGCTGTTTTGAAGGTATTGCCGTAAATGCGGCAAAGATCGCGAAGAACAGTCGTTTTTCCGGAATTTACGCCGCCTGAGATAAGTATACCCGCATCACTGCCGCACATTTTGTATATTTCCTCGCCGCACCCTATGACCTCCCGCGCAAGGCGAAAATTAAGTGAGCTTATATCCCGCAGCAGTCCGGTACCAGTCTCAGAGACTGTTCCGGCAAGTCCTACCCTGATTCCGCCCGGCAGTACGAACCAGCCTTCAGTAAGTTCACGGGTACAGCTGTACAGAGAGAAACGGCACAGCTTTTCAACCGAAGAAGAAATATCTTCCGCAGAAGCCATTACACATTCAGCATTTGAAGGACTCATGGTAAGTCTACCTGCTGAGGTAAGGAAGCGGCTTCCGTCCGGGTATGTCAGAGAGACCGGTCTGCCTGCACGAAGTCTGATCTCAGATATCATTCGGCGGTCAGTCTCACGAACGAGTTCAAGCGCTGAACTGATTTTCAAAGGCAGGTAACCGCGTACCGTCTCAAAGCTTGTACGTCTTTTCACTTTCATCACTCCTTCCACTAAATTCTATTCCCGTACAAGACGTAATATTACAAAAAAAATGGACGCTGATGCGTCCACAAAAAAACAGCACGCCGAAGCGTGCTGTAATTGGTATTATTCCTTTACACCGCCGAGTGCAACACCGGCAATAATGAACCTTGAAAGTGCAATGTAAGCAATGATGATCGGAATGATAGAGAATGCGATACACATATAGTTTACACCGTAATCGTAAACCTTATCATTTGAAGAAATAGCCGAGATCATCATAGGAAGCGTACGCTTGTGCTTTTCGCCGCCAATAAGGATCATAGAAGGTGTATAGTAGTTGTTCCATGACGCAACGAATGCGAAGATAGCCTGTACTGCGATAGCGGGCTTCATCATGGGGATAGCAATTGTAAGGAAAGTTCTGAACTCACCAGAACCGTCGATACGTGCTGCCTCAACGATATCGAGCGGGAACGAAGACTTCATGTATGATCGCATGAAGAAGACTACGCCCGGCGCAGCAACTGCGGGGATTATCAGAGGCCAGTATGTATCATGGAGGTTCATCTTTATCATGAACTGGATAAATCCGGCAGAAGTAACCTGTACAGGTACCATCATGATAACGAGAATAAATGTGTAGGAAATTTCCTTGAGCTTGAAATCATAAACGTGGATACCGTAAGCAGTCATAGCCGAGAAGAATACGGTGAGGAAAGTAGCTGAACATGTAATGATCAAGCTGTTTCTGTAACCGTAGAACGGCTGGAATGCTGACTTGAACGGCTCATCGTGGAACATTGTATGAATGTTCTTTGTGAAATATCCACCGGGAAGAACTGAGAAGCCGCCAGCAATATCTACCGAGCTTCTTGTTGCATTAACAAGCAGAATATAGATAGGGAAAAGACAGATTATCGTAAGGATAACGAACCAGATGACCAAGAGCGTGGACTTGAGTCTGATCTTGAACATATAGTTATCTTTGCCCTGTCCGTAAACAGAATCCATTTTACTCATACACTCAGACCTCCAAACTGCTTGCTCTGCATTTTAGCCTGTTTTTCAAGCTTCTTGCGCTGCTTCTTCTTAGCGATCGCGTCAACATCTCTGTTGAGATAGAACGTGATAGAGCCGAGAGCAGAAGTAATAATAAACAGGATAACAGAAGCTGCACCTGAATAGCCGTACATATAGTCTTCGTTCGGCCTGTTCTTGAAGCTTTCATAGATATAAACCGCAACAGTTCTGAGGTGCTCGTTTACAAATCTGCCGTTCTTGTACATGAACGGGATATCGAACATCTGGAGACCACCGATCATGGATGTAACGAGAGTGTAAACCATGATAGGGCTGAGAAGCGGGAGAGTTATCTTTCTGAATACCTGTCCGCTGCTTGCACCGTCGATGCTTGCAGCTTCAAAAAGTGACGGGTTGATGCCCATGATACCAGACATGAGCATGATCATAGTATTACCGAACCAGAGCCATGTCTGTATAAACATTACAACAAAACGCGGCGGCCATGTACCGGTTATGTGCATTACAGAGGCTTTTTCGGATCTGACATCATCGAGCATACCGAGACTGTGCATAACCTGTCTCAGAGCACCGAACTCGTTCTGCTGACAAATAGACAGGAAGAGAACGGCAACTGATGCTGCGGTAATGATATTCGGCATATACATTACGACTTTGAAGAAGCCCTTTCCGGGTATCTTCAGCTTTGCATCCGTAAACCATACGGCAAGCGAAAGCGAAAGTAAGATCTGGGGGATAAAGTTACCTACCCAGAGGATAATAGTGTTCTTGAGAGACTGAACAAAGGTGTTATGCTGTTCGTCATAACCCTGCTTCTGGTTCTCAGCTTTGATAATAGGAGTCTGCTCTTCCTTGGGAAGATCCTTGAGGGGAACCATCTCACCCTCACTGTTCTTTACAAGAGAAGTAGACTGACGCTTATTATTAACTATATCCTTATCATAATCAGTTGCGAAAACAATTCTGGTGTAGTTATCAAGACCTACGAACTTGCTAGTCTCGGTATCGTTACCGTAGAAGCTCAGCTTAAAGGTGTTGATAAGCGGCCAGAGCTGGAAAAAGAAATAAACAAGAAAAAACGGCAATATGAACATATAGCCGTACTTAGCATAGCTAATGGACTTGATACGTCTCTGTGCAGCTGATGCCATAGCACACACCCTTTCATAAGGATTTAGAGATTATAAATAGCTGCCTATGGAGCATAAGCTCCACAGGCAACCATTCAGTTTAAGTTATTTAGTAGGACTTGGATTAGTCAAGTGTCGGGTTATCCTTATTTACCTTCTTGTTGAATGCATCCTTGCAAGCTTCCCAATCTTCGCCGTTTGTGCAGTAGTTTTTAGTAACAACGTCGAGGAATGCAGCCTTGATAGAAGCATCGTAAGGTGTGATGAGTCCCTTGAGGTCGATCTTCTGAGCGTTAGCGTGGAGAGGCTCGAAGTAGTTCTCGCCGCCGAAGTTAGCCTTAACTTCTTCGTTAACGTCGCCAGAGCTTACAACATCGTTCATAACTGAAACGCTGTTTACATACTCAGGCTTGCTCTTGGAGTAATCCTTCATGGACTCAGGATTTACAACTGCTGTGTAGATGAGCTCCTGAGCTTCCTTAGCGTTATCTGTCTTCGGGTTAACAACCATCCATGTGCCGCCCCAGAAGTACGGATCCGGTCCCTGGATGAGCTTCCACTTGCCCTGTGAGTTAGCAGAAGCATCCTTAACGAAGCCGCCGAGGCCCCATGTAGAAGCGAAGTAACCCATGCAAGCGCCAGATGCACCAGCAGGTACCCAAGAATTATCCCACTGGCTGTTGTGTGTAACACCGCCGTTGTCCCAGAGGGTCTTAGCGTAGTCAGCAAATGTCTTGCAGCTCTCATCGATCTCGAGGATACCGTCGTCTACCCAAGCAGACTTTCTGTTAGCTGCGAATACCTGCCACATACCACCGAGGGAGTCAGCAAGAGCAACAGACTTGTTGGACTTTGTAGCAACTTCTGTAGCAGCAGCTACGAACTTATCCCAGTCGCCAACCTTCTCCTGCATCTGCTCAGGTGTGTCAACGTCGAGGTACTGCTTAGCGAGCTCAGCATTGTAAGCGAAACCGCCGGGGCATGACTGCCATGAAGCACCTACCATCTTGCCAGCGTACTTACCCTTTGTAGCTCTACCGATCTCGTTTGTGTAAGCGAATGTATCTGTGAAGTTGTCCTCAGAGAAACCAACTTCTTCGAGAGCAGCAGCTCTTGTATCATCGTTGATGAACTTGAGAGCCCAGTCAGCTTCGCAGAAGTAAACGTCGATATCTCCGCCAGCGAGGAAGAGGTTATCGAGGTTGCCAGCAGCTTCGCCGCCAGGGCAGTCCATGCTGTGGAAGTTCTCCTTGGAAGCATCTCCGCCGTACTTTTCCCAAAGCTTGAGAAGAGCAGGACCGTCGTTAGAGTCCCAAGCAACTACTGTGAACTTGTCGCCGCCTGTAGCGAGCTTAACTTCGCCAAGGTCAAGGGAATTGCCCTTTGAAGCGGGTGCATCAGTTGCAGCCTGTGTGTCAGCCTGAGTGTCAGCCTGAGTGTCAGCCTGTGTGCCATCAGTAGCAGCCTTTGTTGTTGTCTTAGCATCATCGCTTGAATCGCTGCTGCCGCAAGAAGCAAGAGCTGTAGCGGACATAGCAAGAGTTGCAACGAGTGCTAATGTTCTCTTAAGTGTGTTCATTGGTATTTTCCTCCTTAAATATGTATATTATGCTTCACTGGTAGCATAATATGAATGGATAAGATTTTCGGCACGGCATTCGGCTTATTTCCGCTGCGGAATGTACTCCGCTGCATATTTCAGCTTTTACCCCGCCGACGCTGACCATAGAGGGCAGCTATTACCAAGACGTTTGGGTCTGTGTAATCTTTCCACAACGCCAGCCGCAGTTAACCCGCAAGCATAGCTGTTGCTTTTGTACTTCAAATATACAGCATTTTTTGTGCAAAGTCAATGCTTTATATCGTTCTTTAATATTTTTTGTGCACCATGTACATTTTCAACACCGTTTTATCGTTAATAATAACACAAATCAAATCAGCATTTTTAAAAAGTTACAAATTGGTAAAAGCTATTTTCACTCTTATTTCACAAATAATTCACCTGGATTTTATGCCTATTGACCAACGGTTACAAATTCTTGTATCTCAGCGACCTGTTTTTGTGTCAGTTCGTCTACATATAACAATTCGTATGTGCTTCGGAAGCCTCCCATGCCTTCGCGGAGGTAAATTATCTTGTCCGCGGCTGCTTCATCAACGTGCGGAAGCAGCATGAGTTCTTCCTTTGTTGCCTTGTTTAGGTCGATGGGCGCGATCTCCTCCAGAGTTGGCTCATGCTCAGTGGAAGGCTCTGTTTCGGCACCGTTCGTTTCTGTTTCAGTTATTGTTTCTGTTTCAGCCTCAGTTGCAGGCTCCGGCGCCCAGGCATAGATGTGCTCTGCTATCACTGCATAGGTCTCGCTGCCTATCCCCGGAACTTTCATTATCTCGTCAGCGCTTCGGAACGGTCCGTTTTCCTCCCGATAGCTGATTATCGCCCGTGCCTTGACCGGACCTATCCCGTCAAGGCGGCAGAGTTCGTCCTCCCCTGCTGTATTCAGATCGACCACGAGGTCATCATAACTGACCGTGTTATCTTCTGTCATTATTTGTGTTGCTGCTGACGAAGTCTCCTTCTGAGTGACCGGCACAGTCTCTGTCTCAGATGTCACGGGTCCGAGCCTGCTTATGGATATCTCCTCACGCGTGTATTTACTGTTATTCTTGACAGACAGCGTAATGAGCCCTGTTATCATGGATATCAGCAAAAGCAGCAACACACGTTCATATTTGCTGTTCATCGCGGTTTACCTGTCAAGCTGCGTCCGCAGCGGCTATGAGAACAGCAGTTGCGTCCGTAGCATTTATGATGCCGTTCCCGGTCATATCAGCAGTATAGCTCCATTCTTCAGGCAGGATACCTTTTTCGTCTTCCGCAAGAGCAGCGCAGTGTCTTAGAAGCAGAGTTGCATCTCTTGCATCTATCTTGCCGCTCCTGTCAGTATCTCCGACCTCATAGCATTGGAACTTTTTCGCTTTTGAAGCAAAGCTCGTCGCTGTCGCCGGAATTCTTACCCAGAATTCCTGACCGAAGTCAGCAGCAGCACTGAATGTCCACTCGCCGTCGCGGAACACATGAAGCAATTCTTCTGGACAGCTGCTGTAATAGCCGCTCAGATGCTCGACGTACCTGTTCTTTGTATCATAGCCCCAGGTATATGCGTCATAGTCAATGTCATAGTCTTCACTTACAGCCGAATCACTGCATACGAACACTTCATAGCTCCTGTCACTGACAATGTTCAGCTTTCCGTCCTCACCGCGGACCGTTTTCGGAAGTATACGCGGTGCATCGGGCGCTTCCGGTATCTCGTATGTCACCTTCTCGCTCGGGAAGAAGCCATTTCCACCCTTTATGAAGAGTTCGAGCTTCTCGCCGGGTATCACTCTGAAAGCTTTTTCGAGCACAGCGCCGGAAGTCACTCTGCTGCCGGGGATAAGCCTTTCGGCTGCACTGTGGAAGTAGTTGTCCTGAGAAGCGTCAAGCGGCCTGAATCTAAGGAGCTCTGCCTGTGAATTCGGTATAAGACCGAGGGTTTCCGACACATAGTCCAGCGTGAGCTGAGGCATCACCGCACGCTCCGGGAGCTGAACCTCCTCAGTTCCTTCAGATGTAATAAGTGTGAGCTTCTTTCCTGCGTACTGTCCGACTTCCGCACCGTCTTCGAGCTTAGTGCCGTCCGGCGCATAGAGTTCACAGTCCCATGAGAATGACACTCTTTCATATTCAAGGTCAACATCCACAAAATTTCTGATAATATTCACCTTCACCTCGCAGGGGGGATTGTCCCCGTCGGTAAGGTAGAACGATATCTCGTTATTTCCGTATTTCAGTTCGATAGGCTCACTCATCTTGTAAGCTTCAAGTCCGTAAGAATTTGCTGATATTTCTGCTCCAGTTACAGGATAGAGCCACACCGAGCCTGAATATGTCGGCATAGTTATCTCATAGCTGCCGTCTTCCTTTAAAGCCGCAGGTACATATCCCTTGTATTCATATTCGGAGTACATCAGGGCATTGAGCCGGACAGTCGCGGGGGTAAATTCCCTCTCATAGAAGTTTATCCTGTCAGATGTCGCAGATATCTTCATCTTTCTGGTTATTGCTATCGGCTCTGTATAGGGCTCGTAAGCGCCGCCGTTTACCGAGACAAGAATCTCGGCATCGCTGCCGGAGGTTATACTTACCTTTTCATCGGCAGGTACCTGACCGGAGATATGCGAAAAATCCACGCTTCCGACATCATCGCAGAGCACCTTTATAGGGAAGTTTCCGAGCATTCTGTATACGTCGCAGGAATTGAAGAGATCAACGTATTCCTTATAGCTTTTTTCTGCCTGAATAGAAAGCTGCTGATCCTGCGGAAGAAGGTCCTTGAAAAGGCTTTCTTTTATCGTTTCAAGAAGCATCACCTTTTCATCTTCATCAAACATACAGTCACCTTCCCTGACATCTTCCCATGTTACGCCATCCTCACTGCAAAAGCTTCCGCCGCGTTCAGAGGACGAGGAAAGTGCATCAGGTGTACAGCCGCCGAACAGAGTGTGAAGCTCGCCGGTTTTCTTGTCGATGGCGTAATAGCAGCCCTCAGCCGCTGTAATAGTTGAGACCTCGGGACAGGTGAGCTTAATGACAACGCTGAATTTTTCACCCTTTGCGACGTTTATCCTGCTGTCAGCGTCAAACGTCAGGTACCCGCTCACCTCAGCAGTACCGACAGCAGCAGAGCACGGTTCGCCGGATACAGGGTCACCCGGGGCGGAAAGATCCTTATATACCGAGATACTGTAATCTGTTCCTGGAGTAAGGATATATGTACCTACCGACTCAATGTCCATATCACACGGTGCTTCATAGACATTTGCAATATAGAGGCAGTCGCTCGAAAGATTCTGGGTCGGCGGATAGTTGTCGTGTCTGAGCTCATACTTATGCTTATCGCTTTCGGTAAGGTCGTATGCAACGAAATCGCACAGTGACTTGTCATAGTAGGATATCCAGAGGTAGCCGTCCCCGAACGGGTCTAAGCCCCAGCTGTTCTTGACGAGCCATGCACCGTCGCCCTCCGGAACGTTCCTGAAGAGCGAAGCGGACTTGTGGTCGTCCCAGCCGACTATTGTGACCGCATGATTCGCAAATCTCGGCGGCCGGCTGCTGTTTGTGGTGTGGTCGATATTATTGCTCAGCTCAGTGTCCGACTGGAAGGAAACATCTATCGCCTGACCGCTGAATACGAGCTGCTTTATCTTTGCATTCACAGCATCGGCATCGGAGCGGTCTTCGTTATAGTCAAACCTGTAAGCGTTCTCGAGTATATAGTCGTGGTCGTTGAAATGCTCTCCGCTTCTGATCGCTTCCTCATAATCAGTATATGAACTGTAAGGCAGTTTCTCATCGAGGACCGGTCCGCACCAGTTCGACCACATATTCACTACAAGGGTAGAGTTTCCGCCCCTGTCCATGACGTCATGAACGCTGTCAGGGTTTTCGCCGAACGGATCATAATAGGAGTAGTAAGCGGTGTGGAGCTCGGAAAGGTCTATATCCGGCACGGCATCAATAACGCTTGATTCCGCGCTTGCCGCTGACGAGAACGTCCAGCAGCTGTTGAAGAAGCCCTGATCCTTTACCGAGGATACCCTTCCCTGCTTACGCAGGTCAAAGCTCTCCGGAAGTTCTTCCGTACCGTCAGCAGAAGCGGTATTAAACGAAGCATAAGCCGGCTGGAGTGTGAGCTTGCCCTCATAGCTGCCGCTCGTTATCTGTGAAAAACGAAGCACCGGTTCAAGCTTCATTGGAGAGATCGAATCAGCCGTGACAGCCGTTGCCGGAAATGCCGCAAGGCAAGAACTTCCTATCGCAGCAGCGGCAGTGACAGAGATGATGTTTTGTAGCAGCCTTTTCATATTAGCCTCCTCAGAGCCTTAACTGCAAACGGCTCTATATACATATGCCGCAGTACAAAACTGCGGCACTTTATTATTCTCCGCGCAGCGTCACAGCCTGCTGCGGAAATCCTCATACCCGAAACCGGCAAGAAGTTCTGTGCTGCCGTCCTCGTTCAGAAGATAGATGTCAGGCAGCGGCATACCGTTGAAGGTATTGTTCTTGACCATAGAGTATATCGCCATATCGCCGAAAACGAGCCTGTCACCAATAATCAGCGGCGCATCGAAGGAGTATTCCCCTATAACATCGCCTGCGAGACAGGTCTGCGAACCGAGCCGGCAGCTGTATGGCTTCTCCCCGGTTTTCCCGGAACCCATAAGCGGCGGACGGTAGGGCATTTCCAGCACATCCGGCATATGACAGGCTGCAGAGGTATCGAGTATGGCAATCGGCATATCGTTCTCTGTAAGGTCGAGCACCTCTGTCAGCAGATATCCGGCATTGAGAGCAACAGCCTCGCCGGGTTCAAGGTATACCTCCAGACCGTACTTCTCCTGCATATGGCGTATGCAGCGTTCAAGCCGCGGTATATCGTAATCAGAACGGGTGATGTGATGACCGCCGCCGAAGTTTATCCACTCCATAGCCGGCAGTATATCACCGAATTTTTCCTCGACAGCATCAAGTGTGCGTTCGAGGTCGTCCGAATTCTGCTCACACAGTGTGTGGAAGTGCAGACCGCTCACACCCCTGAGATCGTCCGGCTGGAAATTCCTCCGGGTTATGCCGAGCCTTGACTTTTGCGAGCAGGGGTCATATATCTCATGTCCTTCCTGCGTGGAAAACTCGGGATTTATGCGAAGACCTATCTTTTTTCCGGCTGTAAGCACACGGTCACGGTACTTATCGAGCTGAGTGAAGGAATTGAAGATGATATGGCCGCAGTAATCGATGATCTCGTCGATCTCGCTTTCACGGTAGGCGGCGGAGAACACATGATTCTCCTTTCCCATTTCCTCATAGCCCAGTCTTGCCTCGAACAGTCCGCTGCACGCAGTTCCGGCAAGGTACTCCCCTATCACCGGATAAAGATGATAGCAGGAGAAAGCCTTCTGTGCAAGTAATATCTTAGCGCCGGTACGTTCCTGCACGCCCTTCAGTATCTCCAGATTGCTCCGGAGCTTAGCCATGTCGATGACATAGCACGGAGTAGGCAGAGCCGCAGTTTTTTCAAGTATGCCGTTCACTGTACGAACCTTACGGCAGTACCGTAAGCAACTACCTCAGCCGCCCCCTGTGCGACCTCTGATGACATATATTCAAAGCCAACGATAGCATCAGCCCCCATTGACTGTGCCTGTGCGATCATACGGTCTCTGGCGATCCTGCGAGCTTCGTTCATCATTTCTGTGTATCCCTTGAGCTCACCGCCGACAAGGTTTTTAAGTCCGGCCATAAAGTCTCTGCCGACATTCTTAGTCTGAACAGTAGCACCTTCAGCGATGCCGAGTATCTCAAAATTTCTTCCGGGGATCATATTTGTTGTTGTAATTATCATTTTTCATCACCATACCTTTTCTATTAGTCAACGAGTACCGGATTGAAGTCTTCCTCCCACGGAAGTCCCCACTTGTTGAGAGCTTCCATGAACGGATCGGGATCGAATTCCTCAATGTTGTATACGCCGGCTTTTTTCCATGTGCCGGTCATTATCATCATTGCGCCTATCATTGCAGGAACACCGGTAGTATAGGAAATAGCCTGCGAGCCGACTTCCTTGTAGCACTCCTGATGATCGCATATATTATATAAGTAGTAATTCTTGTCCTTGCCGTCCTTCTTGCCGCGGAAGATGCAGCCGATGTTGGTCTTGCCGACTGTTCTCGGGCCGAGCGATGCAGGATCAGGGAGCACTGCCTTGAGGAACTGGAGCGGTACAATCTCCCTGCCCTCATACATGATAGGCTCGATAGAGGTCATGCCTACATTTTCAAGACATTTTAAATGTGTAAGGTAGCTCTGACCGAATGTCATGAAGAAGCGTATGCGCTTAATGCCCTTGATGTTGAGAGCGAGTGATTCAAGCTCTTCATGGTGGAGAAGATACATATCCTTCTCGCCTACACCCTTGAAGTTGTAGACGCGCTTTATCTCCATAGGCTCAGTCTCTACCCACTTGCCGTCCTCGATGTAGCTGCCCTTTGCGGACACCTCGCGGATATTTATCTCGGGGTTGAAGTTGGTTGCGAACGGGTAGCCGTGGTCGCCGCCGTTGCAGTCGAGAATATCTATATAGTTTATCTCATCGAACTGGTGCTTCATGGCATAGGCGGAGTAAACGCCTGTTACGCCGGGGTCGAAGCCGCTTCCGAGAAGGGCTGTAATGCCTGCCTTCTCAAATCTCTCGCGGTATGCCCACTGCCACTTGTATTCAAACTTTGCGGTATCAAGAGGCTCATAGTTGGCTGTATCGACATAATGGGTCTTGGTTGCAAGACAAGCGTCCATGATCGTAAGGTCCTGATAAGGCAGGGCAAGATTGAGCACAACGTCAGGCTTGTAGCTGTTGATAAGAGCAACGAGTTCGTCAACATTGTCAGCATTGACCTGTGCAGTTTCGATAACTGTCTTTGTTGTAGGCTGAAGCTTTTCCTTGAGCGCGTCACACTTTGACTTTGTGCGGCTCGCTATCATTATGCCCTCAAATACCTCGCTGTTCTGGCAGCACTTGTGGATCGCAACGGAAGCAACGCCTCCGCAGCCGATGATCATACATTTTCCCATTGAAATAAAACCTCCTTATAAATTATATGCATCTTTTTTCTTGTAGCAGATGAATATTACAACACCGGCAAATACTGCCGAAGTTATTGCAAGCAAAGTGAAAAGTCTCGCGTACATTCCGTCCGTCACACTCTCGGCGCGGGCAGTTTCGAGGATATCGCCCTCTTCAACGTCCGACGACTTCATGATCTCGTTATACCGTGTGTCCCAGTGCTTCAGATAGGCAACACTTACCATATCTCCTATTTCATCGTCCGCACTTCGCGGGATATAGAACGATCTCGTCTGTCCGCCGGCGAATGTCACATCGACCTTGCACACGCGGTAGAGATCAAGAAGAGTAAGCGAATTGCAGTTCGTACCGTTGAGCGTTTTGAAGCTCTTTATCGGCACCTGAACAACTGTATAGCTTTCCGGGGTGCTCTTGTAGTCCTCGTAATCGCGGTTCACCCAGTCCTTGCCGAGCTGACTGTTAGCATAAGCGAAAACTCCGCTAATTATCATAATCAGGACAGCTCCGATGAACAGTCCCTTCTCTAATTTTGTCTTTAATATTTTACCCATATCGTTTCTCGCTTAGTCATAGCGGCTGTCTTCATCTTCATACCTGTTGTATTCAGCAACGGAACTGATATAATCACCGTCCAAAGCTCCGTCAGAACGTTCATTGCTGACATATACCAGTTCTTCTCCGCTTCCGGCTTCACGCCTTCCTCTCGCAATTGCGATCGCCAGCGGTATGAACAGTCCGAGTGCAGCAAAAACAAAGCCTAATATCGTGAATACCAGCGAAACCGTTCTAGTCGTTTTATCGTCAGGAACGAAGAACACCTTCGGATCATCAGGGTCTATGTACATTTCGACCTTCTCACCGACACTGAACTGCGGCGGATATGAACCGGAGCTGCTTCTGATCCGGTATTGCTGACCCTTGTATGTATAGCTGTAAACAGGATAGACTGCTTTGCTGTCCGAATCTCTGCTGCGTACATTTTCGCATACAGTAGCCGTCAGCTTGTATGTGCAGCGCTTTTCCCTGTTTTTCCTCACAACGCCCAGTATCATCCCCACAGCTGCAAATATCGCTCCGAAGAGTATGACTGCTGCCGAGACAATGGCAAGTACCTTATTGTATTTTATCTTCATGACATTGCAAGCAGCATCTCACGAATGACCTTGCAGGCAACCGCGGTCGATACTCCACTCTGGTCGTAGACGGGGCTGAGCTCGTTGACATCGCAGCCGACTATGTTCAGCTCGCTGCAAACGAGAGTGAGTGCCCTTCTGAGCTGGTCGAATGTAACTCCTCCGGCTTCGGGTGTGCCTGTGCCGGGGAATACCGACGGGTCAAGGACATCAAGGTCGATCGTGAAGTAAACGTTCTTCCCCTTCAGCCTTGCAACAACGTCTTCAAGTCCTTCAAAGCCGAACCTGTGCATCTCGGTATGCTCATCTGCAAAGCGGAACTCGTCCCTATCGCCGCTCCTGATGCCGAACTGGAAGATATGACCGTCACCGACGCGTTCCCAGCAACGGCGCAGGACGCAGGCGTGAGAGAGCTGCTGACCGAGGTAGTCGTCCCTGAGGTCGGCATGGGCATCAAAGTGTACGATATAAAGGTCATCGTATCTGTCCTTTACTGCCATGACAGAGCCGAGAGTTACAAGGTGCTCGCCGCCTATCATGAACGGTATCTTTCCGTCGGATAGTATCGCGCCCGCACGGATCGCAATATCCGCGACTGCTCTGCTCGTACTGCCGAACGGAAGCTCAATGTCTCCGCTGTCGAAATATGAATAGTCCAGCATATCCTTGTCCTGATAGGGACTGTAAGTCTCAATGCCGAAGCTCTCGTTCCTTATCGCGGAAGGACCGAAGCGCGTTCCCGGACGGAAACTTGTAGTGCCGTCGAAGCCGGCACCGAAAAGAACGATCTTAGCGTCCGCATACTCGCTGTCACAGGCGATGAAGGTCTGTATATTCTTATTCAACATCTTTGAGAAGCTCCTCCACATAGTTCGGCAGCGCGAATGAACCGACGTGCAGCCTTGAATTATAGTATTTTGTCTTTATCCCGAGCATATTCCATTTTGAACCGCTGTAATCGTTGGTCGGGTGATACTTCTTTGAAGCAAAGCCGAACAGCCAGTGCCCCGAGGGATATGTCGGGATATGTGCCTGATATACCTTGCTTATCGGGAAGCTCTGGACTATCCTCTTGTGCGAGCGCTGCATAGCCGCAGCGTCCTCAGTGTAGAACGGACTTTCGTGCTGATTGACCATTATGCCGTCTTCATGCAGGGCATTGAAGCAGCTTCCATAGAATTCCTTGGTGAAAAGTCCCTCTCCCGGTCCGAACGGGTCGGTCGAATCAACTATTATCACATCGTATTTGTCTGTGCAGCGGCGTATGAACTTCACGCCGTCCTCATAGTAAACGTGTACCCTCGGATCATCGAACCGACAGGCTGTTGTCGGCAGATACTGCTTGCATACCTCAACGACAAGCTCGTCTATCTCAACGAGGTCTATATTCTCAACAGAACTGTACCTTGTAAGCTCGCGGACGACTCCGCCGTCGCCTGCACCGATAACGAGGATATTCTTCGGGTCAGGGTGTACAGCCATAGGTACATGAGTTATCATCTCGTGGTAGATGAATTCGTCCTTTTCTGTCAGCATCATGTAGCCGTCAAGCGTGAGAAAGCGTCCGAACTCCTTGGAATCAAAAACGTCAATACGCTGGAATTCACTGTTGCCGCTGTAAAGCTGATGATCTACCTTTATTGAAAATTTAACATTGGGAGTATGACGCTCCGTAAACCAAAGTTCCATATTTTCCTCCGTTTCTTATTCATCTTCCCTGTCTCCGGCATGAGGCGGAGGTCCGCTCGGCACCTCGCCCTTCATAGCTATTTTTAGGTATACAGGCGTGAGCAGGAAAGCGAGAATGAAGCCTACGACAAGACCTATTCCCAGCGAGGTGAGCAATGCCGGCAGGAAATTCATCTCAACATCGTGCTTCTTTGACATCATATAGGCGTATGAAACCATTGACAATGTCATAACAGGCGTGAAGATAAAGTCCATTACAAGGCTTTCAAGTACCCTTGCACCTGTCGAGCCCCTTTCAAGTCCGCACCTGCTGCTCGCACCCTTCGCAATGCTACCGACCGGTACAAAGAAGCCTATCACAAGGCTTATGGCCACACTTATGAGAAAGCTTATGAGAAAACCGGGAACAGAAAAATGCCCCGACATCAGGTTGCCTATGAGCGACATACAGAAACTCATAGTAATCCCCATCATCACCGACATCTTTCTTCCGACTCTTTTCATATTCATAATAAAAACTCCTTAAATCAGTACATTCAGTCTCTCTATGTTTATGTCCTCAGTACCCGTCATCTGACAGCCCTTTTCCTTGGCATATTTGATATACTCTATTATCTCCGGTGTTATCAGCTCGCCGGGAGCGAGTATCGGTATTCCGGGAGGATAGCACATAACGAACTCAGTGCAGACATTTCCGGCAGCCTCGTCGAGCGGGAGCGAACGCTTCTCCGCGTAGAATGCCTTTCGCGGAGTTTCCGCAACTATCGGGTTGATATACTCCTGAGTGAGCATACCAGCACCGGACTTACCGAATCTGCGTTTTATCTCTGCCATTGCACTTATAAGTCGCTCTATATCGCGCTTGCGGTCACCTACCGAGACATATGCAAGGATATTGCCTATATCACCGAATTCGATCTGTATATCATACTCGTCCCTGAGAAGGTCATACACCTCGATGCCTGCAAGACCAAGCGGAAGTGTGTGTACGGAGAGCTTTGACACATCAAAATCGAATATACTGTCGCCGTTAATAAGCTCGCGCGAAAAAGCGTAATATCCGCCGATAGCATTTATCTCCTCACGGGCGTACTCTGCCATTTCAACGGTCTTTGCGAATATCTCCCTGCCGCTGAGGGCAAGCCTCTTGCGCGAGATGTCCAGACTTGAAAGCAGCAGATACGAAGCACTGGTGGTCTGGGTGAGGTTGACTATCTGGCGCATATAGTCCGAATTGATAGCCTTTCCCATGAGCAGGAAAGAGCTCTGTGTAAGGCTTCCGCCGGACTTGTGCATACTTGCGGAGGCTATATCCGCTCCGGCAGCCATTGCCGATACCGGAAAGCCCTCTCCGAAGTAGAAATGTGTGCCGTGCGCTTCGTCCACAAGAACGAGCATACCGTGAGCGTGAGCGAGCTCAGTAATGCGTCTGAGGTCGGAACAGATACCGTAATATGTGGGATTGTTGACCATTATCGCCTTGGCATCAGGGTTTTCCTTTATAGCCTGCTCGACCTGTGCAACGGACATTCCAAGGGCTATACCCAGCTGATGATTGACGTCCGGATTGACGTATACCGGCACAGCGCCGGTGAGGATTATCGCATTTATAGCGCTCCTGTGAACGTTTCGCGGCATGATTATCTTGTCGCCTTCCTTGCAGGCGTACATTACATACTCTGTACCGCTGATGTTGTACCTCCGACCATGAAGAAGGCGTTTTCCGCACCGAAGGCCTGTGCCGCAAGCTCCTCCGCGTCCTTGATGACGGATACGGGGTGGCAGAGGTTGTCCAGAGGCTTCATGGAATTGACGTCAACGTTCATGCAGTCTTCGCCGAGGAACTCCGTAAGCTCCATATTTCCCCTGCCGCGCTTATGGCCGGGAACATCGAACGGAACTATCCTCATTCTGCGGAACCGCCGCAGAGCCTCATATATCGGGGCATCGACCTGTGTAAGCTCAGTCATTGCCATACACGTTCCTTCCGCTGAATATTTCTATCATCTCTCGCCTGAGAGCATTTGTGATATCGAGCCTGCTCCTCGGCGGAAGCTCATGGACATCGGTATTGAACAGATAATTCTGGAGGACGATATCCTTTATGAGCATCTTGGTATGGAACATATTCGCCTGATATACGTTGATATCAACAGCGTCGTACTTATCGAGAATAGACTCGTGTATATAATTCTGTATCGAAGTAATATCGTGGTCGATAAAGAGCTTTCCGCCGCCGATATCGCGCGTGAATCCGCGCACGCGGTAATCCATCGTTATGATATCCGAATCGAAGCTTCCTATTAAATAGTCAAGTGCCGTGAGAGGAGTTATCTTACCGCAAGTGGCAACGTCGATATCCACGCGGAATGTGGCGATGCTTGTATCCGGATGGTATTCCGGATAGGTATGCACTGTTACATGGCTCTTGTCAAGGTGGGCAACAGTCTCGCTGCCGCCTGCCGGTATCATGGTATCATCGGCGATAAGGAAGGTCGCGGAAGCGCCCTGCGGGTCGTAGTCCTGCCTTGAAACACTGAGCACCTGAGCTCCGATCATCTCGGTAAGGTGCGTCATGATATCTGTTATACGCTCGGAGTTGTACTGCTCGTCAACATAAGCGATATACTCTTGCTGAGCCTTCGGGGTCTTGGCGTAACAGACGTCGTAGATATTGAAGCTCAGGGACTTTGTTAGATTATTGAAGCCGTAAAGCTTGAGTTTATTTTCCATAACACACCTCATATAAAAAAACGCACAGGCTTTGTCAGCCTATGCGCGTAGTCAAATCTATGCCGATAGCACGGATATGCCTTGGTTTCAGAGTCTATATAAGCAAGAAATTTCACCTTTTACTACTCTTATTGACCTTTCACAAGCTGATGAAAACTTATAAAAACGTATCGGCAGACAGCCGAATCAATAAGGCAACAGAAGTTGCCAGCCGGTATTATCCTGCACGTTCTCCATTCTGACCGGATTGCGTGAGCCGGCGGTCTTGCTTTGAAACCGAAGCTTCTTTTGCAACTTGTCTTATTTTATCATATTTTGCGGCTGATGTCAAGGGTTTTATTCAAATCCTTCACACTTTCTTGTTCCGGACGCTTTCTCCGGTCGTACACTAAGAATACCGCAAGCAGGAGCAGTGTCAGAAGAGCGCCTCCAAGTGAGATATAAGCGCCTTCTTTACGCATCGGCGCGTTGTACTCAAGCTCTATCTCATGTTCACCGGCAGTTATCGGGAAACCGATGAATGCAAGGTCAGTCTTGTAATACTCCGTTTTCTCACCGTCGACCCTGATAGTGAAGCCCTTGTCGTATGGTATTGTAAAGCAGAACCAGCCGTCCCTGCTTACATTGACCTTGCCGGAAATCCTGTCGCCGAGAGCCTCGCTGTTGTCAATGATAAGCGGGTCCTTGTTTGAATTGGCGCCGGTAATGACAGAGCCGTCCATAGTGTAAGCCTCAAAGCCGGAAATATTATAGTAGCCGGGCGAGAATTCCATATCGAGAGCTTCAATAGGCTCGTCGGAGGAAATGATATAGGAGAATACAAAATTACCGTTGTTGTACTTCCATTTCGGGTCGGTCAGCTTGTTGCTGATGCCGTTGATTTTCAGAATAACGTCAGACTGATAGGCGATAGCTCCGATCCTGTTGTCCGCAAAGGCAGTGACTATAAGCACCTTGTCCCTGACAGGCTCATCGAGCTCTACCCTCGCCTTGACTTTCTTGCTGCTGTTGACCGTAAAAATCCGGTTCTTGAGTGATATGCCGTCGTAGTCGGTGAGGTCATTGAAGTCGATATCGAGCTTTTTCGTCCTGTCAGGCTTTTTCCCTTCGGACGCAAACTTCTTCGGAACGATTATATTCGTGAGTATGGCTTCGTGCTGGAGCTCGTACTGGAGGTGTATGAATTTGTCCCTCGACATCACATCACCAGAAGCAAAACCTACCGGAAGGGCGCTGGGATTTTTCATTACCCTGTAACCGCCGTCCGATGCGACCTCAGTCTCGCCAAACATATCAGGGTCTTCCTTTGCGAGCCTGTACCGGCAGCCCATGAGTGTATTGAAAATAACATTGAGCGGCTGGCGGTGGATAGCATTGTTTCTGGTGCTTATCTCGCTTCCCGATGCGTAGAATCTGAAATCGCGATATTCCGGGTTAGAAAGCGATGAATAGATATTCGTGGTAAGATAGTCCGAACCGTAGACCATATTAACGCTCATCTCGGAAGTGCTGTCCTCCGCAAAACGGTACACTTCCCTGTCGCTGTCAAGAATATCCTCTGCAAGATTACGCGGAACATCACTGTACTGCTCGTCAAGTTCCTTCTTTTTTACAAATGAATCCACAAAGCAGAGTGACACGCAGACTGAAAACGACATCAGCAGCGTCAGGGCGAACAGCAGCTTCTTCCTGTTCTTTCTGATGCAGAAATTCAGAGTCGAAATGAGTATGACCGTATCCGCTATTACGAATACCGTCTGGATAGTATTGTATGTACCGCTTGCGAACGAAAGTACTACCAGTGCCGGGAACACCCACTTCATAAAACGTATGTCCGCGCTGCCGTCGAGGTATTTCACGAAAAAGCAGCCGCAGAGTATGAGCAGCAGCGGTATGAACGGTATGAATGCCTTTCCGTCAACATACATGGTGCCGTTGAACAGGTATGCGATGAGCGGAAAGAGTACGCTCACGGCAATAAGTCCGGAAAGGAAACGCTCGGCACGGCTGCCCTTTCTGAGAAGGGAGATCACCGATGCCGGAACTATACAGGTAAGACCGGCAGAGTATGCGGTATACAGAAGCACGCCGAAGTTGAGTGTCGGCATGATAAGCGCAGGAAGCGATACATCAACAGACGTCGAAGCTCTGCCGTTTGTGATAGCAGCCAGCGACGGAAGCCAGAATCTTGCTGCACATACGCAGCCAAGAACTGCAAACAGAGTCTTCTTCCATATCTTCCCGACAATGCCGCTTATGCGGATATCCGGTTCTCTTTCGAGACAGAGGTATATCATGTAGATACCTACCGCAAAGAACGAACCTACACTGTAATAATAGCTCGTACACATCAGACAGTAAGTCATGACCGATATCAGCGCGAGCCTTATTACACTGTCGCGTCCTCTGACAAGGAAGAGCAGTCCCAGAAGGAACGGATAGTAATTCACGAACATTATGTGCCTGTGGCTGTGGAATATAACAGGTCCCGCAAACAAAAACATAAATGCAAGTATGAGCGGTATCTCCCCTGAAAAATGCTTTCTCAGGAGGAAGTATACCATTATGGCAGATACAAGCACCTCCGCCATGCTGAGCACCTGTATGTAAAGCGCCATGCTTACGCCGGGCATCAGATATGCCGGCATATAGAGCGGATTTGCAATGCCGTAATATGCAAGGTTGTAGATATTTTGTCCGCCTCCGAGCTGAAGTGCGAAATCGGGATATCTGTCACCGGTATCGAAATACCTCGTCCTGAGGTACTCGGGTATCATAAAATGCTGACTGTCCCAGTCAAGTGTTGAGCCCCATACGCAGCCGCGGTTTATGACGAGCAGTTCCAGCACGACTATCGCAGCAAATGTCAGTGTCAGAAGGAGCACCGCTGTTAAGCACGGTCTCCTGCTGTAAGAATTCCTGATCCTTTTTATCATGTTATTCCCCTTGTGGGTATTTATTTGAGTTCGGCAACGGTAACGCCGTCCTCTCCCTCGCCGTAAACTCCAAGACGGAAGCTCTTGACAGAGGGGTGTGTCTTCAGTCTCTGGTGGACCGCCTTTCGGAGCAGTCCTGTACCTTTGCCGTGGATTATCGTTATGGTGGAAATATTCGACATTACCGCCTGATCTATGAAGGAATCGAGCTGATAAACGCCGTCGTCACAGGCACAGCCCCTTATGTCAAGCTCCATTTTTCCGCGGCGTTCAGCCTTTACACCGACCTTGTTCATTTTTCTTGCAGGTCTGGCAGACTTGCCTGCAACTGTGACCTTTTCCGGTTCTTCAAGGCGCAGACGGGAAATATTCATCTTTGTCTTCATAACGCCCATCTGGACGTACACAAATTCGCTGCCGTCCGGTTCGCCCGAGATTATGCCCTTGCGCTGGAGGTCAACGACATACACCGTATCACCGCGGCGAAGCTTTCTCGGGAGCTTGTAATCAGAATTCGGGTCACGCATATCCACAGGATTTGCCGCATCGTACATCTTGTTGAAGCTCTGCTTGGTACGCGCCTTCATGCCTGAGACGTTCTCGCTGAAATCCTTCCTGTCCTTCTCCTTACGGAGCCTGTCGAGCTCGTCAAGAAGCTCGTTGGACTCTGCCTTCGTCTGCTCGATTATGGTCATAGCTCTCTGGCGAGCCTTTTCGAGCTCATCAGCGCGGTATTTTTCAAGCTCCTCACGCTCCCTGCGGAGAGCCTCTTCGTGGGAAGCCGCCTCAGCGCGGAGACGGGAAATGTCCTCCTTATTTCGTTCAAGCTCCCTTCGCGAAGCCTCCAGCTTGCTGATGACCTCCTCAAGACGGGTATTCGCTTCGCTGACTCTTGAACGCGCATCGTCGATGATGTCCTTCGGCATACCGAGACTCTCGGAAATAGCAAAAGCATTGGATTTTCCGGGTGAGCCCACTATCAGCCTGTAAGTAGGTCTGAGCGTTTCTATGTCAAATTCACACGACGCATTCTCAACCCCGGCGCTGTCGATCGCAAAGACCTTGAGCTCCTGGTAGTGCGTCGTGACCATTACCTTAGCGCCGTTAAGCATCAGGCGTCTGATGATCGATACCGCCAGTGCTGCACCCTCGACCGGGTCAGTGCCTGAACCAAGCTCGTCAAGCAGGACAAGCGAATCCTCATCAGCGGTAGCAAGTATCTCAATGACCTTGTTGGTGTGCGAGGAGAACGTGGAAAGGTTCTGCTCGATGCTCTGGCTGTCGCCGATATCCGCAAGTATATGGCGGAAAACTGAGATACGGCTGCCGTCAGCGACCGGTATTAGCAGTCCGCACATAGTCATAGCGCTGAGCAGACCTGCCGTTTTGAGCGCAACGGTCTTACCGCCGGTATTCGGGCCGGTAATTATGAGCGTCTGGTATTCCTCGCCAAGCGAGAGGTCTACCGGCACCGCCTTGTTCACCGCGATAAGCGGGTGACGGGCTTTTTTCAGGTGCATACTGCCGTCGTCCGTGATCTCCGGGAGTGAGCATTTCAGCTTTGCCGCAAGATTGGACTTTGCAAAGTAGAGGTTGAGCTCGGCACATATCCTGTAATTCTCACAGAGAATATCCGCATACTCTCCGCAGTTTGCACAGAGCTCGCGGATAATGCGTTCTATCTCCTCCTGCTCCTTGCCTTCAAGGAGACGTATATCGTTATTAGCCTCAACTATCGCTATGGGCTCTATGAAAATAGTCTGTCCCGTGGCGGAGGTGTCATGTATAAGACCTGCGACCTGACCGCGGTATTCCGACTTCACAGGCAGCACGAAGCGTCCGTCCCTGATAGTGACATTCGCTTCCTGCAAATACTGCTGGGTAGTCTTGTTCCTTATCATCTTGTCGAGCGTCTCGCGGAGCTGCATACCGGCACGGTTTATCTTCCGGCGTATCGCGGCGAGCTCCGGACTTGCAGCGTCCGATATCTCGGTCTCGGAAATTATCGACCGCTCCAGCTTTTCAAGCAGCCAGTCATTCGGCATGAGCCTTGAAAAGAGGTAGTCAAGCTCCGTTTCAACGTTCTCGCAGCGGTCGTACCAGTCCGCAAGTCCCTTTATCTGTCTCAGCATGGCGGCAATGTCCATAAGGTCGCGGAGCGATATCACCGCTCCGGACTTTGCACGCGCTGCCGATGAGCATATGTCTTTGAAATTGCTGAACGGAGGTGTGCCGTACTGCACGGAAAGACTGAACGCCTGCGAAGTCTTGAGGCATTCCTTCCTTACCGAAGCGAGATCGGTATCCGGTCTTATCGAAAGAGCCATGCGCCTTGTCTCCTCGTTAGAGGTCAGTTCAGCGAGCATTTCAAGTATCTTGTCAAGTTCAAGTGTTTTGAGATATTTATCCATATATTCCTTTCATCAGCGGAATTTTTCCATTTTGTAGTGACCCTCGTCGTCCTGTTCGGTGATGCCGTCCTTGAAGCCATAGCCCATTTTCTGATAGAAGCCGACAGCTGTCGCGGAGGCAGGTATCTCTATGCGCTTCGCACGCAGGAAATACTCGTCCTGTTCAAGAGTGTCAATGATGAGCCTTCCGATGCCCTTTCCCTGACACTCCGGGTCAACAAATATCGTAAAGAGCGAGCTCTCGTCCTCTTTGCCCCAGTAGGGTCCTATCGAGCCGCAGCCGATTATCCTTCCGTCCTCGCAGACAACGTAACTGTGCATCCACGAATTGCGCTGTCTGAGAGTTTCCGGGGAAAGATATGCGATAGCCTGCTCCAGAAGTTCCGCCGGGTAGTCCTTGGTGTTTGATATTCTCATGGTATTGGCGATGAGCGCGGATACTTCCTCCGCATCAGCCTCATTGAATTTTCTTACTTCCATTATTGTCCTCCCTAACTGCAACAGACTTGTAGAAATCAAGAGTCTTATAGCTGCGTTCAAGCCGGCAGAGCATATACCTCTCCGTAAGCTCTGAAAGCTCCGACATAGTATCGTCGGAAATGCGAAAATTGAACGTTCTGTCAAAGTCGGTCAGAACGATATGCCTGACCGCCTGAAGCACCGGCTTTTCAACTTTCATCCAGCCATCTGCTTCTTCATCTTCAAAGCAGTCGGAACAATAAAAACCTCCGCCGTCAATGCAGAAAAAAAGCTCCTCCGGCTCGAATGCTCCGCAGCCGCGGCACATGATGATATCCGGCATGAAGCCTATCTCCGACATTAACCGGAGCTCAAAGATCGCCTTCAGCATAGTCTCACTGCGCCTGCCGTTTTCAAGGTAGTGAAGGCAGTTGAGAAAAAGGCGCAGAACATCGGCACTCTGAGCCTCGGGGTGAATGCAGTCTCCTATGACCTCGGCAAAATACGACGCGAGCGAGATCTTCGACAACGAGCTGCGGAGGCCGTAGAATATATGTATAGGCTCGGCGCTGTTATAAGTGAGCCTGTCGCCGCGCAGATCAAAACAGAACCGCGAATAAGCAAAGAGCTGAGTAGCGCTCCCGGACTTGCCGGCAGTTTTCCTCGCTCCCCTGACAGACGCCTCAACAACGCCGTTCTCCTTAGTCAGTATATCTATGAATTTATCCTGTTCGCCCACAGGGCGCTCCCTGATAACTATCCCTTCCGATATTATCATAATTATCGCCCCTAACTGCCAAATAGCGCAGATAGTCCTCGACCCTGCCACTTCCGGCGAAAATTTCCCATAGCATATCCTCAGTCATGACGCACCTCCGCTCAAAGATATGGCGCCTGAGCGCCTGTCTTTATTATCTGCGGAAATGTCGGGATTATTTATCTGAAAGTCCGAAATTGCGTATAATACCCTCGCGGTTGCGCCAGTCCTCCTTGACCTTTACCCAGCATTTGAGGTTGACCTTTATCTGAAAGAAGTCCTCAAGTTCGACACGCGCCGCAGTTGATGCCTTCTTGAGCATAGCTCCGCCCTTACCTATTATAATGCCCTTATGCGATTCCTTTTCGCAGTAGATAACTGCCGATATATCGAGTATATCCTTGTCCTCACGCTCAGACATCTCCTCTACGCCGACAGCGATTCCGTGCGGCACCTCATCGCTCAGCAGCATGAGCAGCTTCTCGCGTATCATCTCGGCAGCGAGCACCTTTTCCGGCTGGTCGGTGATCATATCGTCCGGGAAGAAATGCGGAGACTCCTCCGAGAGCTTTATTATCTCATCGAGCACGATGTCAATGCCGTTGTTTTCCTTGACGCTTACCGGCACGATAGCCTGAAACGCTATCTTCGAGCTCAGCTCAGCGATGACCGGAGCGATATCGTCCATGCTCCTGAGAAGGTCGATCTTGTTGAGGACAAGTATGACCGGCATTTTTGAATCGTTCAGCGATTTAAGAAGCGCAAGCTCCTGCTCGTTTATCTTCTTGGTGCAGTCCTGCATGAAGATAACAGCGTCAATATCACTGACCGACTCCTTCACGGTGTCGAGCATATGCTCACTGAGCTTGTTCACCGGCTTGTGCAGTCCGGGTGTATCGAAGAAAACAAGCTGGACATCATCTATATTGCGGATACCTGTTATACGGGTACGGGTAGTCTGCGGCTTACTGCTCACAGAAGCTATCTTCTCGCCTATAACAGCATTCAGCAGTGAAGATTTGCCGGCATTGGTGCGGCCGGCGATAGTAACGAAGGCAGTTCTCGGCATCAGGCGTTGTCTCCGTTCACGATGAAGGTAACATCACGGGAGATACCGAGCTTTTCAAGCACGGACTCCTCCTTCTCACGCATAATCCTCTGATCGAGCTGGCTGGTCTCATGATCGTAGCCGAGCAGATGGAGCATCGAATGTACTGTAAGGAAACCTATCTCACGCTCGAGGGAATGACCGTAGTTCTGAGCCTGCTTCACGGCAGTTTCGAGCGAAATAACAACGTCGCCGAGCTGAACAGCTCCGGTCTCGGGATTGACCTCAACAGTGCCGTCCTCGCTTGTGAGCGGGAACGAGAGAACATCGGTGACGCTGTCCTTGTTCCTGTATATCTTGTTCAGATTTCTTATCTCATGGTTGCTTACGAAAGAAACGCTCACTTCTGCGTCCTTGCCGAATTTCTCGGTTGCGAGAACAGCCTGACAGCATCTCCTGATGAGAAGTCTTATGCCGACCGGCACCTTCACCTCAGTCTGATTGTTCTTGACGTAAACCTTTAGCTTAGCCATTTATTTAATTCTCCCTTCGCTGAATTTTTCATATGCTTTTATTATATCCTGTACAAGTCTGTGCCTTACAACATCCTTCTCCGAGAAACGGTGGAAGGCTATATCATCAATGCCCCTTAGCACCTTCATAGCCTCGACAAGTCCCGATTTTCTCGAATCCGGAAGGTCAATCTGGGTTATATCGCCGGTTATTACCATACGGCTGTCATTGCCGAGACGGGTCAGGAACATCTTTATCTGCTCCGAGGTAGTGTTCTGAGCCTCATCAAGTATGATGAAAGCCTCATCAAGGGTGCGTCCGCGCATATATGCAAGGGGTGCGACCTCGATGATCCCCTTCTCCATATACTTCGCAAAGCTCTCCGCGCCAAACATATCAAAAAGCGCATCGTAGAGCGGTCTGAGGTAGGGGTCTACCTTGTCCTGAAGGTCACCGGGAAGGAAACCGAGCTTCTCTCCGGCTTCGACAGCAGGCCGCGTGAGGATTATCTTCTTCACCTTGTGTCCGCGGAAAGCCCTTACTGCCATAGCGACCGCAAGATAGGTCTTTCCCGTTCCGGCAGGACCGATACCGAGAACGATGGTATTGTCCCTGATAGCATCGGTATACCTCTGCTGGCCAACAGTCCGCGCACGGACTATCTTACCGGAGGCGGTCACGCAGATACCGTCCTTGCCGAGCTCCTCGAGCTCGCTTTCAGCACCGTCAGCCACCATAGAAGTTACATACCTGACGGTCTGCTCGCTGAGGGAATGTCCCTTTCTGCTTATAATGAGCATAGCACGGACAGCTCTTGCAGCTTCCTCGACATTTTTCTCATCGCCGATAAGCTTTATGCCGCCGTCGCGGCTCACCATATCGACACCGTATTCTTTTTTTATCCGCCCGACATTGTCATCGAGGCTCCCGAACACAGCTGAAAGCTGCTCGGGTGAATCGGCAGCAAGAAATTTCTCTGCCATCTGGTCACTCCGTTCTGAAAAACTTCTGTACTTATGCTGTGAGCTCCGGAAAAGCTCCGGCAGTTGCAAGCGCAGAATTCGAGTAGCGCTTGTCATCCGAAACATCACCGATAACGTGGACATTATCCGGGAAGTCTATCTCCTGATCCGGCGAACGCAGTTCAAGCTCCATTATGGCAAGGCTCCGCGAGAACGGATAGGTATCAAGCTCAAACAGCTGATCATGGTAATTGAAACAGTATCGCACCTTCTCGACCGGAGCAAACCTGATATCCGCCTGCATAAGAAGCCGGCGGTAGTCTGTCTCGTTTATCTCGAACTCCGTTTCCTCACGGGTCACGTTCGTGATGAACACCTTTTCGGTATAGGTATACCTCACGGAGCCGTTTTCGTTGATGCATCTAACTCGGCGCTGGGTATCGCCGTTACCGCGCGTCAGGTAGGTCTGTGTGATCACTATGGTCCTTCTAACGTCGAGCTTTCTTATATCCGGAAGCTCTACAAGGAATTTTCTTTCGATCTCAAGTCCTTTTGACATTTTCAAGTCTCCTGAATAATAAAGTGGGGGCATAAACTGCCACACTTATATTATATAACGCTTTTTGATTATTGTCAACAAAAATTTCAAAATTTTCTGTCTAATGTGCTTAAAAATTTCAGGCTGTTGAAAACTGTGTACAAACCCGTTCCTGTCAGTCCCCGGAACGTGTCAGTTTTTCGTCATCGAGCATCACACGGCAGGTGTAAGCAAGCCTCGACTGATCGTAAACAACAGGGCTTTTCAGCATGGAAGGCTGGTCCTTCGGGTCATACTTCGGCAGTTCAAGAGTGTAGAGACGTCCGCCGTATCCGCTCTTTGCACCGATGATATCAGCGGCCGCCGAATTGGTGCAGCTGAAGAAGCGGTCGAACAGCTCGTCATCAGACATATCTGCCTGTTCTCCCGTCTCGTTCATCTCGTCATCGACCGTTGCATCATTAACATAAAGCCTTACGTTCTTTCCCATATCGTCAGCGCCGAGATAATAGACGAAGTGGCTCGCCTTTCTCGAAAGCAGCAGCTTTCTGACTGCACCGAGCATGAGATCGGTGATAATGCGCCTGTCACTGCATACAAAGGCATTGCAGCGAGATCTGAGTTTGAACGTGATTTTTTCGCCAAGCTTTGCCGAAAGCTGCTCACATATATATGCTACGAGGGCATCGACATCAACAGCTTCCATTTCCGGCTCAGCATCAGCAAGAGTGCGCGTAGCAACTGCGGCACGCATGAGCTTGTTGGTCTGTGATCTGAGCGATGCGCGGAGTTCTTCGACTGTGTCCTTCCTGGATGGCGGAACAAGTCCGGTAATATAATCAAATGCAGCGTCTATCTGTGCAACCGCCGAGATTATAGTCTCACTGCAGTACCTTGAATACTCATTTGCAAAGGGATCGCTGAAAAACAGTTTTATGTTATCTTCATTAATATAGTCAGGATTCATTATACCCCACCTCCGAACAAATTACTCTATAATTATACTACAAAATCATAAAAAATGGAATAGTCGGAGCAGCTATACGCCGTTGGTAATTTTTACAAATTTTTCAATATGTATCAACTTGCGAATTGTGCAATTCCTATATTTTGTAAATTTCCTGTTATTTTTTTATCCAACCTCTTGAAATATCAGCTGGTTTGAGTTATAATAGAAATATAAATTATTTAGGAGGTAATTTTCCAATGTCAGTTAAAGTTGCTATTAATGGTTTCGGCCGTATCGGTCGTCTTGCATTCAGACAGATGTTTGATGCTCAGGGTTATGAGGTAGTTGCTATCAACGACCTTACAAAGCCTTCTATGCTCGCTCAGCTCCTCAAGTATGATACAGCTCAGGGCGGCTACTGCGGCAAGATCGGTGAGAACCTTCACACTGTAACAGCTGATGATGAGGCTGGTACAATCACTGTTGACGGCAAGACACTTACAATCTACGCTAAGGCTAATGCTGCAGAGCTTCCTTGGGGCGAACTCGGCGTTGACGTTGTTCTCGAGTGCACAGGTTTCTACTGCTCAAAGGACAAGTCCCAGGCTCACATCGATGCTGGTGCTAAGAAGGTTGTTATCTCTGCTCCCGCAGGCAACGATCTTCCTACTATCGTTTACAGCGTAAACGAGAAGACTCTCACATCTAACGACAAGATCATCTCTGCTGCTTCATGCACAACAAACTGCCTTGCTCCTATGGCTAAGGCTCTTAACGATTATGCTCCTATCCAGAGCGGTATCATGAGCACAATCCACGCTTACACAGGCGACCAGATGATCCTTGACGGTCCTCACAGAAAGGGCGATTTCAGAAGAGCTCGTGCTGGCGCTGCTAACATCGTTCCTAACAGCACAGGTGCTGCTAAGGCTATCGGTCTTGTTATCCCTGAGCTCAACGGCAAGCTCATCGGCTCTGCTCAGAGAGTTCCTACTTTCACAGGTTCTACAACAAACCTTCACGCTGTTGTTAAGGGTGAAGCTACAGTTGAG
>JAFXSC010000023.1 GCA_017525915.1 Ruminococcus sp.
CGCCGTCAATGGTAACGCCTTCGAGGTCTGTGTCGGTGGACTTTAGTGTGAACTCCGCCTTGTTCTCAGGTGCGAGAACTGCTGAACCGAATGCTTCCTTGCTTATGCTTATTGTGGAGATATCGTCAGTCGCAACGATAGTCTTATTGTCCGTCGCCGAGATAGAGGAATTGCCGTCCGTTACTGTTGTGCTGGACTTGATAACGCCGTTCTCTATCTCGAACTTGAATGATGTAGTGACCTTTGTGAAGCCGTCCGGAGCGGCGATTTCGGTAAGCTCATACTTGCCGTCTTTCAGTCCCTTTATTTCGGCATTGTTGCCGGTGAACGATACCTTGTCGGTCTTGCCGAGTGCCGTACCGCCGTCAATGGTAACGCCTTCGAGGTCTGTATCGGTGGACTTTAGTGTGAACTCCGCCTTGTTCTCAGGTGCGAGAACCGCTGAACCGAAAGCTTCCTTGCTTATTGTGATAGTGCTTATCGTGTCGAGTACCGTTATGGTCTTGCCGTCTGCGGAGACCTTGTACTCTCCGTTTGTGGATGCGCTCACGAGAACCGCCTTGCCGTCAACGATAGTGAAATCAAAGCCGCTGACTACAAGCTTGTTGTAGCCGACCGGAGCAACGGTCTCCTCCAGTGTGTAGACGCTGCCGTCCTTCAGACCGGATATCTGGGTGTCGTTGCCGGTAAAGGTATAAGCACGGTCGGAATCGAGGTCCGCTTCCGCAAGTTTCTTGCCTCCGACCGTCACGCCGATGAGCGAATCGTCCGAAGCCTTGGGAATGAGTCTGAACGTTGCAGGATTTTCCAGACCGCCCGAGAGCTTGCTGATCTCCTTCTCGGAACCGTCGTCCGCGAGCTCCTTCTTGACGATGTTGAGTATCTGCTTGTCGTCCTTGATGAGAAGTCCGCCGTTGGTATCAACATCGACCGCACCGCCGATGATATCGCCGTCAGTCGTTGCCTTTACGCTGGTCTTATCGACCTTGCCGCCTGTTACTCTGAATTCAAACTCGGAAATGGTGGTGTATCCGCCTGCGGGAGCATTTACCTCCCTCAGCACATATGTACCGTCCTCCAGTCCGGCAATATCAACTGCGCCGCCGGTGAAGCTGAGCTTCTTTCCGTCAGCCGAAATATCACCCTTCTTTGCAACATTTACATATGCAACTTCCGTCTCGTCATAGTTGACGCGGATAGTATACTCTGTTCCGTCGCTGAGCGTTACAACGTAAACGCCGTCGTAAAGTCCTTCGATCGTAAGTGTATCGCCTGCTGCTGTTCCGGAATAAGTATACCTGTTCACTGAGGAATCGACCTCAGCACCGTTTACCTTAACGTGTTTGAAGGTGTTGCCGCGGATGGTAAAGTCCTTCGCGCCCTTGAGCTGGATAACGACCTTCTTGTCGTTCTTGTCGTAGCCGTCGTTGTCGTCATCCACGGAGGTCACAACGTTTGCTGCTGTGTCATTCTTTCCTGTTACAGAGAGGCTTCCGAGCTTTCCGCCGTCTTTTCTGCGGAGTTCAAGGTCTGCGCCCTCTATGACGGTGCCGCCCATATCGGTCTTGCTGATCTTTATGGTCTGCGTCTCGTCCGATACTGTTATCCTTTCATAGCTGTAACCGCTGTCCGCGCCGTCGGTAACTTCAAATCTTCCGGTCTCTGTATTCTTCGAGACTGTGAAGACCTTCGGCTGAGCCGTGAAGTAACCGGCAGGTGCTTCGAGCTCCTCGATGGTATATGTGCCCTCCGGGAGCATCGTGAAGATGACCGCCGAGCCTGTTGAATACCAGACGTATTCGTTCGCATCTGCCGAGATGCTCGGGATAAGTGTATCGTCAATGAGGTAGGCATCGCCGTTGTTGATGCCGAGACCGTTGCCTGCGAAGATCTGGTTGTCGTGGAGCTGAACGCCTGCAAAGCTTATCGCCTTGTTTTCCGCATCAACGCCTGTTATCCTCATCTTTGCGCCTGCAACCGGTGTATCGCCCTCTCCTGTCGGAGTGGTCTTTCTGACTGATACCGAGTATACCCTGTCGGTCGCCGTAACGGTTCCCGGTGAGGAAGCAACGTCAGTATCGGAAGAGTCAACGGTAACTGCACCGTTCTTTACTGTGAGGTTGGTTTTGAGTACCGGCTGGTAGCCTGCCGGAGCGGCTGTTTCCTCGAGGGTATACTTGCCGTCCGGGATACCGCTGAGGACAACGTCCTCGCTGCCGGTAGTCCATGTGATGAAGTCCGGAGAAGTAACAGCATCTATCGTGCCGCTTACTGCCGTAACTCCTGAGAGGTCATTGCCTGCTGTGTCGGGAGCTGTAAGTGTGAGTTTCATCTTTGCTCCCGCGAGAGGTGTATCGTCGGCAGTTGTGGAATAGCTGCTCTTGTCAACCGAGCTGAGCACCTTTCTGTCACTGCGCTTTTTGAAGGTGATATTTGTGTTCCTGGTGTTTCCGAGCTGGATATTGAGACCGTCGCCCGGTGTTCTGAGATTGTCGCTTGTGCCCGTTATCTCTGTCTTCACGCCCGAAAGGGTTATCCTGATGTAGTCAACGCCGCCTTGATAGTCAATGTATACCTGCTGGATACTGTTGAAGTTCTTATCAAGTGTCCATGTACCGCTGTTTGCGTCGCTGAACGTCTTGCCCTGATAATCAGCCCAGCTGCCGTTTACCGCAAGCTTTATCATCTTCGCGGTAACGCCGTCCGGGAGAGATACTGTTATCGTATCGGGAGTGCCGGTCCAGAACTTCGTGAAGCCCTGGAAATCGTTCTTCGGACCGTCAAACTGCTGCTCGCCGAGAACGGTCTTGCTTATCGTGACCTTGCCGCAGGACGAAGCCTTGCCGCCTTCAACCTTGAAATACTGGGGTGAAGCGGGAGCTTCAAATCCCGGAGGCGGCTCTGTTTCCTTCAGGTAATAGTAACCGTCAACGAGCTTGCCGCTCTTTGCGTAATTATCCGGAAGTCCCTTTGCCTTGAGGTCAACTACCGTAACTTCGCCTTCCGTGCCGCTGAAAATGTCCTCAACAAGAAGAACATCGCCTTCGCAGGAATAGAGGTCGACCTTTGCGCCGGAAACCGGCTCGCTTGTGTCCATATCCGTGCCGTTCTGGGCATATTTGCCTATCATCATGCCCTGATACTCATTGACAACGGTTATGAGCCTTACGTCAACGGGTTCGTCCCAGTTGACTGTGGTAGCTGTTGCGTACTTGCCTGTCTGGAATTTGCCGTCGCTCGTCAGCCTGAAATATATCGACTGGTCGAGCTTCTTGTAGCCGTCCGGAGCGACTGTTTCCTTTATCTTATAATAAGGATAGCCGTCCGCACCTGCTGTGTCTATCTGGTCATCGCCGGCGCCTGTGAGGATCGCATAGACCGTGTCGCCTTTGAGCTTGCCCTTTTCTTCCTCACGCCTTCCGCCTCCGGGACCGGGGCCTGTTCTTGGAGTGTACTTGTAGAGCGTGAACTCCGCACCCTCCAGAGGTCTGCCGGAAGTGTCCACCTTCCTGATCGTAACAGCCTGCTGGTCGGTGAACACGAAGGGGGCGTCACTGTTGAAATCGCATACAGCGATGAGAGTATCGCCGTCGACAGAAGGTATATACCAGCCCTTTGAGGCATCGACCTCAGTAAGGCTGAACCTTGAAGCATCGGCGAGAGCGTTTGTAGCCACGTTTTTGACGGAGGTGATGTTTCCGCCGGAGCCGCTTATTCTGTATCTGTCCGCGCCGTCGGTGTAGATGTTGTTGTACACATCGAGCGGAGCGCAGGAATAAGTATCGACTGCCGTTCCGAAATCACTGCCGGAATAGAGTATAAGCGAAACATTCTCCCTGTATTCCTTCTTTTCGAGCTTCTTCTCCTCGGAGGGAACTATCTCGATGTAATACTTTGTATCGTCGAGCGCATAGCCGTCGGGAGCTTCTATCTCCCTTACCTCGTACTTGCCTGCATCAAGAGCAGCTGCCTGTACCCGTGTGCCGTCGGACTCAGCTGTGAAAGCCGGCAAAGCTGCGACCGTGCCGTCGTCTTCGACCGGGAAGAAGCCTATCGTTGCACCTGCGAGAGGAGTTGTTGAGATAGCCTCTACCTTGGAAAAGCTTGCCTCATAGCCGGTCGTAAGCCCTGCTATGCTGATAGGACCCGTGAAGGAACGGTGACCTATCTCGGAATAGCCCTCAAATGCCTTTGCAATGATAGCGCCCGAAACGTGCGGATTATCGCCGCTGACATCGCCGTCTATCTCGTTCTTCGCATACCTCAGGAATTTGAGGTCGGTAACGAGAGCGTCCGGAGCAAGTATAGAACCCTGTCCGCTGCTGTCGATGATTACCCTTGAAGCATTGGGGTAGTTGAAAAGCAGCGAGCTTACGCCGAATTCGTTGTTTTCAAGCGAAGCGTTATCGAGTTCATAGCCGCCCTCGGTCATGATAAGGCCGGAGGAATCAGCTCTTGAAAGCGAGATGTTCTTTGCAACAGTCTCGCCCTTGCCGCGTATCGAGGTATACCTCTGATACCAGCCGCCGCTGTTTGCCTGATGGCCGTAGTGGACATCGCCGGACGAGCTGTCGTTCACAACGATGTAGGAGTATTCCCACGTTGTGGGATTTCCCCAGATATCCACTGATGTCCTCGGTTCAGAGAGCCTCGGGATATCCTCGAATCTCACCACCGTCGCATTGCGGAACATATCGCGCTCAGCAGCGGTGAGCTTGTCGAGATTGAGATATACGCACTCCGCAGTGTCCTTCGTGCCGGTATACTTCACGGTAACTATCGTGGTACCGGGCTTTTCGGTGCTTTCCACCGAGGATACGGAGAATTCGTTCGGCCGCTTGGCAATAGCCGCGCTCCTTGCGCGAAGGATATCGAACTGATCCGAAAAGTTTATCAGTCCCGGGGAAGCGGCGTAGAAATGCTCTGTCTTATCCGAATACAGCTCGGAGATATACTCCGACGCTGTTTTGCCGTCAACCGTCTGACCCTTGTCGAATACGATGCTCTTCTGATCGGCACCCCATCCCATCCCCTTAAGGGCAGCCTCTCCGTAGTCTCCTGTTTTAGTCTCCGCACCCCATACAACACGCGCATAATCAGTGTACGGGAGGAAGTCGGTAAGATTTACTCCGCTGCGGTAGTCGCCGTTGCCGACCTCATATGAGCCCCAGCCGGTCTTCGTTTCAAAATGGCTGCCGACAGCCATTCTGCCTTCGGCATCGCATTCATACGGTACGAAGTAATCGCTTACGAATACCGCAAACTGAGAAGCGACCGCAAGGAGGTACCCGGAGTTGTAGTTGTCCACGGTCGCATCGAAGTCGCCCGGAACAATGAGCTCGTTGGAATCCTTCGGCTTGCCGAACAGCAGGGTTATGTCGTCGGAAGCCGTACCGCTCCCGATATTCTCGACATCGGAAGCCCTTGCCAGGAGATCATCGCCGAGCTGCAGGCCCGAGGGCAGTACCGCCGCAGCCGCCATAGCAGCCGAGGTCAGACAGCTCAGCAGCCGTTTTCCAATTCCTGTCATCTTACACCAGTCCTTTCCTTAATAGTATTATAGATCCCCAATAGTATCGTACTCCTCTGCCGCTTGTGCGCGGTGCTGAGAGATAATATCGGTATAAAAATTCTATATATTAATTATACCACAGAGGCGCAAATAATTCAACAATAATTTAAACGCAACGTATAGAAAAATCAGCGGCAAAAATAGGCATTTTATACAACAATGCAACTGATATTACCTATATACGGTGTATTAAGCATATGTTATAACTTATAAGCAATTTGTTAATATACAATCTGTATATTTTGCGTTATCTATTACCGGATATAAAAAGGCAGGACGTTCGTCCGCCCTGCCTGTGATGCTGTTTATGCCTTTGCTGCTGTCATTTTGTGTGCGCCGCTGTATCTCACCCTGCGGATAAGCACCGTTACAAGCACCAGTGTCACCGCGTATGCAGCCTCGATGAGGAGACAGGCCATTGCCTTGCCGGTGGAGTAGAGCCTGTCGCCGCAGAGCATCTCGTTGAGGCGGACGTACCAGTATGCCGGGAGGAACCTTCCGACCGCGTTCACGCTGTCGCCGAGCATCGACTGCGGTACGAATATGCCGCAGAGGAAGCTCATTCCGAGACCGAGTATCTGCACGATGAGCGTGAGTATCTTCTGCGAGTCGATAACGCTTGCCACGAGGACTGCCAGAGCTGTCGTGATGAGTGCGAACAGTCCGCTGTTCAGGAGGGCTGTCCACGCTTTTCCGCGGAAAATTCCGCCGTACATATACACACCTGCTCCGATGAATATGAGCCATACCGCAAGCACGAATACTGCGCCGCCTGCGAAAATCTGCATGGTGTAGGAGTTGGCGTCAACGCTTGAGCAGTTCGTGCGGAAGCGGATATCCTTGCGGTTCATTATCATGAGAACGGGACAGAGCGCGCTGAGTATCGCGGAGATGAAGATGTAGGGCAGATACCTGTAATACGCTGCAAACATGGGAGTGAAGTCCTTGTTGTCATCGCCGAATTTCTCGATCGTCACATCAGTCTCAACGAGGATATCCTCGCCGGCACAGTCCATAGCCTTATCGAGTGACATACCTGCGGCTGTGTAGACGTTCACGGCTGTAACATAGTCGTCAAGGCACTGCTCAACGATGACCTTTGCGTAGCTGTCGTGCATCTTATACGATGTGAAAAGTCCGTCCGTTTCGCCGGCAGCGAGCTTTTCGCTCCAGCCCCTGTTTATCACGAAGGCATAGTCTATCTGCTCATAGTAGAGCATATCGGTAATGATGTCGCGGTCGTTTCTGATGTCAACTATCTCGAACTTCTCGCCGAGCATCTCCACGAACTTCCGGCTCTCAGGGGAATCGTCCTCGTCGAACACCGAGACCTTCTTTGCGTCCAGAGCGAAGATCGTGACTTCCGCCTTGCCGTCGGATATCATGAGTGCGAGCAGCAGGAATACTCCGATAAATACTATCGCCGTAAAGCTGTTCCTTTTCAGCACCTTGAAAAAAGCCTTAAAGACTTGCATATTTCTTCCTCCTTGTGAAGACGAAGCCCAGCAGTGCGAAGAACACTGTGAACGCCGCCATGGTCAGTACCTTTTCACTGTAACGGCTGTAATCGCTGTAAATGTTGAGGCAGTAGAAGCTGTCGGAGATGACTGCCGCAGGGTTTATCCTGTTGAACCACGGTATATGCTGCTCGATGTTCATTTTCATATTCTCGACCATAAGTCCGCTGAAGAAGCAGAGTAAAAGCGAGAATGCGACCGTGAGTGATTCCTTTGCCTTCTGGCTGAGGAAGCTTATCGAGCCTATCAGGAAGCCCATGGATACGCCGACCGTTCCGCCGAGAGCTGATGTGAGGTATATCAGCGGCAGACTGCTTCCGAAGTCCACCCTGAGAATGAATCTGAGGTAGGTTACGCTGAGCACCATGCAGACCGTCTGTATGATGTAGGCTGCGGTGAGCGCCGAGCATATGCTGACGAGCTTAGGTGAAGGCGAGCAGGACTTTCTTGCGCCGAGTGCCGAGATATTTGCCTGATTGATCTCAGTGATGTGCAGTCCGTTCATTATGCCGAACATCGCCACCATTGCGAGAAGGTTGTAGAAATACTGCACCATATAGTCAGGATTGCCGTCCGTGAGCGGCTCCTCATTGACTGCCGATACCTTTTCGGATATCAGAGCGGCAGCCTTCATCGCTGCGGCAGGGTCCTGCGCGGCAGCTCTTTCTATCATGCGGATGCGGAGGTTGTATTCCTCAACGAAGGATTTCAGTACAGCCTGCTCAATATCGCTGTAACCTACCGAGAGCGTGAGCTCATCGCCTGTGAAGATTATGCCTTTGACCTCTTCCTTTTTGAGAAGTTCAAGAGCCTCCTCCCTGTCAGCGTAGGTGACGTTCAGGAGCGGCTCGTCTGAAGCAGCCATGCCGTCCGCAACTGCACGGAAGGCTTTGTCTCCGGCTTCGTCAACAACTGCAACGTCAACTGTTGAGAACTTTGTGGTCTCCTCGTAAATGCTGTCGAATGCGAACTTGAAGAACGCGCCGAGTGCCAGCGGGAAAACCATGAGCCATATTATAAGATCCTTTGTCCTGAGTGAAGTTTTCAGGTCGTAGAACAGATTGTGCAGGAACATATTACTCCTCCTTGTCTCTGAGAGCCTTTCCGGTTATTTCGAGGAACACGTCATTGAGCGTGGGAAGCTCGGAGAATACTCTTCCGAAGCTGATGTCGTTCTCCTGTAAAACGCCGAGAACGCGGATAAGATTGTGCTTGCCGCCGGAGCAGTATACCGTGAGCTTCTGTCCGTCGTATTCCGTATCGTAAACATGGGGGAGAGCGGCAGCCTTTGCGCGTATCTCATCGGAGAGCCCTGCGACCTCAATGATTATCGTCTCGGTATTCTTTATCATGCGCTTGAGCTCGTCCTTGGTGCCCTCAGCTATCTTTCTGCCCTTGTCCATGATGGCGATGCGGCTGCATATCTGCTCGACCTCCTCCATGTAGTGGGAGGTGTAGATTATCGTAGCACCGTTCCGGTTGAGCTCCTGAATGCCTTCGAGTATCCTGTTGCGGCTCTGGGGGTCAACGGCAACGGTCGGCTCGTCGAGGATTATGAGCTTTGGCTTGTGGGCGATGCCGCAGGCTATGTTCAGCCTTCTGAGAAGACCGCCGGAGAGCTTCTTCGGATAGAACTTTGTGAAATCCTCCAGTCCGACGAACTTTATCGCGTCTTCAACGTACTTTCTGCGCTCAGCCTTGTCGGTGATGTAGAGACCGCAGAAGTAGTCGATGTTCTCGTAGACCGTGAGCTCGTCAAACACCGCGACGTTCTGCATTATCACGCCTATGTTCTTCTTTATGTCGTAGGCTGTGGGAGACATCGGCTTCCCGAATATCTCGATCGTGCCCTTGTCGAAGGCGAGGAGCGAGAGCAGGCAGTTTATCGTTGTGGTCTTGCCGGAGCCGTTGGGTCCGAGAAGTCCGAATACCTCGCCCTGCTTTATCTCAAGGCTGAAATGGTCGAGGGCGATGAGCTCGCCGTAACGCTTTACGAGATTGTCTATTTTTACTACCGTATTTTCCATAGTGATTCTCCTTTCGGGTTTCTGTATATATTATAGCGCATATTTCTGTCACACGGTAGTGTCGCCGGTCAGAACCTGATATGACAAATGTCATTTAGTTATCAGTGCCTGGTTCAGAGCTTAGTGCAGGGGCAGATATTATCCGTCCGGCAGTAAAGAATAAAAAAAGTGCCCGGCAAACGCCGGACACAATAATTATGAAATGGGTCTGATTACGCATTAAAGCCTGCTATCGTCGCTTGTAGACATAGAGTTCCCAGTCGGCGTATTCGTAGAAGAACAGCAGACGGTATTTATCCTCAGGACGTCCGTTCATGTAGAAGACGGATACCTCTGTCATTACGCTCCTTCCGCCATATGCCCCGAAAACATAGGTGCTTTCGATATACTCCCCGATATTTTCCGTATCGTAAATGATCTCACCTGTAAACACATAGGGAATGCCCTCGCTGTCGGTATATTCAGAGTATGCCAGCTCCGGAGGGGGCAAAGCAGTGGTAACGCTCGTGGTCGAGGTCGCCCATGTGAATATCGCGGTAGTGGTCGCGGTAGTGGTCGTCGTCTCGTGATAGTACGGACGGGTCGTGGTGTATGTCGGAACGGAAGTCATATACGTCGTCATCGTGGTCTGGATGCGCGTAGTTGTTACAGTCGTGGTATGGCGCCGCGTCGTGGTGGCAGTAGTGGTCGTCACGAAGGCGGTGGTGGTATGCTTGGTGGTGACTATTGAGGACGCTGTTGTTGAAGAAACCGCGGGAGTAGTTGCCGTGCGCGTTTCCGTGACGGCTGTTGTGGTATGCTCCGTAACGGCGGCGGTAGTTGTCCTGGTACCTGACGCCGTGGTGGTCGCGGAGGTCGTCTCAGTACCTGCCGCAGTTGTGGTAACGGAAGTCGCCTGAGTGCCTTCCGCAGTTGTGGTAACGGCAGTCTCCGTGCTCTGTAAGGTGGTCTGCACACCGGTGACGGTCGTGGTCACAGGCGGCTCTGTGGTATCGCTCTCCGGTTCGGTAAGGGCAGCCGGAAGGCTCGTGCCGGAGGGGTCTGTCATATCTGCACCGCGGAAGCTTCCGCTCCTGCGGATAGCCGCACGCAGAGAACCGCTGTTCCAGATGCCGGCACCAATGAACACAACTATTATAAGAGAAAGCGCGGCTGTAAGGCTTCGGCGGACTGCTGTGCGTCTTTTCTTCTGACGGACGAGGTATTCATCACGTCGGCGCAGAACGCTCTCGGAGATGTCCTCATACGATCTCATATTCAAATCCCTCCTTTTCCAGCACTGATCTGAGCGCAGCCTTTGCCCGGTAGAGGATATTTTCTATCTGGCGCTTGCTTTTACGCATGATATCAGCTATTTCAGCGTTGCTGAGCCCCTCGAAGTACGACAGGTGGAGAGCCTGACGGTAATCCGGAGCGAGGCTGTTCATAGCGCGGTGGAGAGCGATGCGCTGCTCCTCGCGCAGGTAGGAGTTTTCAAGGGAATGCTCGTCCGCAAGGTCAGTCTCTTCAAGGGGGAGGGAAGATCTGTGCTTGCGGAGGTAGTCAACTGCGGCGTTCCTGCCGATAGAGTAGAGCCATGTCTTGAACGCGCTTTTGCCCGAAAATCTGGGCTTTTTGACGGCTATGCGGAAGAAGGTCTCCTCGGTCATTTCCTCGGCGAGGGAGTAGCTGCCGGTAATTCCCATGAGGTAGAGCATAAGTCCGTCCGTGTAATCGCGTATCATATCAACGAGGCCGCTGTCATCTCCGTCGAGATAACGGCGGTAATATTCTGCACCGCAGTCCATGAGTATTCCCCCCTCCTGTAATATTAGTCGTATGAAAGATCAAAAACTCTCACCCGGGATTTGTGATAAATGCAAGGACGCGCAATGCGCGTCCCTTAACTGATCAATAGCCAAGTTTCTCCGCAATTATGCGGCAGACTTCCTCCTTGCAGCCGGTATAGTAGAAATGTCCGCCGGAAAAGCCGATTACCTCACACCTTCCGGAGGTGAAGCGTTCCCAGCTTCTCATATCCACGCCCTGCATAAGAACATCGTCCTCGCCGTAGAATACCGTGATATCGCATTCAAGTCCGACCTCCGCCGGAGTTGTCCTGTACCTTTCAGCCATTCGCACATCTGTACAGAGTATGCGGCTGAGCGTCCGCATAAGCTCCTCATCGGGAACAGGCGCATTGGACGAAAGCGAGTTCTTCGCAAAGAAAGAGACTATCTCCTCATCGGTCGCATTTTCCACGTTCTCGAAGCAGCGGACGTCCTCATCGGGAGGGTTCTTGCCGGAGAAGAAAACGTGTACCGGCAGTTTCAGACCCTTCGCCCTCGCCTGACGGACAAGCTCACACGCAAGGACGGTCCCCATGCTGTGACCGAATATCGCGTATTCCTCATCTGCGAGGACATCGCGGTGCTTGTCTATGAGGTCGGAAACGCAGTCCTCAACGGTATCAAGAAGAGGGTCGCCCGGACGCGTGAAACGTCCGGAAAGCTCCATAGTCACTACCTTCAGCTCCTTCGGCAGAAAGCGCCTGAACGAGCTGTAACTCCTTGCGGAGCCGCCTGCGTGGGGCAGGAAGAGCAGTACCACAGCTTATTCCTCTACGGGAGTGCCCTTCTCGTTGAGAAGGTCGAATATCTCGCCTACCCTGCTGATAGATGCAACGAGCGAGAGCGGAATATTGAGCTTGTAGTTCTCGGTTATCTGTGAGCCGAGACCGAAAAGTCCCAGTGAATCGAGGTAGAGGTCGTCATAGACGTCCGTCTCGCGGTTTATCTCAGAAGCGTCAACGCCGGTATAGTCGGCGATGGTCTGTACGAATTCATCAAAGTTAAGGTTATTCATTATTTATACTCCTTCTTTCTCAGGTATTTGAACTGTATCTTGCCGATGTCCTTCGGTATCTCCTCAACGAGTATCACCTTGTCGGGCACCTTGTAGGCAGAGAGCTTGCCGTCGAAATACTTCGCAAGCTCGCCGCGTGTCACCTTCTCGTCGCCCTTCGGCTGGATATAGGCAACTATCTGCTGACCGATAACGGGATGCGGCTCGTCTGTGACTGCTGCGGCAGCTATCTTCGGGTGAGTGAGCAGACAGGCTTCTACCTCCTCGGCGTGAACGAGGTTGCCGCCGCGCTTGATGATACGCTTGCTTCTTCCGGCAAATCTCACGATACCGCCGGGGAGCTTGTTTACGAGGTCGCCTGTGCAGAACCAGCGGCGTCCCTGTTCGTCGGTGAGTATCTTCTCCGCGGAAAGCTCAGGGTTGCCGAAATAGTTGAGGATAACGCCGTCTGTATATACGCAGAGCTCGCCGGTCTCGCCCTCGGGAACTTCATTGTGCTTCTCGTCGATAACGCGGACATCCGTGAAGCTGAGCTTCTTGAAGTCGCTGGGGTCAGTGCCGTGGTCGATAGCGGAGTCCCACACTACCATAGTGCAGGTCTCGGACGAGCCGATAACGTTGATAACGCGGATATTCAGCTTCTCCACGAATACATCAGCTATCTCCTTCGGGAGGACTTCGCCTGCGAAGTAGCATATGCGGACGCTTGAAAGGTCGTACTTGTCGAAATCGGGGGTCGAGAGCAGCACCTTTGCAAGGGTGGAGGTGAGCTGTATCACGTTTATCCTGTACTTCTGGACTGTCTCGAGGAAGTCGATGGGATTGAACTGCGGCTGGTACATCACCGTGCCGCCCTTGAGCATCATCTGGAGACCCATGCCGAAGCCGCCCTGATGATAGAGGGTCATGCCGAGCATCATAACGTCGTCAGCCCTGAATTCGAGGTAGTCGCCCATTTCCTTCTGTGTGGAGAGGAAGCCGCCGGAGGGTACTGAGAGTATCTTGGGAGTGCCGGTAGAGCCTGATGTGCAGGCAAGGGATATGGTGTGGAGATAGTCAGGCTTGTAGATATCGCACTCTGTACCGCAGTATTCAGCGATGAACTTCTCAGCAGAGATGTATGTGCTGTCAGCCGGAACACTCTCCTCGGGGGCAAAGCAGATGACCTTTGCGAGCTGTATCTTTCCGGGAACGAGGTCGCTCACCGCCTTGACGATGTTGTTGGTGCGGTACTTCTCGGAGATGAACATTATCTTCGATGTGGTGGCAGGGATGAGCCTTGAAAGCTCGAGCGAACCGCTCTGGGGGTCCATAGGAACAGGCTGGGCGCCTATCCTTACAGCAGACCAGAACACGATGTACCACTCGATGCTGTTGGGCATACAGATGCCGACCTTGTCGTCCTCGCCGATGCCGAGGGACTTCATACCGGAGGCAAGAACAGCGGTCTTAGCCATGAGATCGGCGTAGGTAAGCTCTTTTTCGTCTATTCTCAGGAGCACCTTGTCGGGTGTTTCCTGAGCGTACTTTGCAAAGTAGTCATAGAAGCAATTGTTCATTTACTTTTATCCTTTCGATTTTTGCAGGGGACACCGTCCCTGCACATTAATTACGCATTCTTAACAAGTCTTGCTGCGAGGAAGTCCGCGGCGATGTGCTTTACCCAGTGGTACTGCTCGCCGACCGGCATTGCGTGCATGATAGTCTCCTCGGAAACATATGCAGGCTTGTCCTCGATGTGGATAGACTCCTTGTAGCCGGTAGCCTTGTCGAGGAGCTTCTGTGAAGCCTCGGGGGTCATCCAGTTGTCATCGGAGCTGTAAACCATGAGGAAGTCCGCCTTGTGAGTGCCCTCCTCCAGAACGCGCATACCTTCGAGGTAGTCCTCGGAATACTGGTAGCTGCTCCACTTGCCGCGCTTCATCCATACGGGAATGCTTCCCTGATCGGCAAAGTTCATCAGCAGCGGGAAAAGACTTACGCAAGCCTTTGCCCTGGGGTTCTTGACAGTCGCGCGGAAGGCGTATCCGCCGCCCATGCAAAGACCGAAGTTCGCCATATTCTTCTCGTCGAGCTTCTTATGCTCCTTCACGAATTTCTTTATGCCGTCAAATGCAGCTTCGAGCTGTTTTCCGCCGCACTTGATGTTGTTGTGGATAATAGCCGCGCCTGCACCGGGCATATCGGGAGTGATAACGGCAATGCCGCGCTCATTGAGGGGAGCAGCGAGCATTTCGAGCTCCTCCTTGCAGCTTCCTATGCCGGAGAAGGTCACAACGGTGGGATAGCCGGTCTTTCTTCCGGCATCGGGATAGTGGATATAAGCCGGGAGCTTGCCGAATTTGGTATCTATCTCAGCGTACTCTATCCTGTTCTTGCAGAGCTTTGTGTAGTGGCGGTAGCTCTCCTCCAGACCGGAGTAGATAGCTCTCTTGTGTTCAACGTCCTCAATATTTATCATAAAGCAGGCGTAATTGCACTCTGCCACCATTTTTGCGTAAGCTCTTGCGGAAGCCTTGCTGCCGGCAGCCTCCGCCTTATCGCGGAGCTCGGTATAGCGTGCGATCTTCTCGTTCCACTCGCCGAGCCATACCTCCTGTATCTTCCTGCCGCTCATGGTCTTGATAGCGTCCACCTTTTTGAGGATAGCCTCAATGTCGAAGGGGTCGCTGCCGTAGAGCATCGAACGTGTTACGACTGGGTTAAGCAGGTCTCTTATTGCCCATTTCATATTATATCTTTCCTTTCCATATTTAGTAAGAAGAGAGTAGTGTACCCTTGTACTCTTGCTTTCTTCCGCCTCGGGTGCATTATCTGCATTGCTGTTCAGGGCGTGTATTTCCAGGCGCCCTCGCGCGTCATCTCGGTGAACTGCATATAGACCCGGTAAGGGTCAGCGTGAGTGTGCTTCTGTATCAGAGCAAGCATACGGTCGGCAAGCTCTTTCAGGAAGCCGGACTTGTTGTCCGCGTACTCCTGCGGAAGAATATAGCGGAACTCGGCGAAGAATACCGTGTCCTCGGACTGGTTCATGTACATGGGACACTGGTCGAGCATTATCATTATAGCCGGAAGCGGCTTGCAGAGTATATCGGCAAGCTCCCTTGAAGCTTCGTCCAGAAAAGCTGTGCGGTCTTCCGGAGCAGCGAATGTATAGTTGGTCTTCATCTGTGCTATTGGCATAGTTATCTCCTTAGTTATTAATGGTTAGCAGGGGCGTATTCCGTGCGCCCGTGGTCTGTATTTACAATGCCGGCTGTCTGGATTTACAATGCCAGCCGTCTGGACTTACAATGCCAGCCGACCTCTGGTTCGGCGAAGAAAGTTCAAAAATCGGCAAAGGGTGGGAGGAAAAGGGGGAGAGGGAAAAGAGAGTGCAGAGGGGAAAACCGTAGGGGGAAAAGGAGGGAGGGAAATGCCGATTTTTGTACCAGTTTAGTTTTGCCCTCCCTCCTTTGCCACCGAAGGTGTTCCCCTTTGCTGAGGACAGAAACTAAGCCTTTTGCTGAACGGTGAGTTCAAGCCTTTTAACGAGAGGGAAAAGGAGGCAGGAAAAATGAGAAAACGTTAAACCAAGCTGCCGTGAGCGAACGGAGACTTCCGGTCTGCATGGAGTGAGCGAGCTTGCGAGCGGCATCGTGGAAGGGTGCAGCGTCACGCTGCTCCGCCGAACCAGAGGTCGGCTGGCTTTGTAAGTCCATACGGCATCGTGGAAGGGTGCAGCATCACGCTGCTCCGCCGAACCAGAGGTCGGCTTCCCTTTTTCTTGCGAGCGGCATCGTGGAAGGGTGCAAGAGTACAAGGGGACACGTTTGTCCTTAGCGTTCTCTGCTCACTGGTACTTGCGGAAAACGAGCGTAGCGTTATGACCGCCGAAGCCGAAGGAATTGGAAATAGCAGCATTCACGGTATGCTCCTGCGGCTTGTTGGGAACGTAGTTGAGGTCAAGCTCGGGGTCGGGCTCGTCATAGTGGATAGTCGGCGGTACTATGCCGGTCTCCATTGCCTTGATGCAGGCGATAGCCTCGAGTGCGCCGCCGGCAGCGAGTGTATGTCCGATAGAAGCCTTTACGGAAGATACCGGTATATCGTAAGCCCTTGCGCCGAATACCTCCTTGACCGCCTTTGTCTCGTAGAGGTCGTTAAGACCTGTGGAAGTGCCGTGCGCGTTGATGTAGTCCACCTCGTCAGGGGACATTCCTGCGTTCTCCAGAGCCATTTTCATAGACCTTACCATGCCTACGCCGTCGGTCTTGGGAGCGGTAAGGTTGAACGCTTCGCTGCACATTGAAGCACCGGCAAGCTCACAGTATATCTTTGCTCCTCTTGCCTTTGCACTCTCCTCCGATTCGAGGATAACGGTACCGCCGCCTTCGCCCATGATGAAGCCGTCACGGTTCTTTGTGAAGGGACGTGCAGCGGTCGCCGGGTCGGGATTGACAGACATCGCAAGGAGCTGATTGAAGCCGCTGATAACGAGGTGGGTAACTGTATTGGAGATACCTCCGCAGACCACCATATCGCAGGTGCCGTTCTCGATGAACTGCTTGCCGAGCGCCATAGCATAAGCCGAGGAAGCGCAGGCAGTGCTCAGGTTGAAGGAAGGACCGCCGAAGCCGTACCTGATAGACACGAGAGCCGGAAGCTCGTTCGGCATTTTTTTCAGTGTGATATTGAGGGGCTTTTCAAGCTCATAGTCCTCGTAGGAATTGTCGATAACGCCGTAGATAACGCCTACCCTGCCGAGGTCATAGCCCTCTGCATCGCAGATGCCGCAGTCCGCAACAGCCTCGCCTGCGGAAGCAAGACCCATTCTGGTGGTGGTAGTGGTGGCGTTGAGCTGGCGCTTTTTCCAGTATTTAGCGGCTTCCTCCTCGAAGGAATCGTCCACCTGTGCCGCAACGGTGGTGTCATGTCCCTCAGTGGGGACACGGTCGAAGGTACGCATACCGCACTTGCCTGCGAGGAGACCCTCCCAGTAGTCAGCGACGTTGTGTCCGACAGAGGTAACTGCGCCGAGACCGGTGATAACTACTTTTTTCATATTCTTATCCTTTCTTTCTAATTCCGAATTCCGCATTACGAATTAATAATTACGCATTAATAAGGTGTTTGTCCCAGACGGACTTATCCTTGTGCTCGTATGAGCCGAAGCCGGTACAGCCGGCGAGCCTGTCGAGCTCGGCAAATATAGCGTCCGCACCGTATTCCTTATAATAGTCGGCAAGCGTTTCCGCAAGTCCGAGAGTGTCCTGCACAGCCTCCATGAACAGTCCCTCATCGCAGCCGGGCTCGTCCTCAAGGGCGTTCACATACTCGTTGAGTATCAGCGATACCATGCTCAGCGCGGCATTTCCGGTATCGGCATCGGTATCGTTCTCCCTCCCGCTGATGAAGTCGAGGAAGCTCAGAGGCTCCTTCGGGCAGCCCTGCTCCAGCCATTCGCTCATGCGTCCGCAGCTGTAACCGAGAAGGCTCCTGTTCCTCTCTATGCGGAAGGCGTCAGGCTTTCCGCCCATAAGTCCGAGACCTATGCTGTCGAGTATCTCGAAGGCGTCCGCGACCGTATAAAGTCCGGATATCGCCTTCCTTATCTCCTTAACGGAAGCACCTGTGCTGTCATGGAGGTAGATAGCGTGAGCGACCATGCAGGAGAGTATCTGGTTGAGGTAGATGTGGTACTCGTCCGCGAAAACTATGGGCTTCTTGCCGGCAGCCTTTACCAGTTCAGCCGCCTTTTCGATGTTCTTCTTTGAATTGCCGGGGAGAATATTCAGCTCAACGAAGCCCGTGAGCTTTACCGGATAGAAGAAGTGCATACCGAAGCAGCGCTCCTTGCCGGAGATATCCGCAAATACCTCCGCAATATCAAGGGACGATGTGTTGGTGAGAAGGAGACAGTCCTCGCGGACAATGCCTGCAAGCTTTGCGAAAAGCTCCTTCTTCACGCCCATATTCTCGAAAACAGCCTCGATAACGAGGTCACAGTCCGCCATATCCTCCGCCCTATCGGTAAAGAGGAAGGCTTCCTTTCTGGCGTCGTACTGCTCCTGCGTGAGCTTCTTGCGCCTGAGCTGCTTGTCGAGGGTCTTTATGAGTGCGGCAGAGTTCTCCTCAGCGCCGAAGGTGTCCAGCACAACGAACTCCGCACCGTCTATCTTGTCGAAGAACAGGGAGAAGATATCCCTGCCCATTTTTCCGTAGCCGACTATACCTATCTTCATAGCTCAGTCTCCTTGTAGTCCTGCATGATAGTCTTAGCCTTGCCGGGGACGAAATCTCCCCTTGCGGCGATGTATCCGATGAGCTTTTCAGCCGCAGGGATACCCTGCTTCTTCTCGGCAAATATATCCGCCCAGCCTATCTCATAAGCTCTCTCGGCAGGTATAAGTTCGCCCGACATGACGAGCTCGTAGGCATTCTGAAATCCGCATATATCAATAGTCCTTGCAACACCGCCGAGCGCCGGAAGTATGCCGAAGGTGGACTCAGGCTGACCCACACGCGCGTTCTTCTCGATTATCCTGTAATGGCTGTTTACCGCTATCTCGCTGCCGGAGCCTATGCAGAAGCCGGTCACTACGCTTACCACCGGGAAGGGCAGTCCGCGCAGGAAGGTGAAGAAGTGCTTCTGTCGGATATGTCCTGCCGGAAGCTCACCAGTAGCATCATCGTAGCTCTCGTCCGCGGAACGCTGTGCAAGCGCCTCAACGTCCGCACCTGTACTGAAATGGCGTCCGCCGCCGCATATTATCATGCCCTTTATGCCGCCGGACTTTGCCCTTTCCTCGACCTCAGCCATAACTGCTTCGTAATCGCGGAAGAAATCTGCGGTCATGAGATTGTTCGAGGGGGCATTCATAGTAAGGCGGAGTATGCCGTTTTCCTCTGTGAGGAGCATTGTATCACTCATTGCCGGCACCTCCGTTCTTCTCTGCCATAAGGCGGTAGAAGGCTCTGGACTCGCACGCGAGTATGTCCTCCTGAGAGCCTGTTCTTGCCGCGATGAAGCACTTGTTTATCTCGTGTATCTGCTTTTCGGTCTTGTCCTTGAAAAGCTTTCCGGCGAAGTCCTCCGCGTCCCCTGCCGGTATCACCATATCGAAAGCGCCGCTTATATCCGCGCTGACGCTCTCTGCGTCATCAGCCGCAAAAGCCGTAATGAAGGGGATATCCGCCGGGAAGGAAGCGTCCGCCCTGAAGTCAGCGCCGCCGTATACGATGAGCATACAGGGCTGACCGAGAGCCGCAGTATCGCCGCAGACCTGAGAGAGCGACTGTGTCTCCCTTACCTCTGTCACAAGTTCCATTTTATTGATCTTCATTTTCCATCTTCTCCAGACATTCCCTTACCGCCTCCGGGATATCGCATATCATCCTGTCCTTGTTGACATATGCGAGCTTTCCCGTAACGCGGCAGGCAACGAGTCCTGTGTTCTTGTTTATGATATTGTGCTTGTAGCTCAGTATCCCTCCGGTACAGCTCATCTCCGTGTCTATACGCACGTCGTCCATGAGCCTGAGCTCGTGTATATAGCGCTGTGTGCTCTCGAGGACTACCGGGAAAAGCCCCTCGTCCACGATGATATCGAGCAGACCGTTCACCTTGAAGAAATTCCACAGTGCAGTCTCCGCATATTGCAGATATACCGAGTTATTGACGTGTCCGAAGGAATCGAGCTCATAGCCGCGCACCGTAAGCGAATAGGTGCTGTGCCTCATTTATCCCTCGCCTCCAGAGCTCTCTCGAACTGTCCGTCAGAGGGGTCGGTCATGCCCTTTGCGGCATTGTTGAAGGTTTCAATGATGGCGTGTATCTGCGCGAGGGACTTGCCCTCCATGAGCTGCTTTACGAAAGCCATAGTCTCATCGAAGGAGTTCTTCTCCGTGCTGAGCTTAGTCACAAGACCGATGTCCAGCGCGTCCTTTGCCGGTATCATCTCGCCGGCAAGTATCATCTGCAATGCCTTTTCCTTACCGAGAAGGCGGTAAAGTCTCTCCATGCCGCCCATGCCCGGAACTACGCCGTGCATTATCTCCGGAAGTCCCAGAAATGCAGAGGGAGATGCTATCCTGAACTGACAGGAAAGCGCTATTTCAAGTCCGCCGCCGAAGCAGCCGCCGTTTATTGCAGCAGCGGTAATTATCGGCAGTCCCTCTATCGTGCGGAGGAGCTCCCTCGCACTGCGGAGCTTGTCCGAGAGCACGTCGGTGCCCTCACTGCCGAACAGCGAAACGTCTGCGCCGTGGGAGAAATGCCTGCCCTTTCCTACAATAACAAGAGCCCCTACCTGCGGATTTTCGTCCAGCCAGCCAAGGAGCTCCCTGCGGTCTATAAATTCCGGCTCAGTGAGCAGGTTCTTGGGACCGTTGTCAATAGTAAGAACGGCGATATTATCCTCGGCGCGAAGCTCTGATAATTTCGACCTCATTCAGATCACCTTACTGATTGACGATATCGTTTCCGTACTGATAGATCTTGCAGAACATATCAACAACGCTGCTCATTGTGTCCATAGGCGACTTGAGCATATACTTGCCGATGCTCTGGAGCTTGATATCGAGGCCGTACTTGTCAGCGGTCATCTCGATGAGCTCAACGAACATGAGTGAATCGCTTCCGAGGTCTTCCTGCGGATTTGTGTCCATAGTGATCTCGTCGCGGTCAACTTCACATTCCTCTGCGTAGTAATCGAAGATCATGTCCTTGATCTCCTGTCTGATCTGATCTGTAAGTTCTCTCATTTTAATAAGCCTCCATGTTATTTTGAGTTTATAATATACTGCCCATCCGGACAGCGGAACAAAACTTGGTTGTTAGTGCTTGGCTCGTAGTTCTAAGCAAGTACATCTTCAAGGGAATACATCCTGCACTTTCCGCGTGCGACACGCGAGAACTTCTTCACCGCGCCGTTCGCACTCACGTCATAGAACTCCGTGACGCCAAGGCGTTCGAGCTCCTTCAGCGTAAGGTCCCAGCGGATAGGGGTGTAGCAGTTTATGACATTCTCCCTCATCACCTCGTCACCGGTGGTTATCATGCGGCAGTCGAAGCCGGATATCATGGGATATACCGGGTCGCTGTACGCTATCGAGGTGCAGAAGTCGTTGTACTCCTTCGTGTAAGCCTCCATTACCGGGTGGTGGTAGGCAACGCCTGTGCCGAAGCTGAAAGCCTTCAGCGCACCGCCTTCAAGGGCATACCCGAGAGCTTCCTCTATCTTGTCGGCTCTGCCGCTTATCATGACGTGGAAGCTGGAGTTTCCGCTTCCTACGATGAGCTCGTCCGGTGAAAAGCGCCTGCTGAGGTACTCGGACGCTTCCTCGTAGCTCATGCCGATGATAACGCCCATATCGAGCTTCATGTTGTTCTGCTCAAGGCACTTCATAGTGGAGCGGTTCATCATGATTATATCGTGGGCAAATTCGTGGCTCACCGAGCCGAAGCACGCGCTGATGCTGACGATGCCGGAGCTGTAACCGGCACCGATATCGGGGACTATCCCCTGTTCGATGTAGTATTCAAATACGACCCTGTCGCAGATAAGGGAAATGACCCATTCGGCAACGCGGCCGTTGTAAGCGGAATTCTTTTCTATATCCTTGTTGAGTCCGAGCCTTGAAAAAGCATCATCGAGGTAGCTCTCGTACTTCTCCATAAGCATAGGGGGAAGGTTTATGAGTAGCTTTTCGGGCTTGGAGCCTATCCCGTTGAAAAGGAATGCACGTTTAAGCATCACACATCTCCTTATCAAATTTATACTTCAATATTATCATTATATAGGCGTGATGTCAAGAAGAATATTGCGGTTTCAGCGGATTTCTGGGAATTTGACGAAAACGCGCCGAAATATAACAGAATTTTATATATTTTTGCGTTTATACTACTTGTATACTAACCATAAATTGCGTTTTGGTGCTGACGCTGACAACAAACGTGCCCCCTTGTACTCTTGTACTCTTGCGCCCCTACACTATGCACTACGCACTAATAACTGATATGCACTTATAACCGGCAGGTCTTGCTATTCCAGTGCAAATGTGCTATAATACATTATATAAGATACAAAACCGTTTGCTGGAGGTGATGCCTTGAACAGGCTCCTTGACACGTTCGCTATTCTCCTGATATGTCTCGCGGGATTTGCCGCCTCGGACTCCCCTTTTATCCCCGTCGCTGCATTCCTTATCGCCGTTTCCGCCTCATCAGCGGTACAGCTCCTCTCCGGAAAACTTCCCGCTTCCCTTATCATAGCCGCGTGTGCCTCAATGTGCATCTTCTGTCCGGTATTCTTCTGCGCTCTGCCGCTCCTGCTTTACTGTGCGCTCGCGGAAAAGAGATGGTGGCTGGTACTTCCTGCTGCCGGAGCGCTCGGTGCTTCCGGTGCTCTCAGCGGCCTGCAATACATAATCGCTGCCGGCGGTTCGGTCGCTGCGGTGATAATGTTCACGAGGATCTCCAGACTTGAAGAAAGCGTCCGCAGTCTCACCTCCCTCCGCGACAAGATAACGGAGAACAACCTCCGCCTTGCACAGCAGAACGTCCTTCTCGCCGAGGCTCAGGACAACGAGATCCACCTTGCGACCCTCAGAGAGCGCAACCGCATCGCGCGTGAGATACACGACAACGTCGGACATATGCTTACCCGTTCGCTTTTGCAGTCCGGCGCGCTCATTATCATAAACAAGGACGAAAATCTGCGCGAGCCGCTCGAAAGTCTCCGTTCGACCCTCGATACCGCTATGACGAGCATACGCGAGAGCGTACACGACCTGCACGATGATTCCGTTGACCTTAAAAAGGTCATTTCGGACGCCCTCGAAGCGGTGAGCAACAGTTTCAGGACTTCCTTCGACTACGATATCAGCGGCGATATCCCCGGAAAAAAGAAGATGTGCATAGCCGGTGTCGTCCGGGAGAGCATTTCCAACGCCTCAAAGCATTCCTCCGGCGACAGGCTCATCGTGGTCCTGCGTGAACACCCCTCGTTCTATCAGGTCACCGTTGAGGACAACGGCAGCTGCTCTGAAATAAGAGAGACCGGCATAGGTCTGAAAAATATGACCGACCGTGCGGAGAGCGTCGGCGGAAGGATAAGCTTTATCCCATCCGCAAGCGGTTTCCGCGTATTCATGACGATACCAAAGGAGTAATGACAGGTATGAATATAGTTGTAATAGATGATGACAAGCTCGTTGCACTTTCGCTGAAAACGATACTCGAAAGCACGGGAAAGGTAACTGTTGCCGCAACAGGCTCCAGCGGAGCCGATGCTCTGCCGCTCTACCGCGGTAACCGTCCGGACGTTCTTCTGATGGATATACGCATGGAGGGCATGAACGGTCTGGAAGCCGGCGAAGCGCTACTCAGGGAGTTTCCGGACGCGAGGATACTCTACCTTACGACCTTCTCGGACGATGAGTATATCGTCCGTGCGCTGAATATCGGTGCAAAGGGGTACATACTCAAGCAGGACTTCGAGGGCATAGCTCCGGCACTGGAGGCTGTAATGCGCGGTCAGAGCGTCTTCGGAGACAAGATAATGGGAAGGCTCCCCGACCTCATGAAGCGGAAGGGAGAGTTTGACTTTGCCGCGCACGGCATAAGCGATAAGGAGCGCGAGATAATGGAGCTCGTTGCCGCAGGAATGAGCAACAAGGAGATATCCGGCAAGCTGTTCCTCGGGGAAGGCACGGTCCGCAACTACATAAGCAATCTGCTCGACAAGCTCGACCTGCGTGACCGCACACAGCTTGCGGTCTACTACTATACAGAAGTAAAGCAGTGAGCAGCGGCGCACACTGTGCGCCACTGCAAGCTAAAGGCTGAAAAAGCTCCCCTTATCGGGGAGCTTTTCTTATTTAACAAGCGACTTGACGATGTACTTTCCGCAGAGCTGACGGCTCTTGCCGACGTTGTAAACGTGCTCGTTCAGAGTGTTCGTTATCGTCTCGCGGTACTTCTCCTTGTTCGCAAGGAGCTCTTCCACTGTCTTATTGACCTCGCTTATCTGGTCAGTCTCAAGCGATACGCCTATAACATTTCTGAGAGTGATGTTTATAGGTCTGGTCTTTATCTTCTCCCACTCGGTGTTCATGACCTTCATGGGTGTGTTTATGAACAGCACGGGACGCTTCGTAACAAAGGCGAACTCCCATGAGATATCCGACCAGTCAGTGATTAGGATATCGGACTCCAGAACAGGATTGTTCGAGGAGAAATCGGTCTGTATCTCGATGTTCTTGTTGTCCCTGAACTTCTCCTTCATGAGCTCGAACTTCTCAGGCTCATGGCGCACCTGCTGGGGGTGCGGACGGACGATTATCTGGTAATCCGTCTTTGCGAGCTCGCTGAGGATATCGTCCACGCAGGAGTCGATGATGTTGTCCGGCTGCCACGAGGGCGCAATGAGTATCTTCGGTACGGCGTTCTCCTTATGCTCGGAGGCTTCGTACTTCTCTATCATCTCGTCGATGAGGGGGTAGCCCGTCTCAACGATACGCTTCTTTGGAGTCTTGTAAAGCTCCTCGGAATCGCGGAGTTCGTTCATACAGTCGGGACCTACGGCAAATATCGTGTCGTACCAGTCGAGGGCGCCCTTTCTGAGTGTGAGCGCTGTGCTTCCCATGCCGTGGAATGCGTAGACGTACTGGACGTCCTTCCTTACACGCGAACGCTTGATGTGGTACTTTTCGAGGTCAGGCATCGTCATGACGCACATATCGCAGTCGAGCTTCATGAACAGGAAGGTGAGCCTGTTTCTGGAAGCGATGTAGTAGGGCTTTATCTGCGGACGTGTATCCTTGAAGATAGCGTCGTCCGGGTCGCTCGTCACATAGTGTATGTCGAGGTCGGAGTGCTCGCAGATATAGTCTATCATGCCTGCGTAATACTTATAGAAGCCGCTCTGCTCGGAGTAGAACATGAGCTTCATCTTGGGAACGGAGAAGAACTTCTTATAGTCCTCCTTCTCCCTTGCACTGTTGGCTTTGAATATCTTTTCCTTCTCTATCCTCTGGCTCCGCATCTTTTCGAGGTACTCGTAATCGACGTACTTCTTGGGCGGCATACAGAGGTTTGTGAGGAACATCATGGGGATAGCGAAAAGGTTTCCGAATATCCAGTAAAGACCTACGCCGGCAGGCACGAGGACTGCGAAATATGTGGAGAATGCCACCATGAATATCGTGGTGAGCACCTTGTTGACGTTGCCCTGCGCCATCTGAAGAATGTTGATCTTGTTCTGCACCCAGCAGAGCAGCCATGCGCTGATGCCCGAGAAAAGGGGTATGAGCATGAGCCTGTCGAAGTGCTTGATGGAGGGCGTTGCGCTGAGGTCGATACCGAGGAAGTTCATATCGAAGTCCTTGATATCCTTTATCTCCTGACCGTAGTCACTGAGCATCGGAACGATGCCGTCCTTGATATTTCTGATGATGTTTACCTGATAGACATTTCCCTCAGACTTGAAATCCGGAACGAAGTTTATCATCCACTGTTCAAAGGCATCTATCGCGCCCGAATCAATTCTGAGCACGAAAGAGAGCGGACGGTAGATGACGTATACCAGACCGAGAACGAGCGGTATCTGTATCAGAAGCGGTACAGTTCCGAGTATCGGGTGGTACTTGTACTTCTTGTAGAGCTTGAGACGCTCGTCCGCAAGCCTGTCCTTGTCGTCGATGTACTTGATCTTGAGTGCGTTCTCCTCCGGCATCATCTTGACCATGTTGATAGAGTTCTTCTGGGTGAGAAGGCTCAGAGGGAACAGCAGGAACTTGGTGAAAAGCGTGAATACTATGATGCTCAGACCGTAGTTGTGTATCAGGTTGTAGATGATACCCATTACCCAGCCGAGAGCAGTACCTAATACTGACATATATTCTCTCCTGTCGATCAGTCGTTGTCGTCATCAAGAAGGTCGTCAGCAGTGATAACGTCCTTTTCGCCGTCGTGAAGTGCATTTATCTCGGAAGCGTCGATAGCCTCGACCTCCTGCTCCTTCTTCTTGAAGGCACGCTTTATCTTGCTCCAGAAGATGCCGAAGAAGGTACCGGCAGCGATGAGAACGCCTGCGCCTATCTGAATGATATAGCTTGTGGTCGCGGGGTCGATGTACATAGCAGCATTTGAAGTTATCATATCCATATTCTCCTTTTTTCTATTCGTACCGGTCGTTCCGGTATCATTCATTTTCGTGTTCCGGAAGCAGCTCCCAGTTGTCAAAATCACGGGCGTCTCCGGTTATCCTGTATTTAGCTGTGTATTTCAGCGAGCCGTAGTTCATGAACTTCACCGACTGGAGATATCTCTCGGGGTGAAGATCATTCTCTATGATGTCATTGTAGGAATAGCCGTATGCGCTGTGGTCTATGCCGGCATATTCGAGAACGCTTGCCATGAAGTAATCATTGGAAAGCTCCGACCAGCGGTCAAACACAACAGGCGCTTCCTCCGCACCGGCAGGCTTTATCAGCAGGGCTGTCGTAATGGCGCTCTCCAGTTCAAGGTTGAAAACGCCGTCAGTCTCGTTCGGCGGTCTGCCGTGGTCGCCGAGAACGATTATCGTGGTATCGTCGTATAATCCGAGCCTTTTCAGCTCATCGAAATATGTGAAAATAATCTCGAATGCACCGCGCGTGGTCTGGCAGACATCAGCCTCGCCGCTGACCGGCTCGTAAAGTCCGGCAAGCTCTGACGAGAGATTGTGCGATGCGCTGAAATGAATGAACGAGAAGGTCTTGTTCTCACAGTCTGCGTTCAGTCCGTTCTCTCTGAGGTGATCGTAATATCTTATATCGGTATAGGGCTTTATGCGGAACGGTATCCTGTCGTGAGGCTCGCTATCCGAAACATAGAAATAACTGCCCGGGCAGGTGCCGAGACCTCCGGCGGCTGCTCCCTTCAGGACATCGGGCATCAGCCTTGCGAGCGAAAGCTTAACTGAGGCGTGGACAATGCCGTATACGCCGGTATAATTCATCTCCGGATCGTCGTATTTGCTGATGTTGTCGCAGTAATCGCTCATGATGCGCGTTGACGCAACGGTCGAGACGCTGTCGGGGACAATATAGACATCGTAGCCGTTGGCTTTGAGAAGTCCCGGAAGGCAGTCATCGTCCCATGCCTTTTCCATATAGGCAGGCCATTCGCCGCCGTCATAGAGCTTTCCGGTGAGCATCTGCGCCACCGACGGGAAGGTGTTCGTGCTGTGGGAAACGTTGTTCTGGTAGTAGGTGAAGCCGCTGAACTTATCCGCGATATCCGGATATTTTTCAAGCATGGTGTCAAGATAGTTGCCGTCAAGCCGGTCTGAGAGTATCACGACCACATTGCCCTTCTCCGAAAGCGACATCGTCTGCGAATAGGAAAGATATCCGTTGAACCTTCCGCCGTACTGACTGAGGTCGGTCTTTGCAGCCTTTATCCCTGCCCAGCAGAGCTGTACGGCAAGGGCTGCGGCTGAAACTGCCAGCACCGCTTTTCTGTCCATGGCAGACATTTTCTTCGAGAGCGGATGCTTTGCCGCGATGCAGTGAAGTATCATCGGTGCCGATATCACCAGCAGATATATCAGGGTATCGGCGACAAGCTCGGCATTTATTTCGGCGTAGGAAGCCTTGTAGCCGGTCATCGCAGTCGTGCTGCTGTTGAGGAACACCGCCTGCACGAAGAATGCGGCAATAAATCCGACAAGCAGCCGTGAAGCGAATATGTATACTTTTCCGGCAAAACGTTTCAGTATGAGGAGCACTCCGCTCAGCAGAAGTGCGAACACACCTCCGGCAAGCATTACCGGCGGAAGTATCTCAGCGGCGGTCAGCGGAAAATCTATCTGGTTGTCGCCTATTGCATAGAGCGGGGAAAGCACGAAAACTGCAAAGCATACCGCAAAGCACAGAAGTATCGGTTCCGCGAACCACAGGAGCCTTTTCCTTGGTGTTTTCTGCGGACGGTCTGATAATGATGTTTCTGTCACAGCGCTTTCAGGAGCGCCTGCAATGCTCTTTACATCCATATTTACCTCCTGACAAAAAATCAGGTATATGCGTATCCGCACACTCTACTATTTTAGCACAGCGGTTTCCCAATGTCAAGGAAGCGCCTATAAATTGAGCAATTATAACAAAAAAAGCACACTTGCCAGCGTGCTTTTTCAATCCGTGTTCATCATGTGAAAGCCCCCGGACGCCGTCAGTCGTCCAGAAGCCGCCAGTTCTCGAAATCCCGGGCATCGCCGGTGACCTCATATGCGCGTTTGCTGACCATTCTGCCATAGCCGGCAAAGTCGTAGCCCCTTATGTACCTCGGCTCGCTTATGCCGCCCCTGACGATATCCCCGAAGGAATAGCCGGAATGTCCGATGCCGGCATATTCGAGTATGCTCGCGCTGAAATACGCGAGCGAGAGCCCGGTATCCCTGTCCTTGACGAGCTTTTCCCTCGCCGCACCGGCAGGCTTTATCAGCAGTGCCGAGGTTATCGCGCTGTCGAGGGTATCGCTGTTTTTCAGTTCACGCGGCGCTCTGCCGTGGTCGCCGAGGACTATGAACGTGGTATTGTCGTAGATGCCGAGCCGTTTCAGCTCGTCCATATAGCGGAAGATTATCTCGAAATCGCCGCGTGTGGTCTTGTAGATGTCATTCTCGCCCTCCAGCCCGTAAAGCTCCGCAGTCGCGTCCCAGACGGTATGGCAGCAGTTGAGGTGGACGAAGCTGAACACCGGCGCGTCATTGTCCGCGGTAAGTCCGTGCTCCGTGAGGTAGGTGTAATACTTCATGTCGTGGTCAACGAAAGCCTGCTGGGGCAGGAAATCATCGCAGCAGTCGGGGTCGGATATCATTCCGCGGCAGAAATTCGCCCCGAGCCAGTAGGTGACGTCATGTTTCAGATTATAGGGAAGCATTCTCGCCGCCGAAAGCCTCAGCATAGTCAGCCCCATGCCGTATTTTCCGAAGAAGCGAGTCTTTCTGCCGGTATCGTAGCGCTTGATATTGTCGCACTGTCCCATTACCTGCGCCGGACTGCTCAGGCAGGTTATCCTGTCCGGAAGGAGGTATACGTCCCAGCCGTTCTTTTTAAGTTCTGCGGGAAGCGTGTCTCCGCTCCATGCCTCAGTAAGATACGGAGCCCAGTCCCCGTCCTTATATTCACAGTTGGTAAGCATCTGCGGAACGGTCGGGAACGTGCTGGTGCCGGTGGACAATGTGTTCTGGTAGAAGGTGAAGCCCTCGAATTTATCATAAAGCTCCGGGTACTTCTCCAGCATCTCGTCCATCCAAAGGCTGTCAAGGCGGTCTGCAAGAAATACCACGACGTTCTCCTTCTCCGAGAGCGACATGGTCGGCTCATAGGAGAGGTAGTAATTCTGAATGCCCTTGTACTTTCCGAAGTCGGTGCCGACCGTTTTTACCGCCGCCGTACTCATGTGCATGAAGGCAAGAACTGCCGCAGCCGCGATAAGTCCGCCCTCACCGGCTGCTGTACGCAGTTTCCGCGACGGGAAATAGTGCGAGAGAATCGTGAGTATGAGCGGCAGGAGCACAAGCAGGAAGAATACGGTGTTGTCGAAGATTACCCTTGCGCGGTAACGCGGATACCTTACATCGCTGCTCAGGACAACGTTCATCATGCCGTTGAGCAGGAAGCTCTGTACCGTAAACGCAAGGAGAAGTCCCAGAAACAGCCTCGAAAGGAAGATGTAGGCGTTTCTGTGTATCACGAGCATAAGGCAGAGAAGTCCGCCGATAATAAGAGTACCGGCAAAAGCTGCCCCCAGCATCGGGAAGAACAGGTGCGGAAAATCGACCATGAACGCTGCCGGATCCTCCATATAAACAATAACAGGCGAAAACAGCAGCAGAATAAAGCTCAGTGCCGCACTAAGTGCAGCAATTGCGGGAAGCTTCCCGTCAAGTATGGCTTTCTGCCTGTTTTTCGCCTGTTTCATAGTTACACCGCCTTATTCGTGTTTGTCCTGTTCCTCCCAGTTGTTAAAGTCACGGGCATCACCGGTGATCTTGTAATATGCCTTGTAAGTTACCTTTCCATAGCCGCCCCATTCAAATGTCTGCATGAACCTGTCGGGGTGGAGTCCGCCGTCTACTACGTCCCTGTATGAATAGCCGAACTCGGAATGATCTATTCCTGCGTAGTCAAGGACGCTTGCAGAGAAGAAGTCGTTGGAAAGCTCGGAATCCCTGTCGAGCTTCAGCTCTCCGTGCTCACCGGCAGGCTTGACAAGGAGTGCGGTTGTGATAGCGCTTGTGAGACCGTCCTTGCCGTCCTGCTCTATCTCAGTCGGAGCTCTGCCGTGGTCGCCGAGGACGATGACGGTGGTATTGTCGTAAACGCCGAGCTTCTTCATCTGGTCGAAATACTCAAAGAGGATCTCGAAGTCGCCTCTGGTGGTCGAATAGATATCAACGCTCTCATGCGGATCGTAGAGGTTGACCTCCTCCGCCGAATTACCGTGTGAGCAGTTGAGATGAACGAAGGTGAAGGTCTTCTTGTCACTGTCAGCCTTGAGCTTTGTGGACTTGAGGTAGTGATAGTAGTCGATATCAGACTGAACACCTATCGCACTGGGCATGATGTCCGGGTAATCGTTCTTGTACTGGATAAAATCAGCCGAAAGATTTGCGCCGAGACCAACGGTGAAATAGCTCTTGAAGGCGTAGGGTGAGAGCCTTGAGAGCGAGAGCTGGGTCATGGTCGGGATAATGCCGCCTTTTCCGCGGTAGTTGAAATCAATGTCCTCCTTGGGACAGTCCTTGATGTTGTAGCACTGATCCTCAAGCTGGCTGATGGTGCTGTAAGTCGTAAGGCTGTCTATCAGAAGATTACAGTTGTAACCGTTCTCAGTAAGAACACGGGGAAGCGTTTTTCCCTCCCATGCCTTGCTTGTGTAGTCCGGCCACTCCGTGCCCTTGTAGCGGTAGTTAGTAAGCATCTGGGGTACGGACGGGAAAGTGTTGGTATTATGCGAAACGTTGTTCTGGTAGAAAGTGAAGCCGTCGAACTTCTCCCTGACATCGGGATAGCGGTCGATGACCTCGTCCATCCAGAGACTGTCGAGACGGTCGGTCAGGAACACCACAACGTTGCCCTCAGTGGAGAGCGACATGGAAGGCTCATAGGAGAGATAGCGGGTATAGTTCCTGTTGTACTTGCTGAAATCCGCACTTGCAACAGAGCTTCCGAAGCCGACGAGCTGCATTGCGAAGATAAGTCCGGAAACATAGGGAACGACCATTCCCTTTCCGGCGTTCAGCACCTTGTTCTTTGGGAGGAGCTTTGCCATTATGTAGAGCGCAAGGGGAAGGAAGAATATCAGACTGAGAATGAAGATGTTTACAAAGACCATCTTCGTATCATCGGTATACCTTGCGTCGTCGCCGGTAAGGGAAGTCATTTTGCTGTTCAGCAAAAGCGACTGGGTATATATCGCCAGCAGGAAGCCGAAAAGCAGACGTGCGAAGCCCTGACAGAGCCATTCCTTGATGAGCAGGAGAATGTTCATGAATACTATGAGTGCCGCTGAGCAGGCAGCCGCAGTAAACAGCAGGGGCAGTACGACGTGCTTGAATCCGACTACGAATTCGCGCTGATTGCCGATGAAAATGTCAATAGGTGAGAAAAAGAAGATCGTAAAGCTGACGGCAATGCTCAGCAGGACTATCGTGAGCTCGTTGAGCTTGTTGAATCTGCCGTGCGGCTTCTTTTCGGGCTTTGCAGCAGCCTTAGCCGCAGTCTTTACGGAAGGCTTCTTTGTTTCCGCTTTTGCTGCGTTCTCCTTCACAGTCTTTGCAGGTTCCTTTTCTTCTACGGCACCGTCTTTGGTTTCGGTGACGGGTTCAGCGGTCTTTTCCGCTTTCTCAGGAGCTTCCACGCTGCTTTCCGCAGCATCAAGCTTCTTTTCGTTATCGTTTTCTGATAAGGTCATATTCATCCTCTTTTCTTGTCATGATAAGATAATACACTATATTTTAACATTTACAGCGCCCGATGTCAAGAAGTGCGCTAAACAAAAAAAGCGTCTGCTGGTGCAAACGCTTTGGCTCCCCCTGCCCGGCTCGAACGGGCGACAACTCGGTTAACAGCCGAGTGCTCTACCGACTGAGCTAAGGAGGAATATAAATGCCGGCATTGAAATAGTTTCCCGGGCCGTCGCCAGCCAAGTATCGTCTTCGCGGCAGAGCTTAACTTCCGTGTTCGGAATGGGAACGGGTGTGACCTCTGCGCCATTAACACCGACTATTTAATTGGTGACCCGTACCAGAATCGAACTGGTGTTACCGGCGTGAGAGGCCGGTGTCTTAACCGCTTGACCAACGGGCCAATTTGGTGCACCATCGGGGACTCGAACCCAGGACCCACTGATTAAGAGTCAGTTGCTCTACCAACTGAGCTAATGGTGCATTTCAGATTGCTTAACTATTATATCACAAATAAAGTAATTTGTCAAGCGGTTTTTCAAACTTTTTTGAAAAACTTTTGAAACTTGAAATAAAGCAGTAATGCGAGAGGGAGAACTTAGATTTGTAAGAAGTAAAAGGAAAAGCCCTCGACCGATTAGTACCTGCAAGCTGAACGTGTCACCACGCTTACACATCAGGCCTATCAAACTCATAGTC
>JAFXSC010000036.1 GCA_017525915.1 Ruminococcus sp.
CACCTCTGTGTTATTTGGTATCTTTAGTATAACACAGATCTTATGATATGTAAAATACCTATTTTGAATAGCTTGTTATTCTTGACAGGAATAACAAAACAGGTTATAATGATAATAGAAATATTGGAGGTGTGCTATGGAGATACGGATATTACGCTATTTTCTTGCCATCGCAAGAGAGGAAAACATGACAAGGGCAGCTGAACGGCTTCATATCTCGCAGCCTTCGCTCTCTAAGGAGATCAAAAAGCTCGAAGAAGAATTAGGGCATGAGCTCTTTATCCGCACGAATAAGAATATGATACTTAACGATGAAGGTATGCTCCTGCGAAAGCGTGCCGAGGACATTCTCGCAATGGTAGACAAGACCGCCGAGGAGTTCAGCCAGCTTGACAACATCATCGGCGGAGAGATACGCATAGGCTGCGCCGAGAGCCATCTCATCAAGTATCTGGCGCGGAGTATCAAGACATTCAAGGAGCAGTACCCGGGCTTCATCTTCCACATTTTCAGCGGAGACACAGAACCTGTTGCGGAACGGCTTGACCGGGGCATTCTCGACCTTGCCGTAATTGTTGAGCCGCCGAATCTGTCAAAATACAACTATCTTTCTATCCCCGAAAGTGACAAATGGGGGCTTGTGATGCGCCGTGACAGTCCGCTTGCCGAAAAAGAGTATGTAACATTTGATGATCTTTATGGGCTGCCGCTGTTCTGCTCGGAGCAGTCTATCCGTGTGGATTTTCCGCGCTGGTGCGGGGATAATATGGATAAGCTCAACTTTGCGGGAACAGTCAATCTTGCATATAACGGCTCAGTGTTTGTGAAGGAGGGGTTGGGGTGTATGCTGACCTTTGAGTACCTTGTAGACACAAGTGAGGGAAGCGGTCTTTGTTTTCGACCCATAAAGCCGACACTTGAAACGAATATGTATATCATCTGGAAAAAGTATCAGGTGTTCTCGCCGATAGCAGAACTGTTTCTGAAAAGATTAAAGCAGGATTACACTTAATTGAATAGGCACAGAAAATAAGGGCTATGTCATCCGTAACCTGTGTACGGAGGACATAGCCCTTTCCTTATGCTGTAATTATATCAGTCCTGAATCTCCTGCATCATAGTTGCACCGTCCTTGAAGCCGACCTTATATGCAGCTCTCATTTCAGCGGCAGCAGTCTCGCCCACGCAGTCAAGTATCTTGTGGAATATATCGATCTGCTCCTCGCTCAGCGAATCTTCAAACGGTATGCAGAGCTTGTTGAACTCGTCAGAGAACTCAGCGGAGTGGATCTCACCCTGTCTGTAATTGTACATCGCATCGATCATTTGAATCTGTCCTTTCGGTTATTATCGTAAAACCAACCGTCCAAACATAACCCAAATAATCGTTGCTATGGTGTTGCTTAGGGCACACCGAACCAGAACCGTAGCCCCGTCAGACACCGAGGGACTCAACCCACTTTTTCAGCTCGCTGACTGATGTGTTCGCAGAAAAACGCTTGCCGTCCTTTATTGCAGAGATACCAATCGCACTCATGCGGTCATTGGCTCTGTTCGGTGTCTCAACATCGAAAATTATGTAAACAGACATTTCACTCACTCCAAACTTCAGCAGGATATAGGTTAATTATACCATATCAGGGCTGAAAGGTCAATCGGCAGAAGAAGAAAATGGACTGTCATCACAACAGTCCTTGACCTCAGCTTTGACTCCATTACTTGGGTTAAAGTTAGATGTGTTTTTTCTGAAACTCTTTAGGCGAATACCCTATATACTTCCTGAACACCTCAGCAAAATAGCTTGAATTGCCAAAGCCGCACCGCACTGCGATCTCGGTGACGTTCATATCCGAGCTTTTGAGCAGATCAATGCTTTTGGAGATACGATACTCATTCATGTAATCAACAGGTGTTTTGCCGATAAATTCCTTGAACAGTTCAAAACATTTGCTCCTGCAAACCTGTCCCGAAGCGTATATATCCTCAAGCGACAGCTTTTCGGTGTAGTGACCTTGTATGAAGCCGATCATTGCGTGAAGCTCACTCAACCTGCGGCTGTTTTCGGGCAGCTCTTTGACAGTTCCCGTACAGCGTTCTAACAGACTGCACGCTGTTTCGTAGCAGAGCGTGACCGCCGAGAGCTCATATCCGTCCTTTTGCTGTTCGCATATCGTGTTGAGTTTTGTCAGCCTGTCAATGACAGTTTTATCCTCTATGTCCGAGATGCGGAAAATGATATATGACGGCGAGCCGTTTCCAATCAGCTTTGAGATAACGCTGTCCGGAACAGCCGACAGCAGTTCAAGCCCGAACAGAACGCAAAGGAACTCGCATTCTTCTTTCTTCTCCCAAAAGCCGTAATGAAGCTGCGCGGAGTTGACAAAAATCATATCGCCTTCATTCAGTTCGACAATCTCTCCGTTGACGGAATACTTCATGTTTCCCTTTGTGATATAGGAAAATTCGAGGTCGTTGTGCCAGTGGTTCGGCACTGAAAGCGTAGGATAGTCCTCCTGCAGGGACATTACCGAGCGTATCGGCAGACAGCCTGCTGTATAATTGACCGACTCGGAATTATCCTCATGAAACCTCAGCGGAAA
>JAFXSC010000005.1 GCA_017525915.1 Ruminococcus sp.
GCTTTATTTCAAGTTTCAAATAGTCGGTGTTAATGGCGCAGAGGTCACACCCGTTCCCATTCCGAACACGGAAGTTAAGCTCTGCCGCGAAGACGATACTTGGCTGGCGACGGCCCGGGAAACTATTTCAATGCCGGCACAAAGCAAGTCCTTTCAGATATCTGGAAGGACTTTTTAATTATATACGGACGGGGGAGACTTATGCGCGGATATTCCAAAAACAGGACATATCTCATCGTTTCCGCCGCATTTGTGATATGGAGCGCAGTCATTGCGGCAACTATCATTCTTTGCGGAGACGATATCATCTGGACGCTGAGGGAATCACGAAATGACGTCATCGGCAGCAATTCGGTCAACGGCAGATATTTCACTAATATCATCACGTTTGCCGCTGTGAGGAGCTACGCGTTCCGGACTGCTGTTGCGTTTGTGTTCCTTGTACTGCTTCATCAGCTTCTTCTGCGTGTCATCAACACGGAAAAAGGCGTCCACGGCTGGGCGGCGGCGCTGTCCGCGGCGTTCATTCTTACGATTCCGACGGCAATGTTCACCCAGACAATCAACTGGATATCTGGCATCACAAATTACGTTATATCGGCAGTTCTGCTGCTTTCCTACCTCCTTTACTGCAAGCCCCTGCTCTGCGGGAAAAAACTTGCCTACGGCAGGGCGCTGACCGTTGTTCCACTGTTTATCGGCTTCCTCGGAGCACTTTGCGTGGAAAATGTGACGATTTACAGCCTCATGTTCGGCACGTTCATTATAATTTACTCCTGTAAGATATTCGGAAAGCCCCACCCGGGCACGGTCCTCTATCTTGCCGGAGCTGTCGGCGGTTCGGTGCTCATGTTCACCAATCATACCTATTCTTCGCTGTTTGGCGGCGGTTCAGACGACATCGGCTTCCGTAAGGTCCAGCTCGACTTCACTGATATGTTCCACCAGATCTACGAGGACCTCATGTCCTATTACTGTGTTGCCTTCTGGATAATCCACGCCGTTATCTGTGTGAGCTTCCTCATAATGTACTCTGACAAGTTCGGCGGAGAGCGAGGAGAGCCCCAGAAGTACGCTGTACCGGCGCTGACGGTGGTCATTCTTTACACCTGCTATTCCTTCTTCACTGACGTGGTTGGAGGCTTTGCGGTCTGGAACGCTTCGCTTACAATGAGAGCAATTGAGACTGCCTTCACTTTTGTATATTTGCTTTCACTTTTGTATCTCGGCTGGGTCCTTTGCACTAAGCAGGGATTTGTACGATTTACGCTGTATATCGTCAGCACAGCTATCCTTTCTGCACCCTTTGCGGTTGCAAATCCGGTAACGGAGCGGTGCTTCTTCACGGATTATATTTTCTGGGCACTTGCCGCCGGAGAGCTTTCCTGCGCTGCGGCAGAGAAGCACGGACTTGACAGAAAATATCCCGTTCGTCTTGCATCTGCTGCTGCGGTCGGCTATTTAGCGTTCTCCACGGCTTATATGTGCGCGTGGAACAAGTACACCGATGTTATGCGCTTCAACTATATCAAAAAGCAGGTCGATGAGGGCAAGAGCACCGTTGAGTTCATAAAGCTGCCGTACCCCTATTATGCGCCGCGCGACGAGCTTGTTGCGTATAAGGCGGCTATTGACGAGCGCGTCAAGGACAATAACTATACCGCTGACGAAACTGTGGTCGATATCAGCCTCAGACTTGGCGACGAGCTCCTGATTTCTCATGACATTAACGTAAAAATAGACGAAAAGAATATCGTTCTGATCTCGCTCTATGATTACAGCTTGAAATGAATAAAAGCCGGAAGTCCTTACGACTTCCGGCTATTTTTATACCTTTGCGGAAAAATCAGATGAAAATTTCCGGGAAGGAGTATGACGTATAACTGCCGAAGGGGCAGCACGCATAAGATGCAGTTTATTCCTCAGGCTCCTTGATCTCGCCGATGATGGGGAGGGGATCAATGCCCTGGCGAGTATAGTAGTCTGAAAGGGCGGACTTGATAGCCTGTTCAGCGAGGACTGAACAGTGTATTTTTACTGCCGGCAGACCGTCAAGTGCTTCAACGACAGCGGCGTTCGTGAGTTTGAGGGCGTCCTCGACGGGCTTGCCCTTAATGAGTTCGGTAGCCATTGAAGAAGTAGCCACAGCCGCACCGCAGCCGTAGGTCTTGAACTTGACATCGCTGATGATGCCCTTGTCGATCTTGAGATACATCTTCATGATGTCGCCGCACTTGGCGTTTCCGACCTCGCCGATACCGTCAGCGTCCTCTATTTCGCCGACGTTTCTGGGGTTTGAGAAGTGGTCGAGTACCTTTTCGCTGTATAACATAATATTTCTCCTTTATTAATATGAACTAAGGGTAATGCCGTTTCGTGTGAACAGGGCTTCTGCGTTCTCGCGGGGGATCTCCTCGCCGCCCTGTGCCATATTTATGAATTTCATATTCTCCGGGACGGATACCTCTTCAACTCCCGGCCATGATACTGAAACATAGCCCATTTCGAGAGCTGAGACCTCCACCGCGCGGACCTTGTGATCGTTTTCGGCTTCCGGTATCCTGACATTTACCGTATCGGGAGACGGTGTAAAAATGCCGTCTATGCACACAGAACCGTCGCTGAAATAGATGCACATGAAGAGACCTTCATTTCCCTTTCCGGTAACGGTGAGCTTGTCCAGCGGCACTTCTTCTGCCGGCGGCTGTGTTTCTGACGTCGGTTCAGCGGTCGTGACCTCTGCGGAAGGCTTGTCCGAATCGGCAGGGCTGAGAGTTGTAACGTCGGTTACCGGCTGGGAATAGGCTGCTTCGGTTATCGTCTGAACTGAGTGACGGTCTGAATCTGCCGGACTGAGCTCCGATGAGCTTCCGGAGCTTCCTCCGCAGCCGGATAGCGCAAATACTGCGCCTGTAAGAACTGCTGCGAGAGCTGATGTCTTTCTGCCTGTCATTCCGCGTTATTCTCCTTTATGAGCTTCTTTACGAGGTCGTTGCGCTTTATCATTTTCGGATCGACGGTCTCGATGAGAAAATCGGCGTTCTGTCCCTCGGTTGCGGTCTCACAGAGTGCCATATGGATAGCGATAGTGATTATCTTTGAAGTGAGCACCTGGGAATTTCTCAGGACGATGTTTATCTCGTCACCTGCCTTGAACGTACCCTCGGTCACGGAGCCGTTCAGCAGCACCTTTCCGTTTGTGGCAGGTGCGGCAGCTGTAATGATATATTCGGCGTGGCAGTTATCAACAACGCCGGATTCTGCGCGGTAGACGTTTTCCTCGTATTCACGGAGCTCTCTCTCGTCGTCCGTGAGACCTTCCGCGTCCTTCCTGCCGAAAAGCTTGTCAAACAGTCCCATTATTCATAAGCCTCGCCCTTCATCATCTTTTCCCAGACCGGCGACATTTCGCGGAGACGGGAGACGATGCCGGGAAGCACGCTGAGGATGTAGTCAACGTCCTCGTCGGAGGTATCGTCCTCAATGGAGAGCCTGAGCGAACCGTGAGCTATCTCGTGTTTCAGACCGATAGAGAGCAGAACGTGCGAGGGGTCGAGAGAGCCGGAGGTGCAGGCAGAACCGGACGAAGCGCAGATGCCGTTCATATCGAGCATGAGGAGGAGCGATTCGCCCTCGATGCCCTCGATGGATATGTTGAGGTTTCCGGGAAGACGCTTGTCCCTGTCACCGTTGAGACGGGTATAGGGTATCTGAAGAATGCCGTCGATGAGCCTGTTGCGGCGCGGAATGATAACGGCGTTCCTTTCGGCGATATTCTTTGTGGCGTTCTCGATAGCGACACCCAGACCAACGATAGCCGGAACGTTCTCAGTGCCGGCACGCTTGCCGCGCTCCTGACCGCCGCCGTGGATAAGGTTCGGGAGAATGATGCCCTTGCGGACGTAGAGAGCGCCGATGCCCTTCTGAGCGTGTATCTTGTGGCCCGAGAGCGAGAGCATATCAATGCCCATTTTCTTTACGTCGATATCAACGTGACCGACAGCCTGAACGGCATCGGTGTGGAAAAGCACGCCCTTTTCGTGGCATATTTCAGCTATCTCGGCGATAGGCTGGATAGTGCCTATCTCGTTGTTTGCGAACATAATGGTAACGAGGGCGGTATCCTCGCGGATAGCCTTGCGTATATCCTCGGGGTCGATGAGACCCTTGTCGCTTACGGGGACGTAAGTCACCTCGATGCCGTGTTTTTCGAGGTATTCGCAGGTGTGGAGAACGGCGTGATGCTCGAATACTGAGGTGATGATGTGGCGCTTGCCCTTCTTTGCCATAGTCTCAGCAGCACCCTTGATAGCCCAGTTGTCAGCCTCGGAGCCGCAGCTTGTGAAGAATATCTCGCGGGGTTCAGCACCGAGAGCCTTTGCGACCTTTTCGCGTGCAGCCTCGACATCGCGCTGAGCGTCACGTCCGAGCTTGTAGATGCTTGAAGCGTTGCCGTAAGCGGTGCGGAAGTAGGGGAGCATGGCGTTCAGCACTTCCTCGGAAACGGCGGTGGTAGCGGCATTATCCGCATATATGAAACGTTTTTCCAAAGTGTTTCCTCCTGTTAAAGTTTTGCATATTTATCGCGCTGTTCAACGGCGAGCCGGTCGCAGCGTTCGTTTTCGGGGTGTCCGGCGTGACCCTTCACCCAGTTGAATGTTACCTCGTGCTTTTCGAGGAGCGGAAGGAGCTGTTCCCACAGGTCAACGTTGAGGGCAGGTTTCTTGTCGGACTTTATCCAGCCCTTTTTCTTCCAGCCGTAGACCCAGCCCTTTGTGACACTGTCAACGACGTACTTGCTGTCAGTGGTAAGTATGACCCTGCAAGGCTCTTTCAGTGCGGCGAGACCAGTAATGACACCGAGCAGTTCCATGCGGTTGTTGGTGGTAGCCTTATCGCCGCCGGAGAGTTCCTTTTCGGCGGAGCCGAAGCGGAGAACGACACCATATCCGCCGGGACCCGGATTACCGCTGCAAGCGCCGTCCGAGAATATCTCAACAGTTTTTATACAAAGCCCTCCTGTCTATCCATTCTTATACTATTATAACTCAAAATCCGCGCAGATAGCGGTATGTTACCCGGAATTAACCCTTTTGATGTTAGTCTATACTTACTAATATTTGTAGGGACGCGCATTGCACGTCCCTACAATTTTCCCGGCGGTTATTACAGACGGCACGGGACTGATCACTAAGAAAGGTGTTGACTTTGATTACTGGGAGTGTTATAATGAAAAATGTATACGGTATCGCAGGGATACCGGTAATATTGAAAAAATCATTCCAAGGAGATAATTATGGGAAGATATTTTGGTACAGACGGTTTCAGAGGGACCGCTAACGAGAACCTCACGGCAGATCACGCTTTCAGAGTAGGACGTTTTCTCGGCTGGTATTTCGGCGAGCTCAAAAGGCGCAGCGGTGACGATTCCGCACCGCGTATAATCATCGGCAAGGATACCCGCCGTTCAAGCTATATGTTTGAGTATTCACTCGTCGGAGGTCTTACGGCTTCCGGTGCAGACGCATATCTCCTGCACGTCACAACAACTCCCTCAGTTGCATACATAAGCCGTGTTGACGCTTTCGACTGCGGTATAATGATTTCTGCGAGCCATAATCCCTACTACGATAACGGCATCAAGCTCATAAATTCACAGGGTGAAAAGATGGAGGAGTCTGTCATTGAGCTGATAGAGGACTACCTCGACGGCAAGCTCAATGCCTTCGGTCAGGAGTGGAAGGAGCTCCCCTACGCAAAGGACGAGAAGATAGGTCAGACAGTTGACTATGTTTCAGGAAGAAACCGCTACATCGGCTACCTCATCTCCCTCGGAATGTATTCCTTCCGCGGCAAGAAGATAGGCCTTGACTGTGCAAACGGTGCTGCATGGAACATCGCAAAGGCAGTATTTGACGCTCTTGGTGCTGAGACTCACGTTATAAACGCTTCTCCGAACGGAATAAATATCAACAACAACGCCGGCTCTACCCACATCGAGGGACTTCAGAAGTTCGTTGTGGAGAACGGTCTTGACGCAGGCTTTGCCTATGACGGCGACGCTGACCGCTGTCTCTGTGTTGACGAGAAGGGCAATGTCATCTCCGGCGATCATATCCTCTATATCTACGGCAGCTATATGAAGGAGCGCGGCAAGCTTGTGAACAACACTGTTGTAGCTACGGTTATGTCAAACTTCGGACTTTTCAAGGCTTTCGACGAGATAGGTATAGATTACGCAAAGACCAAGGTCGGCGACAAGTACGTCTATGAGTACATGAAGGAACACGGCTGCTGTCTTGGCGGTGAGCAGTCCGGACACATAATCTTCTCCAAGTACGCTTCGACCGGTGACGGTATACTCACCAGCCTGAAGATAATGCAGGCTGTAATGTCGAAGGATAAGCCCCTCAGCGAGCTTGCGGCACCCTTTACAGTATATCCGCAGGTGCTTGAAAACGTCCGCGTGAAGGACAAGACTGCTGCTCAGAACGACCCTGACGTGCAGGCAGTAGTGAAGTCTGTTACCGAAGCACTCGGAACTACCGGAAGGATACTCGTCCGCGAGAGCGGCACAGAGCCGCTCGTGCGTGTAATGGTCGAGGCTGAGAACGAGGATATCTGCCGGAAGTACGTCGATCAGGTTGTCGGCGTGATAAAGGCAAACGGTCATACTGCATAACTTTTTTGGGAACACTATATCGGTGCTGGAAACCGGGGAACGGAGGCGCGAGCTTCCGGAAATTACTTGATTTAAAAGGAAATAAGAAAATGAAAAAACAAGTATACAATCCGTTTCTTCCACTTGATGAATATATACCTGACGGAGAGCCGCATATTTTCGGCGGCAGGGTATATCTCTACGGCTCTCATGACATTGAGGGCGGCTGGACCTTCTGCATGGGCGATTATACGGTATATTCCGCGCCCGTTGACGATCTTTCAGACTGGCGCTGCGAGGGAGTTGTCTACCGCGCAGAGCAGGATCCCGACTACAATGAGCGTCCCTATATGTACGCTCCGGACGTTGTTCAGGGCAGGGACGGAAGGTACTATCTCTATTACTGTATGTCCGGAAAATTCGGCTACGGCGGCTATTACGGACCTATAAGCGCCGCGGTGTGCGACGAGCCTGCCGGAAAGTATGAGTACCTCGGTTACGTCCGCTATCCGGACGGCACACCGATGAAGAAGTACGTCTGCTTCGACCCCTGCGCGTTCAGCGACAACGGCAGGATATTCATATACTACGGCACACAGTATCAGGGCGAGACCAATGACGTACTTGCGGCTGACGATGCAAAAATGGCTGAGGTCATGAGGCGCTATGACAAGACCCGTGAGGAGATACTCTCCACGCCCGATAACGTGAACGGTCCGGCAGTCGTTGAGCTGGAGGACGATATGCTCACCGTCAAGGGCGAGCCGCGCCACATAATCCCGTATGAGGCTGATTTCGGCGGTCACGAGTTCTTCGAGGCAAGCTCTATGCGTAAGGTCGGGGACAAGTATTACTTCATCTATTCCTCACAGCTCAACCATGAGCTCTGCTATGCCGTGAGCGATAAGCCCGACCGTGATTTCAGATTCATGGGAACTCTCGTCTCGAACGGCGACGTCGGAGTGAACGGCGTCACACAGCAGACAAAAATGAATATGACCGGCACTACCCATGGCAGTATAATAGAGATAAACGGTCAGTGGTACGTTTTCTACCACCGCCTCACACACAAGTCGGATTACAGCCGTCAGGCGTGTGCGGAGCGCATCAGCATCGCTCCGGACGGCACGATAAAGCAGGTCGAGATGACCTCCTGCGGTCTCAACGGAGGACCTCTTGCCGCAAGGGGAACATATCCGGCGGTAATAGCCTGCAATATCACGAATGGGCATATGCCGCACGGCTCGAACAGGATATTTACCGAGAGTTTCCCGAATGTCAATGACGAAGGCGGTGAGCGCTTCATCGCTGAGATATGCGATAACACCCTCATCGGCTACAAATACTTTGAGGGGAACGTTTCGCGGCTGGGAGTTCTTGTCCGTGGAAACGCCGAGGGCGTTATCGAGGTACGCACGGAGATAGCCGGCAGTGTTCTTGCCGCGATAGATGTCAAGCCGGCTGACGGCTGGACTGAGATATCCGCGGAGGTATCGCTCTCGGGGACTTATCCGCTTTATCTTACCTTCCGTGGCGAGGGAACGCTTGACATGAAGGAGCTCGTATTTCTGAAATAAAGGAGGCTGAGACTGATGCCGCGGAAAAGAAGCGTTGTTTGTTTCAACTCTTTTGAAGCAATCGCAATTTTGATAATGGTGCATTCTGGTTAATGAGCTGCGGCGTATAACGGCTGATTTTGGCTAAAAGCAGGAAAATGATGAGAAAATTGTGAAAACAGTTGACGGCGCATTTTCAAAGTGATATAATGTTATTTCGGCGGAGTCTGTCCGCGAAAAAAATACTTTCGGAGGTAACAATGGCAAAGAGCAACGAACGTAACCTTAATGTTACGATAAACAACAGCTCGGACGACAAGGATGAAGTAGTCATCTCGGTCTCCGGCATATTGAAAAAGCTGAAAAAATACTTCCTGCCGTGGCTTATTATTTCCGCAATGCTCGGAGCAGTCATAGTGGGCATCAAGACAGCAAGCGCGATAAAGAGCAAGCCGCCGCTCACAGCTCTCGTAAGCTTCAATTACAGCGGCATCGAGAAGGGCCTCGACCCCAACGGCAAGACCTTCGACGTAAACACCATCAAGAACCCTGAGGTCATTTCCGGTGCTGTTTCCGATCTCGATATGGACGCTTCAAAGGTTGAGCTTATCAGACAGTATGTGTCTATCGCAGGCGTTATCCCTGCCGATGCAGTTGACCGTCTGACACTGTACCACAGTGTAAAGAGCCAGTCCGTAAACGGAAGCGTTGCTCCTGTACAGGCTATCCTCGAGACCTCTTACTACCCCACACAGTACAAGATAACCTTCAACTATTCAAAGACAGGTCTGAGCAAGGACGACGCAGTCCAGGTGCTCAACGGTATGCTCGACAAGTACCGTGACTACTTCTACCGCCAGTACGGCTACAACCAGTCGCTCGGTGCAGCAGTAACCACCCTCGACTACAAGTCCTACGACTACCCCGAGGCTATCGACCTTTTCAGATCGACCCTCAACACCCTTGCTACATACCTCAAGGACCTCTCCAGCGAGGACCTCACACGTTTCCGTTCATCGACAGGTTATACCTTCGAGGACCTCTATGAGTCGGTCATCACAGTAAGAGCACTCGACCTCGACAAGGCTCAGTCACTCGTTACTGTAAACAATATCACCAAGGACAGACAGCAGGCTATCGACACCTACCAGTACAAGATAGATGCCCTTACCCGTCAGAAGGAAAGGGACGAGGAGAGCTACAAGGCTGTACAGACAGCAAAGGAGAACTACCAGAAGGACAAGCTACTTGTTATGCAGTCCGCCGACGGTACAAACACCGAGATCTCCAAGACCTCCGAGGAGTACGACATACTCGTTGACAAGGAGGTAAGGCTCGCAAGCGATATCGCTGAGACAAAGCAGAAGATCAAGGAGTATTCACAGAGGAAGGAAGCCCTCGAGAAGTCCAAGGGCACTGCTTCCGAGGCTCAGATCAAGGAGATCGACGAGAGACTTGAAAGCATCAACACAAAGGTCAACGACCTCGTTGTGAAGATCAAGGACACTTCGGACGAATACTTCAAGAACGTTGAGTTCGCAAACGCATACAGCATACTCGTTCCTGCGACAAAGACCAACGACATAAGCGTTACAGCGGTTGCAAAGAACTCTGTAAAGTCCGCGATCATCTATGAGCTGCTCATATTCTTCATCTACTTCGGCATCTCGTTCGTGACAGCTATCATTGACGAGAACAAGAAGAACAGGAAGTTAAAAACTGCAAACGGCGGCAGTGACGGCGATGGTGACAATGATGATGACGGCGATGATGACGACGATACAGACGAGATCATCGAAGATGTCGCTGAGGCTCTCGGCGCCGAGGTCACGGAGAAGGAAGCTCCCAAGACCAATAACCAGAACAAGAAAAAGAAAAAGTGATAAACAGACCGCGTACAGATGATGTGCGCGGTTTTCTTGTATAAATCCCACAATTATGATATAAAAAAAAGCCCGCTTTTTTCTCTGACGGCTATTGCAATACCTGTGAAAATGTGGTATAATATTTAGGCTAATAGAAATATACGGTGAACTGCCGGTTTTACGGAGGTAATAAAATTATGTCAACGCTCGAGATCGTCGGAGGTATCGTCCTCCTTATTGTATGTGCCCTCATTATTCTTCTCTGCCTTTCACAGGACCAGAAGTCACAGGACAGTATGTCCGCTGCTCTTACCGGTGCAAGTTCTGATTCATTCTACGGCAAGAATGAGGGAAGGACAAAGGAAGCTATATTGAATAAGCTCACAAGGGCTCTCGGAATATTGATGTTCCTGATCGTACTTGCGATCAACCTTGTACCGATAATCAACAAGTGATCTATCAGCCCTGTGACAGCCGTCATGGGGCTTTCTTTTGATATTGTTCCGGAAATGTAACGAAAGGAGAGAATATGGCTGGAAAGTCAGTAAAAGCAAAGTCTGATAAGGATGCCGGCGTTAAGGCCTACAAGATAAAGATAAACGCACTTCTCGGCGCCTGTGACAAGAAGTCCATGCAGATAAGCCAGCTCGAAGCCAAGTGCAAGACCAAGAAGTACGGCAGAGATGCCTTTATAAAGGCGTTCGACGAGCTCCGCACCGAGGGCAGGATAACCGTGAGGAAGGGCATGAAGGTCGGTCTGTGCTCACGTCTCGGGGTGTTCCCGGGAACCGTCACAAGGCTCAGCCGCACGTTCGGATTTGCAGAGACCGACACGGGCACGGAATACTTCATTCCCGGCAAATATATGCTCGGAGCGATGCCCGGCGACAGGGTGCTGATAGAGTCCATCGCCTCGCGAAGCGGTGAGCCGGAGGGAGAGATAGTAGATATCATAGAGTTTGGCAGTCAGACCCTTGCCGGCAGGATAGAGACCGTTGACGGCGAGCAGTACCTCGTTCCGGATACGGCTGCAAGGAACCACATGGTCATCGTCCGCGACGGCAGCACGGCTTTTTCGGACGGGGACAAGGTCATCGCGGAGATAGTTTTCCGCGGAAAGCGCCATGCCGAGCACAAGGTCAGGATAGCTGCCGTTCTGGGAAGCTCTGAGAGCGCGGCTGCCTGTGCGGAGGCTGTGCTGCGCGTGTCCGGAGCGCCTCTGGCATTTTCGGAGGATTCGCTGAAGGAAGCGCGTAAGATAGCGGAGGGTGGCGTTCAGGAGCACTGCTTCAACAACCGCACCGACTTCCGTGACAAGCTGATATTCACGATAGACAGCGCAAGTTCGAAGGACCTTGACGATGCGGTATCAGTCGAAAGAACGGAACGCGGCTACCTTCTCGGCGTCCACATCGCCGATGTTTCGCAGTACGTCAAGGGCAACAGCGCTCTCGACAAGGAGGCTATGCTCCGCGGAACGAGCATTTACTACGCCGACCGGGTGATACCCATGCTGCCGGAGGAGATTTCCAACGGGATATGTTCTCTCAATCCCGGCGACAACAGACTTACGCTCTCGGCGATGATAGAGCTTGATGAGGAGGGCGGAATGCTCTCATATTCCTTCTGCAAGAGCGTTATCCGTTCGCGCGTGAAGGGCGTATACAGCGAGATAAACGAGCTTCTTGATGGCGGAGGAAGTGAAGCGGTCCGAGAGAAATACCGTGAAGTGCTGGACTGTCTGCCGCTCATGGACGAGCTTGCAGGAAAGCTCATTGAAAAGCGAAAGCGCAGGCATTCCCCGGAGATAGACACGGTCGAGACTGCGCTGATAATAGACGAAAACGGTGTCTGCTGCGGAGCTGTTCCGCGCGAAAGAGGAAGGTCCGAGCGCATCATTGAGGAGTTCATGCTGACGGCAAACGAGGCTGCGGCAAAGCTTGCGCGCGAGAAGAAGGTGCCGTTCGTGTACCGCGTTCACGAAGCGCCGCCTGAGCCGAAAACAGAGGCTCTCCGCGAGATACTGCCGAAGCTTGGCATAGACTGTCCGCGGTTCACGGAGTTCAGTCCCGTACACGCCGCGGAGATACTTGAACGCGCAAGGGGGACGGACAAGTACGAGGCGGTCAATATGCTCGTGCTGAGGTCGATGTCGAAGGCGAAGTATTCGACCGAGCCTTTGGGACATTTCGGGCTCGTCCTCGACGACTACGCGCATTTCACCTCGCCGATACGCCGCTATCCCGATCTTGCGGTGCACAGGATAATAACCGATATACTTGCAGGTTACGGAAACGAGTGGATGAACAAGCGGTACAGCGGTTTTGCGGAAAATGCGGCAGAGCGTTCATCGGCTGCCGAGACGAGGGCTGTTGAGATAGAGCGCGACTGCGAGGACCGTTACAAGGCGGAGCTCATGCAGTCACACATAGGCGAGAGCTTTGCCGCAAGGATATCCGGCGTTACGGAATACGGCTTCTATGCCGAGCTCCCGAACACTATCGAGGGACTTGTCCATATCCGGACACTCCCGGAAGGGGAGTACGACTACTCCGAGCCGGTGTCGCTCACGGAGAAATTCAGCGGCGTGTCCTATGAACTCGGGGCTGAGGTAAGGGTAATATGCGCTGCCGCGAATGTCAGCGACGGAATTATAGATTTTGTGCTTGACAGCGATGAGGAATAACGGTTTGGATAATGCGTAATTCATTATTATAATCACTGATAATATACTCAGAAGGAGATAACACATATGAAGAAATATCTTGCATTTGTATCTGCATTCGTACTCGTTTGCTCTGCTGCGGCAGGCTGCGGCAAGGACAAGAGCAGCTCGGACAGCGATGCCCTGAAGCCGGCTGCATTTGATACGACAGAGGACGCTTCCGGTCAGCCCGACCCCCTCGCTTCCACCGAAGCTGATACCGCAGCGGAACAGACCACAGAAGCTCTGGAAACCACTTCCGCTCCGGAAGCAACAGAGGAGCAGACCACAGAGCATATCCGTGAGGTCGACCCCCTCGGCGGCGGTGCTTTTTCCTACGACAAGAACGGCGCGATCGTTTTCAAGGACTACAAAGACGCCGATGACCGTACCCTCATGGCGGCGGCAGAGAAGCTTTTCGAGTCCGCCTGCGATACTGAGTGGAAATTCAAGTTCAGTATGCCGTTCACCATTGACCAGGACGACTATGTCGAAAATGAATACAGCTGGAGGTATTACCTGATAACCACTCCCGGCATCAATTCATTCAGCGATGTTGTGAATGAGTACCACAAGGTCTTCAGCGACCGCTATCCCGACCAGCTAAGCGACAACTACATCGACCATAACGGCAGAGCATACGGCTTTACCGGTGGCAGAGGCTCGAATATCTTCTATTCTGCATCAAAGATAGTGGCCATTGAGTCACGCACCGATGACGAGATATTTTTCACGGTCGAGAATTACTACGACGGCACCGACCTCGACGGCTCTGCACCGCGTACAGAAAAGGACGTGTTCTCCTGCGTCATCTCCCCCGACGGTACATGGCGCGCAGGCAAGTTCACCCTGCCTAACTGACTGTATCAGCGTGATGCTTTTGGGGCGATTATACGGGCGGCTATCTGAGGAAAGGTTCTTCCCCCGTCCCCCCTTTCCAAAGACTTCTATAGTCAGTTTTTTCCGCAATGGTATAAAAATAGCCGGAAGTCATGAAGACTTCCGGTTTTTCTTTTCTATCCGGGTATGTATACCATTGCGGAAAAACCAGATGAAAGTTTTCGGGAAGGAGTTTGAGGTGACTCCCCACAGTGTGGGGAGATGTCAGCGAAGCTGACAAAGGGGACGGACCCGATTAGGGTGCCCCTTTTTCAAAAGGGGTTCCCTCAACAGTCAACCGTATAAATGCCGCAAAAACACCGCGCCGGCCCGGGCAATTTTTCGCTTATTGTCTGTATTTGGTCAAACTGACCGAAAATTGCGGAAATATGCTGGTGTTCATTGACAACGGGGGATTATCGTGCTAAAATATAAGCATAATATTTTTTTGGAGGACACCTGACATGAAAGGTAAGAAATTAAAAAGATTTACCGCCGGGATACTCGGCGCAGCAATGGCTGGTACGGCAACATTACAGCCGGCGGCATTTTTCCCTGTTGTTGCAGCAGACAGCACTGCGGCAAAGGTAATATTCTCGACAGACTTTGAGGACGGCACGTTCGAGGGCTTCGACAAGAGAGGCGACGACGATACGACCGAGCTCACTATCACTGAAACACAGTCGGTAAGCGGTTCAAAGGCACTTTCTGCTGCCGGACGCACCCAGAGCTGGAACGGTCCCTCGTTCCGCATAGACAAGCTCCTCGAACCCGGCAAGGAGTATATGCTCAACGCTTCCATAAAGGCAAAGGACTACGCGAACATCACATTCAGCTTCCAGTACACCGATGCGGAGGGCGTTACCCACTACAACAACATCGTAAAGGATATCCAGTCCGGCGGCTGGAAGAAGCTCGAAAACATTCCGTTCAGCTATACAGCGGACATGAAGGACGTTTTCATCTACTTCGAGACAAATAACACGGACGACCTCTTCCTCGATGATTTCAGCATCACAGAGGCTCCGCCTGCACAGATAGAGAATGACCTCAAATCCCTCGCAAGGATATTCGGCAACGATTTCAAGATCGGTACAGCTGTAACTCCCGAGGATATGGCATCGAGCGGCTTCATGCAGGTGCTCGAGAAGCACTTCTTCCAGAGCATAACGGTCGGCAACCAGTTAAAGCCTGACTACGTCCTCAATGAGGCGGCTACAAAGGCTTACCTCGAGGAGACCGGCGATGACACGACACCGCAGATAAGCTTCGGCGCTGCAAAGGCTGTTCTCGACTACTGCCAGAAGAACAATATCCCCGTAAGACTTCACACCCTTGTATGGCACAGCCAGACCCCTGAGTGGTTCTTCAAGGAGGACTATGACGCTTCCAAGCCCTACGTCTCCAAGGATAAGATGCTCAAGAGAATGGAGAACTACATCAAGGCTTACTTCACGACTATCACCAAGCTTTATCCCGATGTCAACTTCTATGCCTGCGACGTTGTGAATGAGGCTTGGCTCGATGACGGCACTCCGCGTGAGCCCGGACATCCTGCCGAGAGCAACCGCTACATGGCTTCCGACTGGGTAGCTGTATTCGGCGATAACTCCTTCATTGAGTACGCTTTCAAGTACGCAAGACAGTACGCTCCTGCCGGCTGCAAGCTCTACTACAACGACTTCAACGAGTACACCGGCAAGATGCAGAATATCTACGACATGGCTATGGACCTCAAGGAAAAGGGACTTATCGACGGTATCGGTATGCAGTCTCACCTTGACGTTAGACAGGGGCAGGACGCTTATCCCTCAGTCGAGCAGTATGAGATAGCACTCAAAAAGTACATCTCAACAGGCCTTGATGTCCAGATAACCGAGCTCGATGCAACTGTTCCGGAGTATTCCAACGACAGGTATTTTGAAGCCCAGGCGAACTACTACAAGGGACTGTTCAACCTCTATGAGAAGTACAAGGACGGCATCTCCGCAGTAATCTTCTGGGGCATCAACGATACAAAGAGCTGGAGAGCTTCACAGCAGCCGCTCATCTTCGACGAGAACTTCCTCGCAAAGCCTGCCTACTACTCCATAGTTGAGGGCAGGGACGAGCAGGTGCTCTCGACAACCACCACTACAACGAATACCACAACAACAACTACTACCACGACCACACCTCCCACCGACCCGACAGGTCTTGTACCCTATGTTGTCGGCGATGCAAACTGCGACCATGAGGTGAATATGGCTGACGCCGTATATATCATGCAGTGCATCGGCAATCCCGATAAGTACCAGCTGACATGGGAGGGCGAGAGAAATGCGGATACCGACCTCAGCGGCGATATCACAAATATGGACGCCCTCTGTATCCAGAAGTACAAGCTCGGACTCATCAACGCTCTTCCCATGACAAGGAGCGATGTAGTCCCTACACCCGGTCCGGTGGTTGAATGATAATACCCGGGCAGTCACCATCAGCATCCCGAAACAGTTTTTGTGAAAACAAAAGGCGCACAATGTGCGCCTTTTCGTTTATATGGACATGTGGGCGCACGGAATACGCCCCCTACAAATTCAAATCCGTCCGTGTCAGCACTGTGCGCCGCTACAAGGCTTCCTTATCAGGAAAGCACATAGGGTGTGCCGTTGATGGTATAGAGATAGATATAGATATAGCCGCCCATACGGTAGTGGATAGAGCCTCTGCCGCCGTTGAAGAGTACGTCCAGACCGATTTTCTTGCGGTCGGTTATTTCGGCGTCCGGGTCAGCCTTCAGCACGATATCGTCGTACTTGGAGAAGTCAACGGTATTTTCGTCAGCGTACTCTTCAGCCTGTATATAGTCGAATTCAAACTCACCCTCTGTGACTTCGAGGAGGCTGTTGTGGAGGTATTCGGCATATTCGGCAGAAGTAGCTGAACCGGCTGCATTCATGACATATGCAAGACCGGCAGGGTAGAGTGCCTTTTCCATGAGAGCGCCGTCCTTGCGGCTGATAGCGGCGATATACTCGGCTATCTTTTTTGATTCTTCATCGGTGATATAGCGGTAGTCCACATAGGTGGTTATCTCGTAGCCGTCCTCGACGAGGTGCTCGGTCATTTTAGCACCGAAGGGCATATCCGCATCGGATATAGTCAGACCGGAGCTGCTTGAACTGCCTTTCTTTTTGTCACCGCAGCCGGCAGCCGGCATAAGCATGGTGCAGGCGGCAGCGAGTGCGGCAACTCTTAAAAACGTACCTTTCATGTATGTTCACTCCTTAACCGAAAATGTAGTATTTACCGTCTTTTTCAGCGAAAACTATCTCATATTCGCTGACGAGGGAGTGTTCCTCGCCTTCACTGTCCTTGGCAATGATGAAGAACATGGCGTCATAGAACTTATCGACCTCGGCACTGACCTCGGTGTAGTAGTCCTTGCCGAAGCAGGAGGAAGGACTCTCGAAGAAGCTGGTGAGGTCGCCCTCATACGGTTCAAGCTTTATCCTTGTTACGGTGAAGTCACCGCCGATCTGTACCTTCAGGGTGTCGCACTGATTGCTGAAAGAGGTCGAGAGGTCATAGCTGTAATCCTTTTCGAGGAACTTGTTCATCTCGTCGAAATACGAGGGGTATACGCAGGAGGAATAGCTCGTGTAATCACGGTTTGCATAGGCAGTGAAATACTTTTCGAGGGTGAGCATGAGCTCGGCAGGGAATTCCTCCGGCTCGAAATAGAGCTTGATGCCGTCAGGACTGATGTAGTATTCGCCGAGGTCGTACTCCTCGGCATCTTCATCGGGAGATATCCTGTTGCCGAGCCAGTCTGAACTGCTGCTTTCGCCGGAAACGGAAGTGGTCTCATCAGAAGCCGAAGTATCGGCAGGCTTTACATTGCTGTCGGAGCCGGGATCTGACTTTCCGCAGGAGACAGCTTCGCAGAGACAGAGCGCAGCGGCAAGAGCGGCTGTATTTCGTTTGATATTCATATAACACCTCTTAGTGCGTGATTATTGCAGCGGTGAGAATTTACCCATAGCCGAAGCCCACGTCTCAGCCTCTGAGCCGGCAGGCGCATAGACCGTAAGTCCTTCGAGATCTTCAAGTCCCCAGTTTTCGTATTTGAGAGAAGGATTCGTTACTGTGAGCGAAGTGAGGGAAGCACAGCCGGTGAAAGCCTCCTCGTACACTTTAGCGACATTTGCCGGAAGTGTAACGCTTGTGAGCGCTGAGCAGGCGGCAAAGGCACCGCGCTGTATCTCGGTAACGCCCTCGGGGATATTCACGCTTGTGAGCGAAGTGCAGTCCGAGAAAGCGAACTCGCTTATGGTAGTGAGGGTGTCGGGGAGAACGACGGTCTGGAGGCTGTATTTAGCCTCGAAGCAGTAGAAACCGATGTTTGTGACGGGAGCACCGCCCATTTCGGAGGGGACGTTCACAACGGCTTCGCTGCCCTTGTATTTAGTGAGGATGGCACCGCCTTGATATATCTCATAGTCGTAGAGCTCGTTGTCGGAAATGATATCGCGCTTGCGGACGGTCGAGGGCTGAGGTTCAGTGTTTTCCTGAGCGTCGGTGTCAGCCTGAGCGGACGTATCGGCCTGTGTCTGAGCCGCAGTAGTATCCGAGCTGCCGTTTCTGCTCTTGCTTGCAGAGCCGCAGGCTGTAAAAGCGGCAGCGGCGAGGATAATTGCAGCAGCGGCACTTATTTTCTTGTTCATAATACACCTCCGGTATGCGAAACAGATGAGCGTTTTGTGTATATTTGGGGAAACTTACTTGCAGGGGAAGCCGGGGGCGGCGTCCCCTGCAAGGGTGCAGTGTCACGCTGCTTACTGATTCTTGGCTGCATTGCCGCGTATCTTTGCACGCTGGGTGTTGCTGAGAACGCGCTTTCTGATACGGAGCGATTCGGGAGTTACCTCGAGAAGCTCATCGTCGGCAAGGAATTCGAGACAGTCCTCAAGGCTGAGTATCCTCGGCGGCACGAGACGGAGTGCGTCATCGCTTCCGCTTGCACGAGTATTGGTGAGGTGCTTCTTCTTGCAGACATTAACAACGAGGTCGTCAGTCTTGGGTGAAGCGCCGACTACCATTCCCTCATATACCGGAACGCCTGAGCCGATGAAGAGCTGACCGCGCTCCTGAGCATTGTAAAGACCGTAGGTCACAGCCTCGCCGGTCTCGAAGGAAATGAGCGAGCCGGTGCTGCGGCGGTCGATATCGCCCTTGTAGGGCTGATAGCTGTCGAAAACGTGGGACATTATGCCCTCGCCCTTTGTATCGGTGAGGAATTCGCTCTTGTAGCCGAAAAGTCCTCTTGCAGGAACAAGGAACTCGATACGCATACGGCTACCCTGCGGGTGCATGGAAACGAGCTCGCCCTTGCGGGTACCCATTTTCTCCATGACGGAGCCTACGCAGTCCTCGGGAACGTCAATGACAAGTCGCTCGATAGGTTCAAGCTGCTGACCGGTGGTCTCGTCTCTCTTGAAAAGTACACGGGGAGTTGAAACGGAAAGCTCATAGCCCTCACGGCGCATATTCTCGATGAGAATGGAAAGGTGCATCTCACCGCGCCCTGCAACTCTGAATGCGTCTGTGGAATCGGTCTCCTCAACGCGGAGGGAAACGTCCTTCAGAAGCTCGCGGAAAAGTCTCTCACGGAGCTGGCGCGATGTTACGAACTTGCCCTCGCGTCCTGCGAAGGGGCTGTCGTTTACTGCAAAGGTCATCTCAACGGTAGGCTCGCTTATCTTTACGAAGGGAAGCGGCTCGGGAGTGTCAACAGCGCAGATAGTGTCGCCGATAGTGATGCCCTCGATACCGGATATCCACACGATATCGCCCATCTGAGCTTCCTGTACCGGCACACGGTTGAGACCCTCTATCTGGAGGAGGGAAACTATCTTGGCGTTGTAGTTCTTCTTGCTCTCGGTGTAATCGCAGACCGTAACCTGCTGATTGACCTTGATATTGCCGCGGACGATACGTCCGATGCCGATGCGTCCGACGTACTCGTTGTAGTCGATAGAGGAAATGAGCATCTGGAGAGGCTCGTTCTCCTCACCCTTAGGCGGCTCTATGTAGTCGATGATGGTATCGAAAAGGGGCTTGAGGTCTGTACCTGCCTCATACTGGCTGAGGGAGGCAGTACCGCTTCTGCCTGAGCAGAAAAGAATGGGGGATTCGAGCTGTGCGTCGCTTGCATCGAGGTCGAGGAGAAGCTCGAGGACTTCGTCGCCTATCTCGTCAAGACGGGCATCGGGACGGTCTATCTTGTTTACGACAACGATTATCTTGTGACCCATTTCGAGAGCCTTTGAGAGCACGAAACGTGTCTGGGGCATAGGACCCTCAGCAGCGTCAACAAGGAGGAGAACGCCGTCCACCATTTCGAGCACGCGCTCTACCTCACCGCCGAAATCGGCGTGTCCGGGAGTGTCGATAATGTTGATCTTGGTGCCGTTGTACATAACTGAGGTATTCTTTGCAAGTATCGTGATACCTCTTTCACGCTCGATGTCGTTGGAGTCCATAACTCTTTCGGCAACGTTCTGGTTCTCGCGGAAAACTCCGCCCTGCTTCAGCATTTCGTCAACGAGGGTAGTCTTGCCGTGGTCAACGTGGGCGATGATAGCGATGTTTCTCAGGTCTTCTCTTATCATATTTTCTTTCCTTTCCTGAAATAGGTGTTCTTATTTATCCTTCTATGTAAAAACAGCAGAGCTGTTTCTTATCGTGATAAGTAAAGATATGAAAGAGTATACTTTACATTATCATTGACATTGACAGTAACAGTAACGGTAACATCAGCATTAGCAGTTACAGTTACATTAACAGCTTGATTTGCTCAAGCAAAAGCAGCAAATGCTTCATTTGCTTCGCGTGATAGTGAACTTGTCGCCTATGGCATTGTAGAGCAGTGAGCGCAGTTCCTCCGGTGTACCCTCGGTTATCTCGGTGTATGCGAGCATACAGTACATATTCTGGTACATATATATCACGAAGTATTCTCCGGTATCAACGGCGCGGTGTATTCCCGAGAGCCTGAAAAGCCTTTCGGAGTGCTCGATGTCACCCTCAACGATAAGCTTCAGCGCATTCTCGTCTATCTCGAAGTACCTCATCTGTTCGGAGGGCTTTATCCTGCTGTATACGGCAGATGCACCGGCTATCGCCTTCACTACTTTCAGGAACGGGCTGAAAGCCATGACGAACATTATCGCGAAAAGAATGGCAAGGTCATCGCTGCCCTTCCGGAAATACGTCAGCATTTCCGAAAGCATCCAGCCGGAAACAGCGGCGCTCAGCAGAACGAAGATGCCTACGGTGATCTTCTGCTTTGTTTTAAGCGGCTGAGCTTTTGCGACCGCTCTGAAATGCTCGCCGTTATATCTTACCTCGGCTTTGACCATTATCAGCCCTCTTTTCCATATATAGTACAAAAAGTCGCACATTTCCTATTATATCACGCAAAACCGTGCCGTGTCAATAGGAAGGGAAAGCATAAAGGCAGAAATTTGCCCAATATTCCGGCAGATTTTTAGTCTCAGTGTATAAAAAAGCCCCGCTGTACCGGCAGTGGGGGGATACTCTGCGGAAGGGGGGTGATGATTAATAATTAAGCCCCGGCACTTTAGTGTCGGGGCGTTTCTGGTGGGAGAGGATGGATTCGGACCATCGAAGCTGAAAAGCAACAGATTTACAGTCTGCCCCCTTTGGCCACTCGGGAACTCTCCCATATTAAATTGGAATGCAGGGAAATAAATGGAGCTGGTGGACGGACTCGAACCCCCGACCTGCTGATTACAAATCAGCTGCTCTACCAACTGAGCTACACCAGCTTAACTGACTTAAACATTATACCATATATCCGGACGCTTGTCAATACCTTTTCAAAAAAATTCGGAGAACTTTTGGTCGAGGCGACAGGACTCGAACCTGCGGCATCTTGGTCCCAAACCAAGCACTCTACCAAACTGAGCTACGCCTCGGTAACGGTCTTTGGATACGTCCTTGACAGACAGCTTTTATATTATACATCATCAAACCGGGCTTGTCAACTGCAAACCTTGAATTTTGTATGAATGCACAGTTCGGCACCGCTTTTGTATGTACATATTGCCATAAATGTAAAAGCTGCAAAAAAGAGGAGGCTTAAGCCTCCTCACTGCTATCAATCCTCATCGACAGCTTCTTCAACAGCGTCAGCAGCTTCTTCAACGGCCTCAGCAGCGTCCTCTGCTGCGCCCTCAACTGCTTCCTTTACAGTATCGTCACTGATCTCGAAGTCGATGCTCTCATCTCCGTTGATCTCGTAGGAATCATCGTAGGTGTCGTCATCGTAATCATCGTCGGCGTTGCCCTTGATGCGCTGAGTTGCAACATATGCAGCAGCAGCTGCTGCACCGGCAGCGAGAACCGCAACTAAAAATTTGCTCATTTTAAATTCCTCTTTTCTTCACAAATAATTATTTACCGGGCCGCTTACGAACGGTTTCGATAAACTATATCTATTATAACATACTTTTTTTCAAATTTCAACTACCTACATATTATTTGTTAAAAACATCAAAATTGAGAGGGCGGTTATTGGTGCAGTTTCACAACGAAGTATTCTGTTGCCGAGCCACACCTGAACGGCACCTGCTTCAACTGCTGCCGCAGCTTCCTCACGGTCGAAGCCGCCCTCGCTGCCTATTATGAGCCCTACGCTTCCTGCACCCGGCCTGACGGCATCGCCGAACGGAACGCCGCCCTTCTCCTCGTAGAGCAGGATATTGCTGCCGAGCTCCTTCATCATGCTGAGGGACTGCCGGAAGCTCACGATGGGAGTGACCTCCGGGATAATGCCGCGTCCGGACTGCTTTGCGGCTTCTGCGGCTATCTTTTGCAGACGGGGGAGTTTCTTTGCAAAGTCCTTCTCGTCCGGACGTGAGATGCAGCGTCTTGTGAGCACGGGGACTATCCTTGAAACTCCGAGTTCAACGCTTTTCTGGATGATATATTCGAGCTTGTCGAGCTTGGGAACAGCCTGAAAGAGCGTGACGCTGATATCCGGCTCGGCAGCGCACCTGTGCTTGTCCATGAGGTCGAGAAAGACCTGTTCGCCGGTTATCGAGCGGATAACACAGTTATAGTCAACGCCGTCGCAGCAGACGGTGACAGGCTCACCTGCGCGCATTCTGAGGGAGAAACCTATGTGATGTGCGTCACTGCCTGAAAGGCTGATATCGTTTTCATCAATTGTTTCAACAAAAAATCTTGGCATAGCTACCTCCGGTAAGAAAAGTGTTATGAATATTATACGACATTTTCCGGTGGATTTCAAGAGGTGTGCGTTTTGCAGCGCGAGCCATTTTTGCGGGAGCATTAATTACTGCCGTGCGCGTGCGCTGACAGCAGTGTGCGCCGCCTTCATATCGTTGACAAGCGGCGGTGTACCTGCTATAATTAATACAGGCAGAGAGTATCAGAAATCGGCAAGGCGTGCGGCGAGCCCATGCTGGCTTCACATTGCCGCTCGCAAGCTCGCTCTGTCTTAACATAGCGGAGGTCGGTTTTCGCGGCATCACCGGATCATCCTTTGCCGAAAGGAGCACCATGAAGAATTTCTTCCGGTCTATGAGCGCCTTTGTCCGCGCCATACCACACTTTATACTGTTCGAGCTCGTCTATAAGCTCATACTTCTTGCGGCAGGCGTTCCGCTTATGGCTCTGCTGCTCAATCTCACCATGAAGGCTGCCGGGATAACTTACCTCGATGATGAGAGCCTGTTGGTATACCTTCACAGTCCCGCGACCATTTTCGTTATCATCATACTCCTGTTCGTGTCCGGGTTTTTCGCATTTGTGGAGCTTACCGCACTTGCCGCCTGCTTCAGCTGCTATCAGAAGCGCGAGAAGATAACCGTCGGCGAAATGCTGTTCACAGGTCTGCGCGGCTTCCGCAAAGCCTTCCGCGGAACGGGGATATTCCGCTTTGCACTGTTCACACTGTGTATGCCGCTCGTTGAGTTCACCGTTTCATCGGGCGTTTTCCTTGCGCCGCTTATGCCCCTGCTGAAAAAGCTGTTCGCATCGGTGAGCAGCTATGCCGCTATTGCCTTGTACCTGCTGATCGAGGCACTGTTCATACTTATCATCGTCGGACGGAGTTACAGCCTGCACTACCTGATACTCACCGACAAGAAGTTCCCGGAATGCGTTAAGGCGAGCCGTGAGAAGATAAACCGCAAGCATTTGCGTATGGCGGGAGCGTTCCTGCTCTGGATGCTGTTCATACTTACAGTGACCTTACTCATGACCTTCGGCGTGAGCTTCCTCGGGATATACATAATAAGAGGCTTCTCAAAGGCTTCGTTCGCCTACCGCAAGGCACTTGTCGTGATAAGGTATACCTTCAGCGTATTTGCCGCAGTCTCTGCATTTTTCTCCGCACCTGCCATGATGTGCTGGCTTACGGGACGCTTTTTCGCGGACAACGCCGATGAGAAGATAACGCTTCCCGACCGCAGCCGCCGGAAAATGGAAAAGTCCCACCGTGCCGTGCTCATAACAACGGTCGTAGTGGCCTCCGTAATGACGAGCGCCGCGTTCTTCCGGGCGGTGTACAAGGGCAATATACTTCTGAATTCCGGACTGTTCACCCGTACACAGATATCGGCGCACAGGGGATTTTCCACTGCCGCTCCCGAGAATACGCGCTATGCGTTTGAAGCCGCTCTCGAGAGCGATACCGACTATATTGAGCTCGATGTGCAGCTCACCAAGGACGGCAAGCTCGTGGTTTTCCACGACAATACCCTCGACCGCACCACAAACGGTACCGGACTGCTCACGGAGCATACCTACGATGAGCTCATGGAGCTCTCAGCCGGCTGCAAATTCGGGGACGGCACTGAATACGCCGATGCAAGGATAATGACCCTCGAGGAAGTTCTCCGGCTTGTCGGCAAGGACAAGATGCTGAATATCGAGATAAAGGACGTCGGCGACGCCGAATGCGCTGTTGAGATGACTGTTGACCTCATCACGAAGTACAACATCACCACCTCCTGCTATGTGAGTTCGTTCTCCTATCCGCTCATGAGGCAGGTGAAACGGCTTGAACCGAAGATAAAGACCGCGCTCATCGCAAATGTTGCGACCTCGACCTCGTTCTCGCGGCTGAAGGATATCGATGCAGTGAGCCTGAATTATCTGTTCGTGAACAAGAGCGTTGTGAACGCCGCTCACAGGAACGGCAAGCGCGTTTTCGTCTGGACGGTCAACAGCCGAGAAGATATCGAGGAAATGATAGTCCTCGGCGTTGACAACATAATAACCAACGACCCGGATACAGCCGCAGAAGCGGTCTACTCCGACAGCACGGGCGATATCGTGCTGAAAATACTTGAGATAATCTGCCGCTGAGGCTGATGACAAAGGAGATATGTTCTATGAAATATGACCACGCCGACAAAGCCTGCGAGCTGTTTGCAGGCGGACTGAACTGCGCTCAGGCAGTGTTTACGGCTTTTTCCGATGTTACGGGCATTGATGAGGAGACCTCGAAGCGACTTTCGTCGTCGTTCGGCGGAGGTATGGGGCGTATGCGCGAGGTCTGCGGCACCTGTTCGGGAATGTTCATGGTGCTGGGACTGCTTTTCGGTGCTGATACCGAGCGCGATGACAAGCTGAAAGCCGCGCATTACAGGCGTGTACAGGAGCTTGCCGGACAGTTCCGGGAAGTCCACGGTACTATCGTCTGCCGCGACCTGCTGAAAAATCTCTCCGTCAGCAGTACACCGACCCCGGAGAAGCGCACTGAGCAGTATTACAAGGTGCGCCCGTGCGTGCGGTTCGTCCGCACAGCCGCCGAGCTGCTGGATAAGTATTTAGAGGAGAATATGTAAGCAAAAGGCACTCACTTCCGTGGGTGCCTTACTTGTTTTTATCACTTAAATTTTCCAGTGCATATTCGCAGCACTGCACAACGAGCTGATTGAAGGAGATATCGTTCTGCGCCGCCAGCTTTTCGAGCTTTTCGATGAGAGTATCCGGCATTCTTATGGTCTTGTTGGAGGCAGTTGGCTTCTTGATTTCAAACATTTAACTATCCACTCCGTTCACGATACTATATCATTATTTTACAGCATATTCTTTGTGAATAGTATACTTAATTTTATAGGTGAATTCTACTTGAAATTTCAATTGCAATGTGCTATAATACACTTAGCAAATCTTAAAGGAGGAATTTGTATGAGATTTAAACGAATTATTGCAGGGGCAATTGCTGTCCTGAGCATAGGAATGTGCTTTACAGCCTGCGGAAGCAGTGATAGCTCGAAAGGCAGCAGTGCTGAAGAAAAGATCGTTGGCGAATGGGAGGGGCGAGGTGCTGTTTTTTACGATGAAGAGGAAGAAAAAGATGATTACACATTTACCTTTAATAAATCTGGTACAGGTGGATTTTCAAAAACAGGCGCACCAGAACAGTTAAAATTCAATTGGGATATAAGCGGAGATAATCTAACATTAAGTGAATCAGACGGTCGCTATCCTCTCAAACTTACCTATGATTTTAGTAATGATGATAGAACGCTAAAGCTTGTTTATCACAGTGAAAGCGATAACAAAAATCATACCTATACTTACTACAGAGTCAATTGATTTATAATGTTTGGAGCCAAATGCTTTATACTATTGCCCTTTTGTACATAAATTTGTGCGAAAGGGCTCTGTTTTTCTACACTCCAAAATTGAAACAGAAAACGAGAACGCGAGAGAAACGGAGCATTCGCAAGAGAATTAAAGAGAAAGTGGGGTATATATTAAAAAAAATCCGGAAAAAGCCTTGACAAGTTCCGGAAGTTAGTGTATAATATGTCTTGCACTGTCGGGAATTCGGAATTTTTCCCCCGACGAAAATAAATTTACGGAGGAACAAAATATGTCTACTACACTGGCAAAACCTGCTGAAGTAACACGCACATGGTACATCCTCGACGCAGAGGGCAAGCCCCTCGGCCGTGTTGCAGCTAAGGCAGCTCATATTCTCAGAGGCAAGCATAAGCCTACCTACACACCCAATGTTGACTGCGGCGACCACGTTATCGTTATCAACTGCGATAAGGCTGTCCTCACAGGCAGAAAGCTCGAGCAGAAGAAGTATTACTGGCACACTGGCTGGATCGGCGGTCTCAAGTCCATTTCCTACAAGGATATGATGGCTCAGCAGTCCGACAGAGCTATGATGATCGCTGTAAACGGTATGCTCCCCAACAACAGCCTCGGCAGAGCTCAGCTCAAGAGACTCAGAACTTACAAGGATGCTAACCACAATCAGGCTGCTCAGAAGCCTGTTGCTTACGAGCTTTAATTCAGGAGGTGCTTCAAATGTACGAATCTAAGGTTAAATATTACTACGGAACAGGCAGAAGAAAGCACTCCGTAGCAAGAGTTAGAATTTATCCCGGCTCCGGTAATGTTACTATCAACGGCAGAGGTATCGATGATTATTTCGGTCTCGAGACCCTCAAGCTCATCGTTCGTCAGCCCCTCGCTCTCACTGAGAACCTTGATAAGTTCGACGTTGTCTGCACTGTTGCTGGCGGCGGCGTTACAGGTCAGGCTGGCGCTATCAGACACGGTCTTTCACGCGCTCTCCTCGAGTTCGATGCAGATCTCCGCTCCACTCTCAAGAAGGCTGGCTTCCTCACAAGAGACCCCAGAATGAAGGAGAGAAAGAAGTACGGTCTCAAGGCCGCTCGTCGTGCTCCGCAGTTCTCAAAGAGATAATTTTATCCCTATTGGGACTATACGAAAAATCGCCTCGCAGGGCTATCCTGCGAGGTTTTTCTTATGTCAAGTGAAGTGGTAAGAATCAGTAAAAATTTGATTGTAGCACTCACGTAACACTCACATAGCACTCATTTTTGAAGCCTGTTTTTTGTGAGTGCTACATGAGTGCTACCACATTTCAGAAATGGCTAAAAATAAGGAGGCGTCATCTGACATCTCCTTATTTTTATATCTTGTTAATAGCCTCGATTAGCTCTTGTATATCAAGGTGTGTGTAAACGTTCTCGGCTATTGTCTTGCCTGTGTGTCCGAGGACTCGGGCAAAAATGCACATAATGTTCTACCTTGCACCTGCCTATCGGTAGGTGCAAGGTTCTGTCAATTAGTCTGGATATGAGCGAAATAGCTGATTCACCACTCAGGTTCTTCGGGTTCCTTTTTGTAATCAGGCGATCTTCCAAGGTTTTTTACCTTTGTCGGATACGAGAGCTTATAATCTTGTTCAATCGGGCAATAAACATCTGGACGATGTCCTCTGTAGCCCTTTTGATACACTGCAACTCTTGCATCGAACTGCACGATATCACCTTCGCGGAGATTAGCAGCTTGAAATCCTTTTGTCAGATTGAACCAAAGATGATCGGTGACAATCCTTCCACTGGAATCCTGCACATCTTTTAGAAGCACTGTTTCTTCAGGCTCTTTGTAGCCGTTTTTTAAGCCGATTCTGATAAAAATGCCACTGAATGTATGTCTGGTTTCGTTGCCAATCTCTTTCAGTTTTCTTCTCATAAAAAATTCTCCTTTATGTTAATTTCAGGCGATCATGTATACAGCAGTGTAAAAACATCCAAATAATCTGATGCTTGATAGCAGATGATTCAAGGTACAAATTTGTCCTGAATCAGGAGCCGTCGCTATAATCTTCCAAGGATCTACCCACTATGATCTCGTAGATCACAGCGGTGTCCGCATCTTCAAACAAGTCCGGCTCTTCCAACAAAATATCACGGGTCAGCTTATTCGCAACAAGGACTTTATCGACAGACTGAGAAGATGCCAGATGACATTGCCTTATAATTATATCTTGTTGATCGCCTCGATCAGCTCCTGAATATCAAGGTGCGTATAGACGTTCTCAGCGATCGTTTTGCCAGTGTGTCCGAGGATTCGGGCAATCTTGGCGGGGTAAATCTCAGCCTCATGAAGCATTGTGGAACAGGTGTGACGTGTCTCGTGGATGTCACGCTTGCCGAACTCCAGTGTCTCCATAAGCGGTGCCCAGTATGTATCTTTGTAGGCAGTATAGCCCCTGTCCTCGGAAAAGTCTCTGCCGTCCATTGATACGAGGTACTCACCATCTGGTTTGCTGTAGAAGTGCTGCCAGTAGGAGAGCGTTTTGTCGGCTATGGGAACTTTACGAATGCCGTTGTCTGTTTTTGCTGCGACCACATCAATATACTGCTCATCAAGGTGGCAGTCGCACTTTTTGAGGTTTAGGAACTCGCCAATGCGCATTCCGGAGTAAATCAACATGAGGACGGTCTGAGCAACATCCGTGTTGTCAAGCGCCCTGATCTTTTCGATTTGATCGGAGGTAAAGGCTGTCCTGTTGCGCTTGTTAGGATTCTTATCCTTGAACTTCTCGACGTTGATCGCCTCGGAATAGTCTCTGTCTGTGAGCTTTCGAGGAACAGCGTATCCGTAGAGCTGCGAAAACAGCGATTTGATCTTTTTCAGCGTTGGGTAGTTGCAGTCAGCTGTATCAATGACGTATTGCAGATCGTCAATGCCGATGTCCTTGAACTTCTTGCCGTAAAGGAAGCTGCAACGCTTATATGCTGCTTTGATACCATTTACGTTTGATTCGCTGATTGTCGTGAACTTCTGCAAGCTCCATTTTTCATAAACTTCGCTGAACGTGGCTTTACCGCCTGTGATGTCATATGGGTTCTCATTGTAGTTTTCCAAGGCTACAGTTGCTTTATCATACGTTGCATAATATCCGAGAGATTTACGGATTTGCTTACCCTGATCGTCCCATCCGAGCGTGATAATCACCTGATAGGGATTTCTTCGCTTTCTTCCGGAAACTTTAGTGATTGAACCTGTCCCGTTAGCTCTTTTTAGCGGTTTTGCCATTTTTGGGTGCCCTCCTTTTGTATTCACGCACATCATCTTCGTAATGTTTAAGCCATTTAACAAAATCCTCTTCGTTTTTTATAGTCGGATCATAATCTGTTGGCTTATTGCAATTTGAAGTACCGAATTTTACTATATCCATGTAGTAGTCATAATCTGACATGAATTTCTCTCTTTTTTTATCTCCTTCTTCGTTTTGAAATCGGTTATTTGAATTAAGTTTTGCTATAATACTTTTTCTGAGTTTGTTTACAGGAGAGTTTCGATACTCTTCAGCGTAGATTTCATTCAGCTTTTGGCAATCTATGCAAAAGTCTCTATTTTTAGCTGAAGTTCTGAAAAAGCAGTGGCATTTTTTGCATTGTTTAATTTTATATCTTGTCCTTTCATTGAATAGAAATTCCCATAAATCCAATAAAAATAGATTTGTATAACCATATACTTTTATTATTTGATAGGGTTGTTCTTTAATTATTGTATAGTCAACTATTTCACTTGGTTTTATTTCCTTTGATGGTATTTCATCGTATTCCATGAATGGTTGCCCACTGAAGTAATAGTGTGCCAAATATCTATATTTTTTGTAAAAATCCAAGAGTTCGTCCTGCGTTTTTATATTCTTATTTAGAATAAATTCAACCATATTGTCGTAATGGATTTTCCACGTTCTGTCTTTACGCCCATTCATTACAATGTTAGATAATTGCTTAAAATCTTCGTCACCGATAATTGCGTTGGATATGGCTTTTTCAAAATTCTTTTTTTCGTCCGGCTTTATCGGATTGATCGAGTTTAACCATATTAACGTAATTCTACCGAACTCTATTTTGATACCGTCATTGTCAGCATCAGTAATAATCCATTGACAACCTTTCCCATCAATACTCTTATGAATAATTAGCACGTTATCATTGCTCAGAAAAGGTCTTGTATCTATGGTTGGCATAATATATCAGCTCCTTCAATTTTGAAAATTATTGTGTTCAAAATAAAATGATAAATTTCATTTATTCTTCGACCTATATATGCTACAATAAATGCGAAATGAAATAATAATTATTATCATTTCCTGTTTCGTATTTTACAACTTTATATACAACTTGTCAAGGAGGGAACGCGATGAATATGAAAATTCGTACATATGCACAACAAATGGATGTAAAATTGTGGGAAATTGCCGAAAAGCTCGGAATGCAGGATTCCAATTTTTCCAAAAAGCTCCGTCGAGAGCTGAACGCTGACGAGACAGCGCGTATCATGACTGTTATCGATGAGCTGGCACGTGAGAAAAGAGGTGAAGACAATGGTTGATCTGACTAATAAGACTGTAGACGAGCTGTATAATGGTGCTAATGTGCCTGTAACCGTTGCAGCAAAGGTAATGCGTAAAGATCCTATGTTTATCCGCATTGGATTACAGCGTGGTCTCCTGCCCTTCGGCGTGGCAATAAAAAAGGATGAGCATGGTAAGCAATTTGACTACTACATCTCACCTAAGCTCTTCTATGAGTATACAGGCTTCCTTTGGGATACCGTTGAAGTTATAGACAAGTAAATTAATATGAAGGTACATTGTAACAAAGATGTACCTTCTCTGCCTATTAAGGACGTGGCTGTCCTTATGAGGCGGGGTATCTGTATACACCATTCGTTGCGAGACAGTGCAGTCATGTGGTGTATACAGATACTTGCATAGCTCTTTATGCGCTCAGGGATGGAGTGATGGATATGAAAAACAGAATCAGTAAACCATACACATGCAAACTGATCGAAGGTCAAACGAGCGGATACGGTGAGGTGCGCCTATATCCGTGTTGTAATCGCTCTTGCAGACGGCAAAGGCGTTATCAGAGATCAATACAGGCGTTGCAAAGTGCATACAATAAGCGCTCTGCTCATACGTGTTATGTTGAAGCCGTTGAAAACTTTGGCAGTCACGATTATTTCCTTACGATCACGTTTTCACCGGATACTGATGATAAAGATCGCCTTGAATTATTGAAAAGAGTCATTCGCTATCTGCAACGTCGTTGTAATCAGCATGGTACAACATTGAAATACATCTATAACTGGGGACGTGGTGAGATAGATGAGCAGTTGCACTGTCATATGTTTCTCAATAATGTTGTAGACTACGGCGATCTGATTGCCTGCTGTAATACATATAAAAATGTAAACATCGACATCCAATATATTGAGTATCCGCATTATAATACAGAAGAAGATAATATCAGACATATCGTCTACTATGTGTTTTATAAGCATTGGGACAGCCTTGAGGAAGAGGATAAAAACAATCTTGTACAGAAACGGTATTATGGGTCTCGCTCCTTGAATAAGATGACTGTCACAGAAAAGGATGACGACGAAATTGACCGTGACATTGTGGACAGTCCGACAAAAATCATGGAGGCGATTGTCAATGCTTCAGATTATGATGAGATTGATGCTATTGTGCATAAAGTGTTCAACGGCTATCGCTTGGAAGGATTCTATTATGACGAAGGGAACAGTCCTATTTGTGCTGATACCTTCGGCACGCTTTTTGGCAAGTTAAAGCTTGTAAAAATCGGCAGCAAACTTGATAATCCGTATATTTATCGGAACGGTCATAAGATCAACCGCTATACGGGCGAGGTTATTGAGGAGTGAGCGGCATTATCAGAATTACATAAAGGCTGAATTTATATGCGGCAGCGAACTACATCTTACAGATGTAGCTCCTTAGTACCTTTGGCAGAGCCAAAGATACAAGTCGCTCTCCGAGGGGGTCTGCCGACAGCACAGCCGTTCCCTCTGCACTCCCTTTGAAAGGAGGTGAATCAGAATGCCACGATCAATAAGTATGGCAAGAGGTAAAGGAAAAATCAAACATAACAATAGAGTTTTTTTAAGCCCTAACGTTGATAAAAATCGTGTGAAAGATAACATAATTCTTAAACAAGAAAATTTGTCAGAAGCCTATGAAAAAATCTTCAGGAATGCTCTTGCGGAATATAACAAAAAGCAAAAAAGAGCAGACAGAAAAATCGACGATTATTTTGAAAAGCTGTTCGGAAAACATAATGATGATACTATCCTTAAAAATGATAATAAACAACAATCCTTTTATGAGTATGTCGTAGGTGTAGGTTCAATGCATGATACGGCTCTTGTTGATTCATTTTTAAAGGATGGTACTATTATAAATGCAAATCCGAAAGCAGCAAAAATCGCTGCTCAATGCCTCAAAGAGTATATGCTCGGAAACAAGGAAATCGGCGTTCAAAGTTTCACTGAAAGGAATCAAAATTTTTATGTTTTTAACGCGGTAATTCACATGGACGAAAAGACACCTCACTTGCATTATGATATAATTCCTTTCGCTGACGGATTCAAAAAAGGGATGACAAGGCAGCAGGGATTATCGAAAGCACTGGAAGTCATGGGATACGGTAATGGCAAGGACGCTATAAAAAACTTTACACAGTCGGAGCGTGGTATTTTTCAAAAGATTTGTAAAGCGCATGGATTTGAAATTGAGCCTCAGAAAAAAGGCAGAGGATTTACAATTCCAACTAGAATTATGGAGACATATTATCCCATAGTACAGAAGAATGAGCAGCAAATAGTTGAACAAGAGCGCCAAATAAAAGCAAATATTTCGACTATTTCTGAACAGGAGGTTAAGATCATGGATAATTCAGAAAAAATCGACAAGCAGAATAAAAAGATAGTCGCAGAGCTCCCACCTCGTCCCGACTATCTAAAACCGCCGAAAGAGCCTGAACTCGGATACATTTTTTCATATGAAGATCAAAAAAAGCGAAAAAAGGAATACGCCCAAGAAATGAAAGAATACAAAGCAGAGCTTAGAAAAGTGGAGAAGCACAACAAGGCGGTACCTAACGAACAAGCCGAGTGGGATAATAAATATCTTCCGATCATAGAGGCAGAAAGGCTAAGTAAAGAAGCGGATGAAAAACTCTCAATTGCCAAAAGTATAGCGAGTAAAAATGCTGAATGTAAAGCAGAGCTCGAACGTCAGGAACAGCGAATAAAAGATGAAATCAGCAAAGGTATCAATGAAGGTTTAAGCGCCGACAGACGCGCGATTGAGCTTATGGAACGGCGTACACTTGCTATACAAACAAGAGCAATCGTTAATAAATCATACCAACAGAAATACAATCGGATTTTCGATCATTTGTATGAAAATGAAAGGAGAGGTCAGCATGACTATACACCTCTTGAAGCAGAGCCGAATCGTGATTTTTCCTCAAAGCCGGAACGCAACGAAAGGGAATAACCGAATATCGCAAAATGTATATGTTTTTTATAGTGATATTCCTGCCGATGCTCCTCTTAGAGATATAAACAACTTTATTTCAGCTTTCGAGCATTATGTTGGTTCGGACATATGGGATATATCTGTTGTTTACGATTACACAGCAGTATCCCCCGACGGCTCTGAAGGAGCAACAACAATTAAACTGAGCACTAACATCAACCTTAACGACGAATACACCATAGAAGTAGGTGTTCCACGGTATTAAAGAAGGACAAAATCATTGTAAACTCATAATAAATGGAGCGACAAAATAGTCGCTCCATTTTTCTTGAAAATATTAAGATCAGCTTTCTTAATATCTGTTTTCTTCTTTTCTATACCTTGACTAAAAAGCTTTATTTTGCTATAATATAAATAATAGTTTTGTGCAAAAGGCACTCAGCGTATTTACCAACTGCTTACCAAGTCTTTGCAAGAGTTTTGCAAGGTCGAGAACGGTGTAAAATACCTATCTATCGAGGGGCTAAAGGTCTTTGATAAAGCGCCTATGCAAGAGGTTGACAAGGATTTGCAAAGCAATTTGCAAGAGGTTGCAAGCCCTGAAAATGAGCTTTTGAGGGAGACTATCGAGGCTCTTAGGGCGCAGCTCTCCGTCAAGGACGAACAGCTCTCCGCGAAGGACGAACAGCTCGCGGCAAAGGATAAGCAGCTCGCCGACCTCACGGCAGCGCTGCTGTCGGCACAAGAGCAGCACAAGGCTCTGACCGACGCTCTTACTGCTGCACAGGCTCTCCACGCAGGGACTATCCAAGAACGTCTGACGGTTGCAGAGCAACCGAGCGCCGATGAGGTGACCGTTCCAGTTGGTGAAGCTCCACCGGAACAGCCGCCGAAGAAGCGAGGATTTTTCGCAAGAATATTTGGAAAGGATTGGTAAAATGGCTAATAATACAGTATCACTTAATAAAGCAAGAGGAAGAGCAAAAGGACAAAAAAAAGATGAGTTCTATACTCAATATGAAGATATTCAAGCTGAATTAAATCATTATGAGAAGCATTTTGAAGGCAAGACTGTACTTTGTAACTGTGACGATCCGTTCGAGTCTAATTTCTGCAAGTTCTTTCTTCGTAATTTTAATTATCTGAAACTTAAAAGGCTTATATGTACTTCCTACAACTCTTCGCCTGTTGCAGGTACTCAGTTGTCATTCTTTGATATTATCGAAGATGAGATGCACCATGGGCGTGGTTATGTTCTAGATGTTTCTAAAGTACCTATGGCAAATGGACGTGGTGTCTCAGATGATGATATAGATAAGCTCCTTAGAACTAAGAAGTGGGTTAAGGAACTTAATGGGGATGGCGACTTCCGTTCTGAAGAGTGTGTGGAACTCCTTAAACAAGCTGATATTGTTGTAACGAATCCGCCTTTCAGTCTATTTACCCCTTATGTTCAGCAACTTTTTAAGTACGAAAAGAAATTTATTATTATGGGAACTGTAAATAACACTCATTATAAGGAGATTTTTCCATTATTTAAAGAAAATAAGATGTGGGTCGGCTATTCTTTCAATAAAACTATGATGTTTAATATGCCCGAAAGCTATGATAGTACAATGCGAGATAGTGATGGCAGAAAAATTGGAAAAGTACCCTCTATTTGTTGGTTTACTAATTTGGAGATAAAGAAACGTCATGAGAAACTCATTTTATATAAAAACTATACTCCTGAAGAATACCCTAAATATGATAATTATGATGCTATAGATGTTGGAATATTATCAAATATACCTTGTGATTATTATGGGCTTATGGGTGTCCCTGATACCTTTTTGGATATCTATAATCCTGAACAGTTTGAAATCGTTGCAAGTTGTCAAACTGGATGCCATCCTGACGAAATGGTTTTGAAAACATATAAAGACTACATAGGATATAAACAGAATGGGAAAAAAACGGGTAGAACAGGTAGCACCTGTGGGCATAACGCAATTTTGGTAAAAAATGATGGGAAACATGATTATTATAAAAATGCAGAAGGTATCATAGTGCAATCTGCGTTCTCACGTATTTTTATTAGGCGAAAGGGGTAAGCAGTATATGACTATTTCAGAAATTAAGGTTAGAGTAGAAGATATATTTAGGGGGTATGAAGACGATGGTGAAGACGGCATATTTGCTTATAATGGTAAATTAACTATTAGACCGCCCTATCAAAGAGAGTTTATTTATAATTTAAAAGAACAAGAAGCAGTTATTCATACGATTTTAAAGGGATTCCCTCTTAATATAATGTATTGGATACTTACAAAAGGAACTGTAAAAAAGGATAATGAAAACCATATAATGATATCTGATGATGCTGAATTTGAAGTGCTTGATGGACAACAGAGAACCCTTTCTGTTATGAAATTCTTATCCCATAAGCTACAGATTCACTGGGATGGCAAAGCTTATTATAAAGATTCTCTTCCAGATGATTTATATAGCAAATTAATGAATTATGAGTTTATGATTTATATTTGTGAAGGAACAACCTCTGAAAAACTAGATTGGTTTGAAATAGTAAATGTAGCAGGAGAAGAACTTACAGCTCAAGAATTAAGGAACTCTGTTTATACTGGACCTTGGCTTTCAGATGCCAAACTCCATTTTTCAAAAAGTTCATGTGCAGCCAAAGGATTAAGCGAAAAATATATAACTGGAGCTCCTCTAAGGCAAGAATTACTCGAAAAAGCTTTAATAGGAATATGCGAATTAAAGGGATATAAAGAAATTAAAGAATATATGGCAGATCACGTTTCTTGTGAAGATGCAGATGAACTTTGGCAATATTTTCAAAATGTAATTCATTGGGTGGAAACTATTTTCCCTCTATATTATCCAGATATGAAGGGACGTAATTGGTGTCATCTTTATAATAAGTATCATACTAACTCTTATAATTCTAATGTAATGAAAAATGAAGTTAAAAGGTTACATGAAGATGATGAAATACAAGAGTATAAAGGAATATATGAATATTTGCTATCAAAAGACGAAGATCCTTTTGCGGCTAGATTATTAAATCTAAGAACGTTTTCAGAAAAAGATAAAACTTCGGCATATTCCAAACAAGGTGGTATATGTGCTATATGTAAACGTCCATTTTCTTATGCAGAAATGGCAGGAGACCATATTAAACCTTGGAGCAAAGGTGGTTTGACTACACCCGAAAATTGTCAAATGCTTTGCAAGGAATGTAATAGTAAGAAATCTGATATGTATTGATAACTTCTTAAAGCCTCCATACGGGAGGCTTTTTTCTTTTTCAATATGTATATTTTTAACGTCAAGACGATATGTGTAATTTTGCTTGACAATCAGCAGTATCTGTGCTATTATAAATAGTGTAATAGTAACGGTCGTTATATTTATACAGTTAATGAAAGGAGTGAAAATGATGAACGTGATATACGGCTATTGCCGTATCAGCACCAAAAAGCAGAATATCGAACGGCAGGAGCGTAATATCCTTGCAGCATTCCCGACAGCGCGGATAACGAAAGAGACCTACACAGGCACAAAGCTCAATCGTCGAGGATTGGATAAGATACTCAGAGAGGTTAGGAGCGGCGACACAATAGTCTTTGATAGCGTGAGCCGTATGAGCCGTAATGCTACCGAAGGTATCGAGATGTATATGCAGCTCTATGACAAGGGGATAGAGCTTGTGTTCCTCAAAGAGCCGCACATAAACACGGCAACTTATAAGCAAGCTCTGAGCAACAGCGTTGAGCTCGTCGGAAATGAGATCGCGGATATCTACATTGAAGCGACAAACAAGGTGCTGCGGCTACTTGCCACAAAGCAGATAGAGCTCGCGTTCGGTCAGGCTCAGAAAGAGGTCGATGACCTGCATCAGAGGACGGCTGAAGGAATTGAAACAGCTCGACGTAAGGGAAAGCGTATAGGAACTCCGCAGGGTAGTGTCCTCAATGTCAAGAAGAAAGCCCCTGCAATTGCTGTTATCCGTAAAAATTCCGTAAGATTCGGCGGCACTCTCAACGATACTCAATGTGCCGCTGCCGCCAAGATAAGTAGGAAGACCTTTTACAAATATCTTTCAGAAGTCGAAAAGGAGAACGAAAAATGAGCGAACAGTACCCTACAACATACGCCGTCGATGTCAAGTTCCACAGCGGAGAGGACGATGTTATCGTCGTAAACTGCGTCGATGTTGACGCAGCTCTCGACTTGCTGAAAGCTGACCTCAACTACGGCGAGGGAATTACCAAAGACAAGGGCTGCATAATAAATGATTGCTATATCGAACACGGCAGCACGACGATTATGTTTACTCCCTCAGACGACCGCGAGGATGACGACAACAGCGGCACTCTCACGATATTTTTCGGGAACGAAACGCCGCTCTCAAAGAGGCAGAACATCACGCTTTATATTGACGATTACAACAACCTTATCGCAAAGCAAGGAGAGATTACCTATGAGCCAATCCGCTAATTTTACAAGGCAGCCCGACGGCGACTACATCAGCTCCGTGGAGCTTACATACAACGACGCTTTCTTCCTCCGCGTACTGCTCGACGACTTCATCGAGCATATCGGGGAGCAGCGGCTCTGTAAGGACGCTGACGCTGCACTTCTGGAGAGAGCGGAGAACTGCAAGGCAATACTATCTGCATACCTTAACGCTGCAACTGCCGAGATCAAAAAGGGAGTATAACTATTATAGTTACGGCGTCAAAAGTGATGTGTATAAATGTGCTAAGACGTGTTGCACATCACTCTTATAGCACTCATCTATTATAGATAACATCGAAAAAACGCCATTTTTAGGGGCTTCTCACTTATGCAAACGATAAGAAATCTTATCAAAGATAATTTTATCCCAACTGGGACTATACGAAAAATCGCCTCGCAGGGCTATCCTGCGAGGCTTTTTGTTTTTCTGAGGCAAGGGGTTACGCATCAGATGTTATTGAAAAACTTATCAATAGCATCAATGTCAGCATTTTGGGTTCTGGTTTTGTCACAGCTCTTTCTGAGCTCTTGCCTGAGCTCGCTGAGCTTATTGCCGGCTAAAAATTCTAACCAAAAATCGGTCTTATTCCCGTTAAAGTCATGGGGGACGCTTCTGATGAATTTGGATTTGATCGAAGGTTCTGTTAAGCCGTTTTTACCCGCATAATCCCTGACCGCTTCGTTATAGGCTCCTCTGACCTTATCAATGTTGTTTATCGCCTTGCCGTTAAGTTTTTCCCTTATAGCTCTGATGATATCGAGCATATACTGCACACGGTTCGAGACCGGTGAGTCGTTTTTAGGGACAGTTTTCGCACGAGGTGCAGTGTCAGTATTTTCGGAGGCGAATGCTTCATAGCTGCCGTCCTCATACTTTATAACGATCCTGCTGACTGTAGAGAGGTCAAAATTTGACTCGACCTCATAGCATTTTCCGCACTGGTCGTAGAGTTCGATTCGTTTGAGCATTATTCAGTCCTCCTCTTATATCACTTGCGGTAAATTATTAACGAAATTTTTGTCTATGATGAGATTTCCTGTTTTAACGATGCTAACAAATTTCTTTGCGATTTCTTTCTCAAGCCGATGCAGGTATGAGCCCTGATGTATGGTGCCACCTTTCTGAAAAGCAGAAGGCATATTCTTAACACCAGATATATAATTTTGATCTATAAAATTTTTCATATTGTTATTGTTAAGGTCAATAGGCTCAATCAGTTTATGGAAATCGACTTTTCGTTCTGCACCTTTCATATTTTTATATGTTGCGTTTGTTACATAAGGGCAAGGAACACCGGTCTTTAAGGGATCTTCTGTAACGCGGCTTACTCCGAAAATGCCAGTACCATCAACATGGAAAACAATATCTCCAGGCTTTAGGAATTTAATATTCTGGTAACGCCAAGCGTTTATATCAGGTGCCCATATATACATTGAATAATGGGAATCCGATTCGAGACGCGATTTCAGGTCGATTTCGACTTCGTCAGCGCTATTAGGCTGAACGAGGATCCAGTAATTCTGCGAGAAACCTTGATCCTGAGGCTGAGGCTGAGCCGGTTTTACTTTCGTAGGCCGAGCCAGTTTTACTGGCGCAGGCAGAGCAGCTCTTTCGTTGTCCCAATCAGGGTCCGGTGTTACCGGCTCGATCTCATATGCTCCCCAAGGGAAGGACTCGTGCCGTGAACCACCGTCATAAACAACACTAACAGTTTTATAATGCCGGTTCACTCCCTCGACGATGCCGTCAAATTCCTTTTTTACTATAACCTTATCGTTTGGTTTTAACATAAAGATTACCTCCTTATAAAAATAATAAATGATGTTTTGAATTGAGCAACCACATTGCGAAACCGTTGCTCTTCCTGTTTACAGTATACACACAATTTGGAGATTTGTCAAGAGAAATCCGATTTTTGAGAAAATCTTCGAGAAAATCGGCACATTGCATAAATTGTGAGCTGAAAATATGTGTTTTTTCACCAAGTATGCGACGAAGAAGATGTAGTTGCGCAATGATTGATGAAACCAAAAAACAACTCCCGCAGCTATATATGGGTATATGAAAAATATATAGAAATCTCGAAAATTCGTGACGTTCATCAGGACATCATACGTTTTTGCATCGACATATGCAAAATGATCTGCCTACATCTCCGTTTTTTTTCGTGATCAGACATTTGACTGCGCTTTGCGCAATAGTGTATAATTACATCACATCAAGGAGCTCCTGAGTTTTTACCGCGGCTGACGAGCCGTTAAAACAGAAAGGAAAATAATTATGAATAACAATTATGACTTCGGCAGGGCATTTTCTGATTTCGATGAGGACTTCGATCCTTTTGCTATCCCTTATGAAAGAGCGGTCAATTGCTTTGACGTCAACGACGAGTTTCTGGATATGAATACCTTCGTGCTGGCGGCAGTCTCCGGCATCTGCCTTGAAAACAGCGGCGAGGCCGGGAATGATTACTGCCTCTTCTCTCAGCTCAGCCTTCTGCTGCACCCTGACAGGCCTGCTGCATATTACGCTCTTCACTATGCAAGAATGTTCGTAAACAGGCTTCCGGGCAAGGACGACCTGGATCCCGATATTTGTGAAACGGTTTATCAGGATATAGAAGCGGCTCTCCAAGAAATTCTGGCTAAGGTCTGCGGCTCGGAGAAGGAGCTTGAAAAGCTGTTTGACCATCGTGACTACGACGAGATCCTGTACAATATTGACGAGTTCCTGGGCGAGGAATGCGTAACGGATTATCTGAACGACCCGTTTTTTGCCTTGGCAGTCGCACTTTATACCTCTCTCAGTCTGAACGCCAAGCGCATTGATGCGGTCTCGTTAATGTATGAGCATCTGCCGTACACGGATTTCGCTCCGCAAAACTGCTTCGACGTGATCGGCGACGCTATACTTCTGGTGGATAAGATCGGCGTTCGCTCCTTACAGAGCAAGTATTCTTTTACGGTACTGCTCTGGTACATATTCAAAGCTCTCAATGAATACTACGAGAAAATGCTTGAGAACGAGTGGGAGTTTGAAAATATCAGCGATGACGAGACCGATTTTGAGGACGATGAGGAAACGGACGATGACGACGCCGGGTTCGATGAGGTATTCGATTTCAGCGGCGATGATGAGGAAGAGGAGGACGCTTTGGCATTCGAGGACGTTTTCAGTCTTAGCGATGAGGAGGAAACAGCATGAGCGAGGACGCCTTTTTTCATCAGCTTGACTTCAACATAGTTCCCGATACAGCGCCGGTATTCGATAAAGCAGCGCTTGAACGGATGCTCCGGTCCGCTGAAAGCTTCTCCAAAGATTTCGATGACGCGGGCAGGTTCTTTGATACCGTCCTTGAGACCGCGGTCTATCTCTGCCTTTTCCCCATGAAGAAGCGCGACAGCCTGTTTATGTGCAAGCTCAGGCACAGCGAGGAGAAGGATTTCTGGAACGCCGCCCATAACGCTAAAGGATTTGTTCTCAGCGAGTTGACGCCTTACGCCCACCTCAAAGGCAGCATTCTCGATGACCTTGACGCGGTGCTGGGAAGCCTTATCTCCGCGTTCACTGATCAATTCTATTCCTATAATGAAAATATGCTCGCAAACCCTGTTCTGCTGGCTGCAAAGGCGATGGGATTTCCGGACTGCAAGCTCCTCCGCCGTGCCCGTCTGACTGCACAGTCGGTCTTCACGCATTGGGACGACCGCGGCGAGGCGATATATGCGGATAATGTATTCGCGCTGCTGGTATGTCTGTATGTGAAATACCGCTGCAAGCTGGGCAGGGAAAGCGCCGTCAACTGGCTCTACAGGCTGTCGTATGAGCTTTTCGGCGCTAAGAACGCTAAGTTCCTCGATATAGCGTACAAGGCTGTGGCACTGGTGGACGGAGTTTACAGCGAGCCGGCAGCAAAGGCGTACCGTCCGGCAGTCGTGCTATGGCATATCTTTCGTGTGCTGCGACGTTTGAGCGAAAGCTTCTCCTGCGACGAGTGGATGAAATGCGGCTGCGAAAAGGAATGCGAGGTCTGCGATTGCATGATTACACAGTAGCGCTACGAGGGGTTCAACAGTTATAAAAAATACCGGAAGCTTCACAGCTTCCGGTTTTGTTTTTCTTGAATTACGGTTATACCATTGCGAAAAATTGGTTCACTTATTCTTTTTGAGAGTTTTTCTCACGACGGCACGAAGTCTTTCGCAGGTATCCTGCGGAAACTCGGTTATGAACCTTATCGCCTGCGAATGCGCCTCGTCCTGTGACAGTCTGAGGAACCTGTGGAAGAAGGTATAGACCTCGCTGAAAGTGGAGAATATCTCCGCGACGGCAGCTTTTCCCTCGGGGGGTGAGCACGACGCTGTTTCCGAAGTCCTCATAGACATAGCCGCAGTTTGCGAGACATCTCAGCATTTTGCTGACGCTTGGCCTTGAAACGCCGAGGTGTCAGGATATAAAGCTGCGAAAACAGCGATTTGATCTTCTTCAGTGTCGGATAGTTGCAATCGGATGTATCAATGACGTATTGTAGGTCGTCAATGCCGATAATAATGTGATTGCCTTGTATCATCTGCTCGCTGAGGCAGACGAAGGCGGACTGCAAGCTGTCGTCATGTACAATCAGCCACCAACCGCAAAAGAACGCCAAGACACTCAAGGTCATCTTTTTGATTTTCTGGGCCAGGAACAGATTTATGAGGTTATGCCCGAAAATACACGAAAAGTCGCTATTCTACTTGAAGGCGATGACTTCTTTCTCACGCCGCAGAGCTTTCGTGAAGTTTTCGACCAAAACAGAGAAAAGTGATGTGCATTGACGTCCTAAGATGTGTTGCACACCACTCTTATAGCACTCATCTATTATAGATAACATCGAAAAAACGCCATTTTTAGGGGCTTCTCACTTATGCAAGCGATAAGAAAAGTTACCAAAGAGATAATTTTATCCCAACTGGGACTATACGAAAAATCGCCTCGCAGGGCTATCCTGCGAGGTTTTTTGTTTTTCTCCGACAGTATGGGAAACTCTGAAAAACGATAGGTAGCAACCAAGTAGCACCCGAGTAGAACCCAGAAAATCGGCGCGGAAAACGTGGGTGCTACTCGGGTGCTACGTCGGTGGGAACGGTAGGGAAAGTTCTCGCAAACAGTTGAAGTGCCTGTCGGAATGTGATACAATATAAAAAATGGCTGTACTAATAGCACAGCCATTTGATAAGACATTATTCGTTAAGCATTTCAAGAGCGATAGTCATATATAGCGTTTTCCAGTTTCCGACATCTTTACCTACAAGCTGAGCATTGTTACCAAGCGAGCGATGACGCTCTATTGTTGTTTCAACAAGACTTGGAGCTACTTTTTCCATAATCTTAAATGGATCCTTTTTCCAAGAATATTCTACGCCGTCGTCTTTAACTAATGCGCGAAAAGCTCCGAGAATTGGATATAAGAATCCGGTAGGTGAAAGATAATCCATTTCGTTTTTATAGAATTTTGATTTAAACTTTTTGGTATTGTCCTTTGGACAAGAAACGCCTTTTATTGAACCGTATCTACCACTGGAATTTTTTTCTTTATAGTAGTTGCCAATATTTACTTCGAGAAGATCATATAGTTTAAAAATATCAATCATTATGTTTTTCATTCTGAAGTACGGATTGGCGTTTGGATTATCTTCGTTGTTTTTATGAGCGTCGATATAATAATCAATACATTTCTTTTTGCTGCTATAAGAAATAACGGGGAATGCGTTGATATCGGGATATTTTTCGAGATTAAAAAGAGTGAGCATTGAAATAATATCGGCAACATCAATATCGCCTTTATCATTTTCACGGAAATATACGTCGTTGCAAAATGCTTCATTCTTTATTGTTTCTTTTATAAAGTCAAATCGGTTTTCAAGCTCGGCTATTGATTTGTCCTGAACTTGCGTCGATGTGTTACGCGCGGCTGCGAGGGATTGAAAAATATCTTCAACTCCCGTCAATATTTCAAGCTTGACAAATTGCTGCCCCTTATCAAGTTCTTTCCTTTTTTCAAGAATTGCCTTGTATGTATGACCGCCGTCAACATCGCCGTGAACTTCTTCGTCGCTAAATGTTATACTCAGCTTTCCGCTATTATTATCATAGTGAACGGAAGCAGCTGAAATAACAAGACCTCGGTTGAGTAAGTAAAAAAATGGTTCGCTGGTATTAACAAGGGATGCTTTGATCTTTTTTGCTACGCCGTTATTCATTGACTGGTTTCTTGGATTTGTTGCCATGGGAATGTCCTCTGGGATTTCCTTTACATCACATATAGCAAAGTACATCTGAGGATAAGCGTCGTCGCTCTTTTTTTCTTCGTCGCGCTGCTGATAGGGATTGGGGAGCTTTCTGAAATTTTCAACGGGGAATGTTAATACTCTTTCTGACATAATAATGTCCTCCTTCAATTAAATAAAATTTAATGAGCAGATACACAGATTTCTCTGTCATCTGTATATAGTATAGCATATAATTATTATGATGTCGACGTCATATATGACGTTTTTGAGGTGTGACTATGAAGCATAAGTATAATACAATTAACTATTATCTTGGAAATGAAATAAGGAAAATGCGTGAAGGAAGAGGCTATTCTCAAAATGAATTTGCAGAAATCTGCGGTATAAGTAGAGCATACTATGGACGTATAGAGAGAGGAGAATATAATGTAACTGTGGATATGTGCCAAAAAATCGCAGATGGTTTTGGTTGCCATATTTCTGAGTTGTTTAAGGAAATACCATTATAATTATCTACGACTCTATGTAAAAATGGAACTGATACCAAAGCACCCTATGGACAAGTTAGTAGTACCGAGAGCTGAAAGGCATGAAGCTATCTTCTATAATGCTGATGAGCTGAATGAGCTGTTTGAGGTTTTCAAGGGTGACAAACTGGAGCTTGTGGTGAATATCGCAGCTTACTACGGTCTGAGAAGATGTGAGATACTTGGTCTGAGGTGGGATGCGATCGACTTCAAGAACAAGACGATCACGATCCAGCGTAAGATAGTAAGTGACTACGACGAGAACGGTGATATGAAAATCTTTGTGGAGACCAGGCTGAAAACCAATTCCACCAGAAGAACACTTCCGCTGATACCTCACATCGAGGAGATGCTTCTTGAAAAGAAGAAAATGGAAGTCAAGTTCAAAAAGGCTTGCGGAAAGAGCTACAACAAGGAATTTGACGGATTTATCTGCCGGGACAACTACGGCAATATGATCTCGCCAGGATATGTGACACAGCACTTCCACTATGTCATTACCCGAAACGGTTTGAAGCATCTGCGTTTCCATGATCTACGTCATTCTTGTGCGAGCTTATTGCTTGCTCATGATGTTCCGATGAAGGCTATTCAGGAATGGCTCGGACATAGTAATTTTTCTATCACGGCGAATCTTTATAGCCATTTGGAATACAATGCAAAGGTCAACTCGGCTGAAACGATCGCAAGGGTTCTCGGCGGTAAGTCAGAGGATAAACCCGAAGCTGAAAAGCCTGTCGAAAAGAAAAAGACCACGAGAAGAAAGTCAACGTCAAAGGCAGCAAGTAAAACACCGCCCAAAAAGACAGGCGGTAGAAAAAAGAAAAGCGATAATCCCGAAGGCACGGGAGAATCGCAGATGTCAACATTATAGAATATAATCAACGAAAGTGGAATCAAGAAAAAGAAATCAAAAAACGTGTGATTTTGGTAGAAAAAAAGGTAGAAAAAAAGTTGCATTCACGCTTATATTCTCTACCAACGCTCACTCGAAACGTAGTTAAATCGGGCAGAAACGGAAAAATTTACAATCAAACTCATATAATAGAGTAGACAAATGCACGATTTTATGCTATAATACAGTAAAGCTGGTAAATATACGGTGTAAAAATTGTTATGAGAAAATTAATTGCATTTGGGTGAAAAATGATGAGAGATTTTATAAAAAGCATTTCAAAATATTTTGTGCAAATAAA
>JAFXSC010000024.1 GCA_017525915.1 Ruminococcus sp.
TGTGATAGAAAGATGTAATCTAAGTTCAAAGTTGCAATTATTCCATTTTATCATATAAATAATATACATACGAAAAATCAGAATTTCAGCAATATCCCGCCTGCTCCCCGTTATCGGGGAGCATATTTTTTAGAGGCGGTTTAATTCAATTATAACAGAACTGTTTTTTCAGGTTGTGTGGTTTTATTTCTTCTTTTTCTTATTAACGTTCTTTATCTCAGGCTTACAATAGTTTCCGGTAACGTCATGCACCTTTATCGCCAGCTCTGAGAGTTCTTTTTTGCCGCTGTGATAAAGCTTTCCCGTGTTGTAATCCACGGAGTTCATTATTATATGGCCGTGATAGAGTGAGTGACCCTGATCTTCCATATGAACTGCTGTGATCATCTGGTAGTCGGACTTCATATTATCAGCGATCTTATCCAAATATTCACAGGCGGTATCGGCATCTTTCACGGTCTTTTTATCGAACGCTACAACAAAATGCATTACTGGATTATCACCGATCTTTCCATAGTATTTTTTAACCGCCTGCATTTGTTCGTAAGTGTAATCGACATTCGTATCGCATACGCCATATCCCTTAGTAGCGATAAGAGCCTCACCAGGTTCAAGTTTTTCTTTATAGGGATACTCCACACAATTGCGGAAGTAACCTCTGCCTTCACCATTATTTGTAATTTTCTTCTGAGTTAGAATGTCCATTTTTTATTTGCCTCCTCTTCAAGAATCTTGGCCTCAGCTGCTGAATGCTGTGAGAGCATTTTTACAGCCATATTAGCAAAATCCTGAAACTCTACCATCTTAGAGGGAGTGTTATCACTCTGGAAGTGGTTCAGCCTTTCGTTCATGACAGCATTAGGCTTGATACCGCGCATTTTTGCCTCTTTGGCGATATCATTATAAGTAGCCTCTGTCATGGCTATTGATGTTCTTACTGATTTGAGATCTTCTTTCTTACGCATTGTAATTACCTCATTCTTATAATATTTCTGGAGTAAATTGATATATATTTTTACAATATATACAGGTCGCTTCGCTCCAGTTTACCATATAGTATTACTTTTTTTCAAAATATTATTATTTTCTGTTTTTTTCGATTTCCATAGATATATTATTTAATTGAATACATTACGCGCGTATTCGATTTTTATGGAAAGGAGAAAGCCTATGATTGACAACAAACGCTATCTGACCTGTGGTGTTGACAACGCCATACCACAGGAACTACAGCTGTTTCTGTGGGAATGCGTGGAGCGTATGCCTGCTTCGAGGGACTATTTACAGGTGTTCGAGCTGAAGCCTGAGGGCTGTTTACAGTCGATAGCTCACAGCTCTGAAGAGCCGGAGTACCAAATGGAATATGTTATTCCTATGGATAATCCAATCGCTGAGAAGGTCTATGTAATCGACGATGGCGACCACAGCACGATGCTCTTATCATCTGAATATTAACAGAAATGCCGCTCCTTCGGGAGCGGCTTAACTATTTTATGGAGGTTTTACAATGGAAGATAACAAAGATAACTGCCTGTATTGTAGCCACTGCGGCGCTCTTATAGGTGAAGATGAGGACTACGGTGAGGTCAATGGAGAAATAGTCTGCAACGACTGCATTGAGCGTTACACAAGTACCTGTGACCGATGCGGCGAGACTATCTGGACCGACGATTCGTATGGCGATGAGTACACTACCCTGTGCTCGCACTGCTACCACAGCCACTATACTCGTTGCTCCTGCTGCGATGCACTGCTGCATGAGGATGATTGTTATCACCTTGACGGATACGACTACTGCTCAGAATGTTATCACGATGAAGTCGATAAATCGCGTAGTATCCATGATTATTCTTTTAAACCAGAGCCTATATTCTACGGTGATTCTAAGCGTTATTTTGGAGTTGAGCTTGAAATAGACGGAGCCGGCAAGGATAGCGACAACGCTGACGAACTCCTCAAAATAGCCAATGCTGACGATGAGCACATTTATATCAAATCTGACGGTTCGCTGGATGACGGAATGGAAATTGTCACTCATCCGATGTCTATGGAATACCACAAACAATTCTGCTGGGGCGAAATAATGAAAAAGGCTGTATCACTGGGATATCGCTCACATCAGACGAGTACCTGCGGTCTCCATCTTCATGTCAACAGAGACTGCTTCGGTGAAGATCGGGATACTCAGGACGAGGTTATCAGTCGTATCCTGTACTTCGTAGAGCATCACTGGAATGAGATGCTGAAGTTCAGTCGACGTTCTGAGTATTCGATGAACCGCTGGGCAGCCCGTTACGGTTTTGAGAAGACAGGACGTGAAATACTGGATAAGGCTAAAAAGGGAAACAACGGACGTTACGCTGCCGTGAATCTGATGAACTATGCGACTATCGAGTTCCGTCTCTTCCGCGGTACGCTAAAGTATAACACGCTGATAGCAGCAATTGAACTAGTAAATGAGATATGTGACCTGGCTATTCACTTGACAGATGAAGGTATTGCGAAAATGAGCTGGTCGGAGTTTGTGGGAACTCTCACGGAACCCGAACTAATCACTTATCTCAAAGAGCGCAGACTCTACATAAACGAAGAACCAACTACCGCACAGGAGGAATTTTAACTATGGGAATTTTATCAAAAGCATTCAAACTTGATCCTGAAACCGAAAAGGAAATCAAGGCTATACTCAAATATGTGAGCGCAGTTGTGCTTATAGTGGCAGCTGGTAAGGCAGGCATCGAGTTCGGCGCACTGCCGTTCGATGAAGATAAGGAGGGATAATTTATGTGTTCACTTTTCGGTTGGTTGGATTATCAGGGAATCGTTCCACACAGAATGCTCAGAAAACTCACGCAGGCACTTGCAAATGCCGCAGAGGAACGTGGAACTGACGCAGCCGGTATCAGCTACATTAAGGACGGCAAGGTTGTCATTTACAAGAGACCGAAACCTGCTCACAAGCTCAGATTTGATCCGCCGGAAGGCACTGCCGCTGTTATGGGTCACACACGAATGGCTACTCAAGGGGACGAGAAGCTGAACTACAATAATCACCCTTTCCCCGGTACTGCCGGGGATACTTCATTTGCATTTGCTCATAACGGCGTATTGTGGAATGATCGTGAGCTCCGCAAGGACAAGCTTATACCTGATACACACATTGAGACTGACAGCTACGCCGCTTGTCAGCTGATTGAAGGCCAGCAGAAGCTGGACTTTGATAGTCTCAAATATATGGCTGAAACTGTAGAGGGCAACTTCACATTCACAGTCCTTGATGATAACAATAGCCTATACATTATAAAAGGGAGTAACCCGATGTGTCTGCTGCACATTCCGGTGCTTGGACTGTATGTATACGCATCCACCGAGAGTATCATGAAGAACGCTCTCAGCAAGATAGGACTTAATAAGTTCGCCAATGAACGGATCAATACCGACGAGGGGGATATCATTCACATTGACAGGAATGGGGATATCACACGCTCGGAGTTCGAGCCGAAGATATATCGTTCAAAGTACGGCAGTTGGTATGACTATGAAGATTCGCCCTACTATAATATGCATGAGGAAATATTGCTTGCATACTGTGGATGTTATGGCATTGACAGCGAGGATGTCGAGCTCCTGCTCGAATACGGCTATACCTGCGACGAAATAGAGGAACTCTTGATGGAACCCAGCATGCTCCAAGAAGCACTCAACGATATAAAATTCGGTGCAGGCGAAAGTCTGTATGAGAACTGCTATGGAGGTCTCTGGTAATGGGCAAGATAGGATATATCCGCGTATCAACTGAACACCAAGAGACAGCACGTCAGGAAGCATTGATGAAGCAATATCAGGTCGAGCGTATCTTTGCTGAGAAGATGTCTGGCAAGAATGCTGACCGTCCCGAGCTGAAGGCTATGCTCGAATACGTACGTGAGGGCGATACTCTGTACATCGAGAGCATTAGTCGTCTTGGACGTTCAACAAGAGATCTGTTAAATATCATTGATGTGCTTCAACGGAAGAAGGTTACTCTTGTAAGCAGTAAGGAAAACATAGACACCAATACTCCTCAGGGACGCTTTGTGCTGTCAATATTTGCAGCGTTATCAGAGCTTGAACGTGAGCAGACTCTTCAACGTCAGCGTGAGGGCATCGCTATTGCAAAGTCACAGGGGAAGTATAAAGGTCGGCAGCCCATACCTATTGACTGGGTCAAGTTCGGTCAGCTGTATGAACAGTGGAAGTCCGGCACTATTACGGCAGTATGGTTTCAGAAAGAAATGGGCCTGCAAGCTAATACCTTTTATCGCAGGCTTAAAGAATACAAAAGAAAGTATATATAAATGAGACGGAGCCGGGATAACCGGCTCCAACCATATTTCAATAGGGTGTCATTTTTATCTGACATATTTCAAAAGCAGAAAAATAATGTATATGACATAGTTTTTGAGTATGTCAGTAGACTATGGGCTATTGACATACCGGGGTGCTGTTTTTAAATTTTATCTATATTACGAAGCAGACGGTTATAGCTATCATTGAAGCTGGATATCATAACGGCGAATGAATTGTACTTGAACTTGTCAGGCATAGTTATTTTGTATTCATCTCTGTTTATGTTCTTGGCTATTGAAACAATAGTATCAAGGTAAGCACTAAAACTCTTTTTAGATTCTAGGAGTGAAACCAAATCGGAACATATTCCTTCCAATTTAGTATAACTTTCATTCAAACGCTTTTTCAATGAACCTATCTGACCCTCCAGATAGGATTTAACACGTACATATGCCTCGGAATCAGTAAGCTTGTTTACCTCATTTTGTTTGTTACATATAAGATCAGTATCTGATTTTATATGGGATAAGGTCCTGTTAATCAATTTACATAAATCAAGAAGAACCTTCTTTTCGACTTCAGTAATTATGTAAGACAGTGCTATGTTATCCCCTTCTGTTTTAGAGTTATCTTTTGAAGTTTGAGTGCTGACATTATCATATTGAGTCGTTTTTCCTTTTGCGGCATCTTGTAGGATCTGTTCATATATCTCGGTAAGCCTTTGTGGCACATCGTCCTCATCAATTGTTAAGTTATCGGAACTTTCTACGAATTTCTTACACAGTTCAGGATATCTTGATTCGTCGATAGTTTCCAAAATATAATCGACAAACAATAGTGGGTTAAAGCTGTTCACAATATCAGGAGCGATTTCGGTAATATCATTTTTGCCTGACAAAAACTTACGGATTCTGCTCTTGCCTGCTTCATCACTCCTGAGGGATTTTATGTATCCTTGACCTTCCGCATCCAGTCCGGATTTCAGAAGGTCTATAGTATAAGCGTATCTCTCTCCGCCGATTATCGAAAACAGAATCTGAGCAAATTCCGAAAACTTCATTTCAACATCTTCTTTCTTGGACGGGATGCGTGAGAATGTGTACCGTCGCGTCCCGTCACGTTGAACTTGTTATTTTTATTATAACAAATGTAAGTGCAAGCGGCAAGACCCTGCTTGAAAAATATTTGCAGAGCGTGGCTGGTTGCGGTAATGATAAAAATATGGTTTCCGAAGAATAATCAAAATGCGGCTTTTGATGTTTTGAAGAGAACGTAATTATATTTGCACCGCAATCAAGAGCACTCGAAAAAATTTTTAAAGGAGGTTGTATCGTGAACACGCGAGGACCAACATCAAATCAATTTCAGAATCCAGGACAGATAATGAGTCAAGATCAACAGGCTGAAGCAGCAATGAAAACAGCAGTTGAACTGGTTAATATCCAAAAACGACTCGGACTGTCGCTGACGATATTTGACAAAAATCTTCACAAGATTTCCGGAAAGTTTAACAGCATGGCTGACCTTCTGCGTAACCCGGATTTCATTGCACACTTGACCCAGGATATGTACGTTAGCAACGACAGTGAAACAACGTGGTTCAAGCTGAAAGTGAAGAACGGCAAGCTTGGTCCTATCACATTTTTGTTAACATTTCACGCCAACTGGGTAAAGACTTACAACAAAAGTCCTGAAGGCTTTGATTTCATAGCTGTTGGCTATACACCAGGCGATCAAAACGTACCGGCAGCAACAGCGGTTGTTCCAGGCAAGGACTTCACCCCAGAACGAATAACCCAGCATTTCCAGGCAGTGATCGGTGAGACAGCAAACGACACAAAAGAGGTTGGAAAGCTACTCTGTTATATTTTGTCAAAATATACAACGAATCCAAATCCGGATTCACTTGAATACTTCGGTAAGATACAGGGATTCTCCAAGAACAAAGATGGAAAGACAAGGTTTTCTCCGCCGAGGATGCTTCGTGATGAGGTCAGACCTTATCTTACAGAAAGTGTGCGAAATAGGCAGTTTCCGGTATGTGACTCGACATTATTAAACGAGGATCTGACCCCTATACTGGAACCGCTGTTTGCAGGACAGAAAGAATTTCAGCTCTTGCTTCTGCACAGGTTTGCAAGCTGGTTCAGTTCCTTCTTTGCGAGACGTAATATATGTGCGGATCAAGTTTTGATTGCTAAGCCAAGCAGTGAAATAACCGTTGACACCTTGGTTGCAATGCTGAAAAATACCCGATACGATTCATTGGACGCACCTCCGATAGGTCCGAATATCAAGCCCCTGAAGCATGATCTTGAAACCATTAATGACGGTATGGTCACTGCTATTGACGTGTTTGCTGCGGACCAAGTCAAAAAAGCTGAAAAGGGCTACGATCTGCTGATAAGTGATGCTGCCGGAGCTACTGATAACTGCAACGGCGTACACCATAGTATGGCGCTGGTATCGGGATACGCCGACTTATACATACCCAAGGAAGTACGCTGTGTTCTTGAATTTGACGGTGTTAGTACCCATTACTCTCCTGAGACGTTCAAGAACGCCCTGCGCCGTTTAGACGCTAACATCGTTGCAAGAGTTGAGTATGGCTGCAACAACGGCGGATTTGTTAAGGTCTTTAACAGTTATATTGATGATGTCAAAGACAATATGCCCTGCAAATTACCACGCTCCAAGTTCAACACGTATATCATATTAATGACAGCTTTGCGAATGTACAACGAGTGGTACTCGCCACTCTTCAGTCCCGATATTGAGCAATATATCGAGGATTGGCTCTGCTCTCAGGAGCAGGAGATACAGCCACTGTACGATGTGATCTGTTCTGATTTTGGAAAGATTCTCAACCAGAAAATTGCTGACGGTTATTACCGCTTGATCATAAAGGAGGAAACTACTCCATTTGATAAGGGTAGTCATACAATTGTGGTAGATAAAGCTGAACGCCGAATCTATGTGGAAACGGCTGACAGCTTTGACATAGCTAAGAATGAAATGACCTCTGTCGCTGATACTGATAGTCTGACTGCTGCTCTTTACATTGAAGAATATCTCCCGCATAACGCAAAGGGCGAGAAAAGCGTGAGGATTGCGGCTATCACTTCTGACGGCACACCTTATCCGTTATATGCCCACGCTATTGGTTATTCTTTGCTCACGCATGAGAATAAGCTCAGATTTGAGCTGCTTGACAAGGAGGCAAACCTCTTTACTTACGACGAGATACCGAGAGAAGGTTTCCTGCCGTTGATAAAGACGGTTGACGGAAGGTTTGCAGGCAAGATGATACGCTATGCAGCGGAGGAATCTAACATCTACTTCGGCACAGGCAAAACTGGATCCGGTAAGAGTTGGGCTATCGCTCAGTTAATATGTATGCTGTTTATGCTCGGTCAGATCGTTGTTGTATTTGATGTAAGCGGCAGCTATACAAAGGAACAACTCATGAAGATGCTTCCGCCTGAAGTAGTTGAGAAGCTCTTCCGTTTTATCAATATCGGTGCTGGTTACGGCATGGATATGATACCTGTCGATCTCGGCTCATTGAGAGGCTGTGAGACTCTTCCGGATAAGAAGAGAGCTATATATAGCGTTCTCAGAGCAGCTACCGGTCCCATTGACAAGGGTACATCACGAAAGCTGAAAGGCTTCCTGTCGGATTATCTGAAGGATAAAGAATACTCGGTATCTCTGAATAACCTCTGCTCTGAATTAGAGGAAGTTGGAGGTTGGGGTGCTGAGACTGCTGACTGCGTTCAGTCGGTCCTCGATGACATCAATGAAGTTGGATTTGAAGAGCAGACATGGGATGACCTATTCATGCAGGAACGCAAGATCATCGTTATCAACCTCGGCAATGAGGTGGGCGACAGCACACACCAGCTCTTGGATATGATGGTGGGAAGCCTCTTCAACTGGCAGATGACACATGATTCAGGGGTCTTATTCATAGCCATCGATGAGCTTGCAGACCAAGACTTCAGTACAGGTGCTCCTCTCCATACAATTGTTAAGCAGGGACGTAAGTTCCATACCGCTTTGATTGGTGCGACCCAGGATTTTTATAATCAAGGCAGCTCACACCTTGACGTGATGAAACAGGCTAGCATCAAGAGCTTCTGCCGTCCTGGTAAGTCCGAGGACAGAGTGGCTCAGAAACTGGGATTTCGTGATGCTATCGATGCCGGATTCTACAAGTTCAATGCAGGAGATGAGATACTTGAATTCGACGGATACAACAAGGAGACCGGTGAGAATGAGGCGCTGATCATCAAGGGCAGGGTTGTCAACTTCGTCGAAACTCCGTTGTACGAGAAATTCAAGGAGCTTTATGGTTGTTAATTTCGGTGGCGCCCTTCGGGGCGCACCGTATACAATAATTATACTCTATATTTCATTATAGGTCAAGCAAATGTAGACCAAGAATCATAGTTAACACAAGTAATACGACAAAGCCAATATTAGGAGAGTGGTTATTATGGCTGAAAACAAAATTATCCTGCTGACTATCAAGGAAGCGGCAGCTTTAGTTGAAGGGCTGACTGAGTACAGGGTACGTCAGATGTGTATAAACGATCAGGTCCCGCACATCATGGCAGGTAAAAAGTATCTCATAAATAAGGACTTATTCCTCAGATACCTGCGCGGCGAAACTGCGTAAATTAACAGAGTGAAAGGCGCGTTTCCGCTGGACTTTCCTGCCGAGTTATGGTAGAATGGTCTTGGTTGAAACGCGCCGTATTATTGAACGGAGGTTTGATATATGGCAACTTTCAGAAAACGAAAGAATGGTTCTTATGAGATAAAAGTATCCTGCGGCTACGGTGTTGACGGAAGGCAGCACAATCAATACAAAAGCTACTATCCAGAACCCGGTATGACTCCCAAGCAGATAGAGAAGGAGGTCAACAGGCAGGCGGTACTGTTCGAGGAAGAATGCAAGAGAGGACAAATAACATCGGCGATAAAGTTTGAAACATTCGCCGAACAATGGCTTGAGGAGTATGCAAAGGTAAACCTGAGAGCTACGTCGTACTCAAAGATGAAACAGGTCACCAAGCGTATATATCCTGCTCTCGGTCACAAGCGTCTGGACAAAATAACGTCCCGCAACATACAAAAATTCATCATAGATCTGCTTGTTGACGAGAAGAATCTGAACAATGGCAAACCCCTTTCAAGGAAAACTGCCGTTCATCACCTGAACTTCATAAGTGACGTGTTCAGCTACGCAGTCAGAATGGGTATGCTGTCAGACAATCCTTGCAGGCGCGTAGTAGTTCCGAAAACTGAAGAAACTGAAAAGGAGATATATACGCTGGACGAGGTGAAAAAGCTGTTCAGCAATCTATCCAATGAACCGTTAAACTATCAGGTGTATCTTACACTTGCGATTTACAGCGGATTCCGAAGAAGCGAAATGCTTGGTCTGGAATGGAAAGACATAGATTTCACATACAACACGATTAAGATACGACGTACATCTCAGTATACGCCTGAAAAAGGAATTTACACTGATACTACAAAAACGAAAAAGTCCCAGCGTATTTCAAAATTCCCAGAGACGGTAATGAAACTGTTGAAAAAATATCAGCAGGAGCAGTCAAAAGAAGCAGAGAGGCTCGGCAGTAAGTGGGAGTATCACGACAGGCTGTTCACTAAATGGAATGGAGCTCCCATGTATCCTGAAATGCCCTATAAGTGGTTAAAGGATTATTGTAAAAGAATAAAAATACCATTCCGAGGTGTCCACTCTCTACGGCACTTGCATGCATCACTTCTCATATTTGAAGGAATAGATGTTGTAGCAGTTTCATCCGATATGGGACATAGTGCCGTAGGGACAACTTTGAACCTGTATTCTCATATGTTCCAGGAAGCAAGAGCTCGTAACTGCGATGCGATAACAAACGCCCTGAGATTTACAAACGAAGCCGCAACAGGAGGAACCAATAGCACAGAAGCTGAAGCAACGTGCTCAGACGAAAACGAGGACGAGCAGGAGGAAGAAAGCTTAGGGCTGACAATTTGCTAAAAATAGGTCCGCAGGGACAAAAGCTCTGCGGACTGCGCCAAAAATGGTTAAATTGTAAAACAAGTGGTTGATAAGTGGCTGCGGATAGTTTATGAAAAATAAGGAACCTGCAAGTGCCTATATTAAAGCATTTGCAGGCTCTAAATCTGGTGGAGGCGATGCACGCCCCTCATTTTCTGCTTATTTTCAAGATTTCCGAAGTGCGACACCTCGATGTTTCGGTGTTTTCGCCGACTCGATGTTCACAGTTTATCTATCAGCTTAAAGAAATCTAGTCCTAATCTGTTAATGACTCAAACATTCTACGGAATGGTGCTAAGCATGGACTTTCAAAATCAAAAGCCCCGATCTTTGCAGCTTCGCCGATTTTACTTCCAATGTATTTATCGTCAGAAGCAAAATATGTATGGAGCTTGGATTTATGGATATGATGTATTTTATAATCAAACTTAGTTTGTAATTCTTTAAGATATTCTTGGATCATATCCATTTTTGATTCAGATTGCTTATCTATTAGTATCTGTAAACACAGATCTTCCAATGCTCCGTTTTTGAGTTCACCATTCTCAACAAATCCAGGTAGAATTCCGTATATGGTGTTTGGTCCATCTGAACTTATACCTAAAGAAAATGGCGCATCAGGAACTATTAAACCATTGTCTGAAAAGCATTGGTTTATAGAACGGACAGCAGCATCTGCATCTTTCTCAGCATCACGAATTATGCCGATAGTTTTTAACTGTTCAAATCCGGACATTTGCATCCAAAGTCCAAGTTGCTTTTTTATATCCTCGTTTCCACCTATATCTTCAAGTTGGATCTCATTAAATTGGGTATACATCGGCTGTTTTTTTAAATAATCAAGATACCACATAAAGAAAAACTTTTCATCAATACCTTCACAAAGAATTAAATGCTTGATATTTGGTTGTATCTTTTTCTTATCCTCTTTTTTCATGATACACCTCTTATCTGACTTCCATTTCTGAATCTAAAGCCAGTTTTAGCTGTTCTGCACTCATACACTTTGCAACGATCTGCTCATTGATCTGATCCAGGCGAACATAGCTGAATTTATCATCAGTACCTATTGCATCAGATGCGCCTTGAATACATTCATAGCTATGCGTAGTTGCTATTACCTGAGTATTTACTTCATTTGCAGCTGAAATAATCATTTCCCAGATTTTTTTATGCATTGTATAATGGAAGCCGTTTTCTATTTCATCGATGAGGATAATAGCGTTTGGATTAGCAAGAATCGAGATACAAATGCTCATTAGCTTATTAATGCCGTCGCCCATGTAATCAACAGGAAGCTTTTGGCCATTCTCTAAAGTAACATATAACTTCGCAATTCCGTTCTGAACGATCGTTTTTATATCGGTTATTTCAGGATCAAACAATTTAAGAGCCTTTATAACGATATTGCTCTTACCTTCTAAGTCAATTTTTCCATATAGTTCAGCTAAGTTTGAACCACCATAACCAATTCTTGCACCTAAATACTGTGTGAAAGTACTGTTTCTTACCGGATTATTCTGCTGATTCAAGTCTTCTGTCTGAAGCTTACCGTCGAAACCAATATAAAATGCAATATTATCTTCTTCTGTACCATTTGTTGCAGATATCGATAAATACTGGTCAAGTACATTATTGTTAGACAGCTTCAGTGTATCATTAACAGGCAGGATTTCGCCAACCTGTTTATCAGCTTTCTTACCGTTTTCCAGCGAAACTGTAACTGTTTTAGTACTATTTTCTTCGCCCTTTTTGATGCACATTTTCTTTTCTGTTGATGCCAGATTGAAGTAAGACTTCCACAACTCTGTAACAGTTGAAGCCTGAGCACCTCGGATCATATTCAACTTGAGAAAAGTGTCCGCTTGAGCATAACTGTTTGAAAAGAAAATTGCTTCCAGAACAGTGGATTTTCCTACATTGTTTTTTCCTGCAATCAAAGTAACCGGACTCAGCTTCGGGATTTTCAGGTCACGAAGTATTTTGAAATTCTTAATACTTAATTCATTGATCACAAGGTTCACTCTCCTTTGAGTTGGCTTATCGTTTTATTACACTTCAATTTGGTATTTGAGGATTACAGCCAAATTATTTATGTATTGTTATTAACCATACTTTTGACTTAATGGTATTATATCACATATGGCTCAGAAAAGCAAGGTAATTGCAAAATAGTTGCATTTCTGTTTTGTGCATCAGAATATACTATCAAAGTACACACTTGTATTATACACATAATTATGATATTGTTTTTCGGGCATTTCTCCGAAAAGCTTATTCAGCATACGAAATTACCTCTCAGGCTTATTATTTGCAGCTTTTTGCTGAATTATTGCTGTGATTGTTTTGAGATATATACTCATCAATATCATTCATCAGGTATTCTTCACCAACAGTATGAAGTGCGCCATAGCATTTGATAATGTACTCATTAACTCCGCTTTTCTCGAAGATCTCCGCAACTTCCTTTCCGGAAAGTTTTTTATAGTAGCGATAACGCTCCATGCAGTATATCAGGAATTCACTTTCTCTGCTCATTTTTAAGCCTCCTCCGGATAGTCATAGCTTCCAGTCAGCAGTTCATCCTGATACATAGTGTAGAGCAGCAAAGGACTATAGTGCCATAACTTAGACTTTTCATCTGATAATTCACTGTAAAGCCGTGAATTGTAAAACCTGTCAATTGCATCTATGTCAGAAATATTGCTGTTCTCCGTTATTTTATCTATGATTTGCGGCACTATAAGCGTCAAGAGAGAATTGAATTGATTTTCATTCATACAAACAGCCTCCTCTGGAACTTCAAATATTCAAGAGATTTTTCTGATGTGAAAACAAGCTGGTTGTAAAGCTTCCTTATTTTTAAAGCTTCAAGTGTCTGCTCTTTTGAAAGTATTCCGGTCATGTAAAGTGTAATTGTCCTGTATACATCATCATTTGCAACCGGACCGAATATCAGGTCATATTGATCTCCGCTGTATGTTCCTTGCCTATTTTGTGCAACAAAATCAAGCCAATCTTCATTCGGTTCATCGAAAGAGAGAACTTTGCATTCAGAAAAAGCAGTTGTTTCATCTATTTCATATATGTTAAGTGTTGCAGTACCGTTGCAGATCAAACTTGAAAACAGCGTCTCTGTTTTTTACTTCAATATGATGTGTTCCTGTCATAGCTGCCTCACACAAATTCTCCGGCTTCTGCAACGAGATCGCCCATATTCTTTACGATCTTACCGGTATTAAGCACTCTGATCTTAAACTCGCCCTTGCCGAAATCCATCAGATGACGCAGATTGATGATCACTTTCTTATCATCTGCGATTCTCAGTATCCACTCTGCACAGTTATCACCGCAGGTGGAAGCGTTGAAGACCTTTGTTTTGTCATAGGCGATCAGCAGAAGTGTCTTCACACCACCAGACAGTTTTTTAGGGCTCATATTTCCAAAAACAGGACTGGCAATGGTCTTTTCATCAATGACCTCAGAATGATCTACGGCTTGTATGATCTCTCTTGACAGCGGTTTAGTGATCCAGCTGTCCTTATATGTGTTATTAAAGTAGATATTGGTATTGTAGATCGCATCGGGCATATCTCCGAAATAAACATTCAGCATTGCGTATCACCTCTGTTTATAATATTGGCATATATGGTCAAAGTATTCTAATGCTATTATACCACATCGTCCTCAGAAACGCAATATATTTGTAAAAGAATTATCAATGAACTTTTCGTAGGTTTTCCTGAATCAGAAAAAAGCACCTTTGTTAGTTTCGCAAATTTTCTTCAAAAGTAATTGCATTCCATACACCATGCTGATAAAATAATGATGACCGGTCCAAAAATGCGAAAGGAATGCAGACAATGGATAACAAACCGCTAAGAGTAGCCTGTTATGCAAGGTACTCAACAAGTATGCAGAGAGAGGAGTCGATATCAGCACAGCTCAGGGCAATGAAGAAGTTCTGCGCAGATAATGGCTGGAAGATCGTAGGGAAATATGTTGATGAGGCTTATAGTGCGACTACCGACAAGCGTCCGCAGTTTCAGCAGATGATCGCAGATTCCAACAAGAGAGAGTTCGACATCGTGCTTGTGCATAAGCTGGATAGATTTGCAAGAAACCGCTATGATTCAAGCCTTTATAAGCAAAAACTCCGCAAGAACGGAGTAAAGCTGTGCAGTGTACTGGAGAGACTCGACAGCAGTCCTGAGTCCATACTTCTGGAAGGGCTTCTCGAATCTATCAACGAGTTCTATTCAGCCAATTTAGCAAGAGAAAGCATGAAGGGGATGAAGGAGAATGCTTACAAGTGTTTATTCAACGGCGGCTGTCCCGGACTTGGATATGATATTGATGAATCACATCACTATGTGATCAACGAACAGGAAGCAAAGGCAGTCATGCTGATCTTCAGTATGTATCTCTGCGACTATTCTTATCAGCAGATAGCCGATGCACTGAATGCCGACGGATTTCTCACCAAGATCGGTAAGCCGTTTACAAGAAACTCCTTCATTGAGATCCTGAGGAACGAAAAGTACACAGGCGTGTATATCTTCAACCGTTCGGAGTCTAAGGGATATGACAACAAACGCAACAGCCACAGGAACAAACCGTCTGAGGAGATCATTCGCATTGAAGGCGGTATACCTGCTATTATCAGCCGTGAGACATGGGCGGCTGCTGAGAAAAAACGTATCGCTCATATGCACCGTTCAAGGCATTGCAACTGTGTGTATCTGCTCAGTAAATTAGTTGTATGCGGAGTATGCCATCACTCAATGAATGGCACTATACGGTTAAGACCAACTCTTCCGTCTTATCATACCTACACCTGTGGTACGAAAAAAGCTGACTGTGATAATCCGAAAGAGATCGAAAAGAACAGCCTTGAAGAGTATGTCATAGAGCTCGTCAGGAAGAAGTGCCTTGACTATTCTGAACCGTCAGTTAAAGAGAGTTTCCTTACCCTTGACAGGGACTCCTACGAATTCAGAACACTCCTTCAACGTTTTATAGATCGTATCGAGGTATACCCAGAAACGGTCGTAGTGAAGCTGTTTGTCAAAGGAAATGTCAAGTCGTTCAGACATAACCGCAGAGCTTTCAAGACTCCTTCACAGAGGTGTTTCAAGGACAAAAAATAACGTCACCACTATTATATTTTACTTATTTTTGCAATCGTTTTCTTATTCCATATCATAATTCTACCACGAAAGCAGCAGCAACCCTTATGGCTATTTTATGGGATATTCTTAGAAATCTCTTTATGAGCCATAAGGGTTGCTGTATTTTTGTGTTTGTTTTTTAGTATATATTCCATCACTATTATATTTATATTATTTTTATATTTATATAAATATTATTACTAATATAAAGATGATAGATAAAAGATAATAAAACTTATAAAAGATTGCCCTCGTAAGAGGGCTGACAGCAGACGAGCGCCAGCGAGTGTATGCTGGCATTGCTCAGCGCAGCTGCCTGCACGGAGTGCCACTGCCCGTGGAGGGCGATTATATCAAGCTATGCCACTATATCTTGTATAAAGATACTCATATATTTTCTGTCGGTAAACTGATATGCTTACTTCATCATAGCTTTCAGGAAGTTCAGCCCATAAAGTATCTCTTATGAGATTATCGACCGCAGCTTTTGTTTCCTGCTTATCAGTCCAATGGTCAAGTTCAGATATCTTGGACTTTACTTTATGCAACAGGTCAACAGCAACTTCCTTGATCTTTTTGATGTCGTTAGGGGACAGGCTTTCTTTGAACAGCATATCGTACATTGATAGCTCTTCATCACTGTTGAATCCTTCCCTGACATACCGCTGCTCTTCTTCGTCAAGACTATTTGCAAGATTCATAAGATCCATGAACGTCTTTTCGATTTTAGTGCGATCCTGCTCACTGTTATAATCAGTTATGATCTGTTGGTAACGATCATAATAATTTATACGGTTAGGATTGCCGAAAACCATCTGATTGAGCTTTAGCAGTATTACTTCTTCAAGGTCTTTCATGACAAGGTTTTTATGCTTTGCCTTTGCAAACTCTCTGCTGAGAAGCTCGAAGTTTATCTTACTGATATCGAACTGGCGATTATTCTCTGTGATATTAGGATTAGCGTTTACAGTTACATACTGATTTATGATATTATTGATCTCTATCATAAGGTCAGTAGTATCTGTATGCTTACGCTTTTTCTGTAGCTCAGAGTATATGGCTGCAATGGCTTCACATTCTTTTCGTGTAGCTCCGGTTAAATCAGATCGGTCTGTATATTTGATCAGACGTCCTATTTCAGAAGCGTAAGTAGTAAATGTCTTCCTGTCTTCGATACTTCCGCATACAATATCTGCAGCATCCCTCAGAAACTGCATCTTTTTGAATCCAGAAGCATCAATGATATTCTGTATGCTGAAGTCTCGGTTTTTGAAGTATTGCTTGACCTTTTCAATAGTTTCAAGAATCCGCTCTATCAGCTTATCCTTATCAATTGTAGGATCATCGCCGCCTTTGCCCTTATTAGCTGTATAGTCTGCAAGAGCTTTTCTTAATGCCTTGACGATACCGATATAGTCAATGATAAGACCATTGCTTTTACCTGCATTAACACGATTAGCACGGGCGATTGTCTGCATAAGAATATGTGCTTTCAGTGGTTTGTCCAGATACAGGCATGAAAGGCACTTTACATCAAAACCAGTCAGCCACATTGCACATACGAAAACAACTCTCAGCGGATTTTCGGAATCTTTGAACTCCTTATCGAGTTCTCGCTTTTCCATTTTGGTGCGGTGTGTTTTGATATCCAGCTTCCATTTATCAAAGGTCTGAATTTCATTCTGTTCCTGACTGATTACAACAGCCATTTCTGTTTCACGCATCCATTTGATTTTACGTTCAAGCTCCTGAGCTTCCTGTTGAGTTGCGTCTTTCAGCCGTTTTGTCAGCAGCTCTATCTCTTTGTCCCAGTATTCCTGTACGTAGTCATACATACGAACACAGGTCACTTTATTAAGGCAAACAAACATAGCCTTTCCACTTGTCCATAGGTCGGAATAATGCCTTACAAAGTCTTTGGCAATGGAACGCAGTCTCGGTTCAGCTGTAAGCAGATGTATTTCCTTGGCAAATTCAGCTTCAAGTTTATCCTGCTGGTCGGGATCAATATCTGCATTCTCGATAGCATCAAGGATTTTATCTGTAATATCTGGATTGCGGAGGTCTTCGATCTTTTCTCCTCTGTTTTCATAGTACAGCGGAACTGTTGCACCGTCCTCAACAGCACGTTTGAAGTCATAGATAGAGATATATCCGCCGAATGTTCTGGCGGTGATATTATCGCTTGAAAGAAGCGGTGTTCCTGTGAAGCCAATCCTTGAAGCAGTGGGGAGCAGTTTCATCATATTATCTGCATAAACTCCGTACTGACTACGGTGTGCTTCATCAGACATTATGATAATGTCATGGTCAGGATAAATAGGCTTAACATCGGGCTTATTGAACTTCTGTATAAGAGTGAACACAAAGCTCGGATTCTTCTCCAGCTTTTTTACAAGGTCTTCACCGCTTGAAGCTATAAACTGCGAAGCCTTAGTCTTACCAAGCAGCCCACAGTTCTCGAAAGTATCGCTTATCTGCCTGTTAAGGTCATCACGGTCAGTAAGTATAACAATTGTGGGAGAGCCTTCAAATTTGCGGCGTATCTTCTGTGAGAGAAACAGCATTGAGTAGCTCTTTCCGCTGCCCTGAGTATGCCAGAAAACGCCGAGTTTACCGTCATTGAGCTTTCTGTCAGCATACGCCTTTACAGCTTCGTTTACTCCAAGATACTGATGATTTCTTGCAAGAATCTTTGCAGTATGTCCGCCAGAATGATCGAAGAGAATGAAATTTTCGAGAAGGTCAATGAAGTTCTCTTTCTTACAGATACCACGGAGCATTGTTTCAAGCTCAACGCTGCCCTGATCATCTTCTGCAAGTCTTTTCCATTCGTGGAAAAACTCATACTTGCTTTCGAGAGTTCCAACCTTAGCTTGCATACCGTTTGAGAGCATAAGGAAAGCGTTATAGTAGAACAGCTGAGGTATAGTTGACAGGTAGTCTGTATAGTTATCATAGTAGGCATTCTGAACGTCAACATCTGTACGTTTCAGCTCCACAAACAGCAGAGGGATACCATTTACAAAACCGACAATATCAGTTCTGCGGCGGTAGAGATCGCCGTGTATTTTCAGTTCCTTGACAGCGAGAAAATGATTCTTGCAAGGTTCATTGAAGTTGATGACCTTTGCTTTTTTAGTCTCGGTTTTGCCGTCGGGACGTTTCACGGTCACGGGGATTCCGTCACGGATATAGTTGTACTTCTCCTCGTTTATCTGAATAAGTGATGCCGTAGACATATGCTCGGTCATACGCTTTTCCGCTTCGGTGATCTGAGTATCGGTGATCCAAGGATTAAGGTCTTTCAGAGCATTACGAAAATACCGCATCAGCAGTATCTCTTTATATGAAGTTCTGCCGAGTGTGCCGTCTGTGCCGAGTTTTTCCTCGTTATAGGCAAAAACAACGTCCCAGCCAAGCTCGTCTCTGAGAAGATCGCCTGCCGCACCCTGGACAAGTATGTTTTCGGAATAATCGTAGCTCATAAAACCACCTCATTTATCCTTATTTTTTTAATATAACAAGTTTTTGTATTCTCGAATTAATATTATTAGCTGCATTTGAGTTTTTCAAAAAAAGTGGGCACTTCATATCGGATTTATGGATCAATTCAAATATCATTTGGAGATTCTCTTGTTGCTCATCCGATAATGATCGCTTAATTATCATGATATTGTTCGCGTCTATTTCATCAAGATAACGAAACATCTTCCCAAGTGTGCCACACCACAGGTCTGATATTTGAATAAAGCGATTATCCTGTGAGTTGCAGAATTCAAAATTAGTAAATCGCTCTCCATTTTCCTCAAAGATTACGTCTTTAATTCGTGCTTGAACTGTTTTTTCTTCATCGAATATGTGATATGACTTGCTGAATAACTCGCATCGTTCAAGATAGAACAAATAATACTCGTCAATCAGTTTATTGGGCTCATTCTCCTGAACGAACACCAATTGATTGCGGTTACCGGCTTGTTTTAGCATTTGGCGCAACAGTTCCATGAAAAAGCCAGGGTAGTACTCTTCTTCATCATTATTCTGTCTGATGAAATCGCATAACTCTTGACAAAAAGACATACAATCCTGAATGTTGGGATACCCGTATTTAATCAAAATGTCGGTAAACTCATCTCGAAACTTCACAACAAAGTCGTATAGGGCACTTTTTACTCCTGTACACCATTCTGGATTGCAAACGATATACGGATAAAGGTCATAGAGCGAATCCACTATGTCTACCAAAGAGTAGTAAAGATTGTTTAGCGTGCTATAATGAACATATAGCCCGCTTTTATAAAGCCATTCAATATATATGCTTGCTCTTTTACTTCCGATGAAATCCAGAAAACTTTTACTATTTAGATAAATATGCTTGAATTTTAGTTCTTTTTGTTCTGCTGAGTATCCAAGCTGACTGTACAGCGAATCAAAATCTATTTGAAACTCAGTACCGTGATGTAAAACGCCTGCTAAAATAAAATTGTTTTCTACAGCATCTTCTGAATTATAGCCCTTATCAGTAAGTGAAAATTTTCTGCAATTTCCTGTTTCATCATAGTAAAAGGTGAACACATCATTGCAGGGAGGAATTCCTGTCAAATCAGCTGTAGTTTCCTTGAACAAGCCAGCATCTATTACCGGCATATTACTCACTCCAAACTATCGGATGTATTATTTAATCTTACTCCACTTTTCAATTAGATAGTTTACAAACGATGAACAAGATACCAACATAAATTTTGCGTCTTCTGCAGGAGAGTTGGTAAAATCTATCCCGCCGTGACGGATACCGTTCTCGTCTGAGGTATATCCATATAGTGAGGAAAATGCGCTTTCCATTGCTTTATGTATATGTACCCCGTTATCCTTTAACTTTTTTAGAGCTGCACCAAGGGTTGCTCCTGCACCTGTCATGCCTGTTATTATACAGCACATTGCTTCAACAGCGCTTATTGATTCCTTTATAGAATTCTCATAATCAGGCTTCTCCCTATCTGAATAGAGTTCCAATGCCTTATTCATATGTACACTAACACTTGCATAAGGCGATGATATAGTTTTTTCAATAGATTCTATCTCGTTTTTATCAGTAATAGGAACTATTTCGCCTTTTACAATTCGGTATCCAGCCTTTTCTGCTTCAAGTAATGCATTATACTGATCAACTCTAGCTGCTCTTTTTTCATCGTTTAATAATGAAATATGTATTTCGATAAAATCGTAAACCTGATACCATTGAAAAGCAGTAAGAATCTGTCTTTTTAATCTTTCGGAATTATCCTTTTGAGTTGCATCAAGCCCAAGTTTGTCTAAAATTAAGTCTTCAATTAGTGGAGTACCGTTGATTGATTGACTTAATCGTGATGAACCTATACCCCCTGATTTAATTTCGTTAATATAGAATAGATTCCATATTCTTTGTTTTAAGCTTTCTGACATTGACTCCAGTTGTATAGGTTGTTCTGGTTTATACTTGTACTTTTCTGAAAACATTCTTCACCTCCAACTCAACGTTAAGAATCTAACCTTTTACTGCATACCCTGTTCAAGTAATTTCTTAACAGCTTCCTCGCCGAACTTATTCACCGCGTGCTGATACATTCCTTGCTGGTACTCTGAGAGTTTTCCAAATAACACTTCATTCGGAATATTCTCCCATGGAGTTGGAGTTGTTTCGCCACGGCTTGCTTCTACATTTTTTATATCAATACAAGCAACCGTCAGTGCCTCTTTCAATGCATCGATCATTCCTTCTCTGCTTGGGCTGCGCCTTTGTGCTTCAAGCTTCAAAAATGCTTTGAGAAAATCATACTTTTCCTTTGTATCCTTAATATCATTGATTTCCATGTTTACCTCCAAATTTTTATCAGTCATATCGTAGATTTAGTAATACAATATTCAACATAAGCAATCCAATCATTAAGAGAAATGCTATACAAATATTTTGATTTAAATCTGTCTGACGATACCATAAAATGGGTGATTCTTCTTTTATCTTTAATGTCTGAATATCCTAACCCCCAGATATAGGAGTGGATAATATTATTACCGACATATTCTGCTTCTAAGGTATCTTTGACCGCTTTATCTTTATAATAGTCAGTGATTATTCTATGCAAAATAAAGCTATCATCTCCTGAGAATTTGAATCTCAGAACCGGAACTTTATAGTTCAGCAGGTACAGAACAGGCATCTTTAATGTTGATGCTTTAAATTGATTTTCTGCATCTTTTTCTTCCTCAATCATTTTGCGTATCACGATTGCCGAGTACAGCACATACTTGTTGATCTGGTGCTCGGCGTACTTACTATGGTTAGCAGAAAGATACTGCCATAGTCGTATTTGCTTTATATGATATTTGAGTTCTTTTTTCCAGTAACCATCAAAAATCATAATATCCCTTCTTTACTTTTTATGTAACAGATTTTTTCATTCTTTGTTGCATTCGATTTTAGCCTTTAATTCCTTAACCTTAGCATTACGATCAGCCTGATCTAAAGTCATAAAAGCATACAGACATATATCATAGGTTCTGTCATACCATTCTTCGAGTTCTTCTTTCGACATTTCAGCAACTGCTTTTTTGTATTTGGTTGAATCCGAATCGATATTATTATGACGAATGTTCAGATTATTAACAAGATAGAATATATCATCTTCGAGTGATCTGTTAAGTTGTTTAAGTTCGCCTCTTTTAGCCTCCAACTGATCTGCGAGTAGTTTTAATGTTGCCTGTTTCCGAACTAGATCTCCCTTCATCGAATGATGATTATACTCAATCACTTTATATGAAAGATTCGGTGGCAGTTTTTCTGAGACTACAATCGCGGGTTGCGATTTCGGGACAAAAATAGTCAAGTTGTCTTGGGTTGCTTCGATATAACCAATCTTATCCATAATGTTTCTAATTTGAGTTATAATACTCATTTCATTATAATTAGGACGATATATGGGTAGACCAATATTGAATATTGATAAGTTAAATACGTATTCACAATAGTTAACAAGATAATTGATATCAAAATCAGTTGGATCCTCCTCGAAGAGAAATCCATAGTATTGATCGAAATCATCAAGGGAAATACATGTACCTTTGAATGGCAATTCTTCAAAATTGTCTTCGCAAATATCTCGGAAAGAGCGATCGATACTTATATGCCATTTATTAAACATTATATATAATCTTTGATACTCTCGCAATAGATCAATGTCAGCATCTTTAAGCACTTGTGCAAAGTTTCTTCTTTCCAATAATTAAACCTCCAATTCCCCACTCATCAGCTTTGGCAGCAGACGGTCACGGGCTTCATTAAGTTTTGTAATCTGCTTTTGCAAAGCCTGAGTTTTTTCAATAAATGGTGATATAATAGCTGTAAAATTCGTTAATATTTCTGATTTAGGCAGAATAAATGGATATGCTTTTAAATCAGCCATTCTTATTCCTCTTTGAGCTGCACCATGAGCATTACAATCACAATAATGCTGCATATCAGAAGATAGGAGCAACATATATAAATACTCTTTAGAAACAGTATTGTTTGCTCTCATGGTAAAAACCGATTCACTTACATTCCAGTTATTTGTAGGAATTGAAACAAGATATACTCTTCCCATTGTACCAATACCAGAAAAAAGCAAATCTCCAATTCTTAAATCAGATCTTTTGTTGATTTTTTCTAATGCATCGTCAGTTATTCTATCACATTTATCATCCAAGTAGATGGTATTATTTCCCATATTCTTTATAGTGACATAGTAATTATTACCTTGTCCAAGTACAAAGTTTTTTCTTGGGTTCAAACCTGTTGTTATTTTTTCTATTATATCAGAAAGATGTGCTTTCCTCCATCCCTCCGGCACGCCGTCAACGCTCTTTGTATTCTCCCAGCCGGGGAAGTGCATATCGACGAACCACTCTTTATAGAGCCTTTGTGCCGCTTCTTCAAGGAGCTTTATCTGCTTCTGGTTGTTTTCGATTAGGTCATCGTAGGAGCGAAGAATGCTTGCAATTTTGTTCTGCTTAGATATTTCAGGACATGGAAAACACAAATCCTTTATTTGTGTAGGACTAATATTTGCTTGATTAGCAGCACCACCAGCTTTAGCAGCTAATTCAATTTTTATCGAATCCTGTGAAAGAAAGTAATATATGTAATCTATGTTTGCTTTATTATTGTCTTTAACTGTAATCTTTCCAACTCGTTGATTTAATAATGTTTTTTGATTATATTTTACTCTTGCAACTCTTCCAACAACTGAAGCCCATTGATTTATATGAGAACCTGTCATGGCTATCAATACATCATCATATGTAAGTTCAAATTTCTTTTGTAAAGCTGCTGTTTCTTTTGATACAAATGATAAATCATCAAGCGAAACATAAGGTGGGCATATATTTTTTATTTTTATTATTGGAATTCCTTTATCCGTAAAATCCTTTGTTTTAAATGCATATCCAGAAAGAATATCAATATAATCAGCTAATTTTTCTTCTTTATAGTTCATATCCCCAACTCCTCCATATTCTTCGATATGGTTTCCATAAGAGAGTTGGACTCAGCCTGCAAAGCAAGAAGCTCCTTGTGTATCTCAGCCATACGCTCTGCAAAGTCAACACCGTCGTCCTCCACAGGAGCAACACCAACATAAGCACCGGGAGTCAGCGACCAGCCTTTTTCCTTTATATCGCTGATCGTTGCCGCCTTGCAAAGCCCCTCTATGTCCTTGTATTCGCCCTCACCGAACTTTTCATACAGCCAGAGAGCTTCTTTAGCAATGGTGATTTCCGCATTCTTTGCAGTTATTTCTTCATGAAATAAAGCCTGTATACGCTTCTGGTCGCCACGCTTTGCATTTTCAAGTTCAAGTTTCAGGCGCTTCTGCAAATCTTTGAGTTCATCTTTCAGTAAATTGAGCGAGTCCTCAAAAGTGATGCTTTTGCCGAGAATTTGTTTATACTCAGCAAGAAGATTCTGATACTTATCTATTTCACCACGGTGCAGCCATACAATAGCATTAAGATTTTTGAGCTGCCATTCGCTCCACTCGTTGAGAGTGCGGTCAACAACGGTGTAGTAGTTTCTTGCATCGATGAACAAAACCTTGTCCCTGATAGCTTCGGGCTTGTTCTTATCGAAGAACCACAGCGAACAAGGGAGAGACTTCGTGTAGAAGAAGTTATTGCCGACAGAGATCATAACGTCAACATCGCCTGTTCTGACAAGTTGTTCACGGATATCTTTGTCCTTGCCCTGACTGTCCGTAGCAGAAGAAGCCATAACGAAACCGGCTCTGCCCTTATCATTAAGGTAGGAGTAGAAGTAGGAAATCCACAGGTAGTTACCGTTGCCGACTTCCTTGCTCTTGTTGATTCCGGGCATACCGAAAGGCAGACGACCTGCATTCTCACAGGATTCAGCTTTGACCTTGTCCACATTAAAGGGCGGATTTGCCATAACGTAATCACACTTGCCGTTGAGGTTGTGTGCGTCATGGTAGAAAGTATTAGCCTCATCACCAGACTTGATAACGCCTGTCAGACCGTGTACAGCCATATTCATAAGACAGAGCTGAGCGTTGTACTCCACCTTTTCCTGTCCGTAAAATGTCATAGCACTGTTAGCGTGCATACCTGCGGCATTTACGAAGTCACCGCTCTGAATGAACATACCGCCGCTTCCGCAGGCAGGATCAAGCAGGACACCGCTTTTCGGCTCTATTATGTTAACTATCATCTTTACAAGAGACTTTGGCGTAAAGAACACACCATCGTCCTGTGCGATATTCTTTGCAAATTTATTCAGGAAGTACTCATATATACGACCAACGATATCGCCGTCGATATCATCGAGAGCACTGTTATTGAAGATACGGAGCAGTTCTGAGAGAAGCTCGTCCGAGAAGATAGTGTAGTCCTTTGGAAGCACGCCTGTGAGCTGTTCGCTCTGTTCCTCAACAAGCTGCATGGCATTGTTTACTACTTCACCGAGACTGTTCATGGTATGACCTGAGCGGTTTTTGAGTTCAGCTGCAGCTATATTCTCAGGCAGATTAACGAGGTACTTGTACTGAGCATCTTCGGGAAGGAAGAGTGCGCTCTTTGCCGCAAAGTCGCTTGCTTCAACAGGCATAACACGTCCGCCACGCTTAGGACGGTCTTTCAGTATCTCAGCTTCAACCATTTTGAAGCGGCTGTAAGCGTATCTGAGGAAGATAAGTCCCAGTACGGGCATACAGTACTGATTCGATGTAAGTTTTGAGCCTGCACGAAGCAGATCAGCCGATTCCCACAGCTCTGCTTCAAGTTTTCTTATATTTATCATGATAGATTCTCCAAATCTGAAATATACTCTTATTCTAATAATTATACCACATTTCACCAAATAATGCAAGTGGAGAAGGCTATATTTTCGTTACTTTTTGCTGATGAACAGAATGTAACATATCCAAAATTCAAATATATATTATAATTCCGATAAGGTCTATTTCCAGCCTTATCGGAATTTTTATTTTTGGAGGTAATTGAAATGGAAGAAAACGTAAGAACTTGCGACATCTGCGGACGAGAGATCAAAGAGGAGGACGGAACATGGGTGGACGATCAGTTCCTTTGTCATGAGTGTGTTGACGAACACTGCACCACCTGCGATCACTGTGGTGAAACTATATGGGTTAACGATGCAGTACAGGACGATGATACCACACTCTGCGAAACCTGCTTCAATGATTACTATCACCGCTGTGAGTGCTGCAACAGAATTATCCACGACAACAACATCAACTGGCGAGGCGATTATCCTTATTGCAACAGCTGCTATGATGATTTCAATGGCGAGATAGAAGAGTACAGCTACAAACCTGAGCCTGTTTTCTATGGTGACGGTAAGCGGTATCTTGGAGTAGAGCTTGAAGTGGACTGCGGCGGCAAGGACGATGAGAATGCAAGCACCCTTAAAGAAATTGGGAATGCTCGTCATGAGCATATTTACATCAAGAGTGACGGCAGTATTGATGACGGATTTGAGATCGTAAGTCACCCTATGACATTGGAGTACCACATGAATGACATAAACTGGGAAGCTATCCTGCATGATGCGATAAAAATGGGCTACCGCTCCCACCAAACAAGCACCTGCGGTCTGCATATCCATGTCAACAGAAATGCTTTCGGTGACAATCAGGCGGAGCAGGAAGAAGTCATCGGGAAAATCCTGTTCCTGATAGAAAAGCACTGGAACGAGGTCTTCTGTTTCTCCCGAAGGAGCCAGTATAATATGAACCGTTGGTCTGCTCGCTACGGCTACGAAAAAACAGGTCAGGAAATCTTGAAGAAAGCTAAGTGCAGTGACCACGGTAGATACAGCGCTGTCAACCTTTGCAATTACAGTACCATTGAGTTCCGCCTTTTCAGAGGCACACTAAAGTATAACACATTTATAGCCACGTTGCAGTTTGTGGATACGATCTGCGATGTGGCTATTTCTATGTCCCAGATTGAATTAGAGGAGCTTTCGTGGTCTGTGCTTGTGAAGAAGATAACCTATCCTGAGCTGATCCAGTACCTGAAAGAGCGCAGACTGTATGTCAATGATGAAGTAACTGTTGAGGAGGATATGTGAGATGAACAAGGCTGAATACTACAAGAAGACTTACCCCGTAGGCACAAGAATCCGTCTGCTGCATATGGACGATCCTTACTCACCTATACCTGATGGAATGACAGGTACAGTTGCTTACGTTGACGATATGGGAACCCTGCACATGAAGTGGGACAATGGCAGAAGTCTCGGTATCTGTCCCGATGCAGACAGCTTTGAGATTATCGGAAAGGAGGCTGAGTGATATGTGTGCAATTTTCGGCTTTTTGGACTATGGAAAGAAAGTGTCGGCAAGTACACTAAAGCGACTACTCAGGGCATTATCTGTTGCAGCCGAAAGCAGAGGGACAGATGCAACAGGCATCAGCTATGTCAACAGCGGAAACATCGTAACATTTAAAAAAGCGAAGCCTGCACACAAGGTCAAGCTCTATTTTCCGAAAGACACAACGGCTGTTATTGGTCACACACGCTTTACAACGCAGGGCAGCGAGAAACACAACTATAACAATCACCCATTTGAGGGCAGCACAGATACTCACAGCTTTGCCCTTGCCCATAACGGCGTGCTGTATAATGACAGTGAGCTTCGCCGGGAAAAGGCTCTGCCTGATACTCCGATAGAGACAGACACCTACATAGCCGTTCAGCTTCTTGAAAAGGAAAATGCAGTCGATAGCAACAGCATCAAATCTATGGCGGAGGCGGTTCGTGGCAGTTTTGTTTTTACGATACTTCGGAACGATAACACACTCTTTCTCGTCAAGGGAGATAACCCGATCACGCTGCTGCATTTCCATGAGCTTGGCTTATACATCTATGCTTCAACTACTGCAATCCTCAATGCCGCTCTGAAAGCTGTAAAGCTTGCTGGGAGATGTGAGGAAGTGCCTGTCAATGGCGGTAATATTGTTTGCATCGACAGCAACGGAAATATTTCTGTCAGCACCTTTGAAGAACAGATGCAGCAGTTTGACTGGCGCTATTTGTACCGCTTGTACGGCTATGATTATGATGACAAGGACGAGGACTACGCCAACGATCTCTTAATGATCTGCGGCTGCTACGGCGTGGACAGAGAGGACGTTGAGCTGCTGCTGGAGCTTGGCTATACAACTGATGAAATTGAAGAAATGCTGCTGGATTCTGAACTGTTCGAGCAGACCATGAACGAGGTAAAAACGCTGTATCAGCGTTAAAATAAGGAGGTGTATTTTATGAAAGAATTTTTCGCAGGCATGGCATTTACACTGATTCTGGAGGGCGTGGCAGCCGTAGTCATTGCGGTTGAAAAAATCAAGGAGGCGATCGAAGAATGAAGAATACCGTGAAAGTGTTTGTCAGAACAGTCGGCGTTATTATTGACATCATCGGCATTTTCAGAAAACGCAAATAACAGCAATGGGCGGAGTCTTACAGCTCCGCCCCGCATTTTTTTGAGGTGAATTATGAAAACAGAAACAACAGTTATGAAAAGCAAGGCGCTGTTTTCTGATGACGGCGAGCATCGCTTACTGCTGCGCCGTGAGTGGGACAAGAACGGCAAGACAGCTATGATTATTATGATAAATCCCAACAGCGCAGATACCCTTTGCATGGATATGACGACCATGCTGGTGCTGAACAACCTTTACAAGCTTGGTTTCGGCAGTGTGAACATCGTAAACCTGTATAGCCGCATTACGCCGAAACTTAGTCTCAGATTTAATTCTGACGATGACCTGATCGTTAAGGGCTGCGATGAGATGATTGAGGAGTATGCGGTAACAAGCGACGCCATTATCATTGCCTGGGGCAGCCTTGGAAACACCAGTGAGCGTGTCAGAGAACGTCAGGCAGATATACTGGAACGGCTGTCGAAGTTCAGAAATAAGCTTTACAAGATCGGTGAACAGGGGTATCATCCGCTGACACCGGCAGTCAGAAGTCAATGGAAATTAGTACCCTACGAAATGGAGGAAAATCATGCTGAAAGTAACGAATCTTAGGGAAACCGACAACATCACTCCGCTGATGCTGAGAGCCTATATTGCAAAGAAAATGATGTCGCTGATGAATGAGTACAGTGTTAATACCATTGACGACATCGGCTGTTTTATTGTGCTTGACAAGGAAGAATTTTCAGATTTTTCGGTATCAGAAATGGAATTTGTTGAGGTGCTGGAAATCGGAGATAGCTGCTATCTTCACGGAGTCAAGATCATCAGCGACAGCTATGGCGAGGACACCTATCTCCCTGTTGAGGTAGTACAAAAATGAGCCTGACGATACACCGTGTTGCACAATATGCAAGGTTCAGCTCAGACAATCAGCGAACAGAGTCTATTGACGCTCAGCTCAGAGCAATGAATCAATACTGCAAGCAGCAACATTGGCAGGTAGTGGCGACATATACCGATGAAGCACGTTCAGCTACAACCGACAACCGCCCACAATTTCAGCAAATGATAACAGACAGCGGCAAGGGTATGTTCGATATCGTTCTTGTGCATAAGCTGGACAGATTCAGCCGTGACCGCTACGACAGTGCTATCTACAAAAAGCGTTTGAAGAAAAATAATGTGCAGCTTTGTAGTGTACTGGAAAGGATAGACGACAGCCCTGAGAGCATCATGATGGAAAGCGTCCTTGAAGGCATGGCGGAGTATTACAGCCGCAATCTTGGACGAGAGGTCATGAAAGGCATGAAGGAAACAGCCCTGCAATGTAAGCACACAGGCGGTTGTCCACCTCTCGGATATGATGTCGGTGAGGACAGGAAGCTTGTCATCAATAAACACGAAGCAGAGGCAGTCAGAATCATCTTTGAAATGTTCGCAGAAGGACACGGCTACTGTGCTATCGTTGACTACCTTAACGAGCATGGCTACACTACCAAAAGAGGGCATGTTTTCGGTAAAAATAGTCTTTACGAAATACTCAATAACGAGAAATATACAGGTGTCTTTGTGTTTAACAGAGCTGCTGCAAAAGCCGACAGTAAACGCAATAATCACGCCTACAAGACTAATGTAAATATCATCAGAGTGGAGGGCGGCTGTCCTGCTATCATCAGCAAGTCGCTGTTTGAAAAGGTTCAGAGGATCAAGGCAAAGAACAGGCGTAATACAGGGCATTATCACGGCAAGGAATTCTATCTGTTGACAGGAAAAGTTTTCTGCGGTGTCTGCGGCAAAAGGATTCAAGGCAATCTGCGGTACTCCGGTGAACGCAAGAACAGGCTTTGCACCTACCGCTGTGACGAGCCAAGGCAGCTCTGCAAAAACAAGGAAAATAACAAGGATTACCTGGATGCCTATGTTGCTGACCTGCTCCGGCAGAAGATATTCAACAAAGCGGCGCTGAGGCGCAGGATCAATGCAGTCAATAAGTACATCGCAAGCTATAACGCTGAATTTGATGAGCACTATGAGAGCATCAAAACAGAACTGGATGAAGTCACCGTGGCGCTTTCCAACATCACTGTCGCTGTGGAAAAAGGCATCATCACCGATGCACTGATAGAGCGTTCAGAAGCATTGGAACAGCGTCGGAATGCGTTGCAGTCACAGCTTGCAAAACTCAGGAGATTTGAGCCGTTAAAGCTTGAATACTATCTGCACCTGATAGACGATTACAAGAATATGAAGCGAAACACAGCCGAATTCCGTACATTCGTGCAGACCTACATTGATAAAGTTGTGACCTATCCTTATCATATCGAAGTCGTGCTGGATATGGGGTTCGGTATCACTGACGAGCTGAAAGAAACCATTACCATCAGACGGGGCGACCTGTATGCCTTGTTTGAGTCGAGAACGGAGGACTAAAATGTTTGAACCTGAAAAGAAGCGTTACCTTACAAGAGGCGTTGATGAAACGATACCGCCTGAGCTGCAACTGTTCATGTGGCAAGCAATCGACCAGATGCCGCAGCCGAAGGATTATTTGCAGGTGTTTGAGCTGACAGAAAGCGGCGGTCTGCAATGCATACACCATAAATCTGAGCAGCCTGCGTTTGAAATGACATATATTCTTCCAACCATAGAGAAGCTGATTATTGGCAAAATCTACTGCATAGACAGCGAGGACTACTGTACTATGCTGCTGGCGGAGGAGTACTGATGGGGATCCTGTACGATATGTACCACGGAAAGAGTGGTTTCTTCGGTGAAGAGCGGATCACAAACCCGGACTATATCAAATGCGTCGGTAAGCTCGCTGCACTGGAGGAGGATATTTTGAAACAGTATCCCGATATCGAATCGCAGCTTGAACAGCTGCATGACCTTCAAGGAACGGCTGAAAGCATTGAAGAGTATGAAATGTTCGCCGCAGGCTTTCGCACAGGCGCACAGTTGATGTCGGAAATGCTCAGAGGATAGCAAATAACCCAAGATACATCAATTTGTATCTTGGGTTATTTTTTTGGCTATTCAAGATAGTACAGCTCAATATATCGCTCGCTCTGCTCGTTGATGATATCACCTGAGCGATAACTTTCACATTCCTTACCATTATAACGATAACTCAGCCGAAAAACTGCATTAAATGTGTCCTCGTCGGCAGAATCCTTAGTGTCAAGCTGAGATACCACATAATACCATACCCCAAGCAGGAACGGTTCAAATTCAAGCTCTTCTGCATCACAAAGCTCTTCCTTTGTAAGGGCTGAGCCGTCAGAGTAGACCATGAATTCCTGCTCGGCTGCTATGCTGTGGTCATTGCAGATGAATTCGATCAGCTCAGCCACAAGAGCCTCGTTTTTCTCCTCGGAGCAGAAATATTTTTTTCGTATTTCTATCATACAGCCCAGCACGTCAGCGTAATTCTGGTGCAGCCTATCAGAAAAATCGTCAATTTTCACCTGATCGTCCAGACAGTGAGCAGAATAGAGCATTTGAAATTGCCGGAATATGTCATGGCGATAACGTGACAGCCCCCGATCTGACCTCATATCGAAATCATGACCGAATATTAGCTTCAACAAGTCAAGAAACAATCGCCTGTCTGCATTCCTGTCCCGTTTTGGGTGGATAGTCTGAATGTTTTCTGCCAGCAGATAGAAAAAAATTCCTCTGGACAGTGCAATATCACTGTTTTCCAGAATCGAGATAATATCAGTGTCCCGGTCGATTTCTGAGGGATAATAATCAATTTGTGCATCGTTTGCATTCTGGTCGTCACTAATTTCATCGACAGTAATTCTTTGGGGTGCTTTGGAACCAGACTCCGGCAGTTTTTTACACTTCGGCACAATTACAGATTGGCTGTATGTCAGTCTGACGTTCAACTGCTGACACTCGGAGTTTACTGTTATTTTATCCACATTTTTCAAATCTGCCTGTAGGCGCTGAGCCGTTACTAGATAATGCCATACGCCCAATAGGAACGCCTCAAATTCAAAATCTACTATATTTCCGAGATCGTATTTCGCCTTTGCTGAGCCGTCGGAGCAGATGTAGAAGGGCTGGGTATCGCTGATACTACTATCTGTGCTTATCAGGTACAGCGTCTTCTGAACCAGTGCATCGTTTCTGGCAGAGGCAGCACAGTCAAAATACCTGCGGGCGAATTCTGTTGCCTTTTTATAGGCAGCTGCATAATCAGTTTTTACTTGAGTGTCGAAGCCAGCTACCATATCACCATCATTTAATAGAAATATTGAACTGCTCGCAGATTTGAAGGAGCCAGATTTGAATTTGCTTGCGGCGTTTTTATATCCGCCCTGAAGCCTGCCTTCATGATACAAGAGGTCAAACTTTCCCGGTGAAACAACCTCGACATTCATCAAAGCGTTCAGATCATAGAACAGATGCGTCTGCGTCAGTTTTTGGGTATCACCTTTATAGTTATCTCCGGGCAGCCTCTTATTGTTCATGGCTTCACAAAGCAACCAGTAGAAGATGTTGGCAGAAAACTCAATTTGAGGATCCGGTAAATTCAGTATCATTTCTATCCCTCCGGTGTTCGTTACTTAAATTACCCAGATGACTCTGATGATTCTTGCCAGAATTCTGAGATTACTCTACACTGATAGTAGATGATGGAATTATCCCTGATAAAACTCTCAGCGTCCGAGCTATTGTAACTGATTACACAGATTATTCAGATTACTCTAGCAATTGCCTCTGGATTACGCTAAGATGTAATCAGATGATAAACAAGTCATCTACATTATACCACTCCAACGGCTGCTCTGTCAACTAGCGGATGGGATGATGGCACGGAACCAGCTGCAGATGGCTCCGCATTCGTTTATATTTTTATTATTATAAAAAGGAGTTAACTACTATGAGCAAATTTATTTCAAAGAAGAACTACAAAACCGTATCCTACGGTTCTGAGGGCTACAAGGATCTCTCAAGCTTTGAGGAGCTCCAGGCAGACTCTGACAGAAAAGGCGAGCTAAGAATCATCGACAACGGTGGTAGCTGGAAGGTCGGCGCAAGCAAGAATCTCTATACCGCACTCGGGGAGCCCCACTTCGTAAAGGTTCTCATGAGCGACACACAGGTTGCTTTCAAGGCGGTTCAGGACGGCACTCCGGGAGCCTACGAGTTCTGCAAGGGTGCAATAATTTACTCCACTGATCTCGCAGAGAAAATTAAGACTCTCGCAGCAAACACGGAGTTCAAGTCCAACGCAACTACCAGATGCGGTCGCATCGACGCAGTCCAGACCGATGAGGACGGTTCCACAACTGTTCTCCTAAGCTTCGACTAATAGTCAAGCTATCATAAGAGGTGCACCGGTCTGAGCACCGGCGCACCACAATCTAATATTAAGTGAGGTAATTTGTTATGAGCACAAATTTAGTTGAAATCTTAAACACAAATACAAGTGAGAACGACAGCAAGGGCAGAAAGCTGACCGTAAAGGAGTCCACCTTCTGCATTGATGAGGGCTCTTACAAGGGTACGATCACCGATGCTTTCTGGTATACGACGGCTGGGGAGAAAAAAAGAGTTATGTTCGTATTCAAGCTGGAGGACGGCACAGAGTTCAAGAACTCCGTGGACGGAGAATGGGTAGAAGACTACCCCTTCTCCAAGCTGATCTCACAAGCTAATGTCGAATATGTCAAGGACTTCAAGGGACTCAAGGTCAAGTTCGATATTCGCAACAGCGAGGGCGAGACCATGACCTTCTCCAATATCAAGAAGATTTCCCTCGATGAGTAACTGTTATCGCCGTAACCCCTCATAGGGGTTACGGCTTCTTACGAAAGGTGGTTGATGTTTATGGCTCTCCACAAGCCTACAAATATCCCGAAGCTCACTGACATCACTACCGAGGCTGATGCCTCTCAGGTACTTGACGGAGTCGGTGCATTCGGGAGCAAAACGGTTAGTAAAAATGATTTACACTACTTCACACAAACCGTCCCGACCTATCCTGTGATCCCGGTTGAGGGAGATTGTATTCTGCTGGCAGTGAACAACAAGGGTTTTCAGGGCCTGGTATGGCTCTCCGGCTGGTTTGAGGTCGAATCGGCGTACAGAGACAAGAACAACGTGTACCGCGTCAGGCTCAGAATCAACGGTGGAGTCGTCGAGGTCGATTATGATACTCTGTACCCGAAGGACATCACGCAGCTGTCAAAGCACGGGCTGATTATCAACTTCGATTATGCCGATGCCCTTAGCAAATACATCTTTCGCCAGCTGGCACGCATTGAGGTCAAGGAAAAGTCAAACGGAATGGGGTTCATCATGCAGGACGGCAAGCTGTTATTCAAAGGATACGACGAGGAGCCTCAGATGCTTGACTATACCAAGGATAGCACACTGACCGAGTACATTGACGCACTTAATGGTCTGCTTACGAATCCAGCTATAATGTTCGCTCTGTGCTGCAGCTGTGCTTCACTATTCCTTGCGTTTCTGAGCATGGTCTGCGGTCTGCCGCTCATGTCGTTCATCGTGTCCTTCTACGGAAAGTCTTCAACAGGTAAGAGTACGGCACAGACCCTGATGGCATCGGTGTACACCGATCCAAAGGATAAGAAGGTCTATATCCCGTTCTTCGGCACTCTCAACGCAATTATAAAGAATTTCTCTCAGAAATTCGGTGTACCCCAGCTTTTTGATGAAGCAACAGTGGCATCCGGACTGAATATGGAAAGCCTGCTTTATACGATCACTCTTGAACAGGACAAGAGCCGCTGCAACAGTAATGCTGACCTGAGAACTCCGGACACCTGGAAACTCATAGCGATCACTTCCTCTGAGAACAGACTTCTCAGTGACAGACATATGCACAACAGAGGTCTCGATGCCCGTGTTCTCAGCTTCGAGCTTGCGTTTACAGATAACTGTGAGCATAGTGATGACATCCGCGACTTCTGTAACAAGAATTACGGTGTGCTGGGCAAAGCCCTTTCAGAACAGCTGCTGAGTGCTGATCGTGATACTATTACACAACAGTACGATGAGTGCAAAGAGACTATGCGAAACATAATCGACGATGCAGAATCATTTGACCTTGCAGAGAGACTTATCAACGAATATGCCGTTATACTGCTTGCAGTTAAGACACTTGTTGAACTCGGTGTAAATATAGATATCGACGGCATCACCGCCATCATGGCTGAAAATTGTAATTCTATTCGTGAGGCTACGGATATTGCTGGTAAATACTACCATCACCTTGTCAACTATGCGGTACTGCATCCCTATGCCGAGGGCATCAAGAAAGACGAGCAGACTGGTTCCGTCGCATTTATCGACGAATTGTTCCTGAGGGTACTGAGTGACTACGGCGCATCAAACCCAGATCTTGTAATCAAGGAGCTGGACACTGCCGGGTACCTGTTTAAACGTAAGAGAAACGCAAGAAAGAACCGTCTGAGGTTCGGCGGAACACTTGTAAACTGCTATGAAATACTACTGCCAGAAGACGATGCAGGATCAGATGATGGCTGTATGACGCTGGAATATATACTTACTCACTTTGAGGGGATTGATGAATCATGACCGTAAAGGATTTTCGCTTCGGGAGAGACTTCCTGAAGCACACCAATTTCAAGAACGGCTACCATGTCTACACGGGCATGGATACCGTTACAGATAGATCAGGGAATGAACTTCCCGAAAGTATAATAAAGCTGCTCTATCGTATTTATGCAGAAGCGGCAATAGCTAATAATGTTTACGAAAACAAGTGTGAGGGTGAGTGATCGCTCTCACACCTTAAATAAATTAAATAATACTATGAAAGGATCTGATAACATGAATTATAGTATCGAGAACGGGTATGAATATAAGCGTATAAGTTTCCCCAACCAGATAGGCAACAACAGCTTCAATGCTCAGGATGATGCTATACAGCAGTACGCCAGAGAGCATAATATCAAGATCATCGGCAGCTATGAGGATGTCGCCAAGAGCGGCACATCGGTAATACACAGACCAGGTTATCAAAAAATGATGAATGACCTTGAAAAGCATCCGGAGGTCAAATACATCATCGTCCATAACCTGGATCGACTTCACAGAAATGCCCGTGAGCAGCTCAACATGATATACGAACTCAAAGCCAAGGGAATCGGCATACTGACCACTTCGGGGCTGAATACACTGGATGAAGATTGTATGTCGGATATTCTGGATGAAGCTGCGGATGCCGAGAAGTACTCACGTAGGCTAAGCAAAGAGACTATGAAAGGTTTAAAGGTCAACGCTGAAAAGATGCTCCACAACGGCGGCACACCGCCCTACGGCTATGTCGTTGGTCCCGACAAGAAGCTTTATATTGATCTGGCAAAAGAACCGGCAGTTAAGGCGATCTTCGAGAAGTATGCAGCCGGTCTGAGCTACGACAAGATCATCGAATGGCTCGATGATAACGGCTACAAGACAGCCAAAGGCGAGACATTCGGCAAGACCTCTATCAAGAGTATTCTGGAGAATGAGAAGTACTGCGGCAATTACTTCTGGAACAAGCGTTCAGGTAAGGACTTCCGTTGTATGCGCAACAGTCACAAGCTGAAGGACGAGAGCGAACGCTACCATGTGATCGGCGGTGTCCCTGCGATCGTCAGCGAGGAACTGTTTAACAAGGTGCAAGAGCGTCTGAGCGACAACAAGAGCAAGATCAGAAACCACAACGGTAAGAACTTCTACCCCATGAATGGCAAGATCTTTTGCAGCAAGTGCGGAAAGCCTCTCAAGGGCAAGGTGCAGTACAGCAAGACTAACAAGAACGGCGAGCCGGTCAAGCAGTACAAGTTCAGCTGCGACTGCTTCACACCCAAGACTGTAAACGAGAAATATCTCGATGATATGATCGCCTACGGACTGAGAGAGTGTATTTTCTCCCCTGTAAACATCGAAGAACTACTACAACGTCTTAACGTGTATAGCGAGGCTCAGAATGAGGCAATCGACCTCCAGATCACGCTCCTGAACGCTGAGAAGGCAGATGTAGAGAAAAGACGCAAGAACCTTATGGATGTTGTTGCCAGAGGCGAGAGTATCCCTTCTATTATTACAGAGATCAGCAGCATGGATGAGCAGATTGAGAAGATCAACCACAGAATTGAAGAATACGAAGCCTCCAAGAAGGTCTTTACATCGGATGACCTCTGCTTCATCAAGGGTATGTTCACCGATTATGTGAGAGAAGAATGCAACGAAACAACCCTTGCATTTCTCGACGATACCGTTGACAGAGTCGAGATCAGTGATACCGTCGATGTCAAGCTGAAGAAGAACATCAAGGTTGATCGTGACACCAAGAAGATTTTTACTGAATGATACCAAAGGGCAGCTGTGCTGCGGCTGCCTTCACAATAACGAAAAGGAGAGCTTATTATGAAAACTATAACAATTGATATTGAGACCGCTTCTGATGAGAATATCAAGGAGAGCGGCGTTTACAGATACGCAGAGTCAGAGTATTTTGACCTGCTGCTTGTTTCCTATTCTATCGACAACGGTCCGGTTGCGACCTGTGATATTGCAAACGGCGAGACACTGCCCGAAGAAATGTTAAAGGCTCTGACCAACAAGAGCGTTATCAAGAAGGCGTTCAACGACAATTTTGAACGTGTCTGCCTGTCGGTTTATCTTCGCGGAAATCATCCTGACATAGCAGGCTTTGAGGATGCAGTCGGCAACTACATTGATCCTGAGTCATGGCAGTGTGATATGATCCACAGCAGATACCTCGGCATGATGTCTTCGCTCGATGACATGGGCAGGCTCCTAAGACTAAAGGAAAAGAAAATGTCCGAGGGTAAAGACCTTATCAAGTTCTTCTGCACGCTCCATGAGGACAAAAACGGCAATCTGTTTTTTTACGATAAGTCCGATGCCCCAACTAAGTGGAAGACGTTTAAGGAGTATAACAGGCGTGACGTAGAGGTCGAAATGAAAATTCAGCATCTGCTTTCGGAAGTACCTGTCCCTGACTTTATCTGGGAGGAATTCTACATTGACCAGCGCATCAACGACCGTGGCATTCTTGTAGATACCGCCTTTGCAGCAAAGGCGGTTGAGCTCGATAACAACGTCAAGAAGGAGCTTTTCCCGAAATTACAGGAGCTTACCGGTCTTGACAATCCTACCTCACCGGCGCAGATGAAGGACTGGCTCATGAGCAAAGGAATTGAGACTGATTCTCTCAATAAGAAGGCACTTCCTGATATTATGGAAACCGCTGATGATAGCGTTAAAGAGGTTCTGAGGCTGTACCAGCAGCTTTCCAAGTCCTCGGTCAGCAAGTATCACACGATGCTGAATGCTGCCTGCGAGGACGGCAGAGCAAGAGGTGCATTCAGCTTTTACGGCGCTAACAGAACAGGCAGATTCGCAGGAAGGCTTATCCAGCTGCAAAATCTTCCGCAGAATCACCTCGACAATCTCGCTGAGCTGAAAGGACTTATCAAAGCCGGAGATTTCAATGCAGTCAGGGAAAAATATAATGATATCCCAGATGTACTTTCACAGCTTATTCGTACCGCTTTTATCCCCAAGGAAGGCTGCAAATTCGTTGTTGCCGACTTCTCTGCGATTGAAGCAAGAGTGATCTCATGGCTTGCAGGTGAGACATGGAGAATGCAGGCTTTCGCCAACGGCGAGGATATTTACTGTGCCTCTGCTTCAAAGATGTTCGGTGTTACTGTTGAGAAGAACGGCGAAAACGGTCATCTGAGACAGAAGGGCAAGATCGCTGAATTAGCCTGCGGTTATGGCGGCTCGATCGGTGCTATCAAGGCTATGGGCGGCACGGAACTGAATCTAACTGATGATGAATTATACTCCCTTGTGGACGATTGGAGAAGGTCTTCTCCCAATATCGTTAAGCTGTGGAGTGATGTTCAAAAGGTTGCTGAGAAGGCTATCACCGACAAGAACAGCCTGACACTCGGCAGATTAAAATTCTCCTATGAGATCGGTATGCTTTTCATTGAACTGCCGTCCGGACGCAGACTAGCCTATGTCAGACCGAAGGTTGAAAAGAACAGCGACGGCAAGCGCATTATCACCTATGAGGGCGTGGGCGAAAACAAGAAGTGGCTGAGGCTCGAAACTTACGGTGCAAAGCTTGTTGAGAACATCACGCAGGGCATCGCAAGAGACCTTCTGCTGCACGCTATTGCGAACCTAAAGGACATGGATATTGTCGCTCATGTCCATGATGAGGTGATCGTTGAATGCACGCCCGATACTACTGTGGAGCAGGTATGCAGCTTTATGGAGAAAACTCCTGAATGGGCTGAGGGACTTCTGCTTCGTGCAGACGGCTACGAGTGCGAGTTTTATATGAAGCAATAAAGAAAGGTGGAACGGCTGTTACAGTCGTTCCACTTTTTTTGCACCTCGCTCTGTACCTGCGTATTCTCAGATCACCAGATATTTCAGAAAATCGTGCCTGTCGCATTGTCGCACTGTCTCACGGGGACAGAGGGGGATACAGTATATGTTATGACGTTAAAAACACCGGAAAGTACCGCAAAGTACCGGAAAACCGGAAAGTCAGGAAACCGTTTCTGTCGCACTGTTGCACTTTTTTGCGAGTAGATGATTCCAGTTTTCTGAGACACAAAATGCGTCGGATATCATCAGTTTCTACCCCTCACTGAATAAAAGTGCATATTTCTGAGAAAACAGAAAAGCCGTAAATACGCTGTTTAACGTATCTACGGCTTTTTTCATGCGATTTTTTTACTTTAAAAATACGCATATTCTGATGGTGGAGGCGAACACATTTGAATCCGTGTCAGAAAGTTTATAAAAGGCTATATATAGCCATTTGCAGCGCTTTTGAGCTGCCTGATTTTGAGCATCTTTCAGGGCGTAACCATCTGTAAGTGAGTATTTTTATAACTGCGCCAAAAACTCAATCGATGCAGCTGTGTGGGAAGGCATGGTAGCGGTAGCCTAATTGAACCCCTGTCACCGAAAATTTGGCTATTTTAAGCCGAGAATAAGCATTTTGAACAGCAGGTAAAACTGCACAAATATTGGGAGGGTACGTCCGCTTTTTGAAAGGTTAAAAGGGAGAAAACCGCTTAGCTACGGTTTTCTCCCTTTTGTAACATTTGCATATACGCATTTTAAGATGGTGGAGGCGAGGGGAATTGAACCCCTGTCCGAAAACTCATTCATGAAACTTTCTACGAGCGTATTTTACCTATTAAGCTTCCCCTGACTGACCGCCGGTAAACGGGCTGAAAGTCAGAGTAGTCCGTATACAATCAGCGGACACGGACACTTCCGCCGATCGTTCACCACTCATCAATGCCCAAGCGGAAGCCGTGGTACTCATCCGGTGGACAGTAGCTGACTTAAGCAGCTACCAGTTCGCTATTTCTAGAAACTGTAATGTTATTTCTTGCGTTTATATTTAAACGTGGCGACGGTTAAGGAGGTCACGCCGTACTCCGCTCGCTTATCGCACTTCAAAGTCCCCGTCGAAACCTTTACGCCCCCATTTCTGAGGGAGAAAGATGGACGCAAGTTTCTTTATCGTATGATTATTATACACCAGTAACGCAGAGTTGTCAAGGGGGAAAAAAGAAGAAAAATGTCGGTTCACAGCCATTGTATAAATGCGGTTTTGTCGTTGTGGTTGAAGCCTGCCCTTTCGTAGAAATCGAGCGTAGACTGCTCCTTTGAACCGGTCAGCAGCATGATTTTGTAGCAGTCAGCACTGACAGCGATATCTCGTGCAAAGTTCAGACAAGCCGTTGCCAGCCCCTTTTTCCGGAAGTCCGGGTGAGTTACCACGTTTTCGACGAAGGCGTAGGGACGCTGACCGCGCGTGAGGTTCGGTATGATGACGCAGACGCAGGAAGAAACAATCCTGCCGTCCTCCTCGGCAACGATAATATGATGATTTCTGTCACTTACAATGCTTTCCCATATGCCCAGCACACGCTCGTCAAGCTCCGGGAACGGATTGTCGTGTAGGTGCATATACAATTCAAGCAGACCATTCAGGTCGCTTCGGACTACTTCTCGTACCATGTCACTGATTCCTTATTTTGAGATTGCGGTCGATCTCGCGCTTGGCGTCGCGTTTTGCGGCATCATCACGCTTGTCGTAGAGTTTCTTGCCCTTGCACAGTCCGAGCTGGACCTTGACCTTAGAGTCCTTGAAGTAAAGGCTCAGCGGTATGAGTGAAAGTCCCTCCTGTTTGAGAGTGCCATAGAGCTTGTTTATCTCGCGCTTGTGCATGAGCAGCTTCCGTATCCGGAGCGGGTCGCGGTTGAAGATATTGCCCTTCTCGTAAGGGGAGATGTGCATACCTCGGACGAAAAGCTCGCCCTTGTCTATCGAGCACCAGCTGTCCTTCAGGTTGACAGTGCCCTGACGGATGGATTTTACCTCCGTTCCGACCAGCTCGATGCCGGCTTCATATGTTTCGAGCACGAAATAATCGTGCCGTGCTTTTCTGTTTTCGGCTATGGTCTTAGTACCTTTTGATCTCATATTAAGACTCCTTTCGGGAAGGATTTAACGATAAACGATAAAAAATTATCGTGTAAACTGTATAAATGAGCACCGGTAAATAATACCGGTTATTGTATATCATTACAAATTTATCGTAAAACGATAAATAATCGTTGACAAACGCTAATTTGTGTGGTAAGATATAGTCATCAAAGGGAAGCACGAAGCTTCCGGATGGAGGTTTATTATGGAAAACACTATTGAAAAAAACAAGAACGTCAGAAACATCAACAGGATAGGTAAAATTATGAAGATCATACTGAGGATATCTCAGGTCTTCATGGTTATCGGGTTTATCGCGGTCGCAGCCGGAATGATAATACTCATGGCGGTACCGATAGACGATATCAGGATCAGACCGAGCTTCCACCTCGACGTTGACTACAATACCGAGGATTTCAACAGTTCCAGCTCCGACCTGAAACTCAACAACAAGAAGTACGATTTTGACATTGAGGGCTTTGCGGTCGATCTCTACACCAAGACCCACAAGATCGACAACAAAATGAGCACACTCAGCGTTGACGGCGATGGCGAGGAGATCACCGGCAGCGAGATACGTCTCTTTGTCATGAAGAAGCTCATCGTGGCTGAACTGTTCCTCGCGGCGGCATTCGTTGCGCTCACATTCGGTGCAAAGCTTGCAAAGGCACTCCAGAAGTGCGATACGCCTTTCAGTGACGAAATAATCATGAGGCTGACACGCTTCGGAAAATCACTCATACCTCTCGGCATCATCTCGCTTTTCACAAGCGGTATCAGCACAGGCATCGTCATTCCGCTTCTCATGCTGTTCCTGTTCATCAGCCTTTTCAAGTACGGCGCAGAACTCCAGAAGGAAGCCGACGGTACGGTTTAAGGAGGAAGCATGGCTATAATACTGAGGCTTGACCGGGTAATGGCTGACCGCAAAATGAGCCTTAACGAGCTGAGCGAGCAGGTGGGCATAAGCAATGTCAATCTCTCAAAGCTGAAGACCGGAAAGGTCAGTGCAATAAGGTTCTCGACGCTTGATGCGATATGCAGGACGCTTGACTGCCAGCCCGGCGATATACTTGAATATTCCCCGACTGACAGCGAATGATGCAATAACAAGATTATACACCAACAGCGCAGAATTGTCAACTATTTCCGGAGGGACGCCCTTTCACAGAAGGGGCGTCCTTTTTCTGATTCTGTGTCGCATTTGACATTCCGGCTTTGATAGTTTATTATAGAAAGGAAATACGGAACGTTCCACCTGATCAGGAGATTATCATGACGCATAAAGAATACTTATCGCTCGCGGAAAAGTCTCCGCCGGAAGCTCACCGAGCTCTGCTGAGCGAATACGGAAAATATGTCTATACCATCGTTTTCAGCCGCCTGCGAAGCTGTGCCGCGCCCGAGGATATCGAGGAATGCGTGGGCGATGTTTTCATCGAGCTCGCGCTGAATATCGCCGGCTCGGATTTCTATTCCGGCGACCTCAAAAACGCCGTCGGTACGCTTGCAAAGTGCCGCGCTATCAACTACTACAACCGACTGAGCACTCGGAATTCAAGACGTTCAGACCTCGGGGACGATGTGCCGGCAGAGGCGGATATTGCTGAAAACGCAGAGAAAAAAGAAATGCAGCGGATATTGCTGCGGTCTGTCAGTGAACTGGGAAAGCCGGATTCCGATATCCTGCTTCTCAGGTACTACTATGGGCTTACCGCCGCCGATATCGCGAAAAGGCTCGGCTTGAAGCCCCGAAACGTCCAGAAAAGAGCCGAAAGAGCTCTCGCAAGGCTCAGGGAGATACTTGAAAAAGCCGGCATCAGGAGGGATGATCTATGAAACGTACTGAACTTGATAAGCTTGAAGACCTCGACCCCGAGCTTGCCGAAAAGCTCGCTGATATGTGTTCTCCGCTCGATGAGGCGGCACAGGCACGCATACTTTCAAGGATCGACGGAGCTACAGACGGCATTGGTGGCGGCAGCGCGGAAACGGTTTCCGGCGTTGATATCTACAAAAGACCTGCATGGAGGAAATTCGCTGCGGCAGCGGCAGCTGTGCTGCTCACTGCCGGATTTGCAGGGGGAGCGTATCTTGCAGCAAGGAGCGGCAGGGGCTTCCGAAAGGACGAGGATACCGTGCCTGTTTCTGCCGCTGAAAGCGAGGATATGAGCCAAAGAGCTTCCGTTCAGGAGGATACCTCCGGGGAAGGCTCCGAGGGCGTTACGGACGGGAACACCGAGTCCGGGCAGGACAATTCTCTCGTTGAGCCTGTGACCTCCGCAGAGCAGGAGATCGTTTCATCTGAGGGAACACAGCCGCCTACCGAAGCCGAAAATCCGACATCTGCCGCGGTAACTACCGCTGAGTACACTGAGGTGACGACGGCTTCAACGACCGTGCCGGACACTGTTCCGGACATAAGCCCCGTGGAAGTCAATTTTAAAAAGTCCGAGGTGCGCGAGTGGTTCAGCAGACCGCTCGGAAGCAGCGATGAAGCGCTGAAAGTAACGCTCGGCGAGTATTTCGGCGACAAGGTGTTCATCGCAAGAGACGACGGCGTTTACTGGAAACTCAGGGGCGGGACCGGGGAGTACCGCATCGAAGGCGGATTTGCCGTGCTCATTTCGGACGCATACTTCACTGATGTGAACGGAGACGGCTATCCGGAGCTCTGCATGACCGTTGAAGCCGGAAGCGGAGTGAGCATCAACTACATTCTGGTGTACGATATCCGCAATGACAAGAGATACAGCCTGTTCGGCGATGATAATTGCAGTTATTCGCTGCAAAGCACAGACGATGCCGACTTCCTTGCTGTTAAAAAGACATGGAGCAGCATTTCAGAGGTAATAGACGGTCAGAAGGTCGGATATTCCGAATCTGCCGAGGTAAAGGGCAGACTTGCCTTAATCGGTGAGACGCTGATGATCTCGAGGAGGGACGTCGAAGTTACCGAGGAAACGGCAAAGAAATGCGCTGTCTGCGATGTCAACAGGGACGGTACTGTCAACTGCTATGACGCTTATCTCCTTCTTCATTATATCGCTCAAAAAAGGCTCGGCACCGTTGACAGCTATATAGAGAGCATCGGCGATACTGACGGTGACGGTGCAGTAAAAGCTGTGGACGTATCGTGGGTGTATATGTACCTCAAGAAAGTCGGTATCCCCGGCGATATCAATGAGGACGGCACTGTTGACAGCAAGGACGCTGAGTACCTGAGCGACTGCGTCGAGCACATGGACGAGCTGAGCACTACCCAGGTCACCGACAAACAGGTGCAGTTCATGCGCTGCAATACATTCGGCGACCTCAATGCCGACGGAGAGATAAACGCGGCTGACGCTGACTTCCTCGCCGATGCAATAAAGACGATAAAATGAACAACTGAAAGTCTGTAATTATTTGAAAAGGGACGCGATATGCGTCCCTTTGCGTATACTTTATTGTTCACATATCACCGCCGCGGACGCTTACTGCGTCGGTGGTGGTGGTGATATCGCCGGTAAGACCGCACCAGCCGCAGGTGATGCGCTCCTCCTTGTTCCAGCACGAGAGCTTTCCGCATCTGCCGCAGATAACGAACTCCTTCGAGCCGCAGTACGGGCAGCCGTTGAAGCCCTCGGCAGGGGAGAGGTTGCCGGTTATCTTGGTCCTGTCATAGCCCTCGCGTGAGGCTCTGCCCTCATCGAGAGGGAATGCCCATGTACGCAGCCAGTCACCGCCGCGCTCCTCTATCCTTACGCCGTAGGAACGCTTGGTCTCCGGACATTTCATAAGTATAACATTCGCTTTCATTGCTCGACCGCCTTTCTGTCAGACATTATCGTAGTCAACGCCGTATTTCTGGGCTATGCCCCTTGCGATAGGCTCGCTCGGGATAAGATACTGTCCGCCGTATTTATGGCATCTTACAAGCATCACAGCCGCTTCACTGTCGCCGCGGACAGCCGCCTTTGAGAACCAGTCCGAAGCCTTCTGGCAGTTCTTTTCCGTGCCGCTGCCGTTCATATACATATAACCGAGAGCCTTCTGAGCGTGGGTATTGCCCTGCTGTGCCGAAAGCTCATACATCTGCTTTGCAACGGAGCTGTCCTTGGTTATGCCCTGACCGTGTTCACTGCACCAGCCGAGAGAATACTGCGCGTCGGGATCCGACTGCGCTGCGGCTTTTCTGTACCACATTGCCGCTTCGGTGAAATTCCGCTCAACGCCCCAGCCATTGAATTTGCACTCCGCGAAGTTGTACTGTCCGCGCGGATGACCGTTCTTTGCGGCTTTCTTCCAGAGCTCTGCTGCGAACCGCTTGTTCTGGGGAACACCACTGCCGTTGAAATAGCAGAGCGCAAGGTTATTCAGCGAGTCGAGGTCGCCTGCGCTGGAAGCCCTCTTGTAGAGCTCGGCAGCCTTTTCCGGATCGGCTGCGATGCCTGTTCCTGTGGAAAGGCAGCAGGCGTAGTTGAACATTCCCGGCGGATAATTCTGGTCGGACGCTCTCTTGTACCACATGACCGCTTTTTCACGGTCGGCAGGGGTGCCTGTGCCGTTGTAGAAGGCGTTGCCGACTGCGAACTGTGCCGCAGGACTTCCGCTCTCGGCATCGCGCAGGAGCTTTTCAAGCGTGCTGTCCTCACTTGTTTCGATGCCGTACCTCTCAGCGTAGCGGGCAGCTCGTTCGGGATTGGCTTCGAGGTTCTTTCCGCCGATACGGAAGCACATGACGAGTGACTTCTGTGACTCGAAATCGCCCTGTTCAGCGGCTTCCCTGTACCAGTGCGCGGCTTTTCCGAGGTCGGGCTCGGTACCGATGCCGGAGTGCCAGCAGGCGGCGAGCTTTTTCTGCGAGCTGCAGTCGCCGCGCTCAGCCGAGCGTGTGTACCATTCAACGGCGCGTTTGTAGTCCTGCTTAACGCCGCGTCCGTAGTAGAAGCATTCGCCGAGGTTGAAGCAGGCGTCGTTGTCTCCGTTCTCAGCCCTGCGGAAAAGGTCCTCTATGACCGAGCCGGAAGAAGCCTCAGCCGCGGAATTACCGCCGCTTATGTCAACGTTCCAGCCTATCGCATAGGCGAGACTGTAAGCGACCATAGCCGCCTTTTCCTCGTTGAGGTATTCTCCTATCGAAGCAAGAGCCGCATTTATTACGTTCTCAGGCTGCTTCGTTCCGGAGCTGACCGCGCTGTCCTCGCGCAGATAGAGCTTTCCGATATCCTCACTGAGAGCAACATAGAAAGCCTTGTTTTCCTTTGAAAGCTTCGGGGCAAGGTCGCTCAGAGCCGCGCAGAAGCGCTTCCTGTCGGCGATTATTTCCTTCCCGAACATATCCGTGACCTGTTTTGCCGCCGATGCGGCAGCTGATATATCCTGCTTCATTGCTCCTCCTGAAAAGCGTATGGAAAGTATTCGCGGACGATACCGATGATAACGTTCTCCGTGCTCATATAGCTCCTTAGCTGTTCCGTAAGCGCAGCAGCGCGTTCATGGCACTGTGCGCGTGTCCTGCCGAAATAGCCCTCGCCGGTCAGAAAGTCCGTGAGGTAGCGTACAGCAAGCTCGCAGGCGGAGCGGAGTATGCCGCTGTAAAGGCTTCTCACCTCGCCCGGAGAGAGTATTCCCTGCAAGCCTTCTGCAAATCCGGCAGTAGCGGCTCTTATCCTGTTCGTGTCAGGTGTACCGGCAGGGCACAGCGAGCGGATGAGGTCGCCGTAGTCGAGCGCTGCATAGCTTTTCATCACCGTGTCGAGGTCGATAACGGTTGAGACCTTGCCGGTTATCACATTGTCGAGCTTTGCGTCGCCGTGGATATTCCGGAGAGGGAGTGACGGCGGGAAGCACTCTGCAAGGCTTCTGCCGATGCCGGCAAGCGTAACGCAGAGCTCGTTCTCCGCACCGCTGGAAACTGCTTCAAGCCGCAATAAATAGCTCTGAAAGTCGTGGTAGCCTTCGAGTGCCGGACTGAGCTCCGCATCCGAGATAACGCGCATGAACGTCCCGAATGCAAGTCCTGCCGTAAAGCAGTCAGCGGTCCCGGGCTCGGCAAAGCGGTACATACGCCACAGCCTTCCGTCAGCAATGACGTAATTCCTGCCCCCGGCGGAAAGAAACTCCGGAACGGCAACATCAGCGCAGTCCCGGTGTGAAAAAGCCTTCTGTACTGCGGCGATGTTGGACATTACAGTCTCCGGACGTGGGAATACCGCCGGATTGAGCGACTGGAGAATGTAGGCAGTGCCGTCCGAGGTGAGCTTATATGTGGAGTTTATGTGCCCTGTGCCGAGCATTTCCGGACTGCTGTCCGGCACGATGCCGAAAAGCCGGCAGACAGCGGCAGGATGAGATTTAAAATCCATAATTCATAATAGAGATGTCCGGCGCTGCCGGACGGATTTAAAGTCAGTTGCCGTGAGCTAAAGCAGACTTCCGGTCTGTAAAGAGTGAACGAGCTATCGAGTGACAACGCGGAAGCCCGCGGGAGCTCCCGGTTAATTCTTGAGGCTCTGCATAGGCGCAGGGATACGTCCTCCGCGGCTGATAAACTTCGCAGGCGACTTCTCCCTGATAGGCATAACAGGACCGCTTCCGAGCAGACCGCCGAATTCGAGAGTTTCGCCCTCCTTCCTGCCGATAGCAGGGATAAGGCGTACAGCGGTGGTCTTGGAGTTGACCATGCCGATAGCGGCTTCGTCCGCAATAATAGCGGAAATGGTCTCGGGAGTGATGTCGCCGGGAACTACTATCATGTCAAGTCCGACTGAGCATACCGCTGTCATTGCCTCGAGCTTCTCAAGGCTCAGAACGCCGGCAACTGCCGCATCTATCATTCCTGCGTCCTCCGAAACGGGGATAAATGCGCCGGAAAGTCCGCCGACTGTCGAGGAAGCCATTACGCCGCCCTTCTTTACTGCATCGTTGAGCATTGCAAGGCAGGCGGTTGTACCGTGAGTGCCGCACATTTCAAGTCCCATTTCTTCAAGGATATGGGCAACGCTGTCGCCGACAGCCGGTGTAGGTGCGAGCGAGAGGTCAACTATGCCGAAGGGCACTCCGAGCAGCTCGGAAGCTCTTGCGCCGACAAGCTGACCCATACGGGTTATCTTGAATGCAGTCTTTTTGATGACGTCAGCTATCTCGTCGATAGAGGCATCGGGGTATTTCGTGAGGGCAGCGCGTACAACTCCCGGACCGGATACGCCGACGTGTATCTCGCAGTCGGGCTCGCCGACTCCGTGGAAGGCACCTGCCATGAAGGGGTTATCCTCAACGGCATTGCAGAACACAACGAGCTTTGCAGGTCCTATGCAGTCGCGGTCGGCAGTTCTCTCTGCGGACTGCTTCACTATCTGACCCATTATCTTTACGGCGTCCATATTGATACCGGACTTGGTAGAACCGATATTTACGGACGAGCATATATTCTGGGTAACGTCAAGGGCTTCCGGGATAGACTTTATAAGTGCCATGTCACCGGCGCTGAAGCCCTTGTGTACGAGGGCTGAATAGCCTCCGATGAAGTTTACTCCGCAGGTATCAGCCGCTCTCTGGAGGGCTTTTGCGAACTTCACGGGGTCGCCGTCCGGGCAGGCTGCACAGAGCATGGCGATAGGGGTCACGGAGATCCTCTTGTTGACGATCGGGATACCGTACTCGGTCTCGATCTGCTGACCGACAGCAACGAGATTGCCGGCCCTTGATACTATCTTGTTATAGACCTTTTCGCAGGCTTTGTCGATGTCGGTGTCGATACAGTCGAGGAGGGAGATACCCATGGTTATTGTACGGATATCGAGGTATTCGTCCTGTATCATTCTTATCGTTTCGAGTATATTATAAGCGTTAAGCATCAGCGGTCTTCCTTTCAATCAGACGTTGTGCATGGAGTTGAAGATATCCTCGTGCATTGTATGGATAGAGAGTCCGAGTTCCTTGCCAAGCGAGTTCATTCTGTCAACGAGTACGGAGAAATCCGCTGTTATACCGGTGATATCCACCAGCATTATCATAGCGAACATATCCTGTAATACGCTCTGTGTCACTTCAATGACATTTACGTTGTATTCGGCGCAGATGCCGCTTACTTTGTGAAGGATGCCAACAGTGTCCTTACCTATAACAGTTACGACTGCTCTCATAAAAAATACCTCCGTTTGGTTATTGTGTCTTCCGGCACATAGTCTGTTATTATTATAACATATTCGTATAATGAATGTCAACTGCCTCCGCGGCGTAAGCGCGGAATTATGCCGTCCCCCAAAAAATTTTTCAAAAACAGTGGAAAATAATTTCCGGATGTGTTATAATAATATAATACTTTATCAATGAGGTGAATTATGAATTTTATCGACTGCCATACACATACGGAGTTTTCTATGGATTCCGAAGCCGATATCAATAAATGCGTGCAGCGTGCCGCGGAACTCGGGCTCGCCGCCTACGCCGTTACCGACCACTGCGAGTGCAATGCGTGGTACACCGAGGAGCACTATTCCGATGCCGAAAAAGCACTTCTCTGCACCTATAACGATGCCGCCTGCTTTGAAGGCTCTGTCGCTGCCGTTACCGAACTGAAGGAAAAATATGCCGGAAAGCTCAATATCGTCTGCGGTGTCGAGCTTGGTCAGATACTTCTTGATACCGAAGTCGCACGGAAGGTCAATTCCGACCCGCGTCTCGATTTCATCATCGGTTCCGTGCATCAGGTGCGCGGCGAGAAGGATTTCTACTTCCTCGAATACGATAAAATGACAATGGACGAGATATATGACCTTCTGGAGCGCTATTTCACGGAGGTCTTTGAGCTCAGCAGGACCGACCTTTTCGATGTTGTAGGACACATAACCTATTCCCTGCGCTACATGAAGCAGAGACACGGCATCTGTCCCGATATAAGCCGCTTTGACGATATCATCGCGGAGACCTTCCGCAATCTTGCGCGGAATGGAAAAGGTATCGAGATAAACACCTCCGGTATCAGACAGGGCTTCGGTAACACGTTTCCCGATGCGAAATATGTCAGGCTGTTCCGCGATTTGGGCGGCGAGATACTGTCGGTCGGCTCGGATTCGCATACAGTCGAGGATATCGGTGCAAACGTCCGCGAGGGCGCTGAAATAGCCGCCGGCTCAGGTTTCACAAGGCTTGCTTATTTCAAAAAGCGGAAGCCGCACTTTATAGAGCACTGAGCCGCCTGTAATTCTGAATTGAGAGCGGCGGTGTCACCTGCACAATTTTTGATTCATCGCCGAAGGCGATATCATTAATTCCGAATTGAATAATTATGCATTATGAATTATTATAAGGAGAGGAAGTAAATATATGAAGGACATTGTAAGAATTTTACAGCAGAACGCCCGTATCTCCAATACGGCACTCGGCGAGATGCTCGGCATTTCCGCGGAGGAGGCAGCAGCCGAGATAGAAAAGCTCGAGAAGAGCGGAGTTATCAAGGGTTACAGCGTCATCGTCGATGACGACCTCTACGACAAGTCAACGGTTTATGCAACTATCGAGCTGAAGGTAACTCCGCAGCGCGACTGCGGCTTTGACGATATCGCAAAGACTATCATGATGTACGACGAGGTGCAGAGCGTGAGCCTTATGTCCTCGGGCGCGTATGACCTTGCCGTTGAGGTCAAGGGCGGCAACCTCAAGGACGTTGCCTTCTTCGTATCAGAGAGACTTGCTACTATCGACGGCATTCTCTCGACTTCCACCCACTTTATCCTCAAGAAATACAAGGAAAAGGGAATATTCATAGACGGCGAGGAGCCTGACGAAAGGGGTCTGGGTTAATCGTGATAGACTATGACAAGGTACTCTCAGACAAGATCAAGAGCATCAAGCCTTCCGGCATAAGGAAATTCTTCGATATCGCCGGCACTATGGAAGGTGTTATCTCCCTCGGCGTCGGTGAGCCTGATTTCTCGACTCCCTGGGTCATAAGAAAGGCTGCTATAAACGTTCTCGAACGCAAGCACATCGTCTACGGTCCGAACAAGGGACTTGCCCCTCTGCGTAACGCCGTGAGCGAGCGCATCATGAAAAAGCACGGCGTGAAGTACGACCCCGAGAAGGAAATAATCGTGACTGTCGGCGGCTCTGAGGCTATCGACCTTGCGATACGCGGACTGGTCGATCCCGGCGACGAGGTGCTCGTTGTAGAGCCCTGCTTCGTGTGCTATGCGCCGCTCGTTGAGCTTTCCGGAGGAGTTGCGGTCTCCGTGCCGACAAAGCTCGAGAACAACTTCAAGCTCACGGTTGACGACATAAAAGACAAGATCACCGACCGCACAAAGCTCCTGATACTGCCTTTCCCGAACAATCCGACCGGTGCAGTCATGACGCGCGAGGACCTTGAGCCCATCGCCGAGCTGCTCCGCGATACGAATATAATGGTGCTCTCGGACGAGATATATTCCGAGCTCACCTACGGCATAAAGCACTTCTCAATAATCGAGCTCGAAGGCATGAGAGAGCGCACTATCTACGTCAACGGCTTCTCAAAGGCTTATGCCATGACCGGCTGGAGACTTGGCTATGTTTCCGCTCCCGAGCCGATAATCACACAGATAGCAAAGATACATCAGTACGGCATAATGTGCAGTCCCTATATCAGCCAGAACGCTGCCGTTGAAGCACTTACCAACTGCGATGCGGAGATAGCGAAAATGGTAGATGAGTACAACGTCCGCAGGAAGTTCCTCGTCAGCGAGTTCAACAGGCTCGGACTGACCTGCTTCGACCCCGAGGGCGCATTCTATGTCTTCCCGTGCATAAGCTCGACAGGACTTACCAGCGAGGAATTCTGCGAAAGACTGCTCTTTGAGGAGAAGGTCGCAACAGTTCCCGGAAGCGCATTCGGTGCGTCCGGAGAGGGACATATCCGCATATCCTACGCATACTCGCTGAAGCACCTCATGGAGGCGATGAAGCGCATTGAAAAATTCCTTGGAAAGTTAGAGGACGAGAAAAAATGAAGGTCAGAACTGCCGCTAAGATAAACCTTGCGCTTGATGTTGCGGAAAAGCTCAGCAACGGCTATCACCGCATCGGGAGCGTATTCCAGACAGTCGGACTGTATGACATAATTGATGTTGAGCTCGGAGGGGAGGACATTCAGGTGAGCTGTGAGCAGCCTGAGGAATTTGCAAAGTCTGACCCAATACCCTGCGATGAGCGGAATATCGCTTACAAGGCGGCAAGGCTCTTCCTCGATACCGCCGCTGCTGATACAGGCTGCCGCATACACATAAAGAAGGGCATTCCCTCACAGGCAGGCATGGGCGGTGGAAGCACCGACGCTGCCGCTGTGCTCTACTGCCTTAACAGGCTGACAGGGGAGCGCTTTACCGCTGCGGAGCTTGCAGCTATGGGCAAGAATATCGGTGCGGACGTTCCGTTCTTCTTCACCGGAGGTACTGCCTTCGTCGGCGGTATCGGAGAGGAGACCGAGGCACTTCCGGACTGGTCGGGACGCATTCTCGTCATTGCAAAGGGCAGCGAGGGCATCTCAACAGGGGAGGCTTACGCCCGTGTTGATGCGCTGAAAGAGCCGGTACACCCAGATATAGAGGGACTTGTCGATGCCCTGAGAAATTCTCCTTACAGCGCACACCGCTTCTTCGGGAATATCTTTGAGCAGGCGGCTGAGCTTGGCGAGGTCGAGGCTATCAAATCCGTAATGCGAGAGAATTCGGCGCTGACTGCTCTTATGACCGGCAGCGGTTCGGCTGTTTTCGGACTTTTCGGGGACAGGAACGCTGCGGAGATGTGCGCCGGAAGGCTTCGTGCGGAGGGATATTTCTCCCACGTCTGCACCACCGTCAGCAAATCTTTCACAGAAATAGAAAAGGACGCATAAGCGTCCTTTTCTTATTTATAATGCGTAATTCGTGACCATGTCAGTCAAGCTGTGAGAAAACTTCTCCGATACGGTCACATATGAGCAGGTCGGCATTGCTGTCCATCTGCGTTGGCGCCATGTTCACGATAACAAGACTGCTCCCCCTGAAATAGCGGATAAGCCCTGCCGCCGGGTAGACGTTCAGCGAAGTACCGCCGATGATTAGCGTATCCGCGTTGGATATCGCACTGACTGCTCCCGATACGACCTCGTCGTCAAGCCCTTCCTCGTACAGCACGACGTCCGGCTTGATGATTCCTCCGCATTCACACCGCGGTATGCCCTCCGAGCCGGTAATTGCCTCCAGACCGAAGAATTTACGGCATTTCATGCAGTGGTTGCGGAGAACGCTGCCGTGCAGTTCATAGACCCTTTTGCTTCCGGCTGCCTGATGCAGACCGTCGATATTCTGCGTGACTATCGCGGCAAGCCTGCCTTTTTCTTCAAGCTCTGCAAGTTTTTTGTGCGCGGCGTTCGGCTTTGCGCTGGTGCAGATCATCTTTGCCCGGTAGAAGCGGTAGAATTCCTCCGTTTTATCCATGAAGAACGAATGGCTGAGTATCGTCTCCGGAGGGTAGTCCCACTGCTGGCTGTAAAGTCCGTCAACGCTCCTGAAATCGGGGATACCGCTCTCGGTCGACACTCCTGCACCGCCGAAAAACACTATGCTGTGCGACCTGTTCACTATCTCGCGGAGCTGCTGTATCTTGCTGTCCATAGCATCAGCCTCCTATTATCTTGACGTAGAATTTTCTCGTTCTCGGACCGTCAAATTCGCAGAAGTAGATGTTCTGCCATGTGCCGAGCAGGGGCTTTCCGCCGGTAACAATAATAGTTTCGCTCGCACCGACGGTCGAGGATTTCAGGTGCGCGTCGGAATTGCCCTCAGCGTGGCGGAATGCGCTGAGTTCGGGGAAAGTCTTGTCCATACCGAGCACAAAATCGCTCTTGACGTCCGGGTCGGCGTTTTCGTTAATGGTGATAGCGGCAGTGGTGTGGGGACAGAATATCACGCAGAGTCCTTCAAGGACGCCGCTCTCCATGACCGCCTCCGTTACCTCGTTGGTTATATCCACAAGCCCCTCATCAGGGGTGCTGAGCTGAAAATCAAACAGCATAGTTATTCCTCCTTTAATTTGTTTCCGGCGTGATACCGGCATATATCGCCGAGCGGACATTCTCCGCATTTCGGGCTTCTTGCACGGCATATATCCCTTCCGAAAAGAACGGTCCTGTGACAGAAAAGGTTCGAGGTCTCCGGACTGAGCAGCTTCACGAGGTCGCGCTCGACCTTTTCGGGGACGGTGTTGTCGGTAAGACCGAGCCTTCCGGTAATCCTTATGCAGTGGGTATCGGTGACGACTGCCGGTTTTCCGTAGACATCGCCGAGTATGAGATTTGCGGTCTTCCTGCCGACACCGGGAAGGGTGAGCAGTTCTTCCATAGTATCGGGGACTCTTCCGCCGAAGCATTCAATGAGCCTTGCGGCGGTCTCCTTCAGACTTTTTGCCTTTGTACGGTAAAATCCGCAGGGACGGACGTCCTGTTCGAGCTCCGTGAGGTCTGCTGCCGCGAAGCTTTCAAGGGTCGGGTACTTCACGAACAGCGTCCTTGTGACGATGTTCACGCGGGCATCGGTGCACTGTGCGGCGAGCCGTGTCGCAAAAAGCAGCTCATAGGGCTTTTCGTATTCAAGGGAACAGACCGCTTCGGGATACAGCTTTGCGAGTGCTTCCTCAGCGAGGGCGGCTCTCTGTTTCTTAGTCATCAGCCTTGTTCACGCTCCCTTCGGCTATACTGCGGCGTTTCCTGAGTATATCGTCATAGACGCGGTACATCTTCTGGACGGTATTTTCGAGGAAGTAGTAGTGCTTGATATAGAAGCCGAGAAGCACTATGATAATAGTTACGAGCAGGAGCATTGCCGGATTTTCGGTAATCATCACGATGCCCATGAATACTGAAAGTATGAGGGCAAACATCATCGTCACGAGAAAGTGAACTATCCTCTCATGCTGCATGAAGGCAATTTTGTCCTTGTGCTCCGCGAGTATGCTTTCGAGCTCGTCAGTACCGGTGCACTTTTCAAGCCTTTCACTTACGTATTTCATATAGCTTTTCAGGTATTCAGTCATAGTCCGTCACCTCCTGTATATGTTGATATTATACACCTTTTCCGCACTGATGTCAATATATAATGGCAGATTGCCCATTGTATTTTAATGAGCAGTGAGCAGCAAGCGGCAGGGGAGGCTTTCTGCCGCCTGTGGAGACATAAAAAAAGATTGTCCCTGCACTGCTCACTGCTAACTGCGAAGAAGTTATTGACAAAACCGCGCCGTGGGAGTATAATTATCATGAGTAATTATATTTGTCCGGATAATTATATCCGGCATGGAGGAATTATGGACATTATCATAGTCGGCTGCGGAAAGGTCGGCATCGCTCTTGCCGAGGTGCTCTGTGAGGAGCACAATGTCACTGTTATCGACAAGAACGAGGCTCTCATCAACGCAGCGATAAACGATTTCGATATTATGGGAATCGCCGGCAACTGCCTTCAGACAAGCGTTCTGGAGGAGGCTAATGTCGGAAAGGCTAACCTTTTTATCGCAGTCACTACCTCGGACGAGGTGAATATCCTTTCGTGCCTTATCGCCAAGAAGATGAAGGCAAAGCACTGTATCGCAAGAGTACGCAGTCCCGAATTCGAGAACCAGCTCGTTTTCATGCGTGAGGAGCTCGGCATCAGCATGATGGTAAATCCGGATTACAATGCCGCTAACGAGATAGCAAAGGTGCTCCGTTACCCGGAGGCTATTAACATCGAATCCTTCGCCAAGGGCAGCGTTGACCTCGCAGAGATACGCATTACCAGCGGCAGCATTCTTGACGGCGTTGCGCTTACGCAGCTTTCCCGCCGCCTCAGGCTCGATGTGCTTATCTGTGCCGTCCAGCGCGGAGAGGAGCTTATCATCCCGAACGGCAGTTTCGTCATCAGGGCAGGGGACAAGATACACATGACCGCTTCCCACAGCGCAATGGTCAAGTTCTTTCGCAGCATCAGTGCTGCATACCGTGAAAAGCGCGTGAAATCAGCAGTCCTCATCGGCGGCGGAAGGGTCGCCTACCACCTCGCCCAGCAGCTCATTGAAATGGGCGTCAAGGTCAAGATAATCGAAATTGACGAGAAGCGCTGCATCGAGCTCAGTCAGCGCCTCAACAAGGTCAATATCTCCTGTGCTGACGGCACTGACCACGATATACTTGAGGAGGAACAGGTCTACGATGCCGATGCGGTTGTTACCCTTACCGGCATTGACGAGGAAAATATCCTGCTTTCGCTCCTTGCAAAGAAGAACGGCGTCGATAAAGTCGTAACGAAGGTCAACCGTATGTCGCTCATACAGCTCTCGGATACCCTCGCACTCGACAGCATCATTTCGCCGAAATCCATAACGGTCAACCAGATACTCCAGTATGTCCGCGCGAAGCAGAATTCACTCGGCAACAACGTCACAACGCTCTACCGCCTTGTGAACAACCGGCTTGAGGCAATGGAATTCGTCGTGCGTGACGAGAAGGAGTATATCGGTGTGCCGCTCAAAAAGCTGAAGATACGCAGCGGCATACTTATCGCAAGTATCGCGCGCGGCAGTGAGCTCATCATTCCGAAGGGCGACGACTGCATAATGGTCAACGACAGCGTGGTCGTTGTATCCATCAACAAGGGTCTGCGCGATCTCAGCGATATTTTTGACTGAGGAGACGGATAACTGAAATATGAATTATAAAATGGTATGGTACATCATGGGTCAGATCTGCAAGGTCGCAGGGCTCGCTATGCTCCTTCCGATACTTGTCGGGGCGTATTACCGCGAGCACCATGTCGTGCTCTCGTTCGGAGTACCTTTCATGATACTCATGCTGATCGGACTTGCTGCTACCATAAAAAAACCGAAGGACAAGGCTGTCTTTTCGACCGAGGGCTTTGTGAGCGTTGCCGCATCGTGGATAACGGTCTCAGCTGTCGGAGCGCTCCCGTTCGTCATTTCCGGAGAGATACCGAACTATGTGAACGCACTTTTCGAGACGGTCTCGGGCTTCACCACCACGGGCGCAACGATACTCAGCGACGTTGAGAAAATGTCACGCGCGTGTATGTTCTGGAGAGCCTTCACCCACTGGCTGGGCGGTATGGGCATACTCATGCTCGTTATTGCCGTTATGTCGAGCAACGATTCCCGAACCATGCACATGATGAGGGCGGAATGCGCCGGTCCTAACGTCGGACGCCTTGTATCGAAGTCGAGCGTTTCGGCAAGGATACTCTACGGTATATATATGTCACTGACGGCTTCAGAGGTCGTGCTGCTCCTCTGCGGAGGAATGCCGCTCTATGACTGCCTGATACACTCCTTCTCGTCTGCCGGAACCGGAGGCTTCTCCCTCTGGGGCGACAGCATCGGCCACTACAACAGCCTGTACATAGAAATGGTCGTTGCAGTGTTCATAATCCTTTTCGGCGTCAATTTCAATCTTTACTATTATATACTTATCAGGAAGTTCGCACTTGCCTTCAGGAACGAGGAGGTCAGGGTGTATTTCGGGCTCATAGCCGGTGCAACGGCTGTGATAACCCTCAACATAATGCACCTTTACAGCAGCGTGGGAGGCGCTCTGAGACACTCGTTCTTCATGGTCGCATCGACCATAACCTCGACGGGCTTTGCAACTGCTGATATCACTCAGTGGCCTGTATTCTCACAGACTCTGCTCGTACTGCTGATGTTCGTCGGCTCATGCGCCGGTTCGACAGGCGGCGGTATGAAGGTATCGCGATGGATGATACTTTTCAAGACGGGCATCAAGGAACTGAAATACATAGCTAACCCGAGAGCCGTTGCAACTGTCAAAATGGACGGAAAGCCCGTTGAAAAGGGCGTTGTCCGCGGTGCTACTTCATATCTCGTCCTGTTCATGCTGCTTCTGGGAGCATCGCTCCTGATAGTCACCCTCGACGATTATTCCTTCCAGGAATCAGCTTCGGCGGTAATAACCTGCATGAACAATATCGGATTCGGTCTCGGAAGATTCGGACCCGCCGGCAATTTCGGCGGTCTCAGCGAGCTTTCAAAGTGCGTTCTCTGTGCGGATATGCTTCTCGGAAGACTGGAAATCTATCCGCTCCTGATGCTTTTCGCCTCGAAAAAGAGGTAAGCACACTGACAAAAAGTATAATTTGCAGCTGAGCACATTAGCACTGTGCGCCTGCTGACAACAAATATGGGGGTATTAATTATGAAAAAATCATTCAAAAGGCTGACGGCTCTGCTCGTCAGTCTGTGCGCTTCTCTGTTCTGCATTTTTCCGTCCGGATACAGCAGGATAAGGGAGGCAAAGGCTGCTGAGCTTATGATCTGGAGCATGGCGTGTGTGACTGCCGCTCCGGGAGACACGGTCGCGCTCAACGTCTACACCTATTATCCTGTTGCGATAAAATCGCTGACCGGTGCAAAGGTGAAGGCTGATTCTCCGCTTACTTTTTCCGGCGTTTCAGACAGCAAGCTCTACAATGCAAAAACAAAGTATACCTCGTACGGAAGCACTATGGACTTTGAGTTCAGCGGTTCAAGCCCCTCGAAGGGCAGCGACGGAGATGTGGTTTTCACTATCTATGTGAATGTTCCGAACGGCTGCCGTGAGGGCAAGTACGAGATAAGATGGGTCTCGACCGAGCTCATGGCCAAGACCTCGTCCGGTGCGAACTATATGCCTGTACTTGAATACGGCATTATCACCGTAAAGAACGGTGCTTCGACAGGTACGACCTCGACTACGACTTCGACCACCACTACTACCACGACAACGACCACAACAACTACCACCACGACAACCACAACTTCAACTACGTCCACAACAACTACAAGGATCACCGGTATTTACGATACAGACTTCTCGCTTGATCTTTCGATAGCCGATAAGCCTGCAAAGTCGCAGTACGACCAGAATGACACTTATCTGAACACTGACGGCCTTACTGTTGACCTCCGTGCGGTCTCCGAGACAGGTGCTTCGGAGCAGATACTGTCGAGACAGCCGCTTTCAGCACTTCCTTCCGGTTACAGCGTCAGCTTCGGAAATATTGACCCGAATTACTTCGGTGTACAGAATATACCTGTTACGGTATCTGCCTATAATTCAAAGCTGGGGAAAACTGTCTCCGCAACAACTTATTTCCAGATAGTCCTTAACAGGGCACAGACTTCCTCCACCACCACTTCATCGACTACGACCACTTCGACGACCACCACGCCTACGACTACAACATCGACCTCGACATCTACAACAACGACGACTACTTCAACAACCACAACCACCACAACAACCACCACAACAACTACTACCACAACGACATCGACCACGACCACCTCGACAACTACCATCGGCAATAACCCGTACATCATCATTGACCAGCCCGACCAGAGCCAGCTCTATGCCGGAAACAGGATAAAGCTGAATGTCAGGAGCTCGAACGGCGGCAGACTTGTGATATACTGGATAGACCCCGGCGATTACAACGCGATATCTGCAAGCAATGACGGTACACTTGTGTTGAACAGAGCCGGCAATTACAAGGTCACTGTTCACGGTGCTGTTGACAACAATTCCTGCGATGCGAGCGTTGAGCTTACGGTAACTGACAAGTCCCAGCCGACTACATCGACAACCACCACGACTACAACAACTACTACAACTACCACCACAACAACCTCGACCACCACTTCGACAAGCACTTCAACTACGACATCGACTTCCACATCTACAAGCACGACTTCAACTACCATGATACCCGGAAATATGCTCGGCGATGTCAACCTTGACGGTAAGATCAATGCCAAGGATGCTTCTCTTGCTCTCGTTGAAGCCGCAGAAAATGCTGACGGAAAAACAGTACTCACTGCGGAAATGAGAGCCAATGCCGAGGTCAACAGTGACGGAATGATAACGGCAAAGGATGCTACCATGATATTGAGGTACTGCGCTTATCTTCAGGAACATGAATTCATTGATATGAGGAAATGGATCGACATGAAGCTCTGAGTGACGGAGAACCTCCGCCGGTTTCCGCGTTGCCGCTCTCGATCCTGAACTCTCAACTTGAATTTGCAGCCCTGAAGCCGCTGGCGGTTCACCACTGTTGATGAAATAAACAACGACGGCAGTTGTCAGTTGACTGCTAATGGGAAAAATAACAAAATATCATGAAATATCCGGCTTTTTTGAGGGACGCCCTTGACAAGCCGGATTTTTTTGGCTATAATATATGAGTGTGCTGTATTCAGGCATACTATATTTAAGGAAAAGGAGGAAAAATATGCCTACATTTAACCAGCTCGTTCGCAAGGGAAGAAAGGATCTCGAGACAAAGTCTACTGCTCCTGCTCTCCAGAAGGGCTACAACGCAAAGAAGAAGGTACAGATCAACCTCAGCTCTCCCCAGAAGAGAGGCGTCTGCACAGCAGTAAGAACTGCTACACCTAAGAAGCCTAACTCAGCTATGAGAAAGATCGCAAGAGTCAAGCTCACAAACGGCTACGAGGTAACATCCTATATCCCCGGTATAGGCCACAACCTTCAGGAACACAGCGTTGTTCTCATCAGAGGCGGACGTGTAAAGGATCTCCCTGGTGTGCGTTACCACATCATCAGAGGTACCCTCGACGCTCAGGGTGTTGCTAACCGCGGTCAGGCCCGTTCAAAGTACGGTGCAAAGAGACCCAAGCAGAAGTAAGACGCTCATGCAGTACACGGCAGGCTGCGTAAAATTTGCCGTATCATTAACCAAATAGGCTGACTAATGCCGCAGAATAATGCGGAGTTCAATATAGATAGTATATTTCTCTGCATTGGCTGCTGACATACCGACCGGTGAAGTGCGCCGGAAAAGTTACGGCAGTAATCGGTACGGTACGAGTACCTATGAATTCATGAATCTATGTGAAGGAGGGAAGCGAAATGCCAAGAAGAGGTAATATCGCAAAGCGTGATGTATTACAGGACCCTGTATACAATTCAAAGCTCGTAACACGCCTTATCAACAACATTATGCTTGATGGTAAGAAGGGTGTTGCACAGAAGATAGTCTACGATGCATTCGAGATCGTAGCTGAAAAGACAGGCAAGGACGCTCTTGAGGTGTTTGAGCAGGCTATGGAGAATATCATGCCTGAGCTCGAAGTAAAAGCTCGCCGTCTGGGTGGTGCCACATACCAGGTACCTATGGAGGTTAGACCCGAGAGACGCCAGACACTCGGTCTCCGCTGGATCACAAAGTATTCCAGAGAGAGAAACGAGAAGACAATGAAGGAAAGACTTGCCGGAGAGATCCTCGATGCTCTTAACGGTACCGGCGGTGCCTGCAAGAAGCGTGACGATACACACAAGATGGCAGAGGCAAACAAGGCGTTTGCACACTACCGCTGGTAATCGTCTGTATAAAGGAGGACAATTATGGCAAGAGATTGCTCGCTTGAAAATACAAGAAATATCGGTATCATGGCGCATATCGATGCTGGTAAGACCACTACCACAGAGCGTATCCTTTTCTACACCGGTGTAAATCACAAGATCGGTGAGACTCACGAAGGTTCCGCTACTATGGACTGGATGGAGCAGGAGCAGGAGAGAGGTATCACGATCACTTCCGCTGCTACTACCTGCTACTGGGCTGGTCACAGACTCAACATCATTGATACCCCTGGCCACGTTGACTTTACAGTTGAGGTTGAGCGTTCACTCCGTGTACTCGACGGTTCTGTAACAGTTCTCTGTGCAAAGGGCGGCGTTGAGCCCCAGTCTGAGACAGTATGGCGCCAGGCTGATAACTACAAGGTACCCCGTATGGCTTATGTAAATAAGATGGATATCATGGGTGCCGACTTCTATCATGTTATCGACATGATGAAGGACAGACTTAAGTGTAATGCTGTTCCGATCCAGCTTCCTATCGGTGCTGAGGACGAATTCAAGGGCCTTATCGACCTCGTTGAGATGAAGGCTTACATTTACACAAACGACCTCGGTACAGATATCAAGGTTGAGGATATCCCCGAGGATATGAAGGAACTCGCTCAGAAGTACCACGACGAAATGGTTGAGCACGTTGCTGAACAGGACGAGGCTCTCATGGAGAAGTACTTTGAAGAGGGTGAGCTCTCTCAGGAAGAGATCAAGACCTGCATCAGAAAGGCTACTATCGCTAACCACATGGTACCTGTATGCTGCGGTACTTCTTACAAGAACAAGGGCGTTCAGAAGCTCCTCGATGCTATCATCGACTATATGCCTTCACCGCTCGACGTTCCCGCTATCAAGGGCGTAAATCCCGATACAGAGCAGGAGGAGGAGAGACCTTCTTCCGATTCCGAGCCGTTCTCAGCTCTCGCATTCAAGATCGCTACTGACCCGTTCGTTGGTAAGCTTGCGTTCTTCCGCGTATACTCCGGTGTTGTAAACCAGGGCGATTCCGTTCTCAATGCAACAAAGGACAGCCGTGAGCGTTTCGGACGCATCGTTCAGATGCACGCTAACCACAGAAAGGACCTTACAACAGTTTACTCAGGCGATATCGCTGCTGCTGTTGGTCTTAAGAATACAACCACAGGTGACACTCTCTGTGATGAGAAGCACCCGATCATCCTCGAATCCATGGAATTCCCGGAGCCTGTTATCCAGCTCGCTATCGAGCCCAAGACAAAGGCTGGTCAGGAGAAAATGGGTATCGCTCTCGCAAAGCTTGCTGAAGAGGATCCTACCTTCAAGACATGGACAGACGAAGAGACAGGTCAGACTATCATCGCTGGTATGGGTGAGCTCCACCTCGACATTATCGTTGACCGTCTCCTCCGTGAGTTCAAGGTCGAGGCTAATGTAGGTGCTCCTCAGGTTGCTTACAAGGAAACTATCAAGGGCAGCGCTGACATCGACTACAAGTACAAGAAGCAGTCCGGTGGTTCAGGTCAGTACGGTCACGTTAAGATCCGTGTTGAGCCTAACGAGTCCGGTAAGGGTTACGAGTTCAAGAACGCTGTTGTCGGCGGTTCTATCCCGAAGGAGTATATCCCTGCTGTTGACGCTGGTATCCAGGGCGCTATGAAGTCCGGTATACTCGCAGGCTACGAAGTAGTTGACGTTAAGGTCGAGCTCTACGACGGTTCTTACCACGAAGTAGACTCCTCTGAAATGGCATTCAAGATCGCCGGCTCTATCGCTTTCAAGGAAGCTCTCAAGCAGGCTAATGCCGTTCTCATGGAACCTGTTATGAAGGTTGCAGTTATCGTTCCTGATGACTACCTCGGTACAGTTATCGGCGACCTCAGCTCACGCCGCGGACAGATCCAGGGTCAGGAATCAAGATCCGGTTCTATCCAGGTAGACGCTCTTGTTCCGCTTTCTGAAATGTTCGGTTACACCAGCGACCTCCGTTCCAACACTCAGGGCCGTGGACAGTACACTATGGAACCCCACAGCTATGAGGAAGTTCCGAAGAGCATCGCTGAGAAGATCATGGCCAACAGAGCCAAGAACTGAGCTCATGAGGCTTTAATCAGCTGAAATTTCAAAATCATGTGTTTTGGAGAATATTTTTTCTCCAAAACACTTGAATTTGCCGCAGTAATGTGGTATAATATATTTACAGATTTCTGAATTCTTTATTTAAGGAGGAATTTTCCAATGGCTAAGGCTAAATTTGAAAGAACCAAACCCCATGTAAACATTGGTACTATCGGACACGTTGACCACGGTAAGACCACTCTTACAGCTGCTATCACAAAGACTCTCGCTATGAAGGGTCAGGCTAAGTATGAGGCTTACGACATGATCGATAAGGCTCCCGAGGAGAGAGAGCGTGGTATCACAATCAACACAGCTCACGTTGAGTACGAGACAGACAAGCGTCACTACGCTCACGTTGACTGCCCCGGCCACGCTGACTATGTTAAGAACA
>JAFXSC010000025.1 GCA_017525915.1 Ruminococcus sp.
ATGGGCACGTCATACCCGCGTTTTCAACGCTATCAACAAGGGGCTGGACGAGCTCGGCTTCCGTCAGGTGATAAAGCCTGAGTGGAGGACAGGTCTTGTATCGTCCGCTATTTACCCCGATGACCCTAACTGGAGCTTCGAAGCTGTTCACGATTACTGCTACGACCGCGGATTCACTATCTATCCCGGCAAGATATCCACCACGAACACCTTCCGTCTTTGCGCTCTCGGAGCTATCGACGAGGCAGATATCGTGGACTTCTTCAAGGTATTCCGCGAAGCTATCGAAAAGAACAACATTGCGATACCTGTTAAGTACAACGACTAAGGAGAAATAAAATGAAGACTGTTTACACCTGTTTTTGCACAGATGTTATCCATGAGGGACATCTCAATATAATCAACAATGCGAAGAAATACGGCAGAGTAGTTGTCGGCGCTCTCTGCGACAAGGAGCTCATACGCTTCAACAAGTTCCCGACAAAAACTCTTGAAGAGCGCGTAAAGCTTTATCAGGGACTCGAAGGCGTTGACGAGGTAATAATCCAGAATGATGCCATGTACAACGACGTTATCGAGAGCCTGAAGCCTGACTATATAGTTCACGGCGACAACTGGAAGGAGGGTGCTGAGTCCTCAATCAGAAACAACGTTGTGAAGAAGCTCGGCGAATACGGCGGCGAGGTCATTGACGTGCCTTATACATACAATCCGACCGTAAAGAAGATAGACGCTCAGCTCAAGGAAAAGCTCGCAATGCCCGAATACAGAAGAAAGCGTCTGCGTCAGCTCATCGAAATGGGTCATGTTGTCAAGACTATCGAGGCTCACAGCGGTCTGACCGGTCTTATCGCTGAAAAGACAGTTGTCGAGCATGAGGGCAAGCTCAATCAGTTTGACGCTATGTGGGTAAGCTCACTCTGCGATTCGACTGCAAAGGGCAAGCCTGATATCGAGCTCGTTGACATGACAAGCCGTTTCCGCACTATCGACGATATCATGGAAGTTACCACGAAGCCGATAATCTTCGACGGCGATACAGGTGGACTTACAGAGCACTTCGTATACACAGTCCGCTCGCTCGAAAGAATGGGCGTTAGCGCTATCATTATTGAGGACAAGAAGGGTCTGAAAAAGAATTCACTATTTGGCACTGAGGTAAAGCAGACTCAGGCTACTATTGAGGAAATGAGCGCGAAAATCGCTGCCGGCAAGGCTGCTCAGCTCTCTGATGACTTCATGATAATTGCGCGTATCGAGAGCCTTATCCTCGAACAGGGCATGGAGGACGCTCTCGCAAGAGCATTCGCATTCGTTGAAGCAGGTGCAGACGGCATCATGATACACAGCCGTAAGAAAGACCCTGCTGAGATAGTCGAATTCTGCGATAAATTCCGCGAAAAGGACAAAACTACGCCTATCGTGGTAGTTCCCTCCTCGTTCAACACAATCACCGAGGACGAGCTCGCGGCTCACGGCGTAAACATCGTAATATACGCAAATCAGCTCACACGAAGTGCTTTCCCTGCAATGCAGCAGACAGCCGAGGATATCCTCCGCTACCACCGCGCTAAGGAAGTTGACGATAGACTCATGTCTATCAAGAACATCATTACTCTTATTGATGAGCTTTAAGGTGATAAAATGGCAAAGGAAATAGCAATATTAATGGCAGCAGGTCTCGGCTCACGCATGAGACCTCTCACGGAAAAAGTCCCGAAGCCGCTTGTGAAGGCTCATGACCGCTCGATGATTGACACAGTCATAAGCGCACTCGAAGGCAGGGGCGTTGAGCATATCTATATCGTTGTCGGATATTTAGGCGAGCAGTTCGGATTTCTCGCTGAGAAGTACCCGAATGTCACGATAATCAAGAACACTGAGTACAACGAAAAGAACAATATCTCGTCCATTCATGCCGCTGCCGAGGTCATGAAAACCGCGGACTGCTTCATTTGTGAGGCAGACCTCTTTGTATCTGACCCGTCGATATTCAGGGCGCAACTCGATAATTCCTGCTACTACGGCAAAATGGTGAAGGGCTACTCCGACGACTGGGTATTCGACCTTGACGACAATGGCTTTATCACAAGAGTAGGCAAGGGCGGCACTGATACATATAACATGGTCGGCGTTTCGTACTTCAAGCAGAAAGACGCTGAAATTATCGCGAATGCAGTCCTCGAAGCCTACAAGCACGAGGGACATGAGCAGCTCTACTGGGACGAAATAGTTGACCAGCAGCTCGGAAATATCAAGCTCGTTATCAATCCTGTTACTGCTGAGCAGATAGTCGAGATAGACTCCGTTGACGAGCTCGCAGAATTTGACCCCGACTACAAAAAATACAATTAAGGAGCGTACAATGAAGGTTGAAAGCTTAGTAAAAATAATCGGCGCTGACTTTTATACCGGAGTTCCGGACAGTCAGCTCAAGGCGCTCTGCAACTACCTTATGGATACATACGGTATCGACCAGAAGCATCATATAATTGCCGCAAACGAGGGCAACTGCACTGCTCTTGCCGCAGGATATCACCTCGCAACAGGAAAAGTACCTGCTGTATATATGCAGAACAGCGGTGAGGGCAATATCATCAACCCTGTTGCATCGCTGCTCAATGACAAGGTTTACGCTATCCCGATGATATTCATTGTCGGCTGGCGCGGCGAGCCCGGAGTCCACGACGAACCTCAGCATATCTATCAGGGCGAGGTGACTGTAAAGCTCCTCGACGATATGGACATCAAGTCCTTCATCATCAGCAAGGATACCACCGAGGAAGAGCTCGAACCAGTAATGGCTGACTTCGGCAAGCTCCTTGCAAACGGCAAGCAGGTCGCATTTGTAGTGCGCAAGGGAGCTCTCACAGATGCTCCGAAGGTCGAGTACAAGAACGACAACAAGATGATCCGCGAGGAGATAATCCAGCACATCGTCAAGGCTACTGGCGAGGATCCGATAGTATCCACCACCGGCAAGCCCAGCCGTGAGCTCTACGAGACAAGAACTGCTAACGGTCAGAGCCACAAGTATGACTTCCTCACAGTAGGCTCAATGGGACATACATCGTCTATCGCTCTCGGAGTTGCCATAAACAAGCCGAATCAGCGTATATGGTGCGTTGACGGCGACGGAGCCGTCCTTATGCACATGGGAAGCATGGCTGTTCTCGGTGCGAACGCTCCCAAGAACGTCGTACACGTTGTTATCAACAACGGAGCGCATGAAACAGTCGGCGGAATGCCTACAGTTGCGGCAGAAATAGACCTCGTTGCTATCGCAAAGGCTTGCGGATATCCAAATGCAGTATGCGTTGACAGCTTTGAGGCTCTCGACATGGAGCTTGAAGCCGCTAAGAATCGAAATGAGCTTTCACTTATCGAGGTAAAATGCTCTATCGGTGCAAGAGACGATCTCGGAAGACCTACTACTACCGCTCTTGAGAATAAGCAGAATTTCATGGAGTATTTAAGTACACTATAAGTTAGTTTAGTATTTTAAATAATGAGAGCAAAAAACAAAAGCGCGGAATAGTGTAATAAACTGGCAATAATCAAGCAGTGCCATTTCTCTTCGATGTTCTGTCTAAGCTTGAAATCAGAGGATATTATTTTACAGGAATTACATTAAGAGATGTATCACAGAATGAAATTATCAAGAAGAAAGATAAACTTAAGTTTTTGCTTGAGAAAACGGACTCCATAAAATCGGTTAAAGCCCTTGCGGAATCGAACATACTCGTTGGGCACCTTGTGTTGAACCATCTTCAGTTAACGTACGTCTAAGCTCATTCAATGATGGAACTGTCATACTATAGCAGGCAATTATTATCTTGAAGATACTGCAGAGTTTGTCTGCTATGTCCCAGCAATCGAAAATCTTTTTGCAGGAAGTCTGAGTGTTATCCCACTTCAGTTACTGAGCTACTATGTAAGCGTAGGTAAGGGTTATGATGTGGACAAGCCGAGAAATCTGGCGAAATCAGTTACTGTGGAGTAATCAGAACAGCATCATGAATAACAATTACAAGGAGGCTGAACCACAAATGCCTAGACACAAAAGAGAAGATCAAACTACAATCAAAGATCAGGTAATTCGCCTCCGAGTGACAGAGGCAGAAGCACAGCTCTTCAAGGCTAATGCTGTCGCTGCCGGTTGCAAGACTATCAGCGAGTACATCCGATCAAGATGTATTGCTGATGATGCCGTGGATACATATACTGCATTAAACGAATCCGCGAATAAGTAAAGCAGCGTTATCTGGAATGAAAACTTAATCATCGTAAAAAGCCCTCCCGAACCGATGAGACAATGAGTCTCGAAGGTACGGGGGGTGCTTATGCGGCTGTACTTTAGCGATTAAAACTGTAACAGTTTAGTGCACGACTGCAATCTAAGACAGCTAATTATCCTTTGTCATTTTCTATTCCCACATGACGTTTTGCACGGTCACAGTGTGTGTACCAAGCCCAGCAGCATCTCCTATATTGCCAAGCTGGAATTTCAGGTCAATGTTCATATCCTCGCTGAAGGTAACATCAAAGCTGTAATGCTTCTGCTCGGGCGTTACGGTCAGCTTCTCGTCGAGATAACGGGTGTATGCTGAGTCCTCAGCAGTCACGACTATCTCGCGCTCTGCACTTGACGAGACATCGAACGAAAGTGTATGTCTCTCCCCTGCCCTGACCTTATTTCCACGGATAAGACTCATGATTCCATATTCAAGCGTACCCACACTGTTTATAGTTATCACTGTCTCGCCGTCCTTATTCACAAGGGCGGCGTCTGCGCCTTCGATATATGCTTCAAGCGGCAGTGAAATCACCTCAGTCGGCGTGAAGCTGTCGTCAAGATCATAAACTCTCACATAGTCTATCTCAAATCTTTTCTCACCGTTCTCGAAAATCGAAGGGTCGGCATAAATTCCGTCAACGCCGTCAAAATGTCCTCCGACCGCAAGATTGAGTATGATGTAGAAGTTCTGGTCGAACGGAGCAGGATAGGCATGATTATCAGAATACCACTCACTCTGCGTGCTGTAAAGCACGTCATCAACATACCAGCGAATCTCACCGGATTGCCACTCGACTGCGTAGGTATGCCAGTTTTCAGTAGAATCCCCATCGGCAAAGCTATAGTTATTGGTGAGATATGTATTATTCGGCCACTGTCCGCCAAAGTGGATTGTTCCGCATATCTTTTCGGGGGTACTCCCCCACCCTTCCATAATGTCTATCTCGCCGGAAGCTGCCCAGCCGCCGTACAGACTGTCCTCCGGCAGCATCCAGATTGCCGGCCAGAGGGACTTCCCGGAATCGCACCGCGCACGGACTTCGATACGTCCGCCGCAGGTTGAAAACTTGTGCTGTGTACTCAGGCGCGCTGAGGTATACTCATACTCGCCCTGTACCGGGTCGGTATAGTGCTCTTTGCGTGCGGCGATAGTCAGCACGCCGTCATGGACTGACGCGTTGGAATCTGTGTAAAACTCCTGCTCGTTGTTGCCCCAGCCGCCTGTTATATAGTTTCCGTCCGCATCGAGCTTCCAGTTGCCGAGCTCATACGACCACTTCGACATATCAAGGCTGTCGCCGCCGAACTCGTCGCTCCATATAAGCGTGGAAGGAGCATCGACGTTTATGTACTGACGCTTCACGAGGATAAGGTCAAACACATTGAGCGAGCCGTCACCGTTGAGGTCAGCAGCTCCCCAGTCAGCAAGCTCCGCGTCAGGATCACACATCAGCCACCTGTGCAAAGCGACAACGTCCGCGATGTTGAACTCACCGTCGCTATTCACATCACATTTTGTTATTGAAGACGGTTCATTAATTGCCGAAGCTGTGGGAATTGCAGTATTACCAGCAATAAGCAGCGCAAGAGCCGCAGATATACAGCGCTTTTTCATGAATCCACTCCTCTCAGAAGCAAGGTCAGATCTTTCAATACCATAAACATTATACCATAACCCTTGCTGTATTGCAAGAGTTTCCGCGGTGTTTCGGTCAGGGCAGCTTATCCGCAGCAGCAAAAAACAGGTCAGGATAATTCCTGACCTGTTCGTAATAAACTATTATCTCTTTGCCCTGCACAGAGCACTTTACCACGGACTCTTGTCGTTAGCTGCAAAGTTTTTCAGAGTTTCCTCCCAGTATACATAGCCGAACTCCTGCTTTGTCCAATTCGCAAGATAATCGAGCTTTGCCTTGAGGCGAGGATAATCCTTGTAATACTCAACGCTATTCTGGTAATACTTCGGATTTTCGCCCTCTACCCAATCCCAGTCCCATTCAAAGAGCTCCTCTATCAGTGTCGCACGGTCTTCCATAGAAGTTACGGTGCTGTAATTTGAAATGAAATATATCTGTGAATTATCATTCCGATCAGCCGCTTCCAGAGTTGTCGGCTTCTGTACAGTATCAGTCGCATATCCGTCAAAATCGTTAGAATACTCAAAGCCGTAAGGATTCATTGCATTCCACTCCTGTGGGTTCAGGGGGTATTTCTTGCTTACAAGCGATTCAACGGAATGCAGCATCTCATGGTGGAACGAACTTGAACCATATCCGAATGAGTTATGAGGGAGCACTATATTGTACCAGCCTCCTGTATCAAAGGCAATTCCGCCGGATGTGAAGTTAGTATATGTATCAGTCGTGAGATCCTGGACCATTACCAGACGAAGACCGCACTTGCCGTTCGAAGACTTGAAATGCTCGAAAAATCCCTTTGGATACATTCTGAGTACCTCTTCAAGTTCCTTCAGATTGTATATTTCATCTTCCGGGCGGTTATAATCAAAAGCCTCAACAGAATCGAATACATAACCGCTGCCGTATTCGGCATTCTTTACTTCGTCACCGACAAGTATGCGTATACCGTATTCCTTTTCGATCTTATCGGCAACATTACGAACCCCTTTATATTTTTCACCTACCTGCACCGGTTCATACTTTTTATGTTCATTGCCGGAAGCTGCAAGAGGTTCGTCATATTTCAGAAGAGACGGGTCTATCATCAGCAGTTCTGCTGCATCTTCATAGTTAGTGAAATAGTTCACACCAACTATCCAGCGCCTTATATCAGGTGAGTAAATGCAGTATGTTCCGTATGCTGACGGGTATTTACCGTCTGTGAAATCCAGCACCTTTGAAAGAGCACTCTTTTCCGTATCGACGAACGAAAGCGACTTAAGTCCAGATTCCGTTGTATTATCGAATATCGTAAGCATGGGATACTTGCTTTGGGCATGGCCTTGCATTGCGAAATACGAAGCATTGCTGTCAGTAACACGATAATCCCGCTTAAAGCTGCCGCCCGGGATGTCATAGTATGAAATATCGGCATAGCAGGTATCTTCTTCAAAGTGGTTCCACACATCAATGCAGGCGTTCTCGATCACGAATGAATCAGCGCTCTCCGTAAGAACAGATGCTATCAGACTTCCGTCATCTATGGAATAAAGCGATTTAATCATGCCTGCTTCGCTTTCCTCGGATACCTCGGACGCCCGGAACGTCCTGCTGTCAGTATCAATACAAGTGATCGAAGACAAGCCCTTATCAGCATATAGCTCTGTGACATTTCCCTTTCTGTCCATTTTCATGATAGACATATCGTTTACCGGGATCCAGTAAATGCAGTCCTTTTCCCTGTCAACGGCAATTGTAGAATTTGTCTGTGCGTCGATTTTCAACACATCAGGTTCATTCTTTCCTACAGGATAAAGCCCGAATTCCATACCGTCATTATACTTGTAAGTCACGATAGTACCGTCGCTGAATACACCTAACGGTTGGATCGCATAATCATCAAAGGTGATCTCTCTGATGTTTTTATTTTGGATTGGGTCAAACAGAATGCAGCCGTTTTGATAGTTATTCACCACATAAGCAAGTATCGTACTGTCCGGGCCGCTGCTCAGGGCAACTATGTGTGATGCATTTTTGAAGCCGTCAAAGGCTTCAACAGGCTGAGCCATAGGCGGCATGAGTGTCACAGTAGTAGTTGTTGTGGTGGTGGCAGTAGTAACAGTAGTAGTCGCCGTAGTTGACGATGCGTCTGCTTTGGTCTCTTCTGCTTTTGTGATATCTTCAACGGAACTGCTTCCGGAGCTGCTTTTCTTTGAGGAACAGCCGGTAACAGAAGCCGAAGCACTCACACCTATTGCTGCCGCAAGAATAATGCTTATATACTTTTTCATAGCAATACCCCATTTCGTTGTTTTATGTCTGCAAGTATATTGTAGCATACATTTTCAGAAAATGCTGCGAAATTACAAAACTGTAATTTATGTTATTCTGAGAGCTTACCCTGAGTATCCCTCGCTGACTTTGTACGTCCGCTCTTTGACAATACTTTTGCAAGAGTATTCAGCAGTACCTCAACATCTATCGGCTTGGCAACATGAGCCTGCATTCCTGCTTCGAGCGCGGCCTCCGCGTCCTCCTTGAAGGCGTTGGCTGTCATTGCGATTATCGGTATTCCTGCAAGGTCTTTGTTTTCAAGTCCGCGTATCGCCCTTGCAGCGGTATATCCGTCCATTACCGGCATCTGAACGTCCATGAGCACGGCATCATAGTATCCGGCTTCCGAAGCGGCTATCTTATCAACGGCATCCTTGCCGTTTTCAGCCGCTTCAACAGTAAAACCTGCCTCTGTGAGTATCATGTTCGCTATTTCAAGATTGATCTCATTGTCTTCAACAAGGAGCAGTCTCTTATCTTCAAACGAAATATCCTCCGCCGGAATGCCTCTGCTGTTCTCCTCACTGATGATATCATTCTCATCTGCAAGTCTTAGTTTCAGCAGAATTATCATTTCTGTTCCCTTACCCGGAGATGTCACGACCCTGATACTGCCGCCCATAAGGTCTATGATGCTCTTGGTTATCGAAAGTCCAAGACCTGAGCCCTCTATTCCGCTGACCGTTGAAGTACGCTCACGCTCGAACGGTGAGAACATTTTGGCGGCAAATTCAGCAGACATTCCTATGCCGTTATCCCGGACACGTATCTCATAGCTGCTGTACATCTCTTCATCGCCGTCTGTCTCAGTTACGGTCACACTTATGCTTCCGTCCTCAGATGTGAACTTATACGCGTTGCTGAGAAGATTAAGGATAACACGGTTCAGGTTCTTTACATCACACCAGACATATCTGCTTTTGACGCCGGAGATATCAGTCGTGAAATCAATTTTCTTCTGCTTCATCTGCTCCTCGAACAGTTCATGAACATCTTCAAACATCTGGCAAATATCGGATGGTACACATTCTATCTCCATTTTTCCGCTCTCGATACGGCTCATTTCAAGAATATCATTGATGAGTGTCAGAAGATGGCGGTTTGAGCGTTCTATCTTCACAAGATAACTGTGAAGTTCAGGAGATGCCGGTTCTTTGAGTGCAAGTCCGGTGTAACCGATTATTGCATTCATCGGAGTACGGAGGTCATGCGACATATTGAAAAGGAAACGGCTTTTCGCAAGGCTTCCTTCCGTTGCCCTTAAACGCTCACGTTCAGCTGATTCCTGCTTTTTTCTCACAAGATTCTGTATATAGATCATTATAACAAGTCCGGTGAAAACGACTATCATCAGCACTATACCGCCGACAGCTATCGCAGAATGGACATCTTCGACACTTGTCCTTGAGTTGATGTACTTTGCGAGCCACAGGAATGCTGAATAGATAAGCAGGGCAAACAGTGCAACACCGGACGTTGCTATGCCGCTGTATTCTATCAGGGTACTTCTGATAATAGTTCGCCAGTAGAATACAAAGCCTATCAGGCACCAGAATGAGAGCAGCAGGAATGCTTCACTGCCCATTGCCTCCATAGCTGTAAGTCTCGGTACGAGCTGAACTATTACGAATATTACAGAAATAAGGGTGCCGGTCATTCCTGTTATCTTTGCGGTCTTCAGACCTTCTTTTTTTGCAAACTTATATGCCGAAGCGGAGGTATATCCAAATCCGACTATCGCTCCGAATGATGTTAGGTCAACGAACCAGCTCAGCGTATTTCTTCCGAAAAGTGCAAGTGTTATCGAGAATATCATGATACACAGTGTGCTGTATACCGTCTTTGAAAAGACTTCGGAGAGTATCTTGTCATCTGCCATAGTGAAAAGAACGCGGATAGTTGCACGGTAACCTCCTATTATTCCGGTAAGAACACCGCAGAGCGCAGTGATGCCTATTATTATAAGTCCCGGTCTTCCCATTATGGATTTAGCTGCATAGAATGTCGGAACTGCCTTTTCGTTCGACAGATTGCCAAGATCAACGATATATTCAGTCCAGTCCGAATAACCGTCCGGAACTGCGGAAACACTGACTATCGCCATTGCCGTATATGCAATGCCGGCAACTATTATTGAGGTAAAAATGATACCTTTTGTTTTTTTGACGTTGAAATTGAAGTTATGTGTGTCGAACGAAATGACATCGAATCCCACAAATGCCCACGGTGCAAGGAAAACGATACTGTATATACCGTAAGCAATGTTCCTGTTCTTCAAGCCCAGTATGGCAAGCGCATTGCTTGATATTGCATGGGGTATGCATATAACGGCAACTGTCAGTATTCCTGCAATCATTACAAGCGACAGAAACGAGTGTATCTTATGCAGGAACTGTTTAGCCGTTATAAACAGTATTCCCACGCCTGCAAGCGCACTGACCGAAACAAGTATCTCGCCGAGGTATATGTTGTTTCCGGAGACCTTATAGTGTACTCCCGTTTGTATCGAATCTCCGAACATAGTCCTCAGCACAACGAAAAGCGCCGTACCGTTAAGGAATACTATTGTGAGGTATGAAAGGCAAAGGAACCATGAACTCAGGAAAGCATGATCCCTTCCGAAAGCTTCCTTCGTATAGGAGTAGACGCCGCCTGCTCCCGGGCTGCGGTTCATCAGGAACGAGAAATTGTAGCCTATGACAAGCATAATCAGCGTACCGATAGTCATTGCTATGATAGTACCTATCGGACCTGCTACCGGAAGGAAAGTAGTACCGGGCATTACAAATGCGCCCCAGCCTACCATGCAACCGAAAGCCATAGCCCATACGTCAAATCCGGAAAGCGATCTCTTTTCCGTTACAGTTTCTTTCTGGATATCCATATCAATAGTCCCACCTTTCAAATTGCTTTTATTCAATATTCATGGTAATAACAATAAAACGGGAGCAACTCATAGAGAACTGTTCCCGTTTTTACATCATAAACTGCACAGTTTCTGAAACTGTGCCTTCGCCTCTTCCATAAGGGCAGTATAATCCGTGTCTGTTCTGTTTCTCAGGAGCTCTGTCATCTCGCTTACCGGAGAAGTCAGCGGCGTAAGCGAAAGATTTGCATAAACGCCCTTCAGCGCATGGGCAGTCTCAAATGCCTGCGCAAAGTCTTTTGCGCTTATCTGCTGTTCAAGCACAGAAAGTCTGCCGTCACTGAGGACTTTTTTGACGAGCATGAGGTAAAAGTCTTCCTTATTCATGCACCGTACAAGCCCTTCATCTACATCTGCTCCGTATTCCCTGAGTTTGTCTGTTGTAAGCATCCCTCATGCTCCTTTAACGTTTTTCTGATAAGCTCCGTAACTTCATCGGGTGGAAGCGGCTTGGAGAGATAGTATCCCTGGATTATATCACAGCCGAGCTTTTTCAGGAGTTCAAGCTGTCCCTCAGTCTCAACGCCCTCAACGATGACCGGCACTTCAAGCAGTCTTGCAATATCTGTCATTATCCCGACAAGCCGGTAGTCCTTCTGGTTGCTGCATATGTTACGCACGAACTTCATATCCAGTTTAAGCGCATCTATGGGCAGTGAGCAGAGCATATTCAGCGACGAATAACCGCTCCCGAAATCGTCCATTTCGATTTTGAAGCCGTTCTCACGGAGCATGACCACGGTATTTATTATCTGCTGTGCGTTGTCAGCATAGGCTGATTCCGTTATTTCAAGCAGCAGGTCTTCACTATCTATTCCGTTATTGCTGATTATTTCGTTAAGCACCTCTACAAGCTGAGGGTTAAAAGCATCTACGCGCGAAACATTGACAGATACGGGAATACTGAACCCGAATTCGTCCTTCCATTGCTTTATCTGTGCGGCAGTCTCGTTCCAGACATATCTGTCAAGCTGCCGGATAAGCCCGTTCTCCTCAAAAAGTGTTATAAAATCATCCGGAGACACCAGACCGTATTCAGGGTGGAACCAACGCACGAGCGCTTCAAAGCTGGTAAATACCGGCTTGTTGTCCCTGATGCTGTATTTTGGCTGATAGAATACCCGGAACTGCTTTTCGGAAAGCGCAATGTCCATATCATTTATAAGGCGCTCGGAATGGAGCTCCTTGATGTGAAGGTCTGCATTATAGAACTCGAAGCAGGTGGTGTAGTTATTCTCGATCTTACGGCAGACCAGTCCCGCACGTTCAAAACGCTGCTCCATGTCAAGACAGTCGCCGTCGTCCGAATAAACGCCCATTCTGAAACTTATCCTGCTGTCGCCGAGATTCTTTTCGATCATTGAGATGTACTGCGGGAGCTGCCCCTTCAGGTCTTCAATATGCGGGATATATATTCCAAAGCAATTGCTGTTGCTCCGGCAGGCAAGTCCGCCGGTCTTTGAAACAAGCTCATGGATACAGCTGCCTAACTTTTTCAGAAGCATATCACCGTAAGTTCTTCCATAAAGCTCGTTTATGATATGAAAACGGTTTATATCGAGCACGATAGCATCCATAGGCATATTATTATTCTGCTCATCAAGCCTCTTTGCGTACTCAAAGAAGAATTCCTTATTAAAGAGACCGGTAAGCACGTCCCTCTCTGTCCTGTTTATTATTACCCTGTCCTCAGCAAGCTCGATAGAACGCTGCACTCTTGCTCTTATCACGTCAGGGACATTATAAGGCTTTGAAATAAAATCTGCCGCTCCGAGCTGGAAACTTTCAACTTCCGCGTCCTTTTCAGAAGTAAGAACAATAACAGGGATCCGGCAGAGCTCACTGTCGGAACGTATTATCTTCAATAAGCTGTAACCGTCAATCTCCGGCATATGGAGGTCAAGAAGAATAAGGGAAAGCGTGAACCTTTCGCGCCTGATTATATCCAGGGCGACCGCACCGTTTTCCGCATAAACGACTGCATACTGATCGCTGAGCATTGCGCCGAGCATTTCTCTCTCTATCAATTCGTCATCAACAATAAGCACTGTCCTGTGAAGTCCTTTTTTGCGTTCGAGGAGTTCCTGCATATATATCCCTCCAGAATTGAAGATTTGTTTTATTATACCATAATCTTCCGCAAAAGTCAATTATTCTGTGAAAAATCAGCATTTTTCAGTTAATTATAAAAACGAGGGGCTGTAATTGAAGCAGCATTGCCGTTGTTTCATATAAGCGAAAACCACCCGGTATCGGGTGGTTTTCTGTTTGAAAATATAGTTTACAGTTCCTGAATTAACCCAAGTTTGAACTGCTGAATGCGAAGGGAGTCCTTATTGGTGATACCCTCTTTACCGTCAACGTCTGCGTTCTTTTCGCCTTTATCGCTGAGCTTGTACTTATCGGGATTGCCGATGCTCTGCATTATCAGCACTGCATCAGCCATATTGACCTCGCCGTCGCAGTTTGCATCGCCTCTGACAACGGTGTTATCCCCGGTTGAAATAAGCGGCAGCGGTGCCTTTTCAAGCGTGCGTATAATGATGTAGTTAACGTTGATAGCCTTGTCCTCGGAGACGATATCGAGCTGAAGTATGCCGTCCCCGTCAAAATCGACTTCGCACTTTGAAGCGGTCCTGCCGTCGGTAACACAGTCCGTCAGTATCGCTTTCCTGCGGTCGGTAGCGTAATCGGTATATACCGAAGGCTTTGTCGAGCAGCCCCACGGGTCACTGAAGCACATCTCTATCTCGTATTTTCCTGCCGGAAGCTGGAAGCCGTAAGCAATACGGCGCGGCATATCATTCTCATACTGATTCTTCGTATAACGGAAGGTAGAGGTCTTGTCCTGACCGTCCTGTGTGTGATATTCGTCACACCATGTATTTGCGGTATAAAGTCCGCCGCTCTTTGAGCTGCCGTTGTACTGGTCAGTCTCATCGTCGAGAAGTCCCCATTCAACACCGGTAACTTCATCTATGCCGAACAGCTTTTCCGTAACGCTGTTGTAGTAGCCGAGCTTGTCTCTGCCGGTAACGGTCGATGTATCGTGGTCGCCGCAGTCAACGAAGTAGGCAATGCTGCTGTCGTATTCGTAGAGCGCATTCACAGCGGTCATATAGACGAAATCGCATATTTTTGCGGATTCTTCCTCATTGTCCGAGGAGAATGTAATGTCGATAACATCATAGTCTGTGCCTTCAACATTCACAGTCTCCGCGCAGCGCTCGATAAGCTCCGGAGGTATTATGATCTGAATGTCATAAACGTCCTTTGCACCATTATAATAGAGAGCACTGGTGTAGATAACGCTGTCCCCTGCTCCTATGCGGATAGTCTTTTCATTGTCGGTCTTGCGGAATTTGACTGTCAGGACATTGTAGTCAGCTTCCTTGTCAACAGCCATGCGGTACTTGAAATATCCTCCGGCTTTTGCATAACGATAGGTGCTGTCATTGGTCACGCCCTGAGAATTGCTCTCTTCCATTGCATGAAGGTCGTCGTTCTCGTACTGACCATATCCCGGCTGTACCGTGTCAACAACAGCTTTCGCCGAACGCGGCGGCTTGACAACAGCTGTATTGCTGCTCTGGAAGTTCCAGTATATGCCATACCTCTGCTGATACTGCCTGTAATGCGGCGTGAATGTCAGGTCGTGGTCGGTACCGGTCAGCTTGAATTCAAGTCCCGAGCCGCTTCTCACAAGGTGGCTGCTTATGTCGTTCATAAACATACTTACCGATGTTTCATCATCGCTTATGCGGATATTCTCATCGGGAGTTATCTTGTCCTTCGGGGTAGTTACCCACATACCGGTCGAGCCTGTCACCATATCCTTTTTGCCGAGTTCCGCACTTAGTACCACAGGGCCGTATTTGAAGCCGTATACCGTATTATTGTCGGGCAGAGCGTAAGCCTTTACCGCCTCCGGTATGGTCAGCTCAATAGTATCCCCGGACCTGAAATTGCCGGTGACCTGTGCATAGCCGTCAATGTTCTTGTAGCTGTATTTCTCGTTATTTACCTTTATGGTCATATTTCCGGCTTTCCAGTCAGGGATACGGAAGCGTAAATCAACCTCGCCGCTGCCTTCGATCGTGAAGAGAGCTGTGTCACCGTCCGGGATAGTGCTCTCCTGTTTTATCTTCATATTCATGTCAGCCCAGTTGAGTATCGAGCTCTGGTACATATTGACATAGAGTGTATCGTCGCTGTGCATATAGATGGTGTCGCCGAGCTTTGTGAAGCTCTCCATACCGCTTCCGGTACAGCACCAGAAATGGTCGTAGCGTGAACTGTATACCTTGAAGTAGCCGGTCGCCATAGGCTGGAAGTAGGTCGTCATGCCAGTTTCGGGATTCTGCGAGGAGAGAATTGAATTGTAGTAGGTGTTCTCGTAGAAGTCCATGTACTTCACGTTGCCGGTTATCTTGAAAAGCTCCCGGCTGAGCTTGAGCATATTGTAGGAGTTGCAGGTCTCGCAGTTGCAGTTTGTACGCTCTGCATCGAGAATGTCATCCTTGCCAAAGTGCTCCCATTCACTGTTTCCGCCAGTGATGTAGGTATGGTGAGTAGTTACCATATCCCAGAAGGCTTCAGCATACTCGAGATAACGCGAGGCATCGACCTTCTCGCCGTTGACCGTCTTGCCGTCAAGGGCGATATAGCGCTTGAGTGCTCCGAGGAACTTCGGGATAGTGGTATTCGCATGCTTGCCGTCGAGGACGTTCGTACCGCCCTTGAGAACAGCTTCATGCAGATTTGTCTCGTCGAAATAATGAGCAGCGGCAGCATGGTCGTCCTTGCCGGTTATCATATACAGGTCATAAAGGCAGTCGTTCATGCCACCGTATTCGATTGACAGAACGGTATTGTGCTTGCGCTGGTCCCACGTCTTGCAGCGTGCATATACCCAGTCACCGAGGTCGGAAGCAAGGTCCTTTGCGGTATCATAACCCGTTGCGTTGTAGATATCAACGATACCGGCGATGAGCTTGTGCATGGTATACCACGGTACCCACGCCTCATTGATGATATTGGTCTTTCCGGCTTCGACATTGTCGAACTGCACTTCCACGCTCGTTCCGCTTGGATGAGCTGCCGCCCAGAGGAATCCCGCCTTGCCCTTGGAGTTCTTCTGGCATTCACGAAGACCGTCAATGAGAGACTTCATCTTAGCTAGTATCGTGCTTTTCTGCTCGGCTGAAATGGTCGGATTCTGGTAAGCCTGAGCGAGAGCGGTGAGGTAGTGTCCGACGGCATGACCGGCAATATTGGTGTTTTCCCAGCCGCCGTAACGCTTTGCGCCGTTGGTGTTCAGTCCGGCGTTCTCGCGGAATCCGGCAAGAAGCCTGTCATTTTCAAATGAGAGGAGGTAATCTATCTCCTTGTCAAAAGCGTTTACACTGTATTCGTCGAGCATTGTGATGTCACTTATGCTGAAATCGCTTATGGATATATCAGCGGCTTCAGATTCAAATGTACATTGCGGAATGGAAGCCGAACCGGCAGCAAGAATTGCTGAGAGTGCGGCTGCTGTCAGCCGTGAGAGTGTTTTTGAGCGCATAAAATTCCTCCTTGTAATAATATAGTTGAATTATACCGCAGCCGCGCTGGAAATTCAACCCATAAACTGCATATCGGGTGGACAAAACGAAGCAAGAGTTCCGCTATGTGAAGTGAGGTATGGTTTGGACTGTTCACAAAAAACAGTTGAAATTTCAAAAGCGGCATGATATAATTGGAGTTGAATAGTTGCAACTGATGAACTGACAACCGATACGGCAGAATACATTTTACAAGGAGAGTGTTTTATGAACGATTTCAATTTTTACAGTCCGACAGAATTCGTATTCGGCAGGGGCAGAGAGAACGAGTGCGGCAAATACGTCAGAAAATACGGCGGAACTAAAGTGCTTCTTCACTACGGCGGACAGTCGGCAAAGCGTTCCGGACTGCTTGACAGGGTGAAGGCTTCGCTTGAAAAGAACGGCATCGCATACTGTGAGCTTGGCGGTGTACAGCCAAATCCTCGGGACACGCTTGTCTACAAGGGCATATCTCTTGCGAGGGCGGAGGGCGTGGACTTTATCCTCGCTGTCGGAGGCGGTTCTGTTATCGATTCCTCAAAGGCAATAGCTATGGGTGTGCCTTACGACGGTGATTTCTGGGATTTTTACAGCGGCAAACGCGCTGAAAAAGCTCTTCCGGTCGGCACTGTACTGACTATCGCTGCTGCCGGCAGTGAAGGCTCCGGCGACTCGGTAATTACCAAAGAGGACGGTATGCTCAAACGCGGTACCGGCTCAGATGTTCTGCGTCCGAGATTTTCGGTAATGGCCCCCGAACTCACACAGACACTTCCCCCCTTCCAGACCGCCTGCGGTGCCGCTGACATTATGGCTCACGTTTTTGAGAGGTACTTCACAAACACCAGGGAAGTCGAGATAACAGACAGGCTTTGTGAAGCTGTTCTCATGACAATGCTGAAGGAGACTCCGAGGGTCATCGCAGATCCGGATAATTACGAAGCCCGTGCCAATATCATGTGGGCAGGTACTGTTGCTCATACCAACGTTGTCGGAGTCGGCAGAGAACAGGACTGGAACAGTCACGGCATCGAGCATGAGCTTTCCGCTCTTTACGACTGTGCTCACGGTGCAGGACTTGCAGTCATCATGCCTGCCTGGATGGAATTCGTCTATAAGCATGACGTAATGAGGTTCTGTCAGATGGCGACCCGCGTTTTCGGTTGCAGTATGGATTTCGCTGCTCCGGAGAATACCGCTCTTGCAGGGATCAAAGCGTTCAGAAGCTTCCTGCACAGCATAGGACTTCCGATCAATTTCACAGAGCTTGGTGCAAAGGAGGAGGACATTCCCCTCCTCGTTGAAAAGTTCGGACTTGGCGGCGGCAGGACCGGCGGTTTTGTCAAGCTCTCTTCGGAAGATGTAGCGGAAATATACCGTATTGCTGCAAGAGCATCGCTCTGAATCAGCAGCACACAACAGCGATATTGCTTTTTTCCGGAAAATGTGATATAATAGGTTCATAGTAAAATTATAGTTCTGAGGTGATACTTTATGAGAAATTGCAGCGATTCTGCTCCATGCAAGGTTTGAGGGAACTGTGTGGAGTATAAATGATACCCTCGGACTTTGCATATCTGATGATACAGCATTATCAAAAGGAGCAAAGTCAAATGAAGAATTCAATAAATAACATCAAAAGCTATCTCCTGCTATGGAGTACCCAATCACTTTCCGCACTCGGAAGCTCTATGACAAGCTATGCGCTTGGACTATGGCTGTACAAAAGCACCGGCTCTGCACTGAAAGCTGCCCTGCTGACAGTCTGCTCATATGCGCCGTATGTCATTATGAGCATTTTTGCAGGCGCACTCAGCGATAAATGGAACAAGAAACGCACGATGCTCACCTGCGACCTTTTCGCAGCTTTTACAACAGTTACGGCTTTCCTGCTTATAAGTGCGGACGCTCTCGAACCGTGGCATCTTCTGCTCATAAATGCGCTGAACGGTCTGATGAATACAGTTCAGCAGCCTGCAAGCGAAGTCGCTGCCACTCAGCTCATACCGAAGCAATACTATCAGAAGACCGGCGCTCTGCGATCACTGTCACAATCGCTCAACACGATACTCACTCCCGTACTCGCAACGATGCTGTTTGCATTCGGCGGAGTATCGACCGTCATTATAGTCGATCTTTCCACATTTCTGATAGCGTTCATGGTACTGCTGCTGTTCATCCGCATACCCGAACCCGAAACTGACAGCAAGGAAAAGGAAACTCTTATCGCATCAGTAAAGTCGGGACTTTCATGGCTGAAGGCGAATCCGCTCATACTTAAACTGATATTCTTTTTGTCCGGCATAAACCTCATCGCTTCGGCAAATACCGCGGCACTGTCTCCGCTGATACTTTCAAAAACTGCAAGCAGCGAGGTCAAGCTCGGCTGGGTGAATTTCTGCATCGGTCTTGCAACACTCGCAGGCAGTTTCATTGCATCGGCTTCACCTGCTCCGAAAAACCGCGTCAGAGCTATATGCCTTGCGCTGTTCTTCTCAATGAGTACGGAAAACTTCATTCTTGCGTTCAGCGACTCACCGGCAGTATGGTGCTTCGCAGTCGTTCTCGGCTGGATTTTCATTCCATATATGGGCGCTAACCTCGATGTCGTTTTCAGGAGCACTATCCCTCCCGATATGCAGGGACGTGTTTATGCCTGCCGTAATTCATTGCAGTTTTTTACGATTCCCATAGGCAGTCTTTGCAGCGGCGCACTCATTGACAATTTCTTTGAACCGCTGATGTCAAATCAGGACAGCGGAAGCTATCTCTGTTCTGCTTTCGGTACCGGAAAGGGCTCCGGTGCTGCGATGCTTATGGCTGTCCTCGGAGTATCAGGAGTTGCCGTCTGCGTGATATTCACAATACTCCTCAAAAAGGAACACTACAAAAGATAAGCTGTTGTTCCGGCAAGGAACTTACAAAGGGCGCCATGCGGCGCCCTTTCGCTTTATACATCATTTTCCGGGTTCCAAACCGGTTTATCTTATCAGACGGAGGCACGAACATTGTTGATCTTCCAGTACCCATTATCCTTGACAACATCAATAATTATTGTTTCGTCAGCGCCGTAGTCGTTGTTTTTGATGTTGATCGAGTAACCGCTTCCGGATTCAACGATGACCGGGTCCTCATCAAGATAGAAGCCATATATTCCGCCAATGGGTCTGTACTCAATGTAGAGCACACCGTTCACATCTATACACTTGGGATTCTCTGAACCGAATAGGAAATTATAGTTATCGCTGATGAACTGATCTGTCATGTACCTGGACAGATAATTATGTACATCTGCTGTTGTCTTGTAGATATTATCGACTGACTTATGGTATACAGTTCCGTCATCGGTCTTGTATTCCGAATCCATATCTACCTCAACAGCACCGCTGCTCATAAGACTATCCGCAAAGGCAAGAGCATCGCGGATATCCTTAGCCTCAGGTACTGTGGGAGCGAGCGGCTTTTCGCTGTCATTACGGACAAATTTCATGCCGCCTTCATCTTCTGAGTATATCTCATTGAACGGCTTCTTGGGACATACAAATCCTGTCCAAAGTTTACCGTCATTCTCATAGAATGAATACCAGTATGTGAAAGAGCCGTCAGGATGCTCCTCTGATTCTATCTTTACAGTGCCGAAGCGTGTTCCGCCGCCAGCATACTTGAGTGAGAAAGAGCCGTCGGCATTTACTGTGAGAATGTTGTTGAAGGAATCCACCTGAGCCCATTCTCCGGTGAGGTCGGCAGCGGTGTAGTCTGTTGACGGAACTGCGTTTTCATTTGCAGCCTTAGTTGTCTCTGCTTTGGTAGTTACGGCAGCAGTAGTAGTAACTGCTGTTGTAGTTGCAGCGCTCTCGGTCACATTTTCAGTCACGGCTGATGTTGCTGCGGCAGTTGTTGTGCTCTTCGCGCTCTGTGTGCTTGAAGCATCTTTTCCGCAGGCAGTGAAGCAAAGTGCGCTAATAAGTGAAATCAATACAATACTCTTTTTCATAACAATTCTCCTTTATTCTGATGATCGGTGTCATCTGTTTACAGTTACAGTATATCACGTTTTCAGAGAATGTTTATGATAATTACAGAATTGTAATCGGTGAGGATAGTTCAAGCACGTTTATCCTTCTGCTCAGAAACTATGAGCGTTACGATGCGGTCAAATACTTCGCCGAAGTCTTTGCCGGCAGCTGCGGCTTCATCGAGCCATTTGCTCTCATACAGTATTTTTGCAGATTTTGCGGCTGACGGACAGCATCCCGCAAATTTTGCAAAGACATTCCCGCCTGCTCCTTGTTCCATATATCTGAGCTCATAGTACCCTTGCACTGTGAGCTGGACCTGTTCAGCCTCGCCGCCTTCAAAACGGAGATCAACGCCTTTTGCAGCGTAATATGGGTCGGTGTCCAGCAGATGCGCCATTCCGCAGTAGCTGTCTCTTGCAGCTGATCTTATCTTCTTGATATTTGACATCAGTGCTGTGCCCATGCACATAGGGCACGGTTCCATAGTGGTATAGAGTGTAAGTGACCTGGGATTATATTTCGAGGTGTCAAGGTTCCTCAGGATATTTGCCTCTGCATGGGCTATCCTTCTGTTGATGGTCTGCGGCTCACTATTGCGGTTGTGATCGGACATTATGATATTTCCTTCCGTATCACACAGCACCGCACCGACAGGTACGCTGCCCGCACAGAAGGCTGTCCACATTTCCCTGAAAGCTGCCTGCCATGCCGCTGATAAGTCTTTCAACATAATTATCCCTTCCTTATTATGAGTTAAACAGGTAATCTTCCTGCCGGAACTGTCTTTAAAATTATAACATATATCGCAGCAGATAGCAAGCTTTTTCCGTTGATGATACAGAATTGCCGCATACGCTTATTAGCTGTTTACGGTAAGCAGAGAGCGCCCCGGTATATCCGGGGCGCTCGTTTTCATTGTAATGTGTTTTTGAAATAGCTGATGCTCTTGGGAAGGGGTCCGGGGAAGAAGTTTTCCTCAGAAAGGGTTTCCCCGGCTGGTTACTCACGACCTCCCCTCCACAGGGATATCAATCTATATAATATTCACCGGTAAGCAGTGAATTGAGGTTAGTCTGTGTATGGAACACTTCCTCATGGACAAGGGACTTTACGAACTCCCTGACGTCATCGTTATCGAGTACGCCTTCCCAGTCACCGGTCGTGCATATAGGGGCGCACAGCGGGATATCACCGGACTTATAGAAGACATACACTGTGGTAGAGCCGGCATCGCAGGAAATGCCTACACCTTTCATCCATTTCTCTTTCTCGAAGAAATACTTATCCTCATATTTCTCAACAAGAGCCCTTGTCTCGTTTACGATGCTGTCAGGCAGGCGATCAATAATGTTGTTCACCTCGAAATCCTTACTCATGAGCTGTTTGAGGCCGTCGTACCATGATTCTGTATCTGAGAAATCTATAATGCTGTTGTAGATGCGATTCTCTTTTCCGTCGTAATAATCAGCAGGCATTTCGGGAACGGGCGGCTGATAGTAGCCGCTGTATGCCTTGCCATTTGTGTCATAGAGCGTTATTTTCTGAGCATCTGACCATGCATGATTCTCATAGACTACCGCAAGGAGCGGCTCCGGTTCCTGGACGTATTTCGCATTGTAATCGAACATTTTCCGCTTCAGGAGCATGAGATCGTACATATTGACCTTTCCGTCACCGTTCAGGTCAGAATTGTTGTAATTTATGAAGGAATATCTGCCGAGGAGGTACTCATGCAGGGTGACAACGTCAGCAACGCCAAAATATCCGTCATTATTGCAGTCACCGGGGATATCCTGAGCCTTTTCATCCTTGCTGATCTCGGTGACGTTGAGGTCGTTATCGACTCTGAGAGTTTTTTCCGCAATGGGCTCGGCAGAGTAGACGTCAGCACCGGGAGCCCTGAGACCGAAAGTCACTGTAACATCGCCCTTTTTCTTCGCTCTGTACAGTATAATCATTTTGTCAGAAGAACCGGGAGCTGCAAGCTGCGAACTGCTGAGGTTATAGGAGTCACCCTTTGTGAACCATGTCGTTCCGTCATGGTTGAGCACAAGTTCATAGCCGGTGGAAGAGTTGAGTTCTCCGCAGTATACAAGGAATTTTCCGTGTACAGAGACATTTCCGTTCTTGCTGATATAGTCCTCATACTCTGTAATGCAGTCGGGGAGCCAGCCAAATCTGTCTATCTCTGTGACAGTTCCGTCCTCAGCAGCAACGAAAGCATACTCATAGCTCTGAGAGCTGCCGTCTGCGATGCGGTAGCGTGAAACATTGAGACGCGCTGAGGGAACCGGCTTATATACATCGACTGAATAGAACTCGCCGTCCTTTGTGCCGTCAGTGTAGATCATTGTGGAAAGCGGATCAAGCTTTTCGCCGCTCGCAAGAGCGTTCGCAGGAGTTGTTGAATAAGCGGATGTCATCCACTTGCTGGTCTCGCCTCTGCCCTTATGGACAAGGCAAACAATTCCGTCGCCAATATGTGTCTTGCCGTATTTTTCTCTGAATTCCTGTGCAGTCTCGAAGCTGTCCGGTATCCAAGCAGGGAGCGTCGAGGAATTTATGTGAGGAATAAGATTTTCGTCAACGGTAATGTTCTCGGTCACATCGTCAAGCACGGTACCGTCAAATTTGGTTGTCTTGACGGAAACATTGGTATTTCCGGCTTTTCTCGCCTGATATACCCTGACGATGTTGGTATCTCCGCCCTCCTGCTCGTTTATAGGGATAAAGCCTGCATCAAGGGTCATAACCTCCTTGAGCACTGCCGGATCCTCCGGAACTATGCTCAACTCAGTGCCGGTCGAAGGGCTATAACTGCCGCAGCAGATCAGGTACTTGCCGTTTGTGGAGATCTTGCCGTTCTTCTTAACGTAGCTTTCATATTCTTCGACACAGTCCGGAAGCCATCCGAAAATATCGTCCTCAGTAAGAACTGTACCGCCGTTCAGACCGCTCTTGTTGAAGTAGTATTCAACAGGCTCTTTCTCTTCAGAGTATCTCACCTTGGCTGTAAGGTAAGAGAAATTCTTTACATTGAAAACATATACATGGAAGCAGTAGACGCTCCCGAGCTGTGTATGATAATCCTCGCCGCCGGCGGTGATATACGCGATCTCGTTATAGTATTTCTCGTAGGAAACTATCTGTGAAGCCGGTGAAACATTCGGAGTTCCGCCGAAAGTCACCTCCGGGTATTTATCGTCAGATTTGCGCTGGATAAGTACCATGCAGGCAAGGTTGTCCTCAACGTGAGTTGTTCCATAGGTGTTCACGAAGCGGTGTGCATCGGAGTAATCCTTCGGTACCCATTCCGGAATTTTATCGACTGTATCAATGAGACGCGGATCGTCATAATCGTCAGCGTTTGCGGTCACGGTGCCGGCGCCGGTCATTGCGGCAATAGTAAGGGCTGCTGCAAGTGCGAGTGCTTTTTTTAGTTTGTTCATCATCAAAACCTCCCATATCATAATCATGTCATCCGGGTTTTACCCGGTCTATAAAGATTAACGTATAATATAGCGGAAATGTGCAGGCGAAATTGTAAACATTTTATGAACAAACCATGAACGCCACTCTTGCTGGCTCAGAGAATCAACTTTACTAAAGTCCAGCGGATTCAGTGTCATAACTATCCGCCTTTAACAAGCAATCACAAACAACGCCGAATATCCCGAATTATAGCCATATCTCGGTGGTTTTGATGAACTAGTTTAAGTTGATTCGCCATGTCCTGCGTCCAGGACGATTATCGGTGCAGTATCCAGCCCTGTTGATGCTGCCGCTGTCACCTCATCGGCAGTCTTGTGCGGAATTTGTGATACGGCAGCGACAGCGGTAATTCCGCACGCAACTGTGATACCGCCGCCAATGAGCTTGCGTCTGAAGTTTTTCATATGAATGCTCCTTTTTGGTTTTTTGTAAACAATATGCGGAAATTTGCCGGACTATGCGAAAAAAAGATGCCGCATATTGACATACAGACTGCCGCACAGTATAATTTTCTCATGTACAACCTTTCTTCACATGCAGATATAGTTCAGTAATTCTGTGCATTTTCGACAAAATCCGTGCATGCTCAGCACCGTGAATGCACATATTCTTAAAATACATCAGTTTGTGTGACACTTTCTGATCTGGCTGTGAGTGTACTATATGAAAGCGCAATTCCATGGAATCTTTCATCAACAGGAGGAATAGATATGACCGGCAATGAATACCGCAGGCTTTATGCGGAATCGCCAGAAAAAGCTTATGCTGCTCTGTTTAAAGTCTACTGCGATTATGTTTACGCAATCGTTTACAATAAACTGAACAGAGTCGCTCAGCGCGAGGACATAGACGAATGTGTGAGCGATATTTTCGCGGACATATTCTTCAGTTATAAAAGGAACGGCGAAGACTACGCAGATTTGAAGGCATACATCGGAACTATCGCAAAACGTCACGCGATCAATTCCTACCGAAGTCTTAAACTACGCTCGGAACGCTTTTCCGGCGACAGCGATGAAGAATTTGCCTCCTTCGCTGACGATACCGACATCGAAACCAATTCCGATGACCGCGAGACCAGAAGTATTCTGATAAGCAAGATCAACGAGCTTGGCGAACCGGACTCGACCATTATCCTCCAGAAATATTATTATGACCGCTCCTCCGGAGAAATCGCGGAGATGATGTCTATGAAAGCATCTGCGGTGCGTATGAGAGCTGCAAGAGCCCTCGAAAAACTTAAGAAATCACTTGCCGCCGCCGGCATTATGCTATAAGAAAGGAGATACATACTATGAGAAAGGATCGGGTATTGAATATGCTTGATAACGCCGAAGATAATATCGTAGAACGTCTCTCCGTTCCGGCGCTGACCGATAATGAAAAAGAGAGGTTGTTAAAAATGAGTATGAGTAAACTTGAAGGTATGTCAATGAATATCAATGCAGAGGAAGAAGTTCGCGGTGTAGATGTTTACAGAAGGCCCAGATGGCACAGATTCGTTTCTGTTGCCGCAGCTATCGCACTTGTATCAGGTGCGGTCGGCACAGGATTTCTTCTGAAGCGCAGCGGAAAGAAGCCTGAAGACAGTTTCCATGCGGTAGTTTCTCCGGAACAGACAACAGAACTGACTACTGCTGATACTGTCAGCACAGATGTCACAACTGAGCTGGCAACTGAAAATACCGTTATTCCCGGAACAAGTGAGACAACAGCGGACTATCAGGCAATCGCAGTTGACCTCATGAAGGCTATGAACGCAGCAGAGCTCGCAAGCAGCGGTATGCTCAATACTGATGCAAATTCTCCGCTTGCTTCCGACAGTAATTACTTCAAGATAGTAGACGGTAATATAAAAGGCTTCGATTTTTCCACTATGGAAAACGTAAGGAACTTCCTCACAGACAATTTCTCCGGAAAGTTCTATGAGCAGCACAGCTACTTCATCGAGGGCTCAGACCCGTTCTTCAAGGAAGGACCTGACGGGCTCTACGCTAGGTATACCGGCAGAGGCAGCATCTACGGCTGGGATAAGTATGAGCCTGAGATCATTTCATCTTCTGAGGACAGTTTTGTTGCAAGAGCAGAATATGAAATTGCCGGAACAACATTCCAGGTCGATATGACTATCGTGAAGAGCGAAGACAAATGGCGCGTTGACTCAGCAACATCCACATTATCCGATCCGGATGCAAACAATACCAATAACAGCAATCCCTATGTATCGCTCTGCAAAAGCAAGATAGAAGACAAGTGGAACGAACTTACAAATGAAAGTGATAACGTCAGCCTTGATTTCGTCTTCAACGACCTTGACGGCGACGGCTCACCCGAATTCTTCCTGATGTACGGTAACGGCGAATACAATTATCAGATAGATGCTTACACCTACAAGGACGGCGCTCTTAAGGCGATCGGCAACCTTCCCGGAAGCCACACCTCTTTCGCTGTTGATACTTCCAGCCGCAAGCTCGTGCTTATCCATGCACACATGGGCGCAGGAGATTACAGCTGGTATACTATGGAAAACGATGCCCTCAAGGTAATTAAGAACGAAGAGTTTGAATACCAGGAATGGGGTTCTAATGAGGCAACTTCAAGGCAGGATATCAATTATCTGTCAAAAGGCTGTATTTACAAAATCGGCGATGGCACAGTATCCTATACCCAACCGGAATGCCCTATCAATGAGATCCCCCGCAGCAATGAAATAAACTCCTTCACCCTTGACATTGTTGACCAGCTCTATGCATCAGCTGCCGAATAAGCTGCCGGAAGTCCCCTTGACACAGACAACACTTTAATTCCTTCTTATTTATCATAAAAAGCAGGCATTAGAATCTCTCTGATTTCTATGCCTGCTTTTTTATGAAGTCTTCCGATCAGACTTTGATCCCGGACCTTCCCCAATGATTACAATTCTGTAATTATGCTTGAAATTAAAAGGACATGGTGTATATTATACTCATAACCCATTAACTGCAATGCTATGCACTGACGATAAAGGGGGAGCCTGAATGGGAAACAAAAAAACAATGAAGCTAAAGAACAAGCTGTTCATTATCATATTATGTTCAATGGCAATAACGCTCTTATGTATGGGAACGGTATTTATAATACTTGCCGGGAAGTATACAGAAACGGAGTGAAAAGTCACTGGCCGTTTTCTCCGATGACATGATAGGTATTTTCAGAGAGGACGAGAAATACTCTATCATGAGGGAAACCGGAAACAGTACAAGACTGCTCGCCTGCATATCAAAGAATTATCTGAGCGAGCCGATGATCCAGGAATACTATGAATGGTCATGCAACATTGCCTTCAGCATATACAGTGAAGTGGTATTCGCTGATGCTGACGGAATTTCATGGGTAAGAGATAACGCTTTAGGCGATTCATATATTGAAACAGATGAAGTTTTTATTTCGATCTGCTTCAAAAAAAATAGAATTAGACAAAGATGATACTCCTGCAAAAGTCGGAATAATACAGGAGTGGAAAAGCAAAGAAATGCTCAATTCCTACGCGCAGGAAAGAGTCAGCTCTGTGAGCAGCGCGGAAAAAGCGAATAACAAGACAGCTTTCCGCAAAGCCATGCTGTTCATGACTGCGGCAGTTATCATGATAATCCTGCTCAGCCTGATCTATACGAGAAAGCTTTCCGGTTATGTTGCCGACCCGATAGAGCTTTAAAGGCTCAAGGCACAGCAGGAAAAGGAAGCTCTTGAGGAGACCAGCAGAATGAAGACGACCTTCCTCTCCGATGTTTCTCATGAGCTGATAACAGCTGCCATTCTGCTATAAAAATTCTGTATACAAAAACACGGCAGACAGTTAAGCACTGTCCGCCGTTTATTATGTCCGTGTTCCGGGCATCATTTTATCTCATTTGTTTCATATCCCATTTCGTACATACCGTCCACTGAGAACGCCTGATAGGTGTCAATGATACGCTGTGCCGCTGTCTTTGCACCTTCAGCGTCAGCTCCGATAAGTATAGCGAGCAGGCTGCTGCCGTAGATGCAGACTATATCTCCGCGTCGGAGGCACATCTTAACGATAAGGAAAGCCTCCTCAAGAGCTCCCGGTTCAAGCTTTCTGTTATCGGGAGTGGTGAACGTGAATTTTACAAGATAAGCCGGCTTGTCCATACGCTCGAGCAAACGCTTCACGAACCTGTAAAGATTGGTGAAATTCGACTCGTGTACAACGAAAGCGCCCCTCTGGTCGTCCAGAGCAACTATCTTCGCAAACTGCTCAAATCCGGAATCCGAAGCTATCCTCTCAGCCGAGAGCATAGCGGTGATGCGCTTCACAAACGAATCATTATCCACAGGCAGGGCTATGACCTCTTTCACGCCGCTTCCGAGAAGCCTTACTTCGTTTTCGCGTGAGTTGTCAAACGTCACGGCAGCACAGGCGATACCGCGCCTTCTGAACGTTTCAGCGATGTTCCTGATGCTGTCGCCGGAATAGTCCTGAGATACCAGAACACAGTCGGTATCGGGCGAAACATCGGGCTTGTCAGTAAAGCTGAATGAAACATCATCCGTTGCCGGCAGCGCTGCCTTAAGGCGCTCATCATTATCACTCAGGACAACTATTTTATACATATAGTCACAACCTTTCAAAACCTGCTGACTGTGCAGCATTGTTTTTATGATTCATACTGTATCTGATACAAGTATTAGCTTAGTCGGGAGTCATCATCATTTTTATTATTATATAACATATTCAGATAAAATGCAATGAACAAATAATGAATTTTCTGTTTTCTTCAGCTGAACTTTACAAAAAACTCCTTACTGTAAAATTATAACATATATAAGCGGGGATTTCAAGTAGTTTATTGCATTTTTTATATATTCTTTGAGTATATCAGTTTATGCAATATACAAATTGTAGCAGAAAAGAGACACATTACATCTCTCACCTGCTGCATCAGCGGTCAGCAGCTCACAGACCGAGCTTTTCTGCGACCTCCGCGGCTATTTCATCTATCGTTCTCATTTCACCGCCGGAAACACACTCCACCGTCTCCCAGCCGAGCTTTTTCGCGCAGTAATCCGCGGCAATGCGCGAACGCCGCAGATAGTCAACATCGCGCTCATGGATATCCTTCTTCTCATCGTGCGAATCATAGCGCTTGTCGAGAAGCTTCTGGCTCACGTCCGGGTCAACGCGGAGGTATATAACGTTATCCGGTGCCGGTATCCCCATGAGGTCGTACTCATAGCTGAACAGCCATTTGAGAAAGCCTTCCCACTTATCCTCGGGGAGCTTCGAGCACTGGTGTATCGCATTGGAAGTGGTATAGCGGTCTGCAAGTATTATCCCTCCGCCGTCATAAAACTCGCCCCAGTCGGATTTGTAACCTGCAAAGCGATCGACCGCAAACAGGCTCGAGGCGGCATATGGGTTGACAGAATCCGGCGATGTTCCGAATTTTCCGCTGAGATACATTCTCAGGGGTGCTGAAGAATCGCTTTCGTAATTCGGGAACGAGACCTTGCGGACGCTCATTCCCTTCTGCACGAGCGTATCAAAAAGACGGGCAGTCTGGGTAGCCTTGCCGCTGCCGTCAAGACCTTCGATGACTATAAGCTTACCTTTCATAATTGACCTCCTGAAATATTTGTATATATAATAGCACGAATTCGGGAAGTTGTCAACTTTAAGGCTGTGAACTGCTGAATTTCCGGTTGACATCTCTCATCTGCCATGGTATAATGTTTCTGTAAATTCTTTCTGGAGATGAGATAATGAAAAACACCTTCGGCTCAAGCGTGAGCCTTACAATATTCGGCGAGAGCCACGGCACAGGCATAGGCGCTGTCCTTGACGGACTCGCTCCCGGAATACCTGTTGACGAGGAGTTCATAGCTGCTCAGATGGACAAGAGAAAGGCAGTCGGAAAGATATCCACTGCCCGTCACGAGGCTGACGCGGTCAAGATACTCAGCGGAGTTTTCAACGGAAAAACTACCGGCACGCCCATTACCCTCCTTATTGAAAATCAGGATCAGCACAGCCGCGATTACGGCGAGCTTGCCTATAAAGCCCGTCCCGGTCACGCTGACTTCACCGCACAGATGAAATACCACGGCTTTCAGGACTTCCGCGGCGGCGGTCATTTCTCCGGACGCATCACTGCCGGTATTGTTGCTGCCGGAGCTATCGCGATCAGGGCGCTCAGGGCTAAAGGAATCAGCATCGGTACGCATATACTCACCTGCGGCGGTGTTTCCGACAGGGACTTCAGCGACCTTCAGGTTGACATTGACAAGCTCAATGCTTCTGAATTTGCTGTTCTCGATGACGGCGTGAAGGACGCGATGATAAAGCGCATCGAGGATGCCCGTGACAACAGTGACAGCGTCGGCGGAAGGCTTGAAACAGCCGTTACCGGTTTCCCGGCAGGCATCGGTGAACCGTGGTTTGATACCCTCGAGAGCGTGCTCTCGCATATGCTGTTCAGTATCCCCGCTGTAAAGGGAGTTGAGTTCGGTGACGGATTTGCTCTTGCCGATATGACCGGAAGTTCTGCGAACGACCCATTCCGTGCAGGTGCGGACGGAGTTGTCACGTCTACCAACCGCAGCGGCGGTATCCTCGGCGGCATCTCGGACGGTATGCCGATAATCATAAGGACTGCCGTAAAGCCCACTCCCTCTATTTTCAAGGAGCAGCAGACCGTTGATATGCGCGATATGAGCAATACCGATCTCGTTATCAAGGGCAGACACGACCCTGCTGTGATCCACCGTGCGAGAGTTGTCGTTGACAGTGCAGTTGCGCTCGTTCTCTGCGATCAGCTCGCGCTCAGGTTCGGTACGGACTGGCTCGCTGAGGTGTGACTTATGGCTTCGACAAAAGGCTATCTCGATTTCGTTCTGGAGCAGCTCTCCGGGCTCGGTAATATCACTTACAGAGCGATGATGGGCGAATATATCATTTACTATCAGGGAAAGATAATCGGCGGTATCTATGATGACCGCCTGCTTGTAAAGCCAACGCATTCCGCAAAGAAAATGATGCCCGGTGCGACTTATGAGCTGCCTTATGAGGGCGCAAAGGAACTGCTCCTCATTGAGGATATCGACAACAGAGACTTCCTCACGGAGCTGTTCATCGCAATGGCGGACGAACTCCCCTCACCTGCAAAAAAGCACCGGTAATTTACATATAAAAGAAGGGCGAGCATTTCTGCTCGCCCATGTTTGTATCAGTATTCCATATATTTTTCGTTAGCCTTGATATTCTCCTCGACCTTTTCCCAGAAAACATAGCCGAACTCCTGCTTGGTCAGCTCACCGAAGTAATCGAGCTTTGCTTTAAGATGAGGATACTTGTTCAGGTCCTCGGTTCCTATCAGGGTATATTTGTCCGTCTTGTAGGAATAACGTGTCGTCAGGACCTTCTCTATCAGCGTTGCACGGTCCTCAAGAGGAGTTACCTTGCCGTATGACGAAGCGAAATACGGCTTGTCATAGGCTATATTATCAGCGTCAAGGAAATATTCATATGAATCTTCTCCGTTGTTAGAATTCTCTGCGTAGCCGTCAAAATCACTTGTATAATCGAAACCCTGAGGGTCAAGCTCCTTCCATTTGCCCTCATCAAGACCGTAACGCCTTGAAATGAGCATATCAACGCAGTGTGTCAGCTCATGGTGGAACGAAGACTTGCCGTAAGTATATGTACTTACCGGGAGCACGATCTCAAACCAGCCGCCGGTGGTGTAGGCTATGCCGCCCGACACGAATGAAGAATAGGATTCGGTTTTCAGATCATAAACGACAGAGATACGCAGTCCGCATTTTCCATTAGCCTGAAAATGCTTGAAGAAGCCGGAGGGGTATACAGAAAGCAGAAGGTCAATGCTGTCAACAGCCTCGGCAATGTCTTCGGCAGTGAAGCAGCACTCGGGAGCCTCAGTAGATGTAAAGATGTAGTTGGAGCTTCTCTCCGAGTTCTTTACCTCGTCGCCGATGAGTATGGTAACGCCGTACTTCTCCTCGACCGCATCAGCCTTTTTCCTGACGTCCTTATAGGCTGCACCGCAGGTTTGCGGAACATATTTTTCTGTAAGCGCGGCAGTCTCAAACTTCTGATCGTACTTTACCATTTCGGGGTCGATCATGACGATACGCTGCCTTGTGACGCCTCCGTTAATGTAGTTGACTACTGCTATCCAGCGTCCTAACTCTGGAAAGTAGCAGGGCTTTATCCATGTTGCATTCGATGTATCAGCATCTATCCTGCCGTATGTACCATTCTCTGTATCAAGACAGTACAGCGCGCTGATATTCTCATACATACCCGGAGTGTATGAAGACATGAGAGCATAGCGGCACTCGCGGCTTCCGAACATATTGAACATTTCATTGGAATCATAATGAGAGACATCGTAGCACTTCACGCTTCCATCCGAGAGCTTGTGGACTTCAAGCTTTGAACGAGGACTGCCGGACTGTGTGGTATTTTCATAATCTGTTGTTATGCCGGAACAGGTATCGTCTGTAAAAAACGCACCGTAAACATTATCTCCGAGTGCAGCTATACATTTACCGGTATCAAGCGAGAACATACACTCTTCCATTCCGTTCTCTGTCTCCTCAGTAAATGCGTTCGCGTGGAAGTAGCCTTCATCAGGATTAATGTCCATGACCGAATACATATCTGTACTTTCATGCACAATACTTACGCTGCCGCTCTTGTCCATTTTATATATTTTGCAGAGCTGCGGATCGCTCCAGTATACGCAGTTATCCTTAACATTGACCCTGTACTCGGGCACATACTCAACGCCGGGCTTATGCGATTCCGGAGCAGTGCTTCCGGGAGCATAGAACAGCAGTGCGTTGTCAGTATACCGTATCGTTATAACGGTTCCATCGCTGAACATACCGATAAATTCTTCATTCATGTCCTGGATCGGAACAGTCCTTTTGATACTGCCGCTGACGACATCAAAGATAACGCATTTTTTGCCGCTGTACTGGTCGTATTGCATTACGAGCGTATTGTCCGGACCGCGCTGTACCTTCCAGACATCGCCGTCAACAGAGATACCGTCAATGAATTCGGCAGGCTTTGCCATTGCCGGCATCAGCGGTGCAGTTGTTGTGGTGGTAGTTGTAGTCGGAGCTGCTGCCGCAGTTGTAACAGCGGCAGTTACCGTTTCCTGTGTGACCGCTGTGTCAGAAGCAGCCTTTGGATCTGACGTCTGCGAACCTACCTTCTTTGATGAACAGCCTGCCGTCAAGGCTGTTGTTACAGCTAAAATGAATGCAGCAGCACTTCTGTATAAATGATCTCTCATATAGACCCCTCTTTTCACGGATACCGCAGCTCGTGCAGCATCTCTCTATCATGATCAGTGCGAAGAAAATCCGTATTATCACTGTCATACAACACAATCGAAGGCTCTGCGGTAAATGTGACATATTTTCGGAAAATTTTTTCAGCTGCGGCTTTTAGACTCCTTGAAAAGTATGAGGTTCTTTACGAGCTCGTCCGGGTCAAGAGTCCACGCCCTCCGGCGGTCAAAAGGATCTATGATGCGGTAATGATTCTTCAAAGGCAGGACCTTGTGCCATTCTATCGTCCAGCCGCCGAGCGCGTATATCGTGTCATAACATACTTCCGCACGGAGGACCTTCAGCTTGATATTCAGATGCTTGAATTTCGAAATCGAAACAAAGTCTTCAAAATCCTGTGATGTTTTCAGCACCTCTGCGGCAAGTCTGCGTATTCTGTCATTTACATTTATATCCATTATTACATCCTCTCCCTTTTTCGTGCTTAGTATACCTATGGCATCGTTATATCCAAGTGCCATTCTTTCCCTTATGGAGTCCGTTCTGAAATCTATTGTGCCATTGAAAAACTTTCCTATATCAAGGCTCGGCTTTATTATCCTGAAATTCACTCCGGGAAAGCGCTGATAAATGTTGAAGCTCTCTCCGAAGGCACTGTTGCTGACAGCATAAGGATTGAAGCTGCTGTTCAGCGGCACAAGTATGATATTCCTGCACCCGCCGTCAGCAAGCACCTCTATCGGATGATTGCCCAAAGGGGTGCAGCCGCCGTCCTTGTACTTTTCGCCGTGAAAATCCACAGGAGAATACACGACGGGTATTGATGATGAAGCAAGCAGAAGCGTGGTGATATTTTCCTCGCTCCTGCCGTTCAGCAGGAATTTCTCCGGCCGGTCAAGCCTTATGTTATGGGCATATATGTACACAAGAGGGCGGTTCCTCAGCTTGTTCAGGCCGATATATCTCAGCATTGCCCTGAGGCCGTCCCTTGATATCTCCGACCTTCCGGCATCATAATTCTTTATCATCACATTCGGTGTGACATATTCGAGCCACACTCTCTCCGCAAGCTCAACGTCACCGATAGCATAGAGCACAGCGTTCAGCGCTCCCACTGACGTTCCGGAAATGTATTCTATCTGTCCGAGCACACCTGTCTCAGCCATTGCTTTCATGACCCCGATCTGGTAAGCGCCCTTCCCTCCCCCGCCGCAGAGGGCAATGGAATCATAAGTCATTTATCTGCTCCTTTCGCTTAAAGCAGTTTGTCTAAAAGCATTATAACATTTTTCCCGGCATTATTCAAGCATATGACCGCAGAAAATACAGCGAATCTGCACTTACCTCGGTTCGCTGCATATTGACACAGATGCTCCCCTGATGTATAATCATGGTATCTACCTTAACACTCAGAACAGGGGGACGCTGTATATGCACCGTAATCTACTTTTTGACCTCGACCAGACACTCCTCGATTTTCACGCTTCCGAACGGATTGCGCTCAGAGCTGTCATGGACAGATACGGACTTGTATTCACCGATGAGCGCTACGCCTTCTTCAAGGAGGTCAATAAAAACCTCTGGCTTGAATTTGAAAAGGGCAGCATCACCAAGACCGAACTCTTTGAGACAAGGTTCGGGCGTCTGTTCACGGAGTGCGGACTTGATACTTCCGGAATGAACCTTCTGGATGTCAACAGCTTTTTCATTGACTATATGTCACAGCACGGCGTACTCCTGGACGGTGTTCTCGAATTCCTGCAAAGGATAGCTGACAATATCCCTGATGCAAGGAGTTATGTCATAACAAACGGTGTGGAGAGGAACGCTCTCGGAAGGATAAACTCCACCGGGCTGAACAAGTTTATCCGCGAGGTATTTGTAAGCGAGACTATCGGCGCATCAAAGCCTTCAACCGAGTATTTTGAATTCGTAAGAAAAGCTGTCGGCGAGCCGGACGGAAGCTGTATCGTTATCGGAGATTCGCTCACTTCCGATATGCTCGGTGCCAAAAACGCAGGCCTCACAAGCTGCTGGTTCATGCCTGATGAAAATACCGGAGAAGCCGTAAGGGAATTCGGGATCAACTACACTGCCTCGTCCTTTGACGAGCTTTATGAGGTCATCAGAAAGTGGTCAGGAAGCTTCAAAAACACATGAGCGCATTTCCTTGCAGCCCGTGTTGACTTCTGCAATGTAAAGTGCTATAATATAAATATAATGAAATTAACCCTGTCCAAAGGAGTATACTATGATTTTCAATTGTGAACTGAAAAAAGTCGTTGACGACTCATACGACATTGAGATAGGTCATTCACTTCGTGACAAACTCATAAACGACCTCAGAAACGGTCTGACCGGAAAAAAGAAATTTGCCGTTATTACCGATTCCATAGTCGAGGGGCTTTATGCACGCGGCATATATGAAGCCCTGCTCGCTGCCGGTTTCAGCGCTGAGATCTTCGTTATTCCCGAAGGCGAAAAGAGCAAGACACGTCCGATGAAGGAATTTGTCGAGGACTCCATGCTCGAAAAGGGCTTCCGCCGTGACTGTGCCGTGATAGCCGTCGGTGGCGGAGTTGTGACTGACCTCGCCGGATTTGTTGCCGGAACATTTGGCAGAGGTGTCCCCTTCGTCAATTACGCGACCACTCTGCTTGCTGCCGCTGACGCTTCTGTCGGGGGAAAGACAGCCGTTGATACTCCCCTTGCGACCAACCTCATCGGAATTTTCAACCAGCCTGCAAAGGTCTACATCGACATCGACACATGGAAGACTCTGCCGCCGCGTCAGGTTTCGAGCGGACTTGCAGAGACTGTCAAGCACGGATGCCTTGGCGACCGTGAGCTTTTTGAATACCTTGAAAGCAACGTAGAAAAAGTGCTTTCCGGCGATACCTCAGCCTGCGAGTACATTGCCGAGCATAACTGCTCCGTTAAGTACAGAGTCGTTATGAAGGACGAGCGCGAGAGCGGACTTCGTGAGGTTCTGAACCTCGGTCATACGGTCGGAAGGGCGGTCGAAACCGTTTCCGATTACAGGCTTCTGCACGGCGAGGCGGTCTCGATCGGACTTGTCGCACAGGCGCGTCTCGGTGAAGTTCTTGGCTACATTTCGCACGATAACCGTGTACGGGTCGAGAAGCTGCTTGAACGTGCAGACCTTCCAATTGGTATACCTGAATATATCGACAAGAAAGTGCTTGTCAGAAAGCTCTACACCGATAAGAAGGTGCGCGACGGAAAGCTACGTTTCGTCTTCCAGAAAGAGATCGGCAGCGTTGTCCAGTTCGGCGAAAACGACTTCGCAAAGGAGATAGCCGAGGACGAGATAGCGCGTATTATAGCGGAAATGTGAGTAAGGTCAGCTGTTCGCAGGAGTGCTTCGTTAATACCTTCATACTGCGCCGAGCTCACAAAATAACCAGACATTAAACTCGGCGGCTTCATTACCGCATGCAGGAGTAAATAATGATCTGCTGCAAATGATATTACCCAAACTAAGGGCACACGTTCAAACGTGCGCCTTTTTGCTAAAATATAAAATTTTTAAAAGCCTATTGACAAATAATTAAAGTTCTGGTATAATGTTTATTGTTGTGAAACATATAGGGGTATAGCTCAGTTGGTAGAGCAGCGGTCTCCAAAACCGCGTGCCGAGGGTTCAAGTCCTTCTGCCCCTGCCAGAACGATAAAGCCTGTATTTCGAGAAAAACTCCGAAATACAGGCTTTTCTCTTACCTATTCCAAACAGTTTAAACCGCAATTTTGCAGCTCCGTGTGCATAAAAATCAGGTGAAATGCACACGAAATGCACACGGAATGCACACGACTAAAAGGCAGTATAACGATAATAAATGAAGCCAGCTCCCGTAAGGGAGCTGTTTCTTTATAATAATATTCATTAACAAAAGGTGCTTCAATGAATGTTGCCGTTTCTATACTCTTCCAAGAATCATTCAGCTTTTTTATTACTAAAATAAAAATGTGCATAGACCGATCAAAATGTGCACAGACCATGTGCATGGACTTCTTACAGTGTGCATAATTGCTGTGCAAATCATTGCTCAATGTGTGCATTGTTTAGCATATGTATTGACGCACATTTTGCTTTATGATATACTAAGGTCAACAGGAAAGACAGCAGAGAGCTGTTACGAACTGGGCTAATACCGAAGGAGGTATAATTATGAATGATGTAATGAAGGGCATGCTAATAATCTTAGTAATCATCTACGTAATTTCTCCCATTGATTTTGTTCCAGGACCAGTGGATGATATCATCGTTATTCTGCTGGGAATTGCTAGTCAGAAGGAAATCGAAAACAACGAGTAAAACGCCCAACGCATAGGGCGGATATCCAGTAAGTGTTATCCGCCCTATAATACCAAGAAGGAGGTAATCATATGTCTGAGAAAAATGATGTTAAAAATGAATTCCTGAAAGATGGTAAGAATGTTATCATCAGCAAAAAAATGAAGGAGATTCGCCTAAGTAAAGGTATGACACAGGGAGATGTGGCAAATAAACTTCATATTGATCGTTCTGTGTATGCTAAATACGAAACAGGAAAGCTCGCACCTACACAGGAAAGAATACAGGAATTTGCCAATATCTTCAATATTGAAATTAATGAACTTGAGAAGTGCGTTTCTGCTGTTATTCCCGATACATCGGCACTTCTTAAAAACAAAAGACTGTTAACTATGCTCTTGGAAGATTTTGATCTAGTGATCATTCCTGACACCGTATTGAACGAGCTTGACTATCAGAAAGATAACGGCAGGAACAAAAAGATTGCTTGGCAGGTAATGATGACAATCGACGAGTACCGTACTCGTTTTCGTGAGAGGTTATTATTTGAGAGAAGCAGTCACTTCAAGCAGGAGAAAAATGACGCAAAAATCATAGAACTAGCTGAGTATCTTAACAAAAAGCTCAATAAAATAATCTATCTTATCCATGATGACATCGGTATGTCACTCTCTTACGGTAACAGTATCCTCTTAAAGGATTATATAGCCAAGCGCTCAAATAACACTAATTATGCAACATTTCTTGCTTTAGATGAAGAATATGAACATCTTGAAGCATTTCAGAAAATGATACCTGATCTTGACCTAAACATGTATCTGCCAGATGGTATGACTTTACTTATTAGCTGCATCAGATGCAATGATGAAGATAAATGTAACGAAAGAGACAATTATTACGTTTCAGAGACGAAGCAACTTAGAAAGCTTAAATTTCTTGTCGAAAATGGTGCTGATCTCGATAAGACTGATAATAGTAGATATTGTTTGACACCACTTGCCCATTGCGTACAAACAAGAAATTTCAAGCTATTTAATCTGTTACTTGAATTGGGAGCGGATTATAACAAAGGGTCTGTTGATGAAACTACACCAAGTCACTTGAAGATGCAGAACATCAATGAAGGTAATACTCCTTTGATGATTGCTTGTTGGCACGCTAATAAAAAATTAGTTGAAAAGCTGTGTAGTCTCCCTGATATTTCATTGAATCAGCAAGATAGTAACGGATACACAGCACTAATCAAATGTGCGGTGCAAAGGTATAACAGGATAAAAGAAGGTAAAAAGGTCGATTACGTTGAATCAATTTACCGCTACCTTTTGACTTTAGAAAAGGTAGATACTCTTATCCGTGATCGCCAGAATAGAACTGCAAATGATTGGTGGCAATTAGGCAATGAGCTAAGAAAGGAAAAAGAAGAGAATGCTTGATCGAGCTTGTATCAGTATCAACAATCGCTGTAACCTTAACTGCACCTACTGTCATTTTCATACTTCTGAAAAGGAGAAATACCTTTCAGAGCACAGTATGGATGTATATGTTATTCTTAATAATATCAAGCATCACATCGACAAGTACAGTATTCCGAAGTTTAAGCTCGGTTTCGTAGGAAACGGAGAACCTCTTCTTGATTACGATGTTCTTAGTAAATACATCGAGTACATTGACGATTACCTTTCAGACGGCAGAATTGCTGCATATACCATTACAAATGGTACACTGATCACAGAAGAAATGCTCCGCTTCTTTAAGGCATACAACTTCAACGTTGGTTTCTCAATCGATGGTATCCCTGAAATACATAACAAATGGCGTTGCAATACCCATAAAGAGGTGATGGAAGCCATTAACCAGTATCGTGCCGTAAATAAGTGCTATCCATCTATGAATTGCACGGTTGGAAAAGATACACTTGCCAAAACGGAAGAAACGATTGCTTTTTTTGAGCAGTTCGATAATAGAGTAACTTTTTCGCGAATGATCGGTACAAATGGTATTTCGTTAATCGATTTTCATGGATTCCTAGATAGAGCAATGAAAACGCTAAATGTCAGAACCGGAGGATATGATTGTACGATGTACGGCGGCAAGTGTGGTGCTGGAATAAACAACATCTTCTATGCTAATGGGAACGTCTATATCTGTGGAAATTGTGTGGACCTCCCACCTATCGCCAGATCCCAAGATCCTATTGACAGTATAAAACCGGATATTCCTGTGTTTGACAGGAACACTTGTTTCAAAGAAACTCAATGCATATAAGCATTGGAATCGGTTTTAATATCCGTTTTCGGATATAAAATATAATGTAAACAGAAGAATCAAGGACACCGTTTTTCAACCTGTAAAGGAGGGCTTGAAATGACTAATGATAAAAGAGTGAATGAAATCATTTCCCAGATTACCGCTTTTTCAAAGGCCACATGCACCAAGAGCGAGTTTCTGCCTGAGTTGCTAAAACTACAAAAAGAGCTGATAGATCTGACTTTCAACGCTGAACACGCTGAGAACGGTGATCTTCGCCTGTGGGACGTGGAAAGGCACCTACGCAAGATGAACGATGAGCGTGGTCATGTTGCAGATGATGAGCTCGCTAGATTTATTCAGGGTTGCAAAGTGGTTAGCAACAATATCAGTGCTGAGTTCTCAGGAAATGTCGGAGAACAGAAAGTGTTTAGAGCTTTAGAAAACCTTAGCTGTCAGAATGGAGTACTGCATAATGTTGAACTCGAATTTGACGGAAGGCGTACAGAAATAGATGCAATCGTCTTTACTAATCATGCAATCTTCATCATCGAAATCAAAAACAGTAAGAAAGACATTTTTATTGATGAGGATGGAGAATTCTACAGGACAGGTCATTCTATGCATCATGACTGTAATATTGCAGAAAAAATGGATGAACGTGAAGCCCTGCTCCGGAAGGCTCTTGATAGAGTTGGTCTGAACTATCTGAAGATTTTTAGGATAGTGACATTCACAAATCCACGTATTGATGTGGAGAACAAGTATCACTACATCAAAGTATGCGGAAGCAACTATCTCCCCTCATTTATCGAAAAATTCACAAGTAGTCAGTGGTATACATACGAAGACATCTGTACTATGATGGCAGCTGTCAATGAAGTTAAGTGTACTGATGAATACCAGATGAATATTGATATGAATGGTTATAAAAATGATTTTGCAACGCTCATGGCTAAGCTTGAAGCAGCCGAAGAATCCGATAATGAGAGCGAGACTGTTGATCAGCCAAACAATAAGCCTGAAAAGGTTGTTGATAGTAATGCCAAGTCTCATAGGATAAAGCAGAAAGATCGCGATTACGGAAAAGGGATAGTTGCGGCAGTTGTTGGTGTGACACTTATTAATGCTGCACTTCTTGTTGGTAGCAGATTAATCAAAAAATGATGGCGCTATGGACAATGTTATTGTTCTTCTGCTTGGCATAACAGCAAATAAGAATCGGGGGTGAACAAGATGAAGTATGTATTATATGGACTGCCGTGTGCAGGAAAATCAACTATAATGCAGGACCTTGCTATTCCCGTTATACACGGGAGTACAGAGCTAAACAGGATGGCATCAGGAAACTTTTCGAAGCTTCCTGATGAAGAAAAGATTAAACTTCGCATCAGATATGCTGAACAGCTGGTCAATAGGAACGATAGTTTTATCTCGGACGGACATTACTCTTTTCTTGATGATATCGTCTTTACCGAAGCTGACGGTGATCTGTATGATGTGTTTATCTACCTATATTGTGATTCTAAGGTTATTAGCGAAAGACTAAAAAGCTCGACAAAGAACGAACAATTTGCAAAGCTTTCTGCTGAACATATACGCAAGTGGCAGGACTTTGAGATAGAAAGTCTGCGGAGTGAATGTCATAAGCGAAATAAAGACTTCTATGTGGTTCACAATGTTAAATCGGCAGATTTACAAAAATTCATAGACGAAATTGAGGCTGGTTATAGCTCATACTATATCGCCCAAAGAATTGCAGATAAGATAATGAATATATATCCTGCTCCTTGTGAGCTTCACATCTGCGATGGTGATAAGACTATAATCGAACAGGACTCCTTCAGAGTATGTACTGATAACTATGTTACTCACACATTTGACGGAAACTTCTATACGGGGTATCAGTCGATGCAATTCGGTACAGAAACAGGCAACATGAATTACGACATGACTAAGCTCTCTACAATACATCTTAATGAAGCTGTATATGGAAGAATAGCTGATAAGAACTATGTAGTGCTTTCGTCAGGCATTAGTATACTTTGGGAAAAGTTAGCTGTTCAGTTTGGTCTGAAAAATGTAATAGCAGATACTTGTATTTCAGCCGATACTAAATATTTCGTCGTTAATATGCTACAGAATAAGGGGTATTCTATAATCGCCTATGGTGACGGTAAGAATGACTTTTATATGCTTAAGCAAGCCAATAAGGGCTATCTCTATATTGGTTCTTATCTCAGCCGTTCTCTTAAGAACACCGACCTTTCAGGCATCGAATTAATCTATGATAAGACACCGTATATACTGGCAGATGTAACTGATACAGTATCCGAGGAGATTGCAATCTGCAAGTCCAATTCTGGTATCAACGGTTCAAGGCTTGCGGATGCACATCTAAAACTTGGCAGAATACTTGGTGAAGTGATTCATAGATTCATCCCTAACATTGGTAGTGCGATTATTGTTCTTGATCGCGGAGGAAGGTTCTTTGGTGATGGTGTATACATAGGATTTGGCGGTGTATTCTTCCCTTATAATACTAAGAAAGACGATTCACCAGATATTCATAGCAATATAGTAGTTATCGTTGACAGTGTTATCAATACGGGCAAGTCAATCCTTGATACGATCAAAAAGGTGAAGCAGAAATCTCCTGGTGCCGAAGTGTTCATTGTAGCCAATGTTATTCAGGAGAAGGCAGTTGAAGTCTTGAAAGAATATAAGGTTTTCGCAGTCAGAACCTCCGCCAACTCTTTTGTTGGTAGCAGACAGACCGAACAAAAGAATGGTAAAGGTCCGGATACAGCTGATAGGTTGTTCAATTACATTCAATAAGGAAAGGCGGTGTTATATGAATAAGAATGAAGATGTCATCTATGATCCCAATGTTGATTACGACAGCTTGGAACAACATACATATGATGACACACCGGGATACACATTTTACTCTTGTCCAAAATGCGGACATGAATTTCTAGCAACATTTATAGTGGAAGAAGATGGCGAAACCATGTGCATTGATTGTTGGAATCGCCTTCGTGGATGACTAAAACAGGAGGTAATTTTATGAGGCATGTTTTCAGGGCTACAAAACTCGGATGGGACGAGGAAAAAGAAGGTGTTTGGTTCGATTCGGATCATTACACCAAAGAAGAAGCTGAAGAACAGTTTAAGCCATATCAGGGTGTCACCCAGAAGGGCTATCCGTATACTGGTTACGAGTATGACGGTCAGAAATACCATGATTACCAATATCTCGGCGAATATGAGGATGATAAAATGCCTCAAAATGACAAGGAATACTTTGATTCTCTCTTAGAAAGGAACAGATAAATCCAACAGTCTATTCCAAGCATTTTCAACCTAAGAAAAAAGTAGCCTCCCGAGTGGAGGCTACATCTGTTAGTTGTCACTGTACAGCTTGTAGAAGTAAGAGCGAGATATACCTAATTCCCGTATTGCTTCCACAGGCCTTTTGTTTCCGCTGCGGACATCTGCCATTATCTGCTGCCAGTTGTAAGGTAGAGACTTTGGCGGACGCCCGAAGCGGACGTTTTTCTTTTTGGCAGCTTCAATGCCCTCGCGCTGACGAGCTCGTATCTTGTTACGCTCGTTTTCAGCTATAGCGCCGAGCACCTCAATAAGGATGGCATTTATCATTTCGAGTACCCATGCTTGCTCCGGCGGAAAGTCCGTAAGCGTTGTAGGTATGTCCAGTATCTTCACACGGATACCCATATCTTTGAACTGTTCCAGTTCTCGTTTGATGTCAGTCTTATTCCTACTGAGCCTGTCCAGTTCTTTTATGACAAGCGTATCGCCCTTCCGGAGTATCTGACGTTTGAGGTATTGATAACCTTCGCGCTCAGTATCTTTACCGGAAGCCTTGTCGATAATGATGTTCTGTTCAGGCACACCGAACTTAGTAAGAGCTTCGATCTGCCTGTCCTCATTTTGTTCCCGGGTAGATACCCGGGCGTATCCATAAATTCTATTGTCCATATTACCTCCGATTTGTCCATAAATGTGGTTGTTACTTAGTGGACGTCCATAAAGTCAGAATGGGACTTTTATGTACACTTTTTTGCTTGTTTTCAAGGTGTGCATAATTGTTTACTTTTATGGACTTAAAAAGCGCCGCAGTAGCTCTCATAAACATCTTCACCGCACATATACTTCACGTCCCTGAGAGCTTCATGGAGCAGGTTCGTGTCCATAAGCATTTCCTCCACCTCATCTGCCGTATACCCCCACTCAAGCAGAAGTTCTACATCCTCGCTGTCAACGCCATAGCAGCTACAGTATGCAAGCAAGATTTCCTCGTGCATATTGTAATAGGGCGAGTCGTCGAGACCGTACCATGATCCGTACTTGGAGCGATATATCTTAGGCTCAAACTCCGAGCGTGTAATATTTCCATTTTTGTCAATACGAATGATATCGCCCTCATCTGTTTTGATTCTTTCATTTGCGAACTTATGCAAGCCTATCCTACGGAGAGCGTTCTTCATGATACTTTCGGTGGATGCGTATACATACAGCCCGATATCTTTAAAGTGAAGCAGGCACATTGGGTTGCTGCCTTTGACAATGTATAAGCTATTGCTGTCATCAAGAACTGAGAAGGCGAAGTTGCCCTCTACGGTCTCAGCCATATACTTGAGGCTGTCAAAGTCCAGCTTGTTCTGCTGCTCTATCAGCTGACATGCGGCATAACTATCAGTCTCAATGTGTGTCTCGGGTATGAGCTTCTCCTTGCGGAGCTCACGATCATTCCACAATACACCGTTATGAGCAAAAGCGAAAGAAGTATCGCCGGCTATACCGGCGAACGGATGATTGTTATAGTTGTATTTTTCGTTTCCCTGAGTGGTCATACGGGTATGCCCCATGACAGCTCTTGTGCCTTCCGGCGGATTGAAGTGAAGCTTATGAGCAGGCTTAGGGCGCTTATAGATTACTACCTTACCGTTATTGATGTAGCTGATACCGGCTGCATCCGTGCCTCTCTCTTCCGCAGCATTAGCCAGTGCCTGAGTGAGCTTGCGTAAAACTTTATGAGGGATAATCCCCTGATAATCGAGAAATCCGAATAAACTACACATAATTAGTCCTCCTTATCGTCGTCAGAGTCGATACCGTCTATAGCACCGCCTGCGAAAAGTATTGTTGCTATAACACCGACAGTCTTTAATACGTCCTTTATATCCTGCTCGGTGTCTTCATCCATATCAAATATATCTGCCAAAAGTCCCATTTTACATATCCTCCTCGGTATTAGTTTCTTCATTGATGTAGAGCCTGCGCTCTTTCAAGTATTGGATAAGCTCCGGCGCTTCAATAGTATCAACAAATTCGCTCCAAGA
>JAFXSC010000037.1 GCA_017525915.1 Ruminococcus sp.
ATAAGGCGGCCAGCTCATTGACCTTCGGCTTGATCCATTTGACTTTAGGCATTGATTTCGCCCTCTGACGGGATAGGGCAATCCAGAGGATTCACGCCGATCACGCGGCACACGGCAATAAACTCGTGCACCTGCAGATTCCTTCGGCCTGTCAGACTGAGGGAAAGCTTCTGCGTCGTGAACTTCGGGACGCCTGCCCGCTCTGCAATAAAGCTCTGCTTGATACCCTTGCTGTTGATCTGATCTGAAAGCCACTGTTCAGGGGTCATGCTGTTTCACTTCCTTTCTCTGATTCTTCGGTCTCGGTGATTATCAGGAGATTCTTGCACCAATCAATAAGGAAAAAATCTTCTGTTGCAATGGCGCGCTCGGCAAGCTCTTTCAGATACCCGTTGAGAAGCTGGATTCCGATTTCTATGTGCCATGCGTTTTCATGAAGATACTCGATATCGTCAGCATCAAGAGCTTCCATGATCTCGCGTATGAGGCCGTTGTAGTTGAGCTTCATCTTTTGGGTGCTTATTGGTATGCCTCCTTTCCGTATTCTTCTGCAAGGGCACAGTCTTCAAGGTAAGAGCTGTATGTACCGCACTCGGATTTCCCTATGCAGGTCTCGCACTCGTCCGGTTCAGGCTCGATGCACGTCCATCCGTTGGCAATGAGCGCCGCCCGGTCTTGCGGGTCGTCCCACTCCATTTCAAAGTGTCCTCGGTATTCAGAATCCAAATCCGGCATTCTGCGTGTCTCGATGTCGATATACTGCGCGTCCTCGCAGGCGTCCGTGGCCAGCGCGAGGGTTTTGGCCTTGCTTCTCGTCTCGGCGAATACAACTGTCGAATAACCTTCATAGTTCCATTTGTCCGAGACCTTCCACGCTTTCATGTACTTCCTCCTTTCTTTCGGGGTGTGGGCTGGATATGGCCCCAGCCCGAGCCGCCCGTTCCTGCCTTTTTTCAGGGTTAGTTTAGAACGGAGCCGAAGGCAGCCATTCCCTTGGTGACGGGTGACGGAGTTGAACCGCACGGAAGGAGCCTACCCTTCCGCTCACCGAAGCCCGTCATTTGGAGTACGTCATGCCGGGGTAGTCCCGGATGGCGAATTTCTTGATCTGCCCTTTGTCCCGGTAGGTCAGGAACTTGTTGCCTGCGTGCCCTTGGAAGGCCACGGTGCACAATATCGGCTCGTGGCCTTCCTTGCGGATGGTGACGGTCTCGCCCACCTGAAGGGCCTTGACTTCCTCTGCGGTCATACATCCATGCCCATGCTGTGATACGCCCAAAACCTGCCGTGCCGGAAAATGATCTTGAACCAGTTCGTGAATATCTGCCCGGTGCAATCGTACATAGACGGGCGGCATTCGCGGTATTCTGTGTCCATGAAATAGTCACGAGCGCCTTCCTTGGTCTTGATCCGCTCAGGAAGAGGAACAAGAACGATGCAGCTGTCAAAGCCGTTGTCCCGGATAACTCTCGCCTCGTCAACCGGCTTGTGGTTGTACTCGCGAATCTCTCGCTTGAGCTTGCACACCTGCTCACGCAGGATTTTTTCCTGATCCGGTGTTTCCGGCTTGAGGGAATTGTAGACGTCGATCATCTGATAGTTGATCTTTAGCTCGCGTGTATTCCTGATCGCCATTGTTGTAGCCTCCTTGTTTGTATTAGAAACTCAGAATCTGAGGATATAATAATATGCGATTCTAAGAATGTCAAGACTTTTTTTATTATTTTCTAAGAGTTTATCTTGATTGTTTAGAACACTTATTGTAAAATACAAATAGAAAGGAGGGGTGCAATAATGGCAATGTTCACCAAAAAGCAAATAGCGGACCTCTTAAAAGACAAGCGCCTTGAACTCGGCTTGACCGGTTTAGAAGTGGTTCAACGTTTGAAACAGCAATACGATATCGACTTATCTGATAAAACGCTGTATGGATATGAAAGAGCTGTCAGTACTCCGAACGTCCCACTGTTTCTCGCGCTATGCAAAATATATGAGATAGAAGATGTTGCCGGTTCTCTTGAGCGGGCCAAAACTCGCCGGAGGGCATTGACGGTTACAGAAGAACGGCTCGTGACGTATTTCCGGCAGGCTTCCCCGGAGGCGCAGGAACTCGCGCTGAAGATGCTGAAGCCTGAAGAACAAGATACCGCTTCATTGGTAGGTTAGTG
>JAFXSC010000026.1 GCA_017525915.1 Ruminococcus sp.
ACAATGGGTAAGTGCGCCGAATTGGTGAAGGCAGCGGATGCGCTGTGAGCGTAGCGAGGAAGTCCCCTTGGGGGATAAATCCGTGACATAGAAACGTTGTAGGTTCGAGTCCTACCTTACCCACCATAATATGGCGGATTCGTCTAATAGGTCAGGACAAGAGGCTTTCAATCTCTAAATAGCGGGTTCGATCCCCCTATCCGTCACCACAAGCTGAGCCAGCTTGACCGCAGCCACGTTGACGCTCGCAAGCTCGCTCACTCTGTACAAAAGCGATAGTCTGCTTTCGCTTACGGAGGTTTATTTACATCAAATATATTTATGGTGGTCGTCGTCTAATGGAAGGACGTCAGATTGTGGCTCTGAAAATGAGAGTTCGATTCTCTTCGATTACCCCAGCGTCGAGCAGACGCGCGCGGTCTCGCGTTTCACTTTTTGCGGAACGCGAGAAACCTCCGCGCATTCAGCATTGCGGACAGTCACAATGTATATAAGGTCGCATAAGCCTAACTGGTAAGGCAGCAGTTTGCTAAACTGTGAGTAATCGGAATATTCCGATGTCTAAGTTCAAGTCTCAGTACGACCGCCAGCGGGGAGTCCCCGCAGCCAAGTTCGCGCCTCGCTTTTAGTGGGGCGTTAATATTTTTCCGCGTTCCATACAATATCTAAATCGTACTACATATACAAAAGGAAAGTGCAAAAAATGCCACAGTTCCTGTCCAGATACAGATAGAAGCTGCTTTTTATTGAAAAAGCTCTCCGAATGTGATATAATTGACAACAAGAACAGCGAACAGAGGTGAACCCTATGCCCAATCCATGGAAAGAAATAAGCCTTGACGACTACGAAAAGCACATGAGCCTTGAATCTGTGCGGCAGCTTCAGACTCTCGATTCCATAATGAAGGAGCAGTTCGCCGCCTATCCTGTGGAGACTGCCGCAGTTCTAGGAGTTGCAGGCGGAAACGGACTTGAACACGTCGGCACTGACAAGTACCGCAGGGTCTACGGTATCGACATCAATGCGAACTACCTCCGTGCGGTCGCACAGCGATACACGGAGCTTTCGGGCGCGCTTGAATGTCTGCAAATCGACCTTATAAACGAAGCGGAGAAGCTCCCAAAGGCACAGCTCCTGATAGCGAATCTGCTTATCGAGTACATCGGCTACGGAGCGTTTCAGCGAGCCGTTTTGCAGACCACTCCCGAATATGTGTCCTGCGTGATACAGATAAACACAGACGAGGAGCAATGGGTGTCGGAGTCGCCGTACCTGCGAGCTTTTGACAGGCTTGACGAGGTACATCACCAAATGGAAGAAGCGGCGCTCACGGCTACCATGAATGAGATAGGCTTCTCGCTGATATTGCAGGAGTCCTGTCCACTGCCTAACGGAAAGGCGTTGGTGAGACTTGATTACAAAAAGAATGAGGTGCAGCTATGATTGAAAGACCTGAACTTACAACTAAAACAGACGCAAATGCTTTCAGAAACTACTATTATCTCAAAGAGGAACTGGTGCAATTCTGCCGTGAAAACAGTCTGCCCACATCGGGTTCAAAACAGGAGCTTACAGAAAGGATAGCTCACTTTCTCGAAACAGGCAAGGTGCTGAACAGCGCAACACATAAGAAAGCGACAGTCGCCGTTGGAGATATTACTGAAAGCACTCTCATTGAAGCAAATATCGTGTGCTCGGAAAAGCACCGCGCCTTCTTCAAGGGAAAGATAGGCAAGTCCTTTTCGTTCAATGTTGCGTTTCAGAGATGGCTCAAAAGCAACTCGGGAAAGACCTACGCTGACGCTATAACAGCCTATTATCAGATACTTGCAGAAAAGAAAAACAGCAAGACTGTCATCGACAAGCAGTTCGAGTACAATACCTATATCCGTGATTTCTTCGTCGATAATACGGGAAAAAGTCTGGACGACGCCATTAAGTGCTGGAAGTATAAAAAGAGCCTTGAAGGTCATAACCGCTATGAAAGGTCTGACCTTGTAGCTTTGACCTGACACAACAAGCCGCAAAATATCAGGACAGTGCCGGGAAAAAGCTTGCTATTCCCGATAATATGTGTTATAATTGGAAAAATAATTGACGACGGCATTGATGTCATTATAAAGCTGTAAAGGAGGACACCTATGGAATACATCAGAGTTACAAAGGAAAATATCGACAGCGAACACATATGCTGTGCCATTTCCAACAATAAGGATATTCAGGTCGCGTCCAAGAAAGCGTGGCTGTCGGAACGCTTTGACGACGGTCTTGTGTTTCTGAAAAGCACCGAGCGCGGAAAGTGCTTCATTGAATATATCCCTGCGGAAAATGCGTGGAATCCCATCGCCGCCGACGGCTATATGTACATCGATTGCCTCTGGGTATCTGGTTCACTGAAAGGTCACGGCTATTCTACCGACCTGCTTAACGCCTGCATTGAGGACAGCAAGGCAAAAGGCAAAAAGGGGCTGTGTATCCTCTCCCCTGCGAAGAAAAAGCCGTTCCTTGCAGACCCGAAGTTCCTGGAACACAAGGGATTTAAGGTGTGTGACGAAGCTGACAACGGGATACAGCTCTGGTACCTGCCTTTCACAGATGATGCAAAACCGCCTGTGTTCCGGGAGTGTGCCAAGAACCCTCACATCGACGAGACAGGCTACGTCCTCTATTACACAAGCCAGTGTCCGTTCAATGCGAAGTACGTCCCGATAGTGGAGCAGACTGCTAAAGAACTTGGCGTTCCGTTCAAAGCAATTCACATCGGAACTAAGGAAGAAGCACAGAACGCTCCCACGCCGGTAACTACTTATGCACTTTTCTACAACGGCATATACCTGACAAACGAGCAGATGAACGACAAGAAATTTATCAAGCTTGTATCCCAGAAGGGATAACATAAATCCAGAAAGGAATGATGAAATTGACAGCCAATGAGATTTTTGACCTTATCAACAAACACCCCGTATTCCACCTTGCAACTATGGACGGCGACCAGCCGCGCGTAAGAGGTATGCTGCTGTTTCGCGCTGACGAGAACGGCTTCGTTTTCCACACAGCTTCCACCAAGGACGTTTTCAGCCAGATAATGGCTAACCCCAAAGCAGAGATGTGCTTCGCCTGCGGTGACGTCCAGATCAGAGTTACAGGTACTCTCGAACTCAACGAGGATCCTGCGCTCCGTGAAGAGATATTCAGCCACCCGTCCAGAAAGTTCCTCAAGGCATGGAAGGACAACGGCATCGACAACCTTATGAAGGTGTTCGTAATGAAGAACTGCACTGCCGTTACATGGACTATGGCAACAAATTTCGAGCCTAAGCAGCCTATTATACTTTGCTGAGAATAAAAATATCGGGAACGGCTTGTTGAGCTGTTCCCGATTCTTTATGTATATTTGCTGTTTACAGTCACGAGCAACTTTCTGTTCAAGGAAGTCGAATATACAAATCGCGAGGTGGTAATTTATGCAATAACACCATTAATCTGTAACTGTTTTACCGCAAATATTGGACAGTCACAGGATTTATCGCAAACATTAGTTAGCAAAATTGCTTCAAAAGAGGTATTATTTATTATGTGCCGAAAGATACCCTCAAATAAAACATAAGGAGAAGAAATATGGGATTCAAAGTAATGGGCGTTTCAGCAGGACGCAATGACAGCAACTGTGATATACTCCTCAAGGAGGCACTTCTTGCCTGTCAGGAACAAGGCGCAGAAATAACAATGATAAATCTACACGACTATAACCTCGACGACTGTACAGGCTGTACTTCATGTACAATGGGTATGTCTATGGGCAAGCACACAGGCTGTGCTCTCGATAACAAGGACGACAAGAAAAGGATAGCCCATGCAGAGGCAAATATACTGAGAAAACTCGACACCTCAAAATTTGATCCCAGATCGCTCACGCTCTATACCACTATGGAGCCATGCCCTACCTCCACGCATTCGACAGGCTGGACAAGGTCCATCACCAAATGGAAGAAGCGGCGCTCACGGCTGCCATGAACGAGATAAGCTACCCACTGATATTGCAGGAGTCCTGTCCGCTGCCTAATGGGAAAGCGTTGGTGAGACTTGATTACAATAAGAATGAGGTGCAGCAATGCTTGAACCCTATGAATTATATCTCACAGGACTGACAATAAAATGGGACAAAATAGAACGCAGGAGCTATTTATGGGAAATAGCCGCTATCAATTCTATTTACGAGCTGACATTCAAATCGCCTGTGACGTTCTTTGTAGGCGAAAACGGGAGCGGAAAGTCCACGCTATTAGAAACTATCGCTGTCGCCTATGGCTTCAGTCCCGATGGCAGTACGCTGAATTACAGCTTCTCGACCTATGGCTCGCATTCAGAGCTTCACAATGCTAAGGTGCCTGTCAAGCTCTGCTGATAATACAAAAAACGTCCGGTAGTTCACAACTCCCGGACGTTTTCATCTGTATGAAGCAAATGCACACTTTGCTTCAAAGTATGCTATGCACCACGGTTAACAATTCGTCAAAAGCTATGCTCAGGAATTCATACCTATCTCGATAGCCTTGAAGTTATTGGGGATAAGTGCTGCCTTCTTAGGCGGAACTACCTTCTCGATAGCCTTCTTCATGGTATCGAGCGAGCAGATATTTGTCTCCTTGAGTACCTTGCCGAGAAGAATGATGTTGGAACCGCCCTTGAGAGCGTTGTCGTCAGCAAGCTGCTGTGAGGGGATACCGAAAAGCTGGATATCAGTTCTGTCGGTATTAGCCTCGATGAGAGTGCTGTCGAAGAATACCTTTCCGCCGGGACGTACAGCCTTCACGAACTTGTCGAAGGAGGGCTGGTTCATAGCGATAAGGATATCCGGAGTGAGCACGAGGGGAGAACCGATCGGATCATCGGAAATACATACGGAACAGTTACAGGTACCGCCTCTCATCTCAGGACCGTATGAGGGGAGCCATGAGAGCTCCTTGTCGTCCATAAGACCGCAGTAAGCGAGTATCTTTCCGGCGAAGAGGATTCCCTGTCCGCCGAAGCCTGCGAGAAGTATCTCAGTTGTAGCCATTATTCATTACCTCCCTGAACATTCTCGAAAACGCTGTTGTCGATATCCTTGTATACGCCGAGCGGATAGTAGGGTATCATCTCATCCTGGAGGCGCTTGATAGCGTCAAGAGGAGCAAGTCCCCAGTTTGTGGGACAGGTGGAGAGAACTTCTACGATAGAGAAGCCCTTGCCTGCCTTCTGGTTCTCGAAAGCCTTGCGGATAGCCTTCTTGGCCTCGCGGATATGGGGAACGCTGTCAACAGCAACACGCTGTGCAAGAGCTGTACCTGTGAGAGTTGAGAGCATCTCGCATACTCTTACCGGGAAGCCTGCAAGCTGAGGGTCACGGCCGAAGGGAGTGGTCTGAGTTACCTGACCGGGGATAGTAGTAGGAGCCATCTGACCGCCTGTCATGCCGTAGATAGTATTGTTTATGAAGATAACAACGATGTTCTCGCCTCTTGTAGCAGCGTGAACAGTCTCTGCTGTACCGATAGCGGCAAGGTCGCCGTCGCCCTGATATGTAAATACATACTTATCGGGATTTGTACGCTTAACGCCGGTAGCAACAGCCGGAGCACGGCCGTGTGCAGCCTCTATCATATCGCAGTTGAAGTAGTCGTAAGCCATAACGGAGCAGCCTACCGGACATACGCCGATAGTATCGCCCTCGATGCCCATTTCGTCAATGACCTCGCAGAGGATCCTGTGAACGATGCCGTGGGTACAGCCGGGGCAGTAATGTGTAGGGATATCGACCAGTGACTTGGGTCTTTCAAATACAACAGCCATTACTTAGCACCTCCGAGTTTCTTGATCTCCTCCAGCACCTCATTAGGAGTGGGGATAACACCACCTGTTCTTCCGAAGAAGTGAACGGGCTTCGAGCAGTTGATAGCGAGCTTGATATCGTCTACCATCTGACCCATTGACATTTCTACGCTGAGGAGACACTTTGCATTCTTTGCAGCCTCGTTGATCTCCTTTACAGGGAACGGCCAGAGGGTCTTGGGACGGAACAGTCCTGCCTTGATGCCCTGCTCTCTTGCAGTATTTACAGCGGACTTTACTACTCTTGCGGTAGCGCCGAATGCACAGAGGAGGATATCGCAGTCCTCAGTGAGGTAGGACTCAGCCTCTGTCTCTGTCTCCTTGATGATCTCGTACTTCTTGTAGCGGTCGAGGATAGACTTCTCGAGCTGATCGGGCTGGAGATAGAGTGAGTTTACGATGTGGTGCTCACGGGCGTTCTTGTGGCCGTTTGTAGCCCAGCCGCTCTTGTCGTAAGCATCGGGATTGATCTCGGGGAAGGATACAGGCTCCATCATCTGACCGAGAAGACCGTCAGCGAGTATCATTGCGGGCATACGGTACTTGTCAGCGCGGTCGAAAGCCTTTACAACGTAGTCTACCATTTCCTGTACTGAAGCCGGAGCGTATACAAGAAGCTGGAAGTCGCCGTGACCGAGAGCCTTTGTAGCCTGCCAGTAGTCAGCCTGAGAGGGCTGGATACCGCCGAGACCAGGGCCGCCTCTTTCAACGTTGATGATAACAGCGGGAAGGTCGGAACCTGCGATATAGGATACGCCCTCGCTCTTGAGGGAGATTCCGGGAGATGAAGATGAGGTCATAGCGCGGACGCCTGTTGAGGCAGCACCGAGGACCATATTGATAGCAGCGATCTCAGACTCAGCCTGAAGGAAAACGCCGCCTGCCTTATGCATACGCTTTGCCATATAAGCGGCAAGCTCTGTCTGGGGAGTAATCGGGTAGCCGAAGAAGCACTTGCAGCCTGCACGGATTGCAGCCTCGGCGAGAGCCTCGTTACCCTTCATAAGATTTCTTTCCAAAGCTAAACAGCTCCTTTCAACGTGAAATGATTATTTTTCGATAACGATAGCACAGTCAGGACACATAGTCGCGCACATTGCACAGCTTATGCAGGTTTCCTGATCGGTACATTCTGCATAGAAATAGCCCTTCTTGTTGCGCTTCTCCTTCTGGAGTGCAACTATCTTCTTGGGACATACAGCAGTACAGAGTCCGCAGCCCTTGCAGCGCTCAGTAATAACGGTCATCTTAGTCATGCACTTTCGCTCCTTTCAACAGAGTTATAAATTAAGAATTCGGAATTCGGAATTCGGAATTACTGGTGTCTGCGTTGCAGACATATCAAATAGATACTGATCAATAATTCCGCATTCCGCATTCCTAATTCCGAATTATCAGTCAACGTCCCACGGTGTTCTCACGCAGGTGATGACGGGCAGCACATCGCTGCGGCCGGACAGCTCCGCGAGCTTTTCGGGGTAGACGGTATACTTCACCGGAAGCCCTGTTGCTTCCGCAACACTGTCAGCAAAGTCCGCCGAGCCTTCGATAACGGCAATATCGGTCTCTCTGCCGAGGTTGGTATTGTTCACTATCGCGGTATGCTTCATATGAGCGGCAGCCTCTATCTCGTACATGAGCTGCACAGCCTCATCAGGCGTATGCGTAAGGTAGCGGCGCTGGTTTATGACATACAGCATATCAATATCATCGCAGAATTCGCTGAGAGCGTCGGCGTATCTTCCGAGAGCGGTAGCACCGGCGTCATCGCCGCCCACATCAATGATGAGGGTATCCTCGGTCATTGCGAGCTCCGCAACATCGAACTGTATAGAAGGTATATCGAGGTTGCTGTTGGCGAAATCCGGAGCGATAAGATTGATGCCTTTTTCGGCGAACAGTCCGCGGAAATCGGCTGTACGGAAATACGGATTGACGATATCGAGGTCAACGATAGCGACCTCGCTGCCCTCTGCAGCAGCCCTCAGGGCGAGGTTTACGGAGAGGGTAGTCTTACCGCTGCCGTAGTGACCGGTAACAATGGTGATCTTCTTCATAAGCTTCCTTTCGGGAACGCAGCACGAGCTGCAAAAATCCTATAACTTATATTATATCACTTTGGTCGAACAAATGCAATAGGAAAAACCTTGTACAATAAAAAAATAAGGTTTGTCAGTGCTAACAAATACATTCCGGACGGTTAACGAATTGTGAAATAATAAAAACAAAAGCAAATTATGCACCATTGGTGGAAATCTCTTGACAATACTGTAAAAGTGTGATAGAATGGATACGCAATAATGTTTTATATTTGTAGGAACAGGCAACCTACGGATATATACCACCTGTCTTTATGGGGCACTGTTAGGCGCAGCGCTTCCGCAGGGACGCAATTACAAATGGAGGGATATTTCAATGAAACCTATCAGAAAGACTATCGCAGGTCTTTTCGCTGTCTGCATCTGCGCCGCCGGTATCCAGCTTCCGGCAACAGACAACTCACCGAAGCTCGTAGCCGGTGCTGCTGACGGCGACATCAGCTCAAAAATGGAATGGGGCACGCTCAGAATAGGCGGAGGCGGCTTCGTTTCGGGCATCGTCACCGGCAAGAAGACCATGTACGCGCGTACCGACGTCGGCGGCGCTTACAGATTCAACTATGATACCGACAGCTGGGAGCAGCTCCTCGGCTTCATAAACGAGGACGACCGCGGACTTCTCAGCGTTGACGCTATGGCTATCGACCCAACCGACGAGGATACAGTTTACTTCCTCTGCGGCTGCGCTTACTTCTCAGCCGAAAAGACCGTAATCTACAAGACCACCGACGGCGGCAAGACCTTCACTGAATCGGACGTTACCGATATGATTCAGGTACACGGCAACGGCAACGGCAGACAGACCGGTGAATCCATCGCCGTTGACCCCGATGACCCGAACACCATCTACTGCGGCGGTGACGTTTACGCAGGTGATTCCTGCCTTATCAAGTCTACCGACGGCGGCAAGACATGGAAGTCCGTCAAGAGCTACGGCGACCTCGGTCTGTTCAAGGAGCAGATAAAGTGGCCGACATGGGGCTCGAATATGCGCTACGCCCTCACAAAGGACGAATACTTCGCACAGAACGGTATTTCCTGCATCTATATCTATGACGGCAAGGTGTACGTCGGCGCTTCCACTACCGGCAAGAACAGCGTTGTGGTCGCAGACGTCAAGGACGACAAGTTCACCGATATGAGCGGCGAGCTCGATGCCGAGAACTTCCCCGGTAGGATAACCGGCGATGACAAAGGCAATATCTTCTTCGCTTATCAGGGAGCGGTTCAGGTCGGCAACGGCGGCGCCTCCGGAAGCGTTAAGAAGCTCGATACCAAGACCGGTACAGTTACAGACATCTCTCCTCTTGCTCACCTCTACGACTTCAAGGAGCAGAAGGTGACAAATGCCGGAAAGGGCGGTTACAGCGGCATAAGCGTTGACCCTGCAAATTCCGATCACATGGTATGCTCGACCTGCGGCCTTTTCTCGAACGCACAGCTCTGGCAGCCGTGGACAGATGAGCATGGTCCCTGCTGGGGCGACAAGTTCTTCCGCTCTGAGGACGGCGGCGCGACATGGCGCGAGATAACTCCCGGCTATTCACCGATCTGGGGCAAGGATCCCCTCGCCGATTACCTCAATGACGGCGGCTATGACTGGATAACAGACAAGTCTATCCACTGGGTAGGCTCCTACGTCATTGACCCTGTTAAGCCTGACAGAACGCTCTCTACCTCCGGAAACGGCATCTTCGCCTGCGACAACACATGGAGCGACCTTCCTCAGTTCCACTTCATGCCGGACGGCATCGAAGAAGTCGTTGTTCTCGACTTCGTAAGCGTTCCCGGCGGAAACAATTACTCCGCTATCGGCGATTACGACGGATTTATCCACGTTACCGAAAGCGATATCCCTGCACAGTATCAGCCCAATATGGGTTCGACCTCCGCTATCGCTTACTGTCCTGCAAATCCCGATGTTATGGCAAGAACTGCCAACGGAGACGGCAATAACACCGGCTCGGGCTACTATTCCCTCGACGGCGGGAAAACATGGACTGCCTTCAAGCCTGCCTGCACAGGCGGCAAGCTCTCCATCACCAAGACCAAGGCAGGCAAATACAGAATTATAAATACAAGCACAGGCGGTGCTGTTTCCTACTCAGACGACTGGGGCGCAACATGGACCGCAAGTGAGGGCGTCAAGGCTTCAAAGGGCGTTTATACCCTCGTTGATCCCTATGACCCGAGCATAGTCTACGCTTCCGGCGCACAGCACAATGACTACTGGGATTCCGATAAGACCAAGAAGGAGCCCACCTATGACGAGTCGCACTACTCCTACTACATCAGCGAGGACTATGGCGCGACCTTCACGGAAACAAGGATATGCCCCTATAACTACGAGCTCAAATGGAAATTCGAGAATACAGGCGATCTCGCCTATGTAAAGAAGGGAACCGTCGCCCTCGCAGGCGCAAATCACGGACTTTACCTCATTTCAGACAAGGGCGCTACAGTTGAGAAGCTCGACAGCGTTGCTTATGCCAAGTGCGTAGGCTACGGCGCTCCCGAGAAGGAGGGCGGCCCGAATACCCTGTTCATCTTCGGACGTCCCGGCGAGAACGACACCGAGGGCATCTACCGCTCTACTGACGAAGGAAAGACTTGGGTCTGCATCAACACAGACCACCTCTACGGCGGTACCGGCAACGGCAACTTCCTCGTCGGCGATATGAACGAATTCGGTACAGTCTATATGTCAACTGTCGGCTGCGGCATCGTTTACGGAAAGCTCAGCGACGGCACTCAGCAGCCTTCATCTCAGGGCAAGACCACCGGTTCGACCGGCGATGAGGATATAGTCTGGGGCGACGCCAACTGCGACGGTGAGGTCAATATGGCAGATGCCGTATTCATCATGCAGTCCATCGGCAATCCCGACAAGTACGGCAAGGGCAGACCTGAGGGCATTACCGAGCAGGGCGAAAAGAACGGCGACGTTAACGCTACCGGCAACGGCATCACCAACAAGGACGCACTTGCGATACAGAAATACAAGCTTGGTCTCCTCGGCTCGCTTCCCGAGAAGAAATAAAGCCTGATACAACTTACTGCTGAATACTGAGGGAAGTCCCTTTTGAGGGGCTTCCCTCTTGCTGTCTGCATATTCATCTTCCCTCCGGAATATACTTGACTACCGGATAATTTCAGAATAACGGAGGTAACAGCCATGCAGGAAAAACCAAAGCAGAACCACAACATCATTCTCGAAGACCGCCGGAGCATGAATATTTCAGGCATCACGGACGTTGACAGCTTCGATGAACGCGAGATATGCCTATATACCGAGCTTGGCGAGCTCACCGTGCAGGGGCGCGAGCTCCACATCGACGCAATGAGCGTTGAAAGCGGAAATATGACGATAACCGGCGATATATGGTCGCTCGTCTACGGCGACAAGGACCGCCGCGGCCCGATATCGGCGATAGGAAAACTCTTCCGATGAACATACCCGAAACTTTTTTCAGTGTAAGCGAGGAACTGCGGCTGTTCGGACTGTCCTGCCTTTCGGGAGCGGTTTTCGGCGTGATATGGGAGATATTCCGTACCCTGCGGCTGCTCCTGCCGCACAATTCCTTCCTTACGGCGGCAGAGGACGTACTGTTCTTTGCGCTCTATGCGGTGTTCCTGATGTGCTTTACAACTTCGGAAGCGCGTGGGGAATTCCGGGTATACTATGTGATAGGTGGACTATCAGGCTTTTTCCTGTATATCCTGACCCTCGGGAGCATCGTTTCGGCGGCTGTGAGAAAAATAATTTACGCACTGAAAAGGGCATTCTCTGTCGTAACTGCGCCGTTCAGAAAAGCTTTTGTACTTTTAGGTAAAAAAGCGGCAGCCAAATTTGTAGGAATTTCCGAAATTATCGTTCAAAAATTTAAAAAAGTGAAAATGCTATTGATATATCCCTTGCGTTTGATGTATAATAAAAAAGAAAATAAACTTAGAAGGAATGGAAACAACGTTGGCGAAAAAATCAAAAAGAACAAAAAAATCGCTTTTCAACGGACTCCTCGTAAAGCTCCTCGCTCTCGCAATAGGCGTGGGCTGCGCCGTTACTATCGTCACAGTCAACCGCGACTGCACTGAAAAAGAAAGCGAATTAAGCGGTATTCAGGAAAAAATCAATAAGATCGAAGCCGACAATTCCGAGCTTCAGCGCGTTCTCGACAGCGACGATCTGTCCGCCTATATCGAAAAGGTCGCTATGGAGGAGCACGGTTATGCTTACTCTGACGAACGGCGGTTCTACGACACCTCAAGAGACTGATCTGGCGCAGGAGCGCCTTATATAAAGGAGTTATCATAAATATGCAGTTGGAAATCGGAAAAATCTACAATGGCAAGGTCAAGGGGATCACACAGTACGGAGCGTTCGTCGATATCGACGGCGGCGGAACAGGGATGGTACATATTTCTGAGATAGCAAATACCTATGTCAGTGACATCCGCGAGCATCTTGCTGAAAATCAGGACGTCAAGGTCAAGGTGATAGGCATCAACGAAGCCGGAAAGGTCAGCCTCTCGATAAAGAAAGCCGTTGATTCGCCGGCACCCCCTCAGCGCAGCGGAAAGCGTCCGGAAAACGCCCAGCAGAAGTCTCCCAGGCCCAATATCTGGGAACCCAAGAAGCAGATACCTCCCTCGGAGATGACCTTCGAGGATATGATGTCACGCTTCAAGCAGTCGAGTGAGGAGCGTATGTGCGATATCAAGCGCAGCACCGACCGCAAGAACGGTACAAGAAGAAAATAAAAACAAGCTCCCCGTAAAGGGGAGCTTTTAGTTTACAGGAAAAATCCGGTGATATACGTTCCGGCAGCCGCCGCAAGAGCTACGACTATAAGCGGCAGTCCGAAGTATGCAAGGGCTACCGCGGCGACTGTTCCGACAGCAGCAGTGATATAGCTGCCTGTGCTGTAAAATATTGCCGGTATCGTCATGGCACTGAGTACCGCATAGGGTACATAGTACAGAAAACTCCGGAAATACTGCGATTTTATCTTCTGCCGGAAGAATACGAACGGCACCATTCGTATGAGGTAGGTCACTCCTGCCATCACGATAATGTATACTGCGAGCTTCACGCGGTATCAGCCTCCTCCCTGACCGGGAAGAAAAGCGCTCCCAGTGCAGCGGCGGCGACCGCGCTTATGATTATCGCAAAACCGCCGGAAACGGCAGTGATGACGTATCTGAACAGCAGGCTTATCCCTGCCGCGGCAAGCACCACAAGGAATACACTGAGCTGTTTCTTTGCCGGGGGAACTATTATCGCAATGAACATACCGTAGAGCATGATGCCCATAGCGTTCCTTATATCAGCCGGAAGAAGCTGTCCGGCAGCTGCGCCGAGAGCCGTTCCCGTTACCCAGCCGGCAAATGCGGCGGATATCATTCCGTACATATAAGCCGGACGGACCGGTTCGCTCCTTGTTGAGCACACCGCGAATATCTCGTCGGTTATGCCGTAGGCAGCCGCAAATCTGTGCGGTGCGGTAAAGCTGCCGTCAAGGTTCTGCGACAGCGAGATAGCCATAAGGGAATAGCGGAGGTTTATGACGAGCTGGACGAGTATCATCTCTATAAGAGTGCCGCCCGCGGCGATTATATCCACTCCGGCTGCCTGTCCGGCAGAGGTCAGGTTCACAGCAGATATCACTGAGGCGGCAAGCGGAGAGAGCCCCGACTGCACTGCCTTGATGCCGAACCCGAAGGATACCGAAAGATAGCCCAGAGCGATAGGTATGCCGTCATAAGCCCCGCGCGAGAACCATTTCTTCATCAGTCGGTGACTTCCTCTATGACAAAGCTGCTCTTTTTGCCTGTACCGGGCTGAGTTGCCGGAGTAGTGCTGCTGCTGTCATCGGTGCTGCTCACGCTCTTGCAGGAAGTCAGCGCAAGAATGCTGAGAGCGCAGAAGATCATTGCTATTATCCTTTTCATATTATTTTATCCTCCTGTTTTTCAGTCGAGCGGCAGGAAATTCGCCTCATATACCGTCATATCTTCTCTGTCTTTGCCAGATGTAACGATTATGTACATCATAAGTCCCTCGACTTTTCTTACATAATAATACTGGTTGACCTTATATGTGCCGTAATCAGCCGTGAAGGATCTCCGGAGGAAGGTCTGACCTCCGAGCTCTACCTCGTCAGTTTCGGAAATATTGCTGTATTTAATGTTCTGAACGGAATTGAGCTGAGACATCAGCGCTTCGAGGTAATCCTTTGCTGTTAAGGTGTTTGCTAATTTAGAGCCTGTGCTTATCTCGAGGTTCTCGAAAACCATCGTGATGTTCGCACCGCTTTCGTCTCTTGCAGAATAATCGAAGATCGCTGCCTGCTCGAGGAGCTCCTCATCGAGACTGTCCTCATTGCCGGTATATTCAAGACCGGCGTCCATCATGGCAAGAAGCTGCTTGCGGGTGAGAAGCGTCCAGCCGTCGGGCGTTCTGAACCTGAATCCTGCGAATTCGCTGGTGTAGACGTTATCGCTGTCAATAGTGCCGTGGGTGAAGCTCGTTCCCTTTGCGGCATTCGGCTGAGTCTCCTCCTCGGTATTTTCCTCGGTATCGTCCATGCTTTTCGGGAGCTTGATGCCCTTCGGTTCAGTAGTCTCCTCAGAAGTGCCTTCGCTTGTATTCTCGGCGGAAACGGAAGCAATTCCGTCCGTTTCGCTGCTTTCGTCCTCATCAGAACAGGCTGTGAATGACGACAGGCACAGCATCAGCGAAGCCGTGAATGCGAGTATCCTTTTCATTGTTATCCTCCTTTGCAGGGCTTATCCCGTCAGAAATGTCTTCCGCCGCCGACATGGCCGCCGCTGTGACCGCCGCCGCTGCGATGACCGCCGCCGCTGCTGCTCGATTCTATCTTGTGCTTGGTGGTGTAGACGCGGATGAAGGTATCAGACTTCTCCTTGAAATTGGTCTGTCCGTTTGCAACATATATGCTCGGGTTGGTCTTGTCCTTGAACTTGTACTTTTTCTTTATGCTAAGGTACAGTATTGTGTATAATACCAGTCCGAGTATGAATATGCATTCAAGTCTTATCCGCCTTGAACCCGGTGCGCTGTAATCCGTGACATAGAATTTGCCTTTGTAGTTGAAGAAGTATATGCCGTTTTCCTCGTCCTTTTCGTATGCAAAGTCTGCCTGCTCATAGTTGTCATTGAATTTTCTCATGGCATTGCAGAAATGCGTTACCGTCTCACAGAACTTTTCAGGATCGGGAGCATACTGCGAGGACGGGCGCTTTGCCGCGTAATAGTCGAAGATATCCTCGATCTTTCCGCCGTATATGATGCCGGCTTTGCCGCTGCATGAAAGGTAGTCGTAAGCGTTGGACGAAATGTCGATGTACATGATAACGCCGTCGGTATACTCCTCGCCGGCACACCTGTCATAGTAATTCGCAGTGAAGTCCTCGACTTCCTCATCGCTGCGGTACACATCATTGATATAAACGATGATGTTCATTTCAAGCTCCTCAGAGCAGGCAATGATCTCCTTCCGCAGCTCTTTTTCCTGCGTGCTGTCGAACAGATCAGCCGTGTCGTAAAGCTCTGAGAAGTTGAACCTGCTGTCGAAGGGCACTCTAAGGTTGCCCTTGACCGGGCGTATGCGGACTACCAGTCCGGCAAGAAAGATCAGCGCCACAATGGCGATGATGTATTTCAGTATAATAGTCAGCGCTTTCTTCATAGCAGGAAACCTCCGAACAAAAGCCCCAGCACAACGGAAACTGCTGCACTTATGCCGCCGCAGAACAGCTTGAGCTTTCTCACGTCAAGTGGCGGAGTTCCGGCAAGTTTTCCGGTCTGACCGTTTATTGCAAATTCGTATACCTTATCCTTGTACTTATAGCTCATGAACCACACCGGCAGCATCATGTACTGCCAATTGGTGTTAAGTATATTATGCTGATTGACAGAGGGTATTACTGCATCATAGCCTGTCACACTGGCGCTTATGACATTACGGCTCGCCTTCTGTGCTCTGTCGCGTATGTGCGGAAATACTCCGGCTTTGTCCACATCGTACTTATCCGCAAAAAATCCGCTGAGATAGGACATTGAGAAGTCCTTCAGCTCCTTGTAGTCGAACGGCTCGATAGCCTCCATGAGCTGATCGTCTATCTTGCTCTCGCCGTCGGCAGGGATACCCTTGGTGAACACATCAGCCTTTCGTACAACGCGGTACTCCTTGGTCTCGGTATAGCGGTAACTGCCGGAGGTCCATGTGCGTATCTTCTTGCCCATGGCGCAGTAATCAGCGTCGATATCGCAGTCCGCGACCCAGAAGGGGACGTAAAGTCCCGTGATCTTTTCAAGCTGCTGCTGGCTCTTGAACCCGGAGGGCACGAACATACGCTGCCTTATCCAGTCTTTGAACTTATCCGTAGCGACTTCCTTTGTAAGCTTGAAGCCGATGACCTTGTCAGGCTTGTATTCTCCGGTGAGTTTTCCGGCAAGGATAACCGGATTATGGCAGTAGTAGCAGAACAGCGCTGTCTGCTGGTCGTCGCACATTATGTCGGCACCGCAGCTCGCACAGTGGAAGAGGCTTGTGTGCTCCTCAAAATCACTTGCCGCCTGCTGCTCCGCCGCTGTTATGCTGTTTTCAGCCTTGGCACAGACCGATTTTATGTACTCGACCGTAAAGCTGCTCATACAGTATTCGCAGGTAAGCTTCTGTGTAGTCGGGTCGAATTTCAGGTCGGCGTTACAATTCGGACATTTGTATTCAGCTGCATCCAATCCCATCATCTCCTTTATCATGAAGAGCCGGCTCACACCGGCGCATAATACTCTATTATATATATTATCACATTGTTCATTTTTTTGCAATAGGAAACAGTAAAATAAACCGTCCGCGATGCTTAATGGATATTGTGTCGGCTTTTGTCACATTTTGCTTGACTTTTTTGTTGAAATGATTTATAATAGTAGTATGATAATGCTCGGCAGGAACGTCCGGCGCTGCTCTAAATGAAAGGAATGATAATAAATGAAAAACTCAACTCAGCTCATCAACTGGAACGGCACTACCTGCGTAAGATTGCAGGCTGGCGGCTATGAAGCCCTCATCGCTTACGAGATAGGCTCAAATGTTATCCGCCTCCGCAACAATGACGCCGGAATGGAATTCTTCCGTTACAGCGAGAACAATACCGCCGATGATATCCGCAAGTCCGCTGAGGTATGGGGCCTTCCCACACTTTACCTCCCGAACCGTTTTGCTGACGGCGTACTCAGGACTTCAGATGCGGTCTATCACCTTCCGGTAAACGAAAAAGCTCCCTACAACAATCATATCCACGGCTTCCTCCACAGGAGAGTGTTCGAGGTCGTTGAGCACAATTCCGACGACAACTGTGCATGGGTAAAGACACGCTATGTCTACGATGAGAAGGACGAGTTCTTCCAGTATCTTCCCGTTCCCTTCGTTGCGGAATATACCTTCACCCTCTCTGCCAACGGCATGGATCAGGATATAAAATTCACAAACACATCAGGCACAAAGGTGCTCCCGATGTCCCTCGCTTCACATACAGCCATAAGCGCTCCGTTCGTTGACGGTGCAAAGGAGAGCGACATCCGCCTTACCGTCCCGATAGGCAAGAAATGCGAGCTCAACGAGCGCTGCCTGCCGACCGGAAACCTCAAGTCCCTCACCATGTGGGACCTCGAATACAAGACCGGCAATAAGTGTCCGGTTCTTCAGGTCGTTGACAACGATATGTACTTCGGCGAGTATGCCGAGCTCGACCACGAAAAGTTCCACGGTATCATCGCGGAGGATATTGCAAGCGGTAAGAAGCTCTGCTACGAGGTATCTGAAGAGTACGGCTTCTGGATAATCTGGAACGACCGAGGCTTCAACCACTATTTCTGTCCCGAGCCGATGACCGCTATGATAGATGCGCCTAATCTCGATATGCCGGCTGATGTTACCGGTTACCGCGAGATAAAGCCCGGCGATACCTTTACCTCACACGAAAGATTCTTCACGAAGTAATGACATAATAAAGGAAGCGTATTGCAATGCAAGCGAATCTTATAGCAGCAGCTTTAAAAATTATTTCGCTTAATCCCGGTTCTCTTGGCTCTTTTCCGAACGTTCCTTTCCCGACAATGGGCGGTCATATATGGTGGAACACCATTGCCACCGAAAACGGCTGGAAGATACAGCAAAATCAGTTAACACACCATGTAAGGATACTTGATGACAAAAATGTCCGCAGAGCATGGGGAACAGAAAGCGCCATGGAAGATCTTTTCAAAAAGATAGTCAAGGAATGATAACATTCAAGCCACCCCAGTCGGGGTGGCTTTTGTTATACTCATATTTTCCGGGAAAGCTTACTGTATCTTTGTGATAACAGTTCCCTGACGGGTCTCCTTTACCTCATAGCCGAGAGCTGCGATCTTGTCGCGGAGCTCGTCTGCAAGTCCGAAGTCCCTCGCCTTGCGGGCTTCACGGCGCTGTTCAAGAAGCTCACGCACCTCAGCGGGTATCTCCTCAGCTGTTTCCTCACCGGAAGCGCTTGCCTTAGCTTCAGCCTTCTTTATGAGGTCAAGTCCGAGAACCTTGTCGAATTCGCCGATAAGTGCGAGCTTGGTAGCGGCATTTGCTTTGGACTTCAGCACGTCGTACAGCACTGTGATACCCATAGAAGTGTTGAGGTCATTGCCGAGAGCATCATTGAAGCTGCCGTAGAGCCTGTCGTACTCAGCCTTGTCGATATCTCCGGTCTTATCCTGAGTGAGCGGCACTATCTTATCTATGAGCTTGCCGAACGAGGTAACGGCGTTGTCAAGGTTCTCCCATGAGAACACCAGCGACTTGCGGTAGTGGGAGAGAAGGCAGAAATACCTGTAAACCAGCGGATCATAGCCCTTTTCTTCAAGGAGCGATACCGTCAGGAACTCGCCCTTGCTCTTGCTCATCTTGCCGTTCGTGGTATTGAGGTGGTGAACGTGGAACCAGTAATTGCACCACTTGTGACCGAGATAAGCCTCGGACTGCGCTATCTCGTTCGTGTGGTGGGGGAAGGCGTTGTCGATGCCGCCGCAATGGAGGTCAAGGTATTCGCCGAGATTTTTCATGCTGATGCAGGAGCATTCGATGTGCCAGCCGGGATAGCCTGTACCCCACGGACTCTCCCATTTGAGCTCCTGATCGTCAAACTTTGACTTTGTGAACCAGAGAACGAAATCCGCCTTGTTGCGCTTGTTGCCGTCCTCCTCAACGCCCTCGCGCACTCCGACTTCAAGGTCTTCCTCGCTGAGGTCGCCGAAAACGTAGTATTTTCCGAGCTTGGAGGTGTCGAAGTAGATGTTTCCGCCGGCTTCGTAGGCGTAGCCCTTCTCCATGAGGGAACTGATAACGCGTATAAATTCGTCGATATATGTAGTTGCCGGTACAACAACGTCAGGGGTCTTGATATTGAGCTTTGCACAGTCGGCAAAGAAGGCGTCCGTGTAGAACTTTGCTATCTCCATGACTGTCTTGTGCTCGCGCTTTGCGCCCTTTAGCATCTTGTCATCGCCTGTGTCACCGTCACTGGTGAGGTGTCCGACATCGGTTATGTTCATTACGCGCTTTACGTCCAGACCTGTGAAGCGGAGGTACTTCTCGAGAACGTCCTCCATGATGTAGCTTCTGAGGTTTCCGATGTGGGCGAAGTGGTAAACGGTCGGACCGCAGGTGTACATACTTACCTTGCCGGCCTCATTCGGCACGAAGTCCTCTTTTTTGTGTGAAAGTGAATTATATAACTGCATACTGTTTCCTCCAGTTCAATATGTATCTTTGGTGAGCACGTCAAGGTGTCTGCGGTAGCGCTTCGGTATGTCAATACCGACAATATAGCCGACCTCCTGCAAAAAATCAGCTATAACGGCAAATCCGTCCTTGTGGAAGGCCTTTATCCGCTTATCCTTGTACGGGATATTTCTGTAATTCTCCGGGCAGACGAACGTCCAGTCCGCGCCGCTGCGGTCAAAGACTATCCGGAAAGTATTTTCTATGTCTGTATCGCTGAAGCCTGCGTTCATCAGCAGGATATGGTGCTCCGGAGAGATGTCCACCGTACTGACCGCTGCTTTTTTGCCGTCAAAGAATATCGCGGCAATGAGCGGTTCATCGGCAGCTGCGGCAACTTTTACCGCATCTGCCGACGGATAATATATCAATTCCATAAAAACTCCTGTTCTTTGAGAAGCATCACGCAGAAGCCGGGATGGCACAGATTTGAAGGGCGATGCGGGCATCGCACCCTGCAAGATCTCAGCGTTGAGCGGAAAACGGCAGTATCGCCGCTGTCAGAAGTGCCACTGGTATTCGGTATAGTCAGAGTAGTGCCACCACTCTCCCCAGTAGCCGTAGAAGCCGTTCGCGGACATTATATCCTCGAGCATCTGTGAATTGGCGGCTGCGTCAGCCGGAACGTCCGCGTAGCTGCGGTCGGCAAGGGACGAGAACTCGTCAAAGCCCGAGGGGACGGGGATATAGCTGCCGTCAGCGTTCACCACTCCGAGATCGACTGTATTTCCGCGGCTGTGACTGGTGATGCCGTTGCGCGGGTCGGCAACGAAGGTCGGGTTCGGACATACGTCCCAGAGCTTCTGCTGAGCCTCGACAGGACGGTAAGCATCCCATATGATAAGGCTGAGTCCCTTTTCGCGGAGGGCAGCCTGTACTTGCATGAGCTTCTTAACGGTGCCGTAGCAGAGATATGCGTCCGCATTCTCGTATATAACTGTACCGGTAAAGTTATTGGTCGTAGCATAACGGATATCAAGGATAATGTCCGGTATATAGTCCTTGATCAGAACGAGCTGACCGTCATCGGAAGGCGTCTGAGGTGCAGCGGTAGTGACCGCTGTCGTTGTTGAAGCAGTCGTTTCAGCCGGAGCTGTCGTTGTACTGGCGGTCGTTTCCTCCGGTATCGTTTCTGGTTCGGTATAGGTGTTTATGATTATCTCCCCCTGATTATGTGTTTCCTGCGTGGTCTGAGTCCCGGAAATGCCGCCGGAGGCATCATCGGAGCAGCTGCTCAGCAATGCCGCAGAAAACAGCAGAACAGCAAAGCGCTTCAAATCATCATCGCCTTTCGTTCGTAATGCCATATGACAATCAACGCCTTGCGGCGGTTATTGCGTACACACTAATTATATGTTTTTCCGGCGGATTTGTCAAGCGCAAGTTAGTTTATCTTTTTGCCGTAGTTGAAATTTTCTGCGGATTATGCTATAATGATTATTAAGCCCTTGCAGAGCAGTCATTGCAATTATCCGGGGTAATATACAATTTGCAGATATCGGGTCCGCAATTGCCTGTTATACCGCAAACGTCCGGCGCCTGCCGACTGCCAGTATGTTCCTTGAAACTCTTGCATATACGCGATCATCAGAATCAGCTGTTCACAGCAGGGCATTTCTTCCCGGGAGGTTATACTATGATATTGAGAAAAGCAGTTATCGGTGATATACCGGTTCTCACAGAACTGAGGGTCTCCTATCTTGCCGAGGACTATGGCACGCTCCCGAAGGAGTCCGAGGAAATGATAAGAAGACAGCTCCCGGACTATTTCAGGCGCAGCCTCGATAACGGACTTCTTGCGTACATAGCCGAGGACAACGGCTGTGCCGCAGGCTGCTGTATGCTCGTTGTGAGCGAAAAGCCTGCAAATCCGCGCTTTCCTCACGGTCTTACCGGTACTGTGCTTAACGTCTACACGAAACCGGAATACCGCCGTCAGGGCATTGCCGCAAAGCTCATGGAAATGCTCATCGCCGATGCAAAGGCACTCGGGCTCGACCTCATCGAGCTGAAAGCTACTCCCGCCGGAGTAAAGCTCTATAAATCGCTCGGATTCGAGCAGGATTTTTCAAAATATACCGGCATGAAACTGGTTCTATAAGGAGTTAATATGAGTATTTTTGATGTGTTCGACCGGATTTCTTCAAAATCGACAGCGCAAAGAGGTAAAATAGAATATGTGATAGCAGGTCTGGGCAATCCCGGCATGGAGTACGAGGGAACACGCCATAACGCCGGCTTCGCGGTGCTCGATATGCTCGCGGAACAGCTCGGCGAAAAAATAGACCGTCTCCGCTTCAAGGGAAAGACCGCCGAGGTCACTGTCGGCGGTGTACGCTGTCTCCTCCTCAAGCCCACTACCTACATGAACAACAGCGGTGAAGCTATCGTTCAGGCGCTCGAATTCTACAAGATCGACGTTGCAAATCTTATCGTGATATGCGATGACATCTCCCTCGACGCCGGAAAGCTCCGCATACGCAGAAAGGGCAGCCACGGCGGTCACAACGGTCTGAGGAGCATCTGTGAGCTCACCGGAAGTGATGACTTCCCGCGCATAAAAATGGGCGTCGGCAAGAAGCCTCACCCCGACTATGACCTTGCAAAGTGGGTGCTCGGAAAGTTCGGCAAGGAGGACGCCGAAAAGATGAAGCAGTCCTCCGAAAATGCCTGCGAGTGCATAAAGCTTATGGTGCAGGGAAAAACCGACGAGGCTATGAACAAGTTCAACTCATGACCCGTCTGCGGTACAGGCACATTAACTGATATCATCTGGAGAAATATGGATATTTTTAAGAAACTGTTTTCAGAGCTTTCCGGATTCAAAAGCATCCGGGAAGCCATTGATAAGAACATCTCACCCGTCTCCGTGACGGGCCTTTCGCATATACACAGGGCGCAGCTCATTCACTCGCTCAGTGAAGACAGGGTGAACCTCGTCGTGACCGGCTCGGAGGCGGAAGCAAAGAAGCTCTGCGACGACATCAACACCATGTCCGGCAGCGAGAGCGCCGTTCTTTTCCCCTCGAAGGAGCTTGTGCTTACACCTGTTGACAGCTCCAACCACGAATACGAATATATGCGTATCTCAGCCCTTTCAAGGGCTGCCGCGAACCGGTGCAGCGTCATATGCGCGAGCATCGAGGCTGTAATGCAGCCGGTAATTCCCGTTGGAGTGCTGACAGCCGCCGCGATAACCCTGAAAGAGGGACAGGAGACCGACCTAACAAAGCTCTGCGGTGACCTTGCAAGATGCGGCTATCAGCGCTGCGAGAAGGTCGAGGGACCCTCGCAGTTCTCGGTGCGCGGCTCGATACTCGATATCTTCCCCGTGCAGGACGACAAGCCAGTGCGTATCGAATTCTGGGGCGACGAGATAGATTCGATATCCGAATTCGAGACCGATACACAACGCCGCGGCGATAAGCTCGGCGAGGTCAGCATTTCCCCGGCAGGCGAGATACTCTACGACTGCGAGGAGCTTGCCGGAAAGATAGAGGAGCTTGCGAAAAAAGTCCGCGGCAAGCGCATGGAGCTTATCCGCGAAAGGCTCGGTGCGGACGTGAACCGCCTCCGTGCAGGCGAGCTGCTTGCCCACAGCGTGAAGTATTATTCCCTTGTATACGGCGAGCCTTCGACCGTTTTCGACTATATCGACGGAGTTGTCGTTTTCAGCGACTATTCCGATATCATGGACAGTGCGGCAGGCATCACTTCGCGCTGCAACGAGGACGTAAAGATACTCCTCGAGGACGGTCAGCTCTGCAAGGGGCTGGACGGCTATATCCTCGAACTTCCTGCCGTACAGAACCTTGCGTCGAAAAGAGTCTGTCTCTACCTCAGCAGCTTCCTTCAGGGCGGCGAGAGGATAGACTTCCGCAGGCTCGTCAGCTTCGAGGCTATGCAGACTGCCCCATGGAGCGGCGACATGAAGCAGCTCACAGAGGACCTTACCGACTTCGTTTCGCGGAAATACCGCGTTATCCTTGCCGCCGGAAGCGACAAGACCCTCTCGATAATCCAGAGCGACCTGCGCGAGGACGGTATTCCCTGCGACCTTGTATCTGACGATATTGATCCTCAGAGCGGAAGGGTCTGCCTTATGTCCGGCAGCTTCGCAGGAGGCTTCGAATACCCCGAGAACAAGACCGTTCTCATTACTCAGGGCAGAGCGATGAACGCGACGCGCAAGAATCGCCGCAAGAAGAAAAACAAGGCGGAGGAGATACGTTCCCTCGCCGATATAACCGAGGGCGACCTCGTTGTACATTCCGGTCACGGCATCGGGCGCTTCATCGGCATACGCAAGCTCGAAATGGAGGGCGTCACCAAGGACTACATAACCATTCAGTATGCCGGCACAGATAAGCTCTACATACCGGTAACTCAGCTCGATATGGTGTCGAAGTACATCGGTCCGCGCGATGACAGCGGCGTGAAGCTCAACAAGCTCAGCTCCGGCGAATGGCAGAAAACACGCAGCAACGTCAAGCGTGCCGTCAAGGATATGGCGCATGAGCTCATCGCACTCTACGCAAAGCGTGAAAAGAGCAAGGGCTTCGCATTCTACCCCGATGACGAGATACAGCACGATTTCGAGGAGCGCTTCCCCTACATCGAAACGGACGATCAGCTCCAGTCCATCGCCGAGATTAAGGCGGATATGGAGCGCGAAAGACCTATGGAAAGGCTTCTCTGCGGCGATGTCGGCTTCGGCAAGACCGAGGTCGCTCTCCGCGCGGCGATGAAGTGTGTTCTCTCGGGAAAGCAGTGTGCGATACTTGCGCCGACGACCGTTCTCGCTTGGCAGCACTACCAGACCGCTCTCCGCAGATTTGAGCATTTCCCCGTGAACGTCGAGCTTCTCTCGCGCTACCGTTCACCCAAGCAGCAGGAGGAGATAATCAAGAAGCTGAAACAGGGCAGGATAGACATACTCATCGGCACTCACAAGATAATCCAGAAATCCGTAGTTTTCCGCGACCTCGGACTTGCAGTCATAGACGAGGAGCAGCGCTTCGGCGTTGCCCACAAGGAGCGCTTCAAGGAGGCGTTCACCGGTGTGGACGTTCTCATGCTCTCGGCTACTCCGATACCGAGGACGCTGAATATGGCTATGAGCGGCATACGCGATATGTCCGTGCTCGAAGAACCTCCGCAGGACAGATACCCCGTCCAGACCTATGTCATCGAGTACAACGCCGGCACGGTTATACAGGCTATCGTCCGTGAGCTCCGCCGCGGCGGTCAGGTCTACTATATCCACAACCGCGTGGAGTCGATACGCTCCTGTGCGGCCAAGCTGAAAGAGTTCCTTCCTGACGCAAGGATAGCCGTCGCACACGGTCAGATGAGCGAGGACGAGATGTCAGATATCTGGGAACAGCTCGTCGAGCACGAGGTCGATATCCTCGTCTGCACGACTATCATTGAGACAGGCGTTGACGTTCCGAACGTGAATACCCTTATCATCGAGGATTCAGACCGCTTCGGACTTTCGCAGCTCTATCAGCTGCGCGGAAGAGTCGGGCGCTCCAACCGCCGCGGCTACGCCTATTTCACCTACAAGCGCGACAAGGTGCTCACCGAGATAGCGACCAAGCGTCTCAACGCGATGAGGGAGTTCACCCAGTTCGGCAGCGGCTTCCGCATTGCCCTCCGTGACCTTGAGATACGCGGTGCGGGAAGTATCCTCGGCGGACGTCAGCACGGCCACATGGAAGCGGTCGGCTACGATATGTACCTTCGCCTGCTGTCCGAGGCTATTGCCGAGGAAAAGGGAGAGCAGCCCGAGAAGATACCGGAGTGCCTCGTAGATATCCAGATAGACGCACATATCCCCGAAAAGTACATTTCAAGCCTTAATCAGCGCATTGATATGTACCGCAAGATCATGCTCGTGAACGAGGACAGCGACAAATCCGACCTCATAGATGAGCTTATCGACCGCTACGGCGAGCCGCCGAAGTCTGTGGTCGGGCTGATAGATGTATCGCTCCTGAGAAACAAGGCTGCAAGGCTCGGAATTACCGAAATATCGCAGAAGAACGGTGCGATGTACTTCTACACCCAGTTTCTCAGCAGCGAACAGATAGCAGGGCTTTCGGCTGCTTACAAGGGCAGGATAACCTTCAACGGTGCCGGACGTTCCTATGTTTCGGTAAAGATATCCCCGAAGGTCAGACCATTTGACATGATGCATGACACCGTAGAGATACTCGACCGCAGCCGTTCACAGCTACAAAATCAATAAACGGTGGACAAAACGAAGCATTTTTGTAAGAGTTGTACTAATATCGAGCAAATATTATCGCCTGGTTTGTCTATACCGCTACTTTACATAATTGTCTGTTTATGCTAAAATGAGGTTAGCAAACAGTGCAGATTTAGGCGTCTGCATTCGTGATACCGGCATTTTATGTTAACGATGCCCTCTGTCCGCAGGGGGCATTTCTGGTACAGGAAAGGAGCAAGGCTTGAACAAAAGATATCTGACAGCCGGAGCGCTGGCGTTCACGCTCGCGGCCTGCACAATGGGCTGCGGCAGCAAAAACAGCTCAGACAAGCCGGAAGCCCCCTCTCCGGTTGAGGCTTCCGACCCTAATACCGTTACCTTCGACAACGGCGAGTATTCCTTCGCCGCTGTTATAACCTCCGACCCAGACTGCGCTCACGGTGAGCTCTCTGTCGTTGAGGTGCAGGGAAACAGTATGCTCAAATTTACCGATGATATGAGCGCCCCGCGTGAGGGAAAGGTGCAGAAGATAGAGATACACCCTGCGCCGCTCATCGGTCAGGAAAATCTCGGAAAGGTACGCAGGATAGAGTTTGACGTCTACGCTGATGCTACAGCTGAGAACTACCAGAATATGGACGGAGACTTCGTACAGGTCCCCGGTACTATCAGCTGCGGCGGAGGTACCGTAACTGCCGCCCTCGACAGCAAGGGCAGGAACCAGTGGTACGACTTTGCCGGATTCAGCGGCGGTGAGTATAACTTTGACTTCTCCGGTGCTGTCCACGGCGAGTTCAAATTCCTGCTCGCTTCCGCAGGACAGTGCTGGGACCCCGACATGGAGGACGCTAACTTCCTTATCATGCGCTGGGGCGTTGAGAACGACTCCAATTTCTACATTGACAATATTGTATTCTTTGATGCGGACGGGAATTCTATCCCGCTCGTGAGCTGATAACAAAAGGGACGCACGATCGTGTGTCCCTTTTCTTGTATATTGTTACCGAACATTCATCAGATATGTACGTTTTTCTTGAAGCCGACCCTGTCAAGGGCGATACCGGCGGCTATATAAAGGACGGAGCTTGCGCCGACCTGTACCATATATGCCGGGGTCTGTGAAAATGCAGCTATGATGGCTCCCGTGGAGAAGCCGCGTGCCATAACTATTCCCTCATAAAGGCTGTAACCGACAATACACAGTATCAGCGAGGGAAGTATCGCAAGGATATTCCGGACGGTTATGATCTTCTCACCCTTGTTTGAGAAGAAAAGTGCTGTTATCGGCTTTATCACTACCGTGGCAGGCAGCCACACAACGAAGCCGGACAAGCCGTCCGCGAGCCCTCCGCCTATTGCACCGGCGGCTGCGGCATAGTGGAAGGGGAGTATACTTGCCGCAAGGTATATCAGTCCGTCACCGGCATGAGTGTACCCTGCGCCCGTGGGAACATGGATATATGCAGTAAAAACGAATATCAGCGCGGAAAACATACCCGTAAGCGTGAGCCTGCGGACTTTGAGTGCGCGCTGAGAAGCTGCTGTCGAATGGGACATATTGAAGCGCCTCCTAAACTTATTAATTCAGTATGTTTTATGTGTTTTGCTTATTATATCACGTTGGAGCACTGATTTCAAGGCGCAAATTCAACGAATATCCCTAACGTCAACCGGTATATTATGTCGAGGTTCACAATTATTCAGGCTGTTCATCTATTAACCTTTCTATCTCTGCAACTATCACGCTCATTTTCACGTCAAGAGCATTTGCCAGCCGGTACTATCAAAGCGCCTGTTGACGGTGTAAAACGAAAACGTGATATACTTTCCAATGTAATTAGTGAAAGTTAACAGCGATGTTAAGCGATACTTTTATCTTACTATATGAAAGAACGGCAAATTGTAGGGGCGCACATGATGCGCTGATAAAAAGAGGGCTCAGACGAGCCCTCTTTTTACATCAGCACTATCAATGCTATACCTACGGCAAGAATGACCGCGCCAACTGCAACTATCACCGCAGTGCGCTTACGGACGTTCTGCATCTCGGGAGTATCCTCTATCTCCTGTATCCGGAAAGCCTTGGGATTTTTCGGATTGGCCTGGACTGTGACCGTTTCGCCGACGCTCAGCCTGACGATAGACTTAATGAGCGGCGTATAGTATGCGCCCTCCACAAGTCTGCCATCGACCGAATATTCCGCATAAGGCACGATCGTTTCGTAAGGGCTCCAGCTTTTTCCCTGTATGGATCTGAGCTTGGTGACAACGGCTTCATATTCCTCGCAGTTCCCGAATACGAATTTGTTGTAATACACATTGACAAGTCCCAGTGCAAGGAAAATTACCCCTGCAAGTATCAGTGCAAGTCCCAATGCAAACATATTCATTTCTTCACCCCATATCATTAAGGGCAGGCTTTTCAGCCTGCCCTGTTGATTTTAAGCCATTTCTCAGCCGAGAACTACCTCGACCTCGTGAACACCGCCGTCACAAACGGGAACTACGCAGCCCTCGATAGCCTTGCCGTCGAGAGTGAGCGACTTTACGCCCTTGCATACATGATCCGGGTTCTTGACAGTGATCTTGTACTCAGCACCGCGGAACTTGCGGACTGCTGTGAAGCCGTCCCATGCAGCCGGAATCGAAGGATCAACCTTCAGGCCGTCGAAATCAGGCTGTACACCGAGAATGTACTGGGAAATAGCTACCATGTTCCATGCAGCTGTACCTGTGAGCCATGAGTTCTTGCCCTCACCGAAGCGGCTTGCGTCCTTACCGGCGATCATCTGACCGTAAACGTAAGGCTCTGTCTTGTGGAGCTCGGAGATATCCTCGTTGAAAGCAGGAGCTATCTTTGAGTAATACTCGAATGCCTTGTCACCGCGGCCGGCATAAGCCTCAGCACAGATTATCCATGCGTTGTTGTGTGTGAAGATACCGGCATTCTCCTTGTATCCGCCGGGATATGTGGATATCTCACCGTACTGGATATAATACTTGGAGAAAGCAGGATTATTGAGAACGAGACCGTACTTTGTATTGAGGTACTTGTCGATAGAATTGAGAGTCTTGATATCAGCGCCCTTATCCTTGCCGATCTCGGACATAACAGCGAAGCCCTGGGGTTCGATGAAGATCTTGCCTTCCTCGCATTCCTTGGAGCCCATCTTCTCGCCGAATGCGTCGTAAGCTCTGAGGAACCAGTCGCCGTCGAATGCGGATTCCATAACGTTAGCCTTCATCTTGTCGATCTCAGCCTGAGCCTTCTCAGCCTCAGCAGTCTTGCCGAGGTGCTTGAGGATGCCAACGTAAGCAGGACCAGCGTAAGTAAAGAGTGTAGCTACCATTACTGATTCAGCAGTCTTGGAGTAGCCGCCCTCAGCAGCAAACTTGGGATTGGTATATGTCTGGAAGCTCTCACCGGGCTTGTCTGAGAAGCATGAGAGGTTGATGCAGTCGTTCCAGTCAGCACGCATTGCGAGCGGGAGACCGTGAGGTCCGAGGTTGTTCACAATGTGGTAGAAGGATACTGTGAGGTGCTCGAGCATTGTCTGAGCCTTGCTCATATCGTTGTCGTAGGGAACCATCTCGTTGAGGATATCCCAGTCGCCTGTCTCCTTGATGTAGGAGCCTACGGAGAGTATCATCCAGAGCGGATCATCAGAGAAGTCGCCGCCGATATCGGAGTTGCCCTTCTTTGTGAGAGGCTGGTACTGGTGGTAGCAGCCGCCGTCCGGGAGCTGTGTGGAAGCGAGGTCGATAAGACGCTCTCTTGCACGGTCGGGGATCTGGTGAACGAAGCCGAGGATATCCTGGTTGGAGTCACGGAAGCCCATACCTCTGCCGATACCGCTCTCGAAGTAAGAAGCGGAACGTGAGAGGTTGAAGGTAACCATACACTGATACTGGTTCCAGATATTAACCATTCTGTTTACCTTGTCATCAGGAGTATTTACATTGAAGATTCCGAGGAGCTTGTCCCATGCAGCTCTGAGCTCAGCAAGACCGGCTGCTACCTTCTCGGGAGTGTTGTACTTCTCGATCATTTCGTGAGCCTTTGTCTTGTTGATAGTAACGCCGTCAGCCTCGAACTTCTTGTCAACATCCATCTCGACATAGCCGAGGATAAATACGAGAGTCTTGCTCTCGCCTGCGCCGAGGGTGATCTCCTTGTAGTGTGAAGCGATAGGTGACCAGCCGTCAGCAAAGGAATTTGAAGCCTTGCCGTCGGTAACAGCCTGAGGATCGCCGAAGCCGTTGTAGAGGCCGATGAAGGAATCACGGTCGGTATCATAGCCGTCGATATCGTCATTGACTGTATAGAAAGCGAAGTGATCGCGTCTGTCGCGGTATTCGGTCTTGTGGTAGATAGTAGAGCCCTCTACCTCAACACGGCCTGTTGAGAAGTTTCTCTGGAAGTTTGTGCAGTCGTCCTGTGCGTCCCAGAGACACCACTCAGCGAATGAGAAGAGTTTGAAGGTCTTGGGAGTGCCGCCCTCGTTAGTGAGAACGAGCTGCTGAACTTCACCGTCGTAATTCTGGGGAACGAAGAAAGTGACCTCAGCTCTGAGGCTGTTCTTCTTACCTGTGATAACAGTATAGCCCATACCGTGACGGCACTGGTACTCATCAAGAGCTGTCTTTACAGGGGACCAGCCGGGGTTCCAGATAGTGCCGTTGTCATTGATGTAGAAATAACGTCCGCCCATATCTATCGGGACGTTGTTGTAGCGGTAACGTGTGATGCGGCGGAGACGGGCATCCTTATAGAAGCAGTAGCCGCCTGCGGTATTGGAAATGAGCGAGAAGAAGCCCTGGTTTCCGAGGTAGTTTATCCACGGATAGGGAGTTTTGGGGGAATTGATAACGTATTCCTTATTAGCGTCGTCAAAGTATCCGAACTTCATAATAATTTCTCCTTTGATTTTAACGTTAAAAGCGGATAGGTGCACCGCGTTAGGACTATTATAACATATTTTTATATATATTACAATAGTTATTGCAAAATTTGGCGTGTATTATTTTTGCAGGCTTTTTTGTGCATTTTACCCATTGATAGCGAAAAAGCGGCATCAAATATGAACAGATTATGTCCATATTCTTCAAATAATTAAAGAGCCCCCTTTAAAAAAGGGGGCTCCGTATCAGTTTCCGAGTGCCTTTTCAAGCCATACATTAGCGATATCAAGTGCCTCGTAAAGTCCGCACTCGCGCTCTGCATTCTTGACGCACGCCTTCATGGGATTGGGCTCGTTGGTGTCCATCTGGATAACTCTTACCTTTGAGGTGAGCTTTTCGCCCTCCTGCTCTTTGAATGAGAGTATCTGTATGAATATCACATACGGATCGGACATATAGCCGTAGTAAAGCTGGTTGCCGCTTCTAACAAGGGGATAGCCCTTGTACATACTGAATTTTTCGCTCATTTTTTCCTCCTTTAAAATTACTTGATCTCCTCGAACGGTTCTCCTGTGGAAAGCTTTCTCATGTTCTCGATGAGACCGTTTACGTTTGCCTTTGCACAGTAGTATTTGCTCTTGCCGTCAACAGTTACAAGACACTTCATAACTGAATAGTCGTAGAACTCGAAGGTGTTCTCTGTCTTGAGGAACGAATCCTTGACAACGACCTTCGCCATAGGCTCTCCGGAAGGCTCTGTGCCGTCCATAACGAGCGATTCAGCGTCCAGCTGTATCATATAAGCATAGAACTGTCTGTAACGCTCCGCATCAAAGCCCTCGCCGTTTCTCTTTACGTCAACGTCCTCGGCCTTGGCATCAGTTGTCTGCTTGCTGCTGTCCTTCATGGAAATGGTGAACTTCTCGTTCAGGCCGTTGGCTGAAGCTTCGAGCTCGCCGACATTCCATACAAATGACGCGAAAACGTTCTGAGAAGCGATATCCTCGGGCATTACCGTTGCCCACTTGGCTTTGTCGCAGGTCACGGTAAAGATTATATTTGCGTCCTTGAACATTACGTTCGACTTCTTCACGCCTTCTTCAGTGTAGGGCTCGCTCATGAGGAGTACATAGTCTTTGCCGTTGTCGCACTTCATTGTGACTGTGCAGTAGGGGTCGCTGAGACCGGCGTCCGCAATGTCCTTGTCCGTGCAGTGGTGGCATTTCACCGATTCTGCGGTAAGACCGAACATACCGTTCGTGATATCCGCTGAGGCTTCAACCTTGAGGTATGTCTCGACAGGCTCTATCATGACATGGGTCGCGGAGCTTCCGCCGGAGTTGCTTATATCGCTGTATTTGCCGTATTCAAGGTATATGTCATACTCTATATCCTTGCGCTCTATACGGATAGAATCGACCTTGGGGTAGTCGTCCTCAGACGGGGTAGAGAGCATTATAAGCTCGATATAGTCCTCGGGCGATTTGAGATAATACTCGACCGATGAAGTACTTACGGTAAACACCGTGTCGCAGCCTTCAACGCGGGCATAAGTTCCGCCGGAAACAGGAGCGACTGTGCCGATATACAGCTTCTTAGTCCTGCCGGAAGCGTAGCTCATCTCCACGGTCACAGCCGTATCTCCGAGCCCGAACTTCTCAAAGTCGGTGCAGTCTTTCTCGATCACTGCGGTAGAAGTGATGTTGTCCGCACTGCTTGTCATCATTCTGACGGACGAATCTATCATCCTGATGTCCTCAAAGCCCTTGAGCGCATACTTTGCATTCTCGATGCTGTCAGCGTCATTGGACATATATACTTCCATAGTGCCGTGCTCGTTCTTCACCTTTACGTCCTTGACAAGTCCATGAGTGTGGCTCTCGTCAGCGGTATGCGAGCCGGGTGTATCATTGCTGTCCTCAACGAGTACAAGACCGCTTCCGGTATCCGTTTCCTCTGTCGAAGAGATGTCGGAGCTGCTGTCCTTTCCGGGAGAAGTTACCTTCAGCAGTATGAGGCCGCCGCCCAGCACGGCTGTTGCCGCGCCGAGAGCGATAAGTCCCTTGACCTGTTTTTTCATCTGTTCTTTCTCCTTAACAGCACTACGAGGCCGATCGCGGCAACAAGTGCGGGAATAATATAGATAACGATTATCCTTATCGATTTGGTCTGTGATGATGTAGGCGCTATTACTGCCTGCTGGAGAGCCTTATCTGGTATGATGACCGTATCTGTCTCCTTGCCTGTCATCTTGTTTATAGCATTCAGGAGCACTCTTGTGTTGCTGTAAAGATTGGTCTGTACAAGATACTTCGAACTTGTGATAGTGCCGCATCCGATGACCATTACATTGCTCTCAACTATCTTGTAGTCATCCAGTTTGTTGCCTATCTGCTTTCTCTTTCTTGCTACGACGCCGATAGACTTCTCGCTTCCGGAATCCTTCTGCTCGTTTGTGGCGATATCCACGTTGAATGCAGAGCTGTAAGTCTTGAGTATCTCAGCTGTCACGGCTTCGTTGTTGTTATTGAGCTGGAGTACCTCCTGAGCAATGCCTGCCGCACACTTGAGAGAGCCGCCGCTTACCTTTTCGCCAGCCTCCTCGGTATCAGCCTGCTTTACCTGAATAACAAAGTAATTGTTTTCCATCGACTTTTCCTGATCGACAACAACACTGTTCTCATTCACTCCTATGCTCCAGTCGGCAAGGAATTCCGTGATATTCGGGATATTCGATGTCATGGCGCTGGAGAAGTAGAGCATCTTCTTGCCGTACTGTCCGTCGTTGTAAAGGAAGTTGTTGAGCTTTTCGATAACAGCTGGGTCAAAATCTACCTCCGGCATCGGTATAACTATCATGTCATACTTTTCAGCGTCGAGCTCATCGGTGCTGAGGTCTACATCTGTGCAGAAGTAGCCGTTCTTTGTGAGGAGCTGATCGCGGAGACCTGCAACGGAATCAGCATATGCCTGTGTATTGTAGATAGGTCTGCCGTCAGCAGTTGCCGCAAATGCGACCATTATCGGGTGGGCATCGGTAACGTTCATTATCTCTGAGGTTATCGTACTTTCGCCTGCGAATGAGAGCTTTATGCCGCTTGGATCTGTGAAATCGGGAACGATCATGCCGCCGACAGAGCCGCTGTCGATGACTCTTACCCTGTCGCCGCAGGCAACTACTATGCTCTGGTTGCCGATATCGGAACCGTATGCGTCACTGTACTTCTTCACGGCTGTGGGGTCCTTGTCGAGATCGACGTACTTTACGCTGATGCTTCCGCTTCCCTGATTTGCATACATCTGATACTTCTCGAGGAGTATCGGTATCATGTCGAAGGGGCAGTCAACTTCGGTCTCTGTGCCGTAGTACATATAGTAATAATACTTCATATAGTCCTCGATGCTCTTTGCGATATTCTCAAAGTCATCCTTCTGACAGGTCACGACGATATCAACGTCCTTGTCGAGCTTATCCCTGAGGAAGTCTATCGACTCATCGCTGAGCTCATAGCGCTTATCGGCTGTGAGGTCTATCTTCAGCGGTGCTCTCTTTACCATGTAGGAAGCCATGATGTTGAGCAGTACAACAATTGCAATTACAAATGCGATGGTAACGAGCGACATGGAGCCGTACTTTACCTTCTTCATGCTGCCCGATGCAGTGCTCTTTGCTTCCGCAGAGGTATTATTATCCTTTGAAGTCTCATCTATTTCAGTTTTCTTCATCTGTGCGTACCTTCCTTTCTACTAAAATCAGCTCCAGCGGCGCTTCTCAAGAACTCTTACTGTAAAGAAGTTAAAGAGAAAGGCTGTGCTGAGGTAGAACAGCACGCTCGTAAGATTGAACACGCCTCGTGTGAATTCGATATATCTTGAATAGAATGAGAGATCCTTCACGATATCGTAGAGTTTCTGCCATGAGATCCTGTCGCTGAACGAATCGAAGAGGTAAACGAAGAACATAACTGCCATTGATACTACCGCAGCTGTCATCTGGTTCTCGGTGAGGGATGAGATGAACACGCCTACTGCGATGAAGGCTGCTCCGAGGAGGAGCATAGCGAAGTAGTTTCCGAGCAGTGTAGCCCATACCACGCTTCCGAGGTAGCCAAGTATGATCGCGTAGATGAATATCACGCTCTCAGCAATGATGAATATGGTGAGTGCTGCGAAGTATTTGCCGAGGACTATTTCCCAGAGCCCTATCGGAGCTGTGAGAAGTCCCTGATCGGTGCGGTTCTTCTTTTCCTCGCTGAGAAGTCTCATGGTGAGTATCGGAATGAGGAACAGGACTATCCTGAACATATTCCTGAAAAGCGGCGAGGTATCTGCGTAGCCCGAGAGGACTACCTCATTGTAAAAATAATAGCCGGAAAAGATATAGAATACTCCAAGGAATACATAAGCCAGTCCGGACGTAAAGAACGCGCCCATTTCGCGCCTGTAAATCGCGCCCATTACTCGTCTCCTCCTTCTTCTTCGGCGTCTGTGTCTCCGCCGTCTGTTTCTTCTTCCTGAGCATCAGTGCTTTCAAGGACGATATTTATCTCCGGGCGCTTTTTCTTTCCGGAGGTCTCTGTTTCCGGAACTGCTGCCTGCTCGCCCATAGTTATCTTGAGGAAGATATCCTCAAGGGTGAGGTCGGAAAGCTGAAGCATAAGGATATTCCAGCCCTTTTCCTTGCAGAGTTCGTTGATAGCGCGGCGGACGTCGGTCTTGCCGTCGGTCTCGACGTCAAAGTCATATATGCCCTTCTCGCGCTCCATATCCGCACGGACGTACTTTACGCCGCTGATGGCGCGGAGCGCATCGGTAATGGTATTCTTGTCCGTGATAGTATGAGTAGGACCTTCGATACGAAGGGTCATCTTGTGCTCGTTGGTGATATTGCTCGCTATCTCGTCGGCAGTGCCGTCCGCAGCAACAACGCCCTTGTTGATAATGATTATCCTGTCGCAGACTGCCTGTATCTCAGGGAGGATATGCGAGGAAAGGATAACGGTATGGCGCTTGCCGAGCTTCTTGATGAGCGTTCTTATCTCGATTATCTGGTTGGGGTCGAGACCAACGGTCGGCTCGTCAAGAATGAGCACGGGCGGATTGTTTATAAGTGCCTGCGCGAGACCAACTCTCTGGCGGTAGCCCTTTGAAAGGTTCTTGATGAGCCTCGTGCGGACGTGGCTTATCTTGCAGAGGTCGCATACGTCCTTGAGATGTGCCTTTCTCGGGAGCTTGCACTTTTTGAGGTCAAACATGAAATTGAGGTATGCGTCCACGGACATATCCACATAGAGCGGCGGTATCTCCGGGAGATAGCCGATATTCGACTTTGCCTTCTTCGGCTCGTCGAGGATATCAGCGCCGTTTATGAGTATTTGTCCGGACGTCGATGAGATATAGCCGGTGAGCATATTCATCGTGGTGGATTTTCCTGCTCCGTTAGGTCCGAGGAAGCCGAGTATCTCGCCCTTTTCGACCTTGAAGCTTATGTTGTTGACGGCAAGCTTGTCGCCGTACCTTTTTGTAAGGTTTTTAACTTCTATCATCAGATAGCCTCCTTATTCAGAAGTTAAATATTTAAGATAAGCGCCTTGTAGGGAACGAAGTCCCGCACGTTAGCAATCAATTTTGCATAGCCATGTACTATATTAACGCTTTAATGTGAAAGCGCAGTGAAAGGCAGTTGAATTTTATATGTCAGCTGCAAGAGAAATATCCTCCGCAATCTGTGCACGGAGCGCTCCGAGGTCATCAAACCTCCGCTCGCCCCTGATAAAGCCGTCAAGGCTCACGTTCAGCGCCTTTCCGTAAAGGTCGCCGGACCAGCCGAGAATATGCGTCTCCGCAAGCGGACGGCGTTCCCCCTCTATGGTCGGCTTCACGCCTATATTCGTAACAGCGCGGTAGGTCATGCCATCTATGCAGACGCTTCCGGAATACACTCCGTAGCGCGGCACGAGCTGTCCCTCACCGAAATTCTGATTAATAGTAGGGAAGCCGATAGTGCGCCCGATACGGTTGCCCTCAACAACCGTTCCCGAAACGGCATATGGCTTGCCGAGGAGCACGTTTGCGCCCCTTATATCGCCCTCCGTGAGCATTCTGCGTATCGTGCTCGAGGAAACGTTGCTGTCCCCGATACGCACATCGTTAACGACCTCGACCTCAAAGCCGTAAGCCTTTCCGAAGTCCCTCAGCTCATCAACGCCGCAGGAAGCACCTGCGCCGAAGCGGAAGTCCCTGCCGCAGCACACAAATGCCGCATTCAGGCGCTGTTTCAGCACCCTTTTCACGAAGGACTCGCCCGACCAGCTCTTTATGCTTTCAAACGGCGGCGAGTAAAAGCAGCTTACGCCGCATTCATGAAGCAGCTGCCACTTATACCTCTGTCCGTAGATATAGCCCTGACCTGCGCCGGGTTTGTAGGATATGCTCTCCGGTTCAAAGGTGAACACTGCCGGTGTAAGTCCGTATCTTTTCTGCTCACAGGCAGCCTTTATGACCGCCCGGTGTCCGAGGTGAACTCCGTCGAAAAGTCCCAGCGCGACCGCTGTTTTCATACGTTCCATAGTCTCACCCGATATTCTTTCCAACGCGGAGCACTCCGTTCTCGCGGTCGGTGACGGCAGTTCCGATGAAAGCACCGTCAGAGCCGTAAACGCGGTAGGTATCGCTCTCCGGACGTATGTCCCTGACCCTTCCGAGATCGAGCTTCACGCCGCTGCGGTACATACGGGTCTGCGCCTCTCCGAGCCTTATCGCCGGCAGTGAGAGGAATACCCTGTCCGCCGGAAGTATAAGCTCTTCGAGCCTGCCCTCGTCACGCGCCTGCTGTATCTGTTCAAACGTATAGCAGTCGTCAAGCGTAAAGCCGCAGGAGGACATCCTCACGAGCGAGGTCATTATCCCTCCGCAGCCGAGCCTTTCGCCGATGTCGTTTATAATAGTGCGGATATAGGTACCCTTTCCGCAGGTTATGCTGAGTATCCCCTCACGCGAGGCACTGTCGTACTCCTCCAGCACAAGTGAGCTGACCTCCGCCTCCCGCGGAATGCGCTCGACCTCTATGCCCTGCCTTGCAAGGTCATAGAGCCGCCTGCCGTTCACCTGAACTGCCGAATACATCGGTGGGAGCTGCATAATGCTTCCGGTGAACTCCGGCAGCACCGCGAGTATGTCCTCACGGCTCACAGCCACATCCGAGCTCTCCCGGACCTCTCCCCATACGTCCTGCGTATCGGAGACAGCACCGAGACGGAAGCCGCCGCGGTAGCTCTTGGTATTGTCCGGCATTATATCACACGCCTTTGTGGCATTTCCCACGAAAACCGGAAGAACTCCGGTCGCCATAGGGTCGAGAGTGCCGCCGTGGCCGAGCCTTTTCATCTGTAATATGCCGCGGAGCTTCGCAACAACATCGAACGATGTGAAGTCCTGCGGCTTGTTCACGCAGAGTATGCCGTTCATAGTCCGAGCGCCCCTTCAACAGCCTCAACGAGCCGTTTCTTTACGTCTTCAAGGTCACCGGTCATCTGGCAGCCGGCAGCCTTCGCGTGACCGCCGCCGCCTAATTTCTGGCAAATATCCGACACGTTCACGTCGTTTGCCGACCTGAACGAGCATTTGTAGTCATTGTCCCTCTGGCGTATGAAAATACCGACCTCAGAGGATTCAAGCTGTATAGTAATAGGTGCAAAGCCTTCAAGGTCGTCCATCGAGACGCCCATAGACTCCGCGATATCCTTTGTAACAGCAATGATATTGAGCTTTCCGCCGAGGTAGCTCTCCATGAGCTCCGTGACCTTGCTTTCAAGGCGCATCCTTCCGGCTGACTTGACGTCGAACATATAGCGGTTGATACGCGCAAAGTTTATGTCGTACTTCTTCATCATCTCCGCGGCTATCTCATGGGCACGCGGAGTGGTGCAGCTGTACTTGAAGCAGCCCGAATCGGTGGAAATGCCGGTATACAGGCAGGTCGCGCAGTGCTTGGAGATGCTCACGCCCATAAATACCGCAAGATCATAGATTATCTCGCAGGCAGCGGTCGCCTGCGCGTTGAGGAGCGTCATCCCGGCATAGTTCTTGTTTGAGATGTGGTGGTCGATGCAGAGCTGTACCCTGTCACCGTAGAGCTCGCCGTATCTACCCATGAGGTCAGTATCGGCAATGTCAACTGCGATAACGGTCTGCGGCTCAAAATCCTCGCCTGCGCCTGTACAGGTGATGAAGTCATACCTCGGCGAGGGGAACTCATCGTGGCACACGACCCTGCTCCTTATCCCGAGCTCCGCAAGGATATCTTTTAGCCCGAATCCTGCTCCTATGCAGTCGCCGTCGGGATTGCGGTGAGTGATTATAACTGCGTCCCTGCAGCCGCGGAGAAATTCCGCAGCCTCTGCGAAGCCGATCAGCATATTACTCCTCCTCTCCGATATTCAGCTCATTGAGCTTGCGGCTTATCTCCGCGCTCCTCTCGATAGAGTTATCTGCAACGAAGGTAAGCTCCGGCGATTTTCTCATTTTGAGCCTGTGGAAAAGTTCCCTGCGGACAAATCCCTCCGCGCTTTTCAGTCCCTTTACGGACTCAACGGTCTTTTCCATACCCATAAGGCTCGAAACGTATATCTTGCAGGAGGACATATCCCCGGAAAGATCGGCTCTGACAACGGTCAGCATCTTATCTATCCTCGGGTCTTTGAGCTCACGCAGGATAGCGGTCATTTCACGTTTTATGTCCTCTGCCATACGGCTGTTCTTGAAGTTTGGCATTGTACTCCTTCCGTCTCTGCTTACTTTTTGTTCATTGACTTCTCGACCGCAGCAGCGGCGGCAGCAAGGCTGTCCCTGAGGTCATTGAACTCGGATTCCATTAAATTGCCGTTGTCAGCGCCGACTGTTATATTCACGCTGGGCGGTGTGCTGGGAACGGCAGGTGCGCTTGCAGGCTCAGCAGGAGCACTCTGTACAGGTGCCGGCTCTGCGGCTTCACTTACGGAATATCCGCCTGCCGAAGCATCATCGCTGAATGTGTAAGCGCCCTCGCTGCTCTCGGTATAGCCGTTTCCGCCGGTGAATGTGAAAGCGTCCCCGGTGCTCTCAGTGTAGCCGTTTCCGCCGGTAAAGGTATAAGCCTCGCCGGTGCTCTCGGTGTAGCCGCTTACCGCTGCGGGAGCAGCGGAGCTGTCTGCCTCATGCTTCTTTTCAGCCTTGGCAGCAGCCTCCTGATCGAAGAAGCCCTCGCCGGAGAGTACGGAGTCGAAAGCCTCGTCCTCCTTGCTGCGGCTGTAATCGGGAATATCGTCGTCGCCTTCCTCACCGTAGTAGATATCGGCATACTTGCCGTACTCGGGCTCAAGCTCAACATCACGGACAGGACGCTCGATGCCCATAAGGTCGTCGATAACGTCTTCGTTTTCCTCAAGTGCGCTGCACTGACCGAGAAGTATCTTCTTTACAGATTCAAAGAAAAATATATCTATCGGACCGAAATCCTCCCATGCAAGAGCTTCCTCACAATACTGGAGCATATCAGCCGTGCTCATTCTGTTATTGTCCATTTCCTGACCTCCCTATATTTTATCATTATATCATTTATTATCCGCGATCAGTCCTCGCGGTATTCCTCAACAACGTATATCTCGAAGATATCGCCTTCCTTGACGTCGGCGAACTTTTCGAGACTGATACCGCACTCATAGCCCTCGGCAACTTCCTTTGCATCGTCCTTGAAACGCTTCAGACCTGCGATCTTGTCGTCTGCGATGATGATGCCTTCACGCACAACTCTTACCTGTGCGCCTCTTGTTACCTTGCCGCTGAGAACATAGCTTCCTGCTACCATGCCGACGTTGGATATCTTGTATACCTGACGCACCTCGACTCTTCCGAGCTCAACATCGCGGAACTTCGGAGCGAGCATACCCTTCATGGCGGTGGATATCTCCTCGATAGCGTCGTATATGATGCGGTAGAGACGGATATCAACTCCGTCGCGGACAGCGCTCTCTGCTGCAACGGGATCGGGTCTTACATTGAAGCCTACGATGATAGCATTTGAAGCAGCTGCGAGCATTACGTCGCTCTCCTTGACAGCACCGACAGCTCCGTGGATAACCCTTACTCTTACCTCATCGTTGGAGAGCTTCTCGAGAGACTGCTTTACAGCCTCGACAGAACCCTGAACGTCTGCCTTTACTACGATAGGAAGCTCCTTGATCTCACCCTCGGCGATCTGGCTGAACAGGTTGTCGAGAGTTACCTTGCGGTAAGCGTTGAACTGCTCCTGCTTCTGCTCGTGTTTTCTCTGCTCAACGAGCTCGCGGGCAAGTCTCTCGTCCTCAACAGCGTTGAAGATATCGCCTGCGCTCGGGACCTCTGCAAGACCTGTTATCTCAACAGGTACGGAAGGACCGGCAGCCTTTACCGATCTGCCCTTGTCGTTGGTCATAACTCTTACACGACCGACAGCAGTGCCTGCGATGAGAACATCGCCCTGTTTAAGAGTACCGTTCTGAACGAGAAGGGTAGCGATAGGACCTCTGCCCTTGTCGAGACGTGCCTCGATGACAGTACCCTTTGCAAGTCTGTCGGGATTGGCTTTGAGCTCCTTGACCTCAGCAACGAGGAGTACGTTCTCGAGCAGCTCGTCGATGCCCTCGCCGGTCTTTGCGGATACGGGAACGCATATTACATCGCCGCCCCAGTCCTCACATACGAGGTCGTACTTGGTGAGCTCCTCCTTGATACGGTCGGGGTTAGCGCCCTCCTTATCCATCTTGTTGATAGCAACGATAATGGATACTCCGGCAGCCTTCGCGTGGTTGATGGACTCAACGGTCTGCGGCATGATACCGTCATCAGCGGCAACTACAAGAATAGCGATATCGGTGATATTCGCACCTCTTGCACGCATTGAAGTGAACGCCTCATGTCCGGGAGTATCAAGAAAGGTGATGTCCTGTCCGTTGATGTTCACCTGGTAAGCACCGATGTGCTGTGTGATTCCGCCTGCCTCACCTGCGGCAACGTGAGCGTTTCTGATGCGGTCGAGGATAGAGGTCTTGCCGTGGTCAACGTGTCCCATTACAACTACAACAGGGCAGCGCGGCTGGAGGTTGATGTCCTCATCATCGGTATCGTCGATAAGACGCTCCTCAATGGTAACGATAACTTCCTTCTCTACCTTAGCACCGAGCTCCTCAGCAACGAGAGCGGCTGTATCGAAGTCTATCTCCTGATTGATGGAAGCCATAACGCCGAGGCCCATGAGCTTCTTGATAACGTCGGTAGCGGTAGCCTTCAGACGTGTAGCGAGCTCGCCGACCGTAATGCTGTCGGGAATGAGAACCTTGAGCTGCTGCTTTCTTGCACGCTCAAGCTCAAGTCTCTTGAGCTTCTCGGTCTCGGTCTCCTTGCGGGAATACTGCTGACGGTTCCTCTGAGCGGATTTCTGATTGATCTTCTGCTTCTTCGAGGAGTAATTCTCGCTGTTATGCTTGTTCGAGGTAGCCATGTTATCGTAGCGCTCGTTGTACTTGTCGAGGTCTACATAGCTTCCCCTGGTATCAACTGTACGGCGCTGTGTAGAGGTCTGGGCAGTCTCGGAGCTGAACGCCGCATTGAACTTTGTGCGCTCACCTCTGTCCTGAGCCTTTGCCTGTTCCTTTTTCTTCTCAGGCTTCTTCTGCTTGGGCTGCTCGGGCTTTTCTTCAGTCTTTTTGGGCTGTTCGGGCTTTACTTCTGCCTTCTTCGGCTGTTCAGGCTTTACTTCTGCCTTCTTTGTCTGCTCAGGCTTTACTTCTGCCTTCTTCGGCTGCTCGGGCTTTACCTCTGCCTTCTTCGGCTGCTCGGGCTTTACCTCTGCCTTCTTCGGCTGCTCAGTCTTGACATCAGCCTTCTTCGGCTGTTCAGGCTTTATCTCTGCCTTCTTCGGCTGCTCAGGCTTTATCTCTGCCTTCTTCGGAGCAGGCTTCTTTTCGGCACCTGTCTCAGCCTTCACCTCGGGCTTGGGCTCTGTCTTTGCGGCAGCCGGCTTCTTTTCGGCAGCCGGCTTCTTCTCCTGCTTCTTTGCGGGTCTGGGATCGTTCTTCGAGGCGAAATACTCATCAAATGAGCTCACAGACCTGCTGCTCGTATAATGCTCGAGTATACGGTCCATTTCCTCCTCAGTAAGAGCGCTTGAGGGCTTCTTCTTGCTGTCGCCTCTTTCCGCAAAGAAATCTACTAATTCCTGCGAAGTGATCTCGAGATCCTTCGCTGCATCACTCAGCTTTATTTTTTTTGCCATAGGCTCTAATACCTCCATAGGTCATTCCGCTTCATGCGGAAGTATTATCGTTTCATGTAAAAGCCTGAAATACAGGCTGGGATCATTTTTCTGCGCCAAGTATACGTCCGAAAGCTTCGGCAAAGCCCTTATCCGTTACCGCAACGACGGCGGTGGATTTTCCGCACAGCCCTGCGAGCTCATCCTTTGAAAGTCCGCTGGCAAGCACGGGAACGCCGTATCTTCCGCAGACGAACTCCGTCTCCTTGATCGTTTTCGGTGAAGCGTCACTGGCAGTTATCACACAGAAGGCTTTTCCCTCCGCCGCGCACTGCTTCACGCTGTCGAATCCCTTGACAGTCTTTCGCGCTTTGTTGCAGATCGTAAGGAGATCAGCCGTTTTCCTGTTCTTTTCCAAGTTCATCAGCCATCACTCCGTAAACGCTGTCATCTATCCTGCATGAGAAAGCCTTTTCAAGTCTCCGTGCCTTCCGTGCCTTTTCAAGGCACTCTGTGCTGCGGCAGATGTAAGCACCTCTGCCCGGCTTCTTTCCGTTAAAATCGAGGGAAATATCGCCCTCCGGGGACTTTACCGCGCGTATGAGCTCCTTTTTGGGCTTCATCTCGTTACAGCCGAGGCACATTCTCATGGGTATCTTTTTCGGCTTCATGCTCATTCCTCAGCAGCTTCCTCAGCGGGTGTCACCTCTGCCTCGTCAAGTGAGAGAGCATTCTCTACGAGCTCCAGCTCGTCTTCGCCTTCCTCAGCGGCAGTTCTTACAGGCTCCGGCACCTTGAAATCGGGGCTGAGCTCGGGAGCTTCCTCTCCTGTGAGAGTATCGAGCTGCGGCTTTATGTCGATCTTGTAGCCTGTGAGCTTAGCGGCAAGCTTTGCGTTCTGACCCTTGTTTCCGATAGCGAGCGAGAGCTGATTGTTCGGAACTACAACTGTGCAGGTCTTCTCCTCCTCGGAGGTGATGACGGTCTTAAGGACCTCAGCAGGAGCGAGAGCTCTTGCGATAAACTCCTCGGGCTTCTCGCTCCAGGGGATGATGTCTATCTTTTCGCCGTTCAGCTCGCTTACAACAGCGGTTATTCTCGAACGCTTGGCACCAATGCAGGAGCCTACCGCGTCAACGTTGGGGTCTTTTGACCATACAGCCATTTTTGTTCTCGAACCGGCTTCACGGGATACCGACTTCACTTCGACGATGCCGTCGTATATCTCGGGAACTTCAAGCTCGAACAGACGCTTTACGAGGTCCTTATGGGTACGGGAGATCTTGACTACCGGCTTCTTGTTCTTGCCTATGATACCGGTGATATAGACCTTGACCGGCTTGCCCTCGACGAGGGTTTCACCGGGTATCTGCTCGTTGCGGAACAGATAGAGCTCTGTGCCGTCGTAAACGACTGTAACAGTGCCTCTGCCGGGCTCGACCTGAGAAACGGTAGCTGTGATGCACTCATGCTCCTTCTGCTCGAACTTGCTGAGCATCTGCTCGCGGTTGATCTCTCTGAGGTCGCCCTTGATCGACTGTTTTGCAGAAAGGGCAGCCATTCTTCCGAGCTTGGAGATATCTATTTCCTTCAGGAGGATATCGCCCACGCGGGCATCGGGCTTTATGGTCTTTGCAACGTCTATATTTATCTCGTTCTCGTCGATCGGGTAGTCATCAATGACCTCCTGTGCGATGAACATCTGAAATCTCTTTTCAGCCGGGTCGATCTCGACGCGGATATTCTCCTCGCTGTGGGGATAAGCCTTTCTTGCGGCCTTGAGCATAGCGGACTTCACCTTTTCGATGAGAAGTTCGGTTTCAACGCTGTTTTCCTCTCCGAGAAGCGCCAGTGCCTCGAAGAACTCGCTTCCGCTGAATGCCGGCACGTCGTTTGTGACCTTTGCAGATTTCTTCTTTGTACTCATTTCAGTAGATTCCTCCAGTAACAATATATTTATTTTTGGTTATACTATCATTATATTTCGAGATACAGCTTGACAAATGCAATATCCGCGAGAGGGAACTTCCTCTCCGTTCCGTCTTCAAGTATGAGCGAAACGCCCTCTCTGTCAGCACCGGAAAGCTCAGCTGTGAACTCCCTTTCGCCGTCAGCGCCGCGTATCAGTCTCAGTCTTACGGTATCTCCCTTGCAGACCTCAAAGTGTTCCTCCTTGACCAGCTCGCGTTCAAGGCCGGCAGAGCCGACCTCCAGCACATAGCTCTGCGATATCGGGTCGGCAGCGTCAAGAGCATCGCTGATAGGTGCGGTAGCTCTTTCGCAGTCGTCGATGGAGATGCCCTCGTCCTGGTCTATGAAAACTCTCAGGTACCACATCGCGCCTTCCTTCTCGTAGCAGACGTCCCAGAGGTAATAGCCGAGTTCATCGGTTATCGGCTTTATAAGGTCGTATACCTTCTGTTCTGTACCGCCGAATTTCTTATACTTCATCATCAGTCTCCTTTCTGTTTTTCTCCTTGGAAAACATAAAAACGAAAGACCGGAGGCTTCCGGTCTTTTGCTTTAACTATCATCATTAATATTATACCACCTGTTTTCAGAAAAATCAAGTGTTTTCGGAAATTTTTTTGTATTTTTACGGATATTTTCTTTTCAGGCAGAAAGAGACCGCTGCCGGCATTGTTTTAACGGACGGTGTGATATTTCTTCCGTGTTTTGTTCTATCGCTTGACATATGCCGGGACGTATTGTATAATGTATAAGATGCCGTACTTTTTCTTCGGTGCGGACATGAAAGGAGCATTTACTATGAAGAAGACTATAAGAGTATTCGCAGGTCTTGCCGCAATCTCTGCACTCGCAACAGCTCCGCTGTCATGCAGCAGCAAGCACCGCAGCGTTAACTCTGACAATGAACAGAACAGTTCTCAGGTCCAGACAGATATACCCGCGACCTCAGAAGCCGCAGTAAAGGATATGAATATTACCTGGCTCGCCGACTACGCCCTTGCCCCTGCCGATAACGGCAGTATCCCGCCTGCACTTGCGCTGTTTCAGGACAGCTTCGGCGGCAGTGTGAGCTATGTTCTCGCTGAGCCGGGCAAAAAGCTCGATAAACTCACAAATATGATAAACGCCGGCGAAACAGTCGATATGCTGCCATATGACACCGGTGACCTTCCCGAGGGAGTTCTGAAAGGACTCTATGCGCCGCTCGACCCCTACTACAATTACCTTGAAATGAACAAATCCGGGCTCTGGGACGGTATGAAGCCCACCATCGACAGGCTCGCATACAACGGTCAGCACTACGTCATACCCTATTCCGTTTCAGACCCGCAGATACTCACATACAGCAGAAAGCTCATCAAGGACAACGAGCTCGATGACCCATACAAGCTCTATACCGAGGGAAAATGGACGTGGGACACCTTCATGGACATCATGGAGAAGTTCGTTGAGAAGGCTCCTGCCGGCACCAAGAGATACGGCATCAACGGCTGGTTCGGACAGTCCGCACTGCTTTCGACCGGTCACACCGTCGTAAAGTCCGAGGGCGGCAGGCTCGTGAACAATATCAGCGACCCTTCTCTCGAAAAGGCTGAAAAGCTCATGCAGGACATCGTTCAGAAGGGACTTTACCGCACAGGCTGGCGTGATTACTACCCGACTGACCTGTCAACGCTGTTCTTTGCTTCGGCAGACTATACCCTCGGCGCTTCAAACGCTAAAAACGGCGATGCCGACCTCATGGCTGTGCCTTTCCCGAAGTCTCCGGATGCAGACGGGTATTACGGTGTCTCCGCCTTCAATGCAAAGATGCTCGCGGCTAATTCTTCGCACGGCGAGGCTGTTGCAACATATATAATGTGTGAAAGATACGCAGCGACCGACAAAAAGCTCGCGGAAGCCGCAAAGAAGTCTGCGACCGCTGTGAAAAAGACCGGAAACAGCATCGACAAGAGCTACGTCACCGAGGAACAGTACGACGCGCTCATGAGCTATACCGACCCTTCAAAGGTCGTTCCGGCGTTTGATTTCGGCTGTGGAATGGGCGGCAAAATGTATTCTCCGGGAGACTATAACTACGATTCTATGGGTGTTATCGACAAGCTCGAAAGGACCTTCCTTGACTATCCCGACAGGGCTGAATCGTGGGAGGCTCTCCGCGACGGACTTTCTGCCATCATCGACGCCGAGGCAGGCCGTTTCAACAAATGATAACAGTACAGCTGCATTTTTGGTGAAATTGCTGTGTTTTGCTCTGTCGAAATCTGACGATGTGCATAAAATTTCAAAAGTATAACAAAAATGCGTGACAATCAGTACAAGCTGTGATATAATGATATCAGGGCGTTTATACCCTTATTAAGGCGGTCTTTCGCCAAACATACAAAAGAAAGGGATATATATATGGGCAGCAATTATAATAATTACAATAACGATCCGAACCGTCAGCGTCCGAGAAAAAGAGTTTCAAAACAAACTCTGCGCCGCCGTCAGCTCGGTGCTCTGTGCGTCATCGCATTCCTTGTGCTCCTGCTTGTTATCCTTGTGGCTAAGGCCTGCTCAAAGGACAGCGACAAGGGCGGAGATACGACCCCGACTGATGCTACCACGACCTCCACGACCACTACCGTCCAGCAGACTGAAGCCCTGACTACTGTCACCACGACTACCACCAAGGCTGCCGGCGCTAATGACAGCGGCTTCAAGCTCGACAAGTACAGCATATATATTGATGTCGGCGGCATGGGCATAGCCTATGTCCAGCAGTACCCCGAAGGCTCCTCCGAGGAGGACGAGGTATGGTCCACATCTGATGCAAAGATCGCTACCGTTGATGCATACGGTCATGTTACCGGCGTTTCCGGCGGTGAGTGCTATGTTACCCTCAGCTCCAGGAAGGATCCCTCCAAGGAGGTAATGATAAAGGTAACAGTAACCGGTCCCGCAAATACTGCAAATTCAGCAGACGGCGACAAGGATACAGATAATAAAGGCAATAATAAAACAAATGACAACGAGCCTCAGCAGTTAGCTGAGGCTCCTGCTCCTTCTAAGATACAGGGCGAAGGATACCACTATGAGGGCGATGTCCTCATAGTCAACAAGACCTATTCGATACCCGCAAGCTACAACCCCGGTGCGCTCGACCCCACCTGCAATGAATGGTTCAACAAGCTCGTTCAGGGCGCGAGCAGGGACGGAATAAACATCTTCCTTTCATCAGGATTCCGCAGCTACGGCTATCAGGAAGGTCTTTACAATACCTATGCCGCAAATGACGGTGTTGCAAAGGCTGACACCTACTCCGCGCGTCCCGGCCACTCTGAGCATCAGACAGGTCTTGCGATAGACGTGAACGAGGTCAGCGACCTGTTCATCGGAACTCCCGAGGCACAATGGATAGAGGATCACTGCTGGGAATACGGCTTCATTCTCCGCTATCCCAAGGGCAAGCAGGACATTACCGGATATAAGTACGAGCCGTGGCATATACGCTATGTCGGCTATGATATGTCAAAGAAGATACACGACCGCGGAGGTATCACCCTCGAAGAATACTTCGGACTTACCTCACAGTATCAATCATAAAACAAACACGGGCGCACGATGTGCGCCCGTTATTTTTACTGTTCTTCGTCTTTGTCCTGCGGCAGGGGAGTGATTTTCTCAACGCGACAGGCTTCTATCCTGTGGTGGGAAATACCGATGACCTCGATGCGGAGACCGTCGGCTTCTATCGCTATCTGTGCGCCCTCACGCGGAACGTCTCCCATTTCGTCAATGACGTATCCGCCGAAGGTATCGTACTTCTCTGCCGGCAGCGTTATACCGAGCTCCTCGCTGACCTCCGCGACCGTCGTCGAACCGGGTATCAGCCATGTGTTCTCGCCTGTCTTCTCCATCCGCGGCTGAGGAATATCGTCCTCGTCGTCGGAAAAATCGCCCACAAGCTGCTCAACAAGGTCAGTTACCGTGATTATGCCGCTCATTCCGCCGTATTCATCGACCACGACCGCGAAGTGGTCCGCGCCGCTCTGCTTCATCTGCTCGAAAAGCCGGTCAGCCTTCATGGTCTCGTGAACGAAATAAGGCTCACGGACGGCATTTTTCATTATATTCTCACGGCTCTTGTCGTCAAGCCGGAAATAGTCCTTCGCGTGGAGGACGCCGATAACGTCGTCAACGCTTCCTCCGCAGACCGGGAACATCGAATGTCTTGTACGGTGGATAGTCTCCTCCCAGACCGATATATCATCGCTTTCCCACAGCACGGAGACCTCTGTGCGGTGGGTGCAGATCTGTCCTGCCGTCATATCGTCAAAGGCGAAAACGTTCTTGATTATGCGGTTCTCGTCCTCGTCTATCGTACCCTTTTCTGCACCGGCATCGGACATCATGAGGATCTCCTCCTCGGTGACGGCATCTTCCTCTGCGGAGGGGTCAATGCCCATGATACGCAGTATACCGCCGGATATGGCTTCCGTGAGTATGACCGCCGGGGCGGAGAGTATCATGACGAGCCGCAGGAAGCCGCTCATCGCAAGGGCTATCTTCTCAGGTGATTTTGCTGCGATGTGCCGCGGTATGAGGTCGCAGAACACAAGTATCAGGAAACATTCCGCAAGAGCAGTCGCAAATGTAGCGATAACGCCGGAAAGCTCCTCCGAGAGCCCGGCATCCGAAAGTGCAACGGCTGCTTTCCCTGCAAAGCCGTAAACGCCGAAGGCTGCGGCTGTAAGGGAGACCGTCACGGAAGCCGCCTTTGCCGAAGCAAGGAAGCGTGACGGCGAAGCAGTCATGCGCCTGAGTCTTTCACCGCGCCTGTTCCCGCCGGAAGCAAGCTTTTCGAGCCGCGGATCGCTGATCGCGACCGCTGCTGTCTGAGCACAGGTTATCGCTGCACCGATAGTGAGAAGTATTATTTGCAGTAAAAACTGCGTAAGCATATTAGTCTCCTTGTCATTATTTCTGTTGAACTCCGGATAAATGTCCGTTCAATATAATGAATGCTAAATAGTGCCGGGAAATTGACGCAGATCAGTGGTCTGTACGGGTGAAGACACTGGTCTCGCCGTCAGCATAGACATAGAGCTTGTCGCCGATAACTCCGTATGTCACCTTTTCAGTATCGTGATCTTCATCTTCGGCAATGTACATCTCAAGCTGATTGCCGCTTGTCGTATAAACGTACATATCCTCGTACAGCGCATAAACGCTCTCGCCCTTTATCACCAGAGCCGCACCTTCGTAATAGTCCAGATCATTGAGCGCCGAGTTCTCGTCTATCACGACCTTGTATGTACCGTCGAGGCTGTCGCCCGAGCCGGACGTTCTTTCGAGCTTTATGAACTCGTAATCTTCAATGCTGATAGAGATAACTCTGCCGTCAAATTCATAGGCTACGGGTGTTCCGTCAAAAACAGCCTTGCCGTTTTTGAAGCTGAGCTCATCGCTTATATCCAGCGAGGCAGAAGCCTTGCCGTTCGGCTTGAAGATGATCTCCATATTGAAATCCTCGTATTCATCCGAGAAATCGGTCTTCCAGCTTCCGATGAGGTCACCGCCTTTAAGCAGGGAAGGGTCGATCTCCGGAATATCATCGGAGGCTGGCTGTGTCTCTGAAGGACGCTCGGTAGTTGTTGCCTTTTCGGTAGTCTTCTGCGCCTTGGTAGTGGTCTCAGCGGTAGCTGCTTCTGATGTATCGGCATCAGTAGGCTCAGTTTCCTCATCTGTGCCGCTCACGATCTCGTCAGCACCGTTATTGCTGACGAGTGCCGAACCGCTGCTCTTAGTGGTATCCTCCTTGTCGGAGGAACTGCTGTTTCCGCCGCAGGCTGCAAACGCTCCGGTTATGAGCATACTTCCTATCAGTATAGCCAAAGTCTTTTTCATAGTGATCTCCTTCCGTTATTATCCGACTTTTTTCAGCACTCTGACTCCGCCGTCCGCACGTTTTACGGAAAGCACACCGTCCGAGAGCTCTGCTTCACCGCTGCTGTCCGGGAAGCCGTTCCTGCCCTTCAGGTCGAGTTTTTCGCCGTCGAATGAATAGTCGATGGTATTTGCTGCGGTCACGCGTATCCTTTCGTCCTCTACATTGAAAAGTATCTCCGCGTTTTCGGGAGAGGCAGCTCCCATGCCTGAGGCTATGCTGTCACGCATACTTCCGCCTGTAAGAAGGTATTCCCCGTCATACGAGGAAGTGTCCGGCTCACCGGTGCGGTCGAGTATAAGCGCATCGTTTCCGAGTACCACTGCCCTGAGGATATCCCCGTCATATACCAGATCGTTTTCCGAGAAAAGTGTTCCGGAAATAAAAAGGCAGCCGTCGGAAAAATACATATCCTTCGGGTAGAGGTATACCCCCGCTCTGCCGTCTTCTCCGAAGATATAGCCTCCGTCGAAGCTGTCGTCCGAAACGCTCCACATACCCTTTATATCATTCTCGCTGCTTTTACTGCTCTTGCCGCAGGCTGTGCAGGCTATGGCAGCGGCGGCTGCGATAAGCAGAAGCCTTGCTCTCATCATTTTCCTCCTTGAGATACATTCCAGTGTTGTTCTACTTATTATAGCACCGGCTCAGCTCTATTTCAAGCAATTGGAAAAAAAGTTCCTGAAATGTAATAATTTTTTTGCTGCCGGAACGCCGTTTTGTAAAAATCGCCGATAATTCCGGCGTTTCCGGACAACATAAAGCCTTTTTGCTTGACAAATCCTGTTTTTAATGGTAATATATTGTTAATAAAAGGGAGTAGCTTCTTTACGTTATCCGTAAAGTGTCCGTATCGCCATAACCACAGCCCTGAGCTGTCGGACGGACAAGGCTCAGGCTTTAGCAAGACTTTTGTTGCACGTTTCCGATGCAATGAAAGTCCTTTTTGTTTTTGCTATCCCAAATCATCTTTGAAAGGTAACGAAATATGAAAAAAACATCAGCACTTGCACTTTCTGCTGTACTTGCGGCTTCACTCGTCACCGCCTGCGGAAAGAACAGTGACAGCAGCTCGTCAGGCACTGAAACAACAGCTTCTTCAACGGAAGCAGATGCAGCAAATGCCGCTGAGGAGACCACCGAAGCTTCATCATCGGCTCCCGGGACCACGGAAGCTCAGAGCACCGACGGCAATGACAGCCACGGACGTTACGAGGAGTCTTCCTATGCCAATCCGAATGACGACGCCAGCAACGGCGATCTTATGGCAGAGCTTTCAATGAAGGCTGAAAGTATTCCCCCTGACGAGGACGGCTTCAGGATAAAGGACGGTATCCTCTACGGCTATGACGGCGTGGAGAACGTGCTATATATCCCGGACGGCGTTACGCGCATAGAGTCGTGGTCGTTCAAGAACGATACCAATATCCGTGCGGTATATATCCCGGCATCGGTAACGAGCATCGGCGCTTTTGTGTTTGACTGCGCCTCCGCGCTCCAGCACGTCAGCACCGGAAATGGACTTGTATCTATCGGCGACAGTTCATTTTCAAGATGCTCCAGCCTTATGGACGTTAATCTCCCGGAAACCCTTACCTTCATCGGTGATTCGGCGTTCTGGGCTGACGGAGACCTCACGATACACGCTCCCGAGGGCTGCTATGCCGCAGAATTCGCAGCAAACAGCAATGGCGAAATCAAATATTCCAGCTCACCTGCCTATTATGAGCCTGTTGACCTTGCATCAGTTATCCGCTCAAATCAGTATGAGTACGGGGAGTTCACAGAGTTTGAGATATCTGCAGATATCACCGGCATCGAGGGCGAGGCTTTCGAGTATTGCAAAAACCTGAAAAGCATCACTGTGCCGTCAAACGTTAAGTACATCAACGGCAGTGCCTTTGAATACTGCGACAGCCTTGAAACAGTCCGCATCGAAGAGGGCTGCGAGAGGATCGGCAGCTACGCCTTTTCCCATGTTCCTAAGCTGAAAGAGGTCTGGCTCCCGGCAAGCCTGAGCAATATCGACAAGAACGCCTTCCAGAATTACAGCGACGGCTGTGTGTTCCACGTTCCGTCAGGCTCCTACGCCGAGAAATTTATGATAAAGTACAATATGAACTTTGACAATAAAGTCTGATAAAGGAGTTGGATTATGAATTATTTCGATCAGGACGCGGAAAGCGTCGTAAAGTCTCTCGGCTCTGACCGTGAGAATGGACTTACCGACCAGCAGGTCACAGAAAGCCGTGAAAAATACGGTGTAAACGCCATTGCCGAGGAAAAGCCCAAGAGCATTCTCAGGGTATTCCTTGAACAGTTTGCCGACCTCCTTGTTGTGATACTCATCATCGCTTCGATAGTTTCCATGGTAAGCGGTGAGCTCGGAAGCACTATCGTTATCCTCGTCGTTCTCATCATGAATGCCGTTCTCGGTACTCTCCAGCACGTCAAAGCCCAGAAGTCGCTCTCCAGTCTCAAAGCCATGAGCGCCCCGAACGCAAGAGTCCTCCGTAACGGCGCACAGACCGAGATACCTGCCTCTGAGGTCGTTGTCGGCGATATCCTCCTCATGGAAGCCGGAAACGTTGCCGCAGCCGACGGACGTCTCCTCGAAGCCGCTTCCTTGCAGGTAAATGAGAGCGCCCTCACCGGTGAATCCCTGAACGTTACCAAGTCCACCGCTAAAATAGACCAGTCCGAGCTTGCCCTCGGTGACAGGGTGAACATGATCTACTCCGGCTCGAATATCTCCAACGGACGCGGCGTGGCTGTTGTCACCGGCGTCGGAATGGATACCGAAATAGGCAAGATCGCTTCGCTCATGCAGAACGCCAAGAAAAAGAAAACTCCGCTCCAGGTAAGTCTCGACAAGTTCAGCAAGGTGCTCTCTATCGCTATCATCGCTATATGTATAGCGGTATTCCTTATGACTTATTTCATCAACGACCAGCCTGCCGTTGATGCCCTCATGTTCGCAGTTGCGCTTGCAGTTGCGGCTATCCCGGAGGCTCTCAGCTCCATCATAACCATTTCCCTTGCTATCGGCACTCAGAAGATGTCAAGGCAGAAGGCTATCATCAAGGACCTCAAAGCGGTCGAGGGTCTGGGCTGCGTATCCATTATCTGCTCGGACAAGACCGGTACTCTTACACAAAACCGCATGACAGTCCGCGACCTTGCATTCCCCGGTGAAAAGGCAAAGGACGAGCTCCTCCTTGCTATGGCGCTCTGCAATGACGCCGCAAAGGACGGTGAACAGTGGCTCGGCGACCCGACCGAGACTGCCCTTTCCGAATACCTCGGAAACGATGAATACCTCCGCATACGCAGCGAAAATCCGCGTATTGACGAGATCCCCTTCGACAGCGACAGAAAGCTCATGACTACCGTTCATAATATCGGCGGCGAGCGCACTGCCTATACAAAGGGCGCTATCGACGTTCTTGTCCCGCGTATGGAATACGTCCTCGCTGACAGCGGTATCCGTCCCATAACCGAGGAGGACAAGGATAATATCAGAAAGGCTAACCTCACCTATTCCGAAAACGGCATGAGAGTTCTTGCCTTCGCAAAGAAGCTCCACACTCCCGATAAGAGCCTTACGCTCGAAGATGAGAGCGGCTACGTCTACATAGGTCTTACCGCTATGACCGACCCGCCGCGTGAGGAGAGCAAGGCCGCCGTTGCAGAATGTATCTCTGCCGGCATCAAGCCCATTATGATAACCGGTGACCACAAGCTCACGGCTGTCGCTATTGCCAGGGAAATAGGTATCTACAAGGATGGCGACCTCGCTATGGACGGCAACGAGCTCAACAATATCTCCGATGAGGAACTCTCCGCAAAGCTCGAAAAGATATCCGTTTACGCAAGAGTTTCGCCTGAGCATAAAATACGCATAGTTGACCTCTGGCAGAAGAAGGACAAGGTAGTCGCCATGACCGGCGACGGCGTAAATGACGCTCCTGCGCTGAAAAAGGCTGACGTCGGCGTGGCTATGGGTATCACCGGTACCGAGGTATCAAAGGACGCCGCTTCGATGATACTTGCCGACGACAACTTCGCTACTATCGTCAAGGCTGTTGCAAACGGCAGATGTATCTACAATAACATCAAGAACGCTATAAAGTTCCTGCTTGCCGGAAACGCTGCTGCTATCATAGTCGTGCTCCTCACGACCGTATTTGACCTGCCGCTGCCATTCATGCCGGTACACCTCCTGTTCATCAACCTCCTCACCGATTCGCTCCCGGCTCTCGCACTCTGTATGGAGCCCATGCAGCCCGGCATCATGAAAGAAAAGCCGCGTCCGTCCAACGAGTCGATACTCAACAAGGAGAGCGGTCTGTATATCGTTATCCACAGCATTATCATCGCCGCCTGCGTAATGGCTGCATTCATGATAGGCAAGCAGAGCTGTGACTCCGCCGCAATGGCAAGCACAATGGCTTTTGCTACGCTCTGCCTTGCAAGACTCTTTGAAGGCTTCGACAGCCGCGGAAAGCACTCCCTCGCAAAGCTCGGCTTCACCACCAACCTCTTTACCGCCGGTGCTTTCCTCATCGGAGCTCTTCTCCTGACCAGTGCTCTGCTTATTACTCCCTTCCACGGCTTTATGTCTGTAAGCAACTCCTTCGGCATGACGGACTTCCTCATCGTTATCGGCTTCGCGTTCATTCCCTTCGCACTTACACAGATCGCAAGAATGGTCAGGGAAGCAGTGTACGCACAGGCTAAGGAACAGCAGTGAGAGCGCTCGTTATGAATTGCAGTCCCGTCAGGAACGGTGCAACTGCAGAGATAGTAAATATTATCGTACAGCAGCTTTCAAGCCGCTATGAAGTGAAAAGCATCGGCATCGACGACTACTCCTTCGGCTTCTGCAAAGGCTGCCGGAGCTGCCACAATACTGCAAAGTGCGTTCAGCACGACGGATTTGACCTTGCAGCTGAGGAATTTGAACGTGCGGACATAATAGTCTGCGTTGCCCCGTCCTACTGGGCGGACGTGCCGGGACAGTTCAAAGCGTTCATCGACAGGTTCACGCCGTGGTGCAATACCCATGAGCCGCACGCTTCTCTCAGCAGGGGCAAGCGCGGCTATGCGGTCGCCCTGAGAACAGGTCCCTCCATGCCGGAATGCCAGCGCATTATCGGTACTATCGAGCATTTCTACGGCCACCTCGAAATCGAATGCTGCGGCTCGCTCGGACTCTGCTCCGTCGAGTACAAAGAAGCGGTCGAACCCAGAAAAGCAGAAATTATCGGATTTTGCAGCAAGATATGAAATAAGGGACGCCATAAGGCGTCCCTTTTCAATCCTTCTTTATACGGCAGAGATTGGCTTCGCCGGAGCCGAGGTGTTTCACCGAGCCGTCGGGAAGCTCTATTATGAGATTGGCATTATCGTCAATGCCGAGTGCCTTTCCTGTGATGCTTTCGTTTCCGACATTGGCAGTTATCATATTGCCCGTAAGCAGCTCGCGGCGGCGGTATTCAGGGAGAAATCCGCGCTGCTCAATCGTACCGATGTACTTCCGCAGTCTCACAGCTATCCCGGCACAGAGAGCGTTCCGGTCTGGACGCACTCCGCATTCAGCCTCAACCGAAGTCGCACGTTCCGCAAGCTCGCCGGAGAATGTTCCGCTGACGTTCACGCCGATACCGATGACCGCATAGTCAAGGGCTTTCATTTCGAGCCCGAGGGAAGCTTCCGTGAGTATGCCGCAGATCTTTTTCCCGCCGATATAAATATCGTTCACCCATTTTATACGGGTGTCCGCACCGCTCATATCCTCAACAGCCTCCGCGACCGCTGCGGCTGCCGCAGTCGTAAGCATCGAGGTAAGGCTCAGTTCAAGCTCCGGGCGAACGATAACGCTCATGTACAGTCCCGAGCCCGGCGGCGATACAAAGCTCCTTCCGAGCCTTCCCTTGCCGGCAGTCTGCGAATCCGCGGTCACGATCGTACCGTCAGGAGCACCGGCTGACGCAAGCTCCTTTGCCGCTGTATTGGTCGAACCGACCTCGCTGAACACCTTGACAGTCCGGCAGGGATAGTCCTCCGGAAGATGCGAGAGTATCAGCTCTGCCGAAAGGCGGTTGTTGCTGTCGGCGAGCCTGTAACCCTTTGAAGCTGCCGATTCTATGACATATCCCTCCGCTTCGAGGGACTTTACCGCTTTCCATACCGCATTGCGGCTCACGCCGAGACTTTCCGCAAGCACCGCACCGGAGACATATTCTCCGCCGGCTGACGCAAGTGTATTGAGCAGTGAATCCTTAACGTTCATCAGTTTCCTCCCTGTCCGGTCTGCGTTCTCAGCCTGCTATACATCGAACCGACCGCAAACGCTGATATATCTGCAAGAACAGAAGCTATACGCATCGTAAGAACGAAAAGCATTATCCTGTCCTGATATTTTTCTCCGCTGACAAATATCATAACGCCCTCGCGTATGCCGATACCGCCTGGAGCGCCCGGTGTAACGAAACCGATTATCCACGCGAACATGAACGCTCCCGTGAGCACTGCAAGCTCTTTCGCAGAGGCTTCCGGAACGATGAGCGCCATGCAGGCGAAGTACATCGCTGCCGAAACGCAGTTGTGTACGGAATAATAGAATATGCCGCTGAGAAGCTGCTTCTTGTCGCATTTTTTCAGGCTCTCGGCGTATCGCGAGATGTAGCCGGAAATCCTGTCGCGGAATTTAAGCCTTATGACTGCGATGAGGAGTATCAGCAGCACCGCTCCGGCAGCTCCGACCAGCAGTATGCTCCGTCCGTATTTTCTCATAAGCTCCGCTATGCGGCTGCCGAGAAGTACAACAGAGACCGCGCCCGTCCAAAAGACGCAGAAGAAAATATCGAGCAGGGTAGCACAGGCAACATCGACGTGGCTTATCTTCATATCCGCCGCAAGCTGATTTCTTCCGACATACTGAAAAACGTTGCCGGGAATGTATTTGTAGATGTTCGACCGGGTATATACCGGCATAGCTGCGGAATATGATATCCTGACGCCGGAAAGCGACCGCGTGAACATCAGCCACGGGAAGCAGGCTATGATAATGAGCGCCGCCTGCATGACCGTGCTCAGCGCAAATGCACTTATAACCGAGGGAGAGCTGAGGTCCGACATTTTTATGTCCATATCCGCGATCTTCTTGACAATGAAGACGAGCGCGAGTATCACCAGAGCGTTTCCGGCAAGCTTTACCGCCTTTTTTGCATTGAAATTCTTACTCATTATTATCTGTCTTCTTGATAAGTCTCTGAACTACCTCGTTCATTCTGTCCCACGAATACTTGTAAGCCTCTCCGCGTACATTCTCTGCAAATTCCTCAGCCTTGTCCTCACGGAAGAAGCGTATAACCGCCTCCGCAAGTGCCTCCGGCTTGAATGGCGGAACGATATATCCCGTCTTTCCGTCGATGACTACCTCGGGAAGACCTCCGACATCAGTTGAGATAACGGGCTTTTCAAAGCCGTAGGCTATCTGAACGATACCGCTCTGAGTTGCAGATTCATAGGGCAGCACGACAAGATCTGCCGCCGCGAAGTATTTCTCGATGCCGCTGTCCGGGATATAGCCGTCAACTATCTTCACACTGCTGCCAATGCCGAGCTTGTCGATAAGCTCGATATAGCTTTCCTTGTCGCTGCGGAACTCGCCGACTACCCAGAGCTCGATGTCCTTGTCATAGCGGACTATCTCCGGCATGGCATTGAGTATATGGCGGAGTCCCTTGTAATCGCGGACGAAGCCGAAGAACAGGAGTATCTTCTTTTCGGGCGGTGAATCTATCTCAGCCTTTGCCTGTTCCTTTGTGATATTGCGGAGCTTGAAGGCGTTGTATACCGGGTGTACCGTTGTCTCGAAGCGCGGACGCTTCACTATCTTTCTGAGGTCGTCTGCATCTGTCTTTGAATGGGTGATATACGCCGCACCTCGCTTCAGAACCATTTTCGTGAGGAACTTGTCCATCGGGAAGCGCTCGTGCGGGAAAACATTGTGGCAGAGGAATATCTTCGGGTACTTCCTCAGAAGCATACTCAGACCGGTATAACAGGGCGAGAAGTAGGGGTGCCACCACTGCATGATGATATAGTCCGGCTTCATGCGCCTTATCTTCATGGCGGTCGTTACCCAGTTGAAGGGATTTGCGGTATTGATGAGGAACTTCGTATCCTCTATCCTGAAAATATCGTTGTCGTAGTCACGCTGCTCCTGCTTGAAAAGCAGCTTGGGGTACTGCATCTTGTAAGAAACAGTACTTACGCGGAAATCCTTTTTCAGATTCTTTACCATGCAGCCGGTATAGTGGGCGATGCCGCCCTTGTAGGGGTATACCGGGCCAATCATTACTATCTTTTTCTTCTTAGACTTTTTCATTCTTATCATCTCCCGGAGTTTTCTCCTTCTCGGCATCATCCGCAGGGAGCTCGCCGTCCTTCAGCAGGTCGGCAGGCTCACAGGTCCTGCACTCCATTTTTCTCACGCGGTACTGAACGTCCTCGAGCAGCTTGCGGTTTGCCGCTATGGTGTCTCCGAGAAGACCTATCGTGAGCGTCTGGAAGCCCATCATTATGAATATCGCGGTAAGTATGAGAGACTGGATATGTCCTGCGCCCTCGCCCATGCCCATGAGTATGAGGAAACGTATGCCGAGCGCCGCGCCTGCAAGCATGAGCACCATGCCTATCGTCATGAAGAATTTCAGCGGCTTGTACATTACGAAGGAACGGGTGATAACGGTCGATGAGCGCTTCATGTACCTCCACATACTCGAAAACAGGCGTGAGGGACGTGTCTCAGGGTTAGTGCGTATCGGCACTGAGGTCATGGCAGTTTTGTTGTTGCCTGCCTGTATAATCGTTTCGAGCGTGTAGGTATACTCGTTAACGACATTGAGCCTGAGCGCAGCCTCCCTTGAATAGGCACGGAAGCCGCTCGGAGCATCGGGGATATCAGTTCCGGAAGCCACACGCACTACCCAGCTTCCGAGGTGCTGGAACTTTTTCTTCTTCCACGAAAAATGCTCGGTCTGGTCGATAGGACGCTCGCCTATGACGATATCAGCCTTCCTTTCAAGGATAGGACGGACGAGCTTCTCAATGTCCTCGCCGCAGTACTGATTGTCCGCATCGGTATTGACTATGATATCAGCGCCGAGGTGCAGACAGGCGTCGATGCCAGCCATAAAGCCTTTCGCAAGTCCCTTGTTCTGCTTGAAGGAAACTATATGATGAAAGCCGAGCTCCCTCGCACGGCGGACGGTGCCGTCCTTGCTGCCGTCGTTGATTATAAGGTACTCAATCTCGTCGATACCGTCGATATGGCGCGGAAGGTCGTTATAGGCGAGCTCCAGCGTCTCTTCCTCATTATAGCACGGTATCTGAATTATCAGTTTCATATCACTGCCTCATTCCTTATGTGAGTTTTCTGAAAAACTCAGTATATTTATTTACCATTGCGCTCCAGTCAAAGTGTCCGGTAACGTAGTTCCTGCCGTTTTCACCCATTGCCGCTGCGGTATCCCTTTCGCGGAGGATATAGTCAACGCAGCCCTCGAACTCGAAGTAATCCCCGAAGTAAAGCCCTCCGCTGCACTCCGTGACGAAGCCCTTCGTGACCGGACATTCCGCGTGTACGAGTACGGGACGTCCGCACAGCCAGCTCTCCATGATGACGAGTGAGAAGCTCTCGTTGAGCGAAGGCTGACACAAAAGCTCTGCCGCCGCAAGGGCGTTGAACTTGTCCTGCTTATCCACAAAGCCGAGGTCTGTTATCCTGCCGCTGCTGACAAGCTCCGGCGGAAGGTCGATGTCGCCGCCGCCTATGAGCACCAGCCTGAGCGGAGTATCGTGCCTGAGAAGGTACTCGCGGAAGTACCTGACGAGAGTGCCGACGTTCTTGCCGCCGTCCTTGCGTCCGGCATAGAGTATGAACGGCTCTGTTATGCCGAATTTCCGGCGGAAGTCCTCCGGGTCGGCGGTAATGTCCGTATCCATGCCTATACCCGTCACAACGGTCTTAGTACCCGAAGCTGAAAGCCCGTAGAGCTCCTCTGCAAGCTCTGCCTCCGGCGCCGCGTTGAATACCATGCCGGCAGTCCGCGGAAACAGATCGCGGAAGGCTCTGAGCCGCGCATAGGGCTCATCGTGCAGGCAGGGTATCAGCACCGACTTCTCCGGGCATATCCTGATGCCGTCATAGGTCGTGCCGAACATATACGGAATATATACGAACAGCGAATGATCGCCTGTATGCTGCGAAATATAGTCATTCAGCGCACGGCTCCTCACCGATTCCGAAAGAAAGACCTCCTCCTCGCTGCTGCTGAGGGGAGCACCGTGCATGAGCTTGCGGTTCATATTGTCAAACGCGGCTCTGTTGCGCTTGTCTGCCCGGAAGCGCCTTACCGTTATGCCGTCTGAGGTGACATAAGTCCCCGGACGGTGAAAGTTCCTGCTCCAGTCCGAAGCGAAGTCCTTCACGCAGGTAGTGAGTATCTCCAGCGGAACGCCTGCCGCATGAAGGTGAGATGTGAGCCCACGGAGCTCCGCTTCCGCTCCGCCCGGGATATTCTCCCCGAACCACGGGGCAACAAATGCGATAGTTCTCATATTTTACCTCTGATAAAATCTCTGAGCTGTTCTGTGAACAGCGCCTTTATCCGGCTGTAAGAGAAGTCCGCGAGCCTGCGCCTCTGATCCTGAATTACGTCATCGCGCAGTTTCTTGTCACGGACAAGCCTTTCGACAGCCTTTGCGGCAACGAGCGGGTCATTGTCCTCAAGGAGCAGACCGCTTCCGCCGAGAGTATCCGGTACAGCCGCCGCTTTGCGTGCGGCTATCGGAACGTTGAAATACATCGACTCGACAAGCGGTACGCAGAAGCCTTCGTGCTCGCTCATACAGAGAAAAGCGGTTGCCGTGCGGTAGTAAGCGAGCAGCTCCGGGAAGGAAACGTGTCCCGTGAACAGGACATCTCTCAGTCCGAGCTTGTCAGCATAGTCCCTGAGACGGTCGGCATAGTTCTCAAAGCCCGTCTGCGAGCCGGCAAGTATCAGCCTTGCATCCGGGTCGAGCTGCTTGTAGAAGTAAAACGCCCTGATAACGTCCTCCTGACGCTTGTTCGGGGCAATGCGTCCCACGAAAATGATATTCGTTCTGCCGTCGCCGAAGCGCCGCATTGTCTCAGAGTCCGGCGCTTTTTCATAATCCCGGAAGGGTATGAGTATCGGTCTTATACCTATGGGACAGGTGAAGCCTGCCTCCAGAAGTCCCTGCTTGTTGTATTCCGAATCCGTAAGGCACATATCAACGCGGCTGCTAAGGTGGCGCAGTCCCTCATATCCGTAAGCTGTCCTCGCGGCAGCCTCGGTGCTGTAAGGGCGGAAGAATTCCGGCGGGGTTATATTGTGGTATATCATCATCTTCCGGCAGCGGATGCCGTCAAGGCGGTAGTCGATGTCGGTGCCGGTCGATTTGTGGTATATCAGTATGTCACTGCTTTCGGGAGTGCCGAGCTTTGAAGCCTTGCGGACTGCTCCGGCAGGGAGGCGCTTGTCGATTATATCGGCATATACCGCGGTTTCAATGCCCATTCCGGCGATGACTCTCCTGAGTGCGAGCGCGTCATTGCTTACCGCATCGCCGCAGGATACTGTCGGGAGGAGCTGGATCACTCTCATTTGCGCTTTCTCCTTTTAGTCTCAAGCTTTTCGCGGAGCTCGGCATTTTCGGCTTCAAGCCTGCTGATGCGTTCAGCAAGCTTTCTGTTCTCCTCGGTAAGGGAGCTGACCGCGCTCACAACATTGGAGTTGAAATCGTTCTGCTCAAAGACTACCGGTTCAACATAGAACCTTGTCAGTCTGCGTATGACCTTCTTTGTGAATACCGAAACCGCATTTCCGGCAAGCTGCTTGTAAGGCTGTATATAGCAGTGTGCGCCGAGCCATTCAAGAGTTTTTGCGGCGGAGGTGCTCTGTGCCGGCTTGCGGCAGGGAATGTCCTCAAAGCTGAGCATATCCGCGGAAAGTCCCTTTTCGCTTATCTCAGCGCGTATCTGTTCCATTATCTCCTCTGAATTCACGTTCATTGTCTTACTCCTGTTCTTTATCACTTACTATGCGGAGGTCGCTGTTTGCGAGTATATAGTCGCGGATATCCTCGCCGTATACCCACATATATTCTGTTCCGCTGCCTATGGACTCATACTCTATGCGGTAGATGTCCGGGCTGAACTGCTCAAGGAAGATATCCTCAGAGCTTACGATTATGCTGTTTTCTGTGATGAAGCTGAGAAGTCTCTCCGGGTCGGTAGTCTCATTGACCTCGAAATCGAACTCCGTCAGCTCGTATTCCGGAAGGGAATACTGCATTGCAGAGCCGCTCCACGGCTTAGTCTGGTGGACGTTGTAATAGTAGATATCGTCGTATTCATCATCGAGACCGTCAACGTTATACAGCGCATTCATCGTCGGCTGGACGAAGTTTATCTCCTTGCGCGAATTCACGAGTATAACATCATCCGCGGTATCGTAGTACGATCCGAGGAACACCCAGCAGAGCAGCACCGCGAGCATACCCTGCTTCTTTGCGGCAAGCCCGATGAGTGCCGCACCGAATACTATGCTCGTGACGAGTATGAGGTTCTCAAAATCGAAGTGAGCGATATAGTCCCTCGGGTTGTCACCGAGGTATGCAAGAAGGTTGAGTATCGTGGTATTTGCGCTGTTTTTGCAGCCGTTGAGGAAGTCCGCGTAGTGGAGTATCGGCACTGTACACAGAGCGTAAACTCCCAGTGTTACCGCAGTCATGACATTGCTCATCTCGCTGCGCGAGAAGTATATGAACGCTGCAAATACCGAAAATCCCAGCATATTCGAGAAGTAGCGCGTGTAGATGTAGTAGTCTCCTCTCGGCTCGGGGTTACTGCCCTCATTTCCGAGGAAAAGCACGCTTATAGCAAAGGCTGCCGCAAAAAAGGTAAGAGCGACGGTCATGAGCAGCCACAAGTTATGCTTGTCGTCCGGAAGCCTGTCCTTGCGGAGACGCATCTTCCTGTTAAATCCGCCGATTATGACCGGCACGGCAGGTACAAGAGCGATAACAAGTATGCCGTAGGTCGAAGCCGATGCCGCCGAGAGCTGTCCCGAGGCTATCCTGAGAAGTCCGCGGAAGCCGTCAAACGACGTATAATCGTGCAGTTTTCCGGTGTTGCCGCCGAGAGTATTGTTGAGCTCGCCGTCGCTTCCCACGAGCCATACACGGCTCTGGACGAACTTCTTTGCGAAGTGGTCGCAGATATAGAATACTGTGAACGATGAGCAGAAGCTTACCGGTTCAACGATAAGGCGCTTCTGGAATACCGCGATAAGGACGATAATGAGTATAACTGCCGCGATGAGCCCGAGAGCGCGTCCGTGCACCGCGTAGCTGTATACCAGCGTCAGCGACAGGAGCACGGAGAATATTATCCGTTTCGGCTTGTCCTGCTCGGAATAGAGCCTGAAAACGAGCAGGGCTGCCACCCACGGCAGCAGGCACATCATCGTCTCGTTCCAAACCCATTTGCTGAATAGCAGATATCCGGGGTATAAGCCCGTGACAAGCGCTGCTATGAACGAGGTCTTCTTTGAGGCTTTGCAGTATTTCGAGGCTATCCGGTAGGCTATGACCGGTATCAGCGACATCAGCACCGAGTTGAGCGTGGTTATCAGCCGGTAGCGCAGAACGGGTCCCTTGGTGAGCGCAAATATCGGTATATAGAGCAGCGAGCTGCCGTAGCCGTAGTATCCGAACTTCGATACCACAGCGCTCCAGTCCTCGCCGACCGCGTAAGCTGCCGTCGCAAGAACGCCCATTTCGTCCTGCGACATATGCAGCATCTTCATTCTGAGCGATACGGTCAGGTGAACTATCAGCGTTATCATGAAAAGCGCCGTTATGCACACCTTGTCGGTATGCTTGCCGAACGGGTCATACTTCCTTATTTTCAGCCGCATATCAGCACCTATGACCTTTCGCGTAAGCAAGCGTTTCCGCTATCTCGGGATAGTCGGAGGGCGAAACATTCGGGTCATTCCTGAGAGCGGCTATCATCTGCTCGCTCAGAGCCGGCTCACGCCTGCCGGAGAGGATATATTCATAGTATTTACGCGCAACGATATGCAGGTCGAGGTTTTCCTCGGCGAATTTCCTTGCAGCGCTGCCCTTTTCCTCACGCAGCTCCGGGGAGCTAACAAGCCTGCTCAGTGCGGAGTATATCTCGTCCGGCTCATGTACCTCGCCCATAGTCTCGACGGAGGGGAGCTTCACGCAGATATCGTCGTCTATCTCGGAAAAGCTGCCGATATCGTTTATGACCACGCATCTGCCCTTTGCAAGTATACGCATAAGGCTTCCGCTAGTCTCGCCGTTGGAGGGATAGCGGAGGTTGAGGCAGATATCGGTCATGTCTATATATTCCTTGAACTGCTCTATGCTGATATATCCGGTTATCCTTACGCTGTCCGCGAGGTCATTGTCGGCGATAAACCTTTCGAGCTCCGGCTTCAGGTCATCGGCAGGCTTTCCCGCAAACAGCAGCATTACGTTTTCATGCTCATGCCTTAGCCTTGCGAACGCCTGCAATATCGGCATCGCACGCTTTGTGCGGTGTATGCCGCCGAATGCCGATATCACCACGGTATCGGGGGATATGCCGTTCTTTTCCTTTACGGCAGAGCTGTCCGCAGGGGGAAGTATCACCGCATACGAGGCGATGACCTGTGTATTCCGCGATATATCCCTCATGAGGAGCTTCCGCCTTGCCTCCTGACTGTGGACGATTATCCTGTCGGCGGCGCCTGTGATGTAGCTGTTGAGCTCCATGCCGTAAATGTCGGGATTAGCCGCCCCGGAGGATATTGCGCTGAGGTAGTCAGCCTTGTCGGAAAAATCAGCCTCAACAAATTCGCGGTAGAGCTTGTAGTTGCCCTTCTCAAGGGTAACAGCCCTGTGATAGAACGCACCGTGGAGGTTGTAGTCATGGAGCACGACTGTTCCGTGGTATTTGCGGATATAGTCATACATATAGTAGTGGAACTCGGAATTGCCCATCTGGAACACCGTATCGTAATATCCCGAAGCCTTCGAGGGATATTCCCGGTGGCTGAATATCCTGACGTTGTCGGGGAAGCGCGGCGAAGGCGCATATCCGCCGTCGATGTAAACGTCAATGTCGCAGTAATTGCAGAGCTCGCTGATTATGTCCTCGCTGTAATCGGAGATGCCGGATTCTATTGGCGGAAGCGGCGTGAAGAACGCTATCTTCACACGCTCCGGTGCAGTATTGCTGCGAACAGGCGGCTCTATTGCGTTGAGCAGGGCAATTATGCCGTCGTTGATGCTGTCCCAGCGGTAGAGCTCAAGGCGTTCCGCGCCCCTGCGGGTGTAGTCCCGGAGCATTTCCTCATCGGAGAGCATTTTCGCCATGCCGTCCGCAATGCTCCTGTCGCTGTCTGCGTCAACGAGAACTGCCGCATCTCCGCCGATCTCGCGGAGACTTGAATTGTCAGCAGTAAGTACGGGCGTTCCGCAGGCCCATGCCTCAACGATAGGCAGACCGAAGCCCTCATATTTCGAGGGGAATGCCATGAGCGAGGCAAGATTGTAGAAGCGCAGGAGCTCATCGTCCGTAACAAAGCCCGTAAACACAACGTCATTTTCAACGCCGCACTTCTTAGCTTCATCGGTAAGCTTCTTCCTGCCGTTTTCTGAGAGCTTGCACACGACCACAAGCTGATATTTTTTCCTTAGATCAGTCGGCATGAGGGAGTATGCGCGTACCAGACCGTCAAGGTTCTTTCTGCCGTCCTCGCCGCCGGTACACATGATGAAGGGCTTTGTCACGCCGAATTTTCCGAGCAGTGCAGCCTTTTCGACGCTGTCTATGCTTATGATGCCGTACTTGTCGTCAACAGCTCCCCATATGACCTTTATCTTCTCCGGGTCGAAGCCGAGAAGCTTTACGAGATCGGTCTTCACGCTCTCGGAGATAACAAAAAGCTCGTCCGCCCAGCGCAGTCCCTCGATGCAGCGGATATACCAGTCGTAGGTGGTCTTGTCCGCAAGGTACTTGTCCTTCATGACGTAGGGGATGATGTCGTAGACCGTGACCACGACGCGGCAGTCAGCGAACCACTCCTTCTGATAGCGGATAAAGCTCGATTCAAACGGCGAGGTGATGTAGAAGATGTCGATGCTGTTCTCGGCGATATACCGCTTTATCGCTGCACCGAGAGCGCTGCTGTAAGCCTCCGAGCGCAGAAGGGCACAGTCCGAGCCTGTTCCGATATAGTCCTCGGTGAGGTTTCCGCCGGTCGTATGCTCAGAGAGCCGGAACTCCTTATCGACCGCATTGAAAAAGAAATAGTGATTGTCCGGGTCACGGCTCACCATTCCGCTGAACTGACTGAGCGCATAGTTGCCGATGCCCCTGTTGCGGCTCATCGGACCGAGTATAGCGTAAGCGTCAAAGGCTATGTTCATGCTCTGACCTCCTTGCGCTGATTGTCGATGAATATGGAATTAATGCCGGTGAAAGCGAACTCCTCATAGCCCTTTGAGCGCATGAAGGAGAGTATCTCCTGATTTTTTGCGCCGACGGTAAGGGTGCTGCTGTACTCTATCATCTCGCATATTATTATCATCGGACGGAACTTAGCGAAGTCTATCATCCTGAGTATCGTGAGCTCCATGCCCTCAACGTCGATGTTCATGAGCTCCGGAGCCTTTTCGCTGAAATGCTCCCTGATTATCTCGTCTATGGTTATCGAATCGACGGATACGGTCTTTTCGATGCTGAGGGCAGGATTTTCCCTGATGAAGCCCTGTGCAGCCTCATAGTCCATAGTCGAGAGCCCGTCTCCGCTCATAATGTAGAAGTCGAGCTTCGTACCGGGCTTGTCCGAGATGCACCTGTTTATGACGATATCGCGCGGACGCTTCTCCGAAAGCTCCTGTGTGAGCACAGGGTTTGCGTCAAGAAGCACACCGCTCGCACCGGAAAGATAGAAGCTGAATGTATTGCTCAGCTCAACGGCGTGATTTGCGCCAAGGTCAAGATAGCGTATTCCTGCCGGGTCAATGCCGGAGGTATTGAAAATATACCTTACGACCGAGTCCTCACCGGACTGCGAGAATGAAAGAGCGCCCTTGCCTGCATCAGCAAAGCTCAGCATACCGTTCCCTCCATTAAAGAGATAATTCATTTTTTCCACATTATCGAGCCTTCTGCGGAGCTCATCTACGGCTGCCGAGAGCTCGGCACCGGAGTTCTCACAGGCGTCAAGACGGCGGTTTGTCTCGCCGAGCGCCTCGGCATTCCTTGCGACATTTCCGCTCAGAGAGCCTATCGCTGCACTGTGTCCCTCCATATTCTTCATGCCGCAGCGGAGGGTATTTATCTCGCTGTTGACCTGAGCCGAGAAGATGTTGTTGGCGCAGTTGTACTCCGTCTGCTGCATCATGCAGGGCTCAACGTACCAGAAGGTAAGACGGCGCATGAGTCGTTTCACAAGGCGGGATATCTTCCCCTTGAAGCCTGCCGCCGGTATCGCGCGGTAGCTGCGGTTGACCGAGGTCTTGTTCATTTTGTCGAGCGAATCGAGCATTACCGTGTTGATGCCGCTCGTGTCTATATGAGCCTCCTCTCCGCTCCCGGAGAGCTTTTCGAGAATGACTTCCTTTATTAGCTTATCGCTTTCGATACTCACTTTCCGATCCTCCATTTATGCGGTATACTGAAATAGCCTGTGCTCCTGTCGTCAGAAACGACCTCGAAATCGCAGTAATTCCGGTAAAAATCCATCGGTGTCCCGTTGTTGTCAACAACAGCAACGTTGAGAAGATACTTTCCTGCAAGCAGCGGCAGCCCGAGGACATCTACCGCGACCGTGCCAGTTGTACTGTCCGTTTTCACGGTTATACGGTCGAGCTGGGTATTGTTGCCGTAGAGGCACTCGCCCTCGAGGGTGTAGAATCCGAAGCCGAAGATATACTCATCGAGCGGCTTGTTGACCTTGAAATCAATTTCTATCGTGAGGTCACTGCCTGCCGGGAAGATACGGCTGTCCTTGCCGGAAGCGCCTATCATCCGTGCCTTGGTTATCTCGATATACTTTAGTCCGAAGCGGTTCGCAGTATAGTCAATACCGTCCCCGGAAGTCTGCTCCTGCTCCGGAGGCTGCTCCTCCGCAGGCTGTTCCTCAGCCGGGACTTCCTCGGGAGGTTCCTGCGAAGCCTTTTCAGCGGCGGCAGCTTCCTCAGCCTCGATGCGCTTGTGGTTCATGAAGTTGAAGTAGGCGTCAACGACCTCGGGGGAGCGACCCTCCTTGACGATAAGACCGTCGTTCAGCCATATCGCCCTGTCGCAGAATTTCTCGATGGTCGAGAGGTCATGGGTGACTATGATTATGGTTATGCCTGCGGCTTTGAGCTCTCTCAGACGGTTGAAGCACTTGGTCTGGAAGTTTGTGTCGCCGACCGCAAGTATCTCGTCTATCAGCAGTATGTCCGCGTCAACGTTTATCGCTACCGAAAAGGCAAGGCGCATATACATACCCGAGGAATAGGTGCGGACCGGGTTGTCGATGAACTCCGCAAGCTCCGAAAACTCAACGATATCGCTCAGACGGGCGTCTATCTCCTTCTTGGTAAGACCGAATATAGCGGCATTCGTGTAGATATTCTCCCTTCCGCTCATATCCGGGTGGAAGCCTGCACCGAGCTCGATAAGGCTCGAAACTCTGCCGTTCATGGTGATAGTGCCGCTGTCGGGGTACATGATGCGCGTGAGCAGCTTGAGGGTCGTGCTCTTTCCGCAGCCGTTATGCCCGATGAGACCGACCGCCTCTCCATTCTTCACGGAGAAGCTTATGCCCTTCAGGACGTCCCTTATCTCAAATCTGCTTCTCTTGCGGAAAAGCAGGCGCTCCTTGAGCTGAGCGCCCTTGTCGGGATAGACCTTGAAGTGCTTTGTTATATTATTTACTTCGATTGCATTTCCGTTTCGCTCCATTATAGTTCCTCCGCAAAATGTCTTTGAAGCTTGTTGAACACCAGACAGCCTATCAGCAGGAAGAACAGTCCCAGCGATGCCGCAGAGAGCAGCGAGGTGAGGTCCGGTACCTCCTTGCTGTAAAGCACAGACCGGTAACACTCGATGACATGGGTCATCGGATTGAGGTTGAATATCGGGAGAAGCCTGTCGGGAACTATGGACTTATCGTACATAACAGGTGTCATATACATCCAAGCCATCGCAACTATGCCGAGGATATGCTCGAGGTCCCTGAAATATACCGTGACCGCGGAGGTCAGGAGAGCCATTCCAAGGGCAAGGACGTATTCGACTATCATTATGACCGGAAGGGTAAGCAGCGCAAGGAAGTTCACTCCGACGCCCGTGCATATCACCACAGCAAACACCACGATAAAGCAGAGGAGCATATTCACGAAACAGCTCGTGACATACGAAATTGGTATGACCATTCGTGGGAAGTATATCTTCTTCACGAGATCCTTCTGTGCCACGACCGAAGCCGCTCCGACCGTTATCGCAGAGGAAAAGAATATCCAGGGTATCAGCGCAACGAAAAGGTAGAGATAATAGCGCTCTATCGTCGTTTTAAGTATGAACGAAAATACCATGGTATAAACGATCAGCTGGAAAAGGGGGTTGATGAACGTCCACAGAAATCCGAGGACCGAGCCTTTGTAACGCCCTCTGAGGTCTTTTTTAACAAGGCTGAATATCATCTGTCTGTAAGCATACAGCTCTTTAATAGTATTCATTTGTTTCTCCTTCAAATACGCACAATTTTCCATTGTATCATATTATTATAACATAAGTAAATGCGGCTGTCAACCTGGAGAGGCGGCAAATGTCCAGTTCGGCGCCGATTATACTGTTTGTAATACGGAGCTGAATTTTCCACTCTGTTTTGTACGCGTAAATGAAAGAAATGGAGTTCAACTAAGAACAAATTGTGAACAGAATACAATCTTGCAGGTAAATGTTAAAACTAATTCACAGTGTCTTGACAAACTCTGATGGATATACTATACTTATGATAAGGAAATTATGCACTGCGGCGTTTTTCCATTCATCGACATTATTTTTTCAGGGGGGAGCAATATGAAAAATACAAGACAAAAGGGTTTCACACTTATTGAGATCATCGTAGTTATCGCTATCATAGGCGTTCTTTTATCGATACTTATTCCTTCGATGATAGGCTATGTCAGAAAAGCAAGAAAGACTCACGATATGAACAGCGGTAAGCGTATCGCCGAAAGCGTCATGGCGGTACTCAGTGAAAAGGAACGCGGCGACGGCTCGTTCTATTCAACTACAAACGAATCAACAAGCCCGCACTGGAACAAGACCGACCCAGTTACCAGTGAGAACTACAACCTCATCGTAGTAGCCGTTATGAACGGCGGTTCCGGCTGCAACGGCGCCTTCTGGAACTGGACAGAGAACGATCCGGCATATAAGGAGTTCACTGATCTGCTCAATGACGAAATGGGCTATTCTCCGAGCAATACCCGTACCAACATTGATATAAAGTACCAGCCTAAGGACGCTGCAAAGCCCCTCAACCGCTGGTTCATATGCTACCGTTCAGACGATGCGAGCGAGATCGAGATATGGGTAGGAAACGGCAGCAGCCAGAGCTGGGGCAAGGGCGAGCCGATGTACAGAGTATATCCCAAGCCTGCTTATTGATGCCGCTTTCTGACGCATTGCACAAACTTTAAGACGTTTTTTTGTAGAAGCCGTAATTGCATATCTATTGACAAATTCTTCCTTATATGATATACTAAATGTAATATAACACAGTTTCAGGGAAGGAGATGTTTCTATGAGGAAAACTGCAAAGGGCTTCACGCTTATCGAGATAATTGTCGTTATTGCTATTATCGGTATTCTCGGAGCAATTCTCGTTCCTTCTCTCCTCGGCTACGTCAGAAAGGCAAAACGCACCTCTGACATCGCCTCTGCCAAGGAGATCTTCAACAACACTATCCAGATCATCGACTCGGAAGAGGACATCACCTGGTGGAGTTCTTCCAGAAGCGCCTATGTCAAGACCAACGCCATGAATTCTTTTTACAGCCCTAACGGCTCATCCATAAAGAAGATCAAGGCCGGACAGTATAAGCCCGACGTTTTCCGCAAGGTCGACGAGGAAGGAAATATATACTACCTCATACCGGTCGTTACTCTCGGTCCAAAGACAAACGGACGCTGGCTCCAGATAGACCAGGAACAGACTCCTTTCGCAACACAGCTCAGCGACCAGATGGCAAAGAGCACAGGCGGAAAGGTTAACGTGCCGATAAAGTATGAACCGAAGGGGCAGAGCCCTGAACTCAATACATGGTTCGTGTGCTACCGCAGCAACGACGTCTCACAGATAGAGATATGGGTCGGGAACTATTCCTCCGGCTCCGTCTATGGTGGTTCAGGCGCACCTATCTACCGTGTATATCCGGAACCGACATATTGATAAGCAAACGATACCGTTTTCACATTTATGTAACCATATACGCCAACGGGGGACGCCTTCTTGCAGGGCGTCCTCCGTTGTATAACCCATATTGGCTCACTGCCTGTCCTTCTGAGGAAATACCGCGGCAGCCGCAAGTCCGAATACGAGCGCGGCAGTTATGCCGCCGGACGCTGAGGTAAGTCCTCCGGTGAATACCCCGAGGAATCCTTTTTCGTCAACCGCCGTCCTTACACCGTCGGCAAGCAGATGCCCAAAGCCCGTAAGCGGAACGGTCGCGCCTGCTCCTGCAAATTCCGCAAGCGGTCCGTATATGCCGACCGCCGACAGTATCACTCCGGCAACGACATATCCGCTGAGTATTCTCGCCGGTGTCAGCCTGGTCGAATCTATCAGTATTTGTCCGAAGGCGCAGATCAGTCCGCCTGTTATAAATGCTTTCAGGATATCCGTGAACATATTATACCTCCAGTCCGAAGCTTATCGAAAGCGCCGTATTCACCTTGTTCATTGAGCGCAGGTCAAGCTCACCCATCTTGTCCCTGAGACGCTTCTTGTCTATGGTCCTTATCTGCTCAAGAAGCACGATGCTGTCCTTCGAGAGCCCGCATTTGTCCGCCTTGACCTCTATATGTGTGGGAAGGCGAGTCTTGTCGCGCTGGCTCGTTATTGCTGCCGCAATGACCGTTGGACTGTGCCTGTTGCCGACATCGTTCTGAACGATAAGTACCGGTCTTACTCCTCCCTGTTCCGAACCGACGACAGGGCTGAGGTCTGCATAGTATATCTCTCCGCGTTTAACCGACATAGCTGTTTTCTCCTGTAATCATTATATATATAGCTCCCGGGGCTCAGAGCCTTGCCTTTTCCGGAGCTTTGCGGATATCTGTAAGGCTCTGTGATTATTATTGCCGCGGCGGAAGTTTTTATTCATTATATGCTGCGGAGTTTATTTTGTTTATGAGGTGATATTATGAGGATCGGATTTATAGGCGCCGGCAAGGTCGGCTGTACTCTCGGCATCTTCTTCGGAAATACCGGACTTGCAGATATCGCAGGCTATTCAAGCAGGAGCATCGCTTCCGCTCAGGAGGCTGCCGGACTTACAGGAAGCCGGGCTTTCAGGGATACAAAAGCGCTCATTGACGTGTGCGATGCAGTGTTCATCACCGTTCCGGACGGAGAGATACGGGAAGTCTATGAACAGATAAAATCCCCGGCACTCGCAGGAAAACACCTCTGCCATTGCAGCGGTGCCATGACTGCGGACGAAGCCTTTCCCGGCTTGTCGGAGTACGGTGCATCGGGCTGTTCGGTGCATCCACTTTTCCCGGTGAGCGATAAACAACACTCTTGGAAGGATATAGACAAGGCTTATTTCTGCCTTGAAGGCAAGGACGCGGAGCTCTGGAGCGGTCTGCTCGGGAACATGGGACTGCATACCCGTATGATATCCGGAAGCGTCAAGAGCCGGTATCACGCCGCCTGTGCGGTCATGAGCAACCTTGTATGCGCTCTTGCTGCCGAGAGCATCGGACTTCTCGGAGAATGCGGATTTCCCGAAGAAGAAGCCCTTGCCGCACTCAGACCGCTTGCTGAGAACAATCTCGGCAGCATATTCGCAAAAGGTCCGTCTGCCGCGCTGACCGGTCCGGTCGAGCGGTGCGATGTGTCCACGGTCAGGAAGCATCTTGAATGTATCCCGGAGGGGAACGACCGCGAGCTCTACCGCTATGCCTCGATGAAGCTTGTTGAGGTCGCACAGCAGAAGCATCCCGACAGGAACTATGCCGCTATGACCGCCGCACTCACAGAGAAAGGAAAGAAATAACAATGAAATTTATCTCATGGAACGTAAACGGCTTCCGTGCCTGTCTCCAGAAGGGCTTCGGCGACTTCTTTGCTGCCGCGGACGCTGATATATTCTGCCTTCAGGAGACAAAAATGCAGCCGGGTCAGGCTGATTTCGAGCCTGAGGGCTACCACGCCTACTATCACAGCGCGATCAAAAAGGGTTATTCCGGAACTGCTGTGTTCACCAAGACCGAGCCAATTTCCGTTACATACGGCATAAACGGCGAGCATACCGACGAGGGCAGGGTCATAACCTGCGAATTCGAGGACTTTTACTTCGTCTGCTGCTACGTTCCTAACGCTCAGGACGGTCTGAAGCGCATAGACTACCGCATGGAGTTCGAGGACGCGATGCGCGGCTATCTCAGCGGACTTGACAAGGTCAAGCCTGTCGTTTACTGCGGTGACCTTAATGTTGCCCACAACGAGATAGACCTCAAGAACGCAAGGGCAAATGTCGGCAATGCAGGCTTCTCCGACGAGGAGCGCGGCAAGTTCACAGAGCTGCTCGCCGCCGGATTTACCGATACCTTCCGCAAGCTCTATCCCGATACCGCAGGAGTGTACTCATGGTGGTCGTATCGGTTCAACGCCCGGAAGAATAACGCTGGCTGGCGTATTGACTACTTCGTTGTGTCCGACCGCTTCATGGAGCGCGTGAAGGATTCGCAGATACTCACCGATATCATGGGCAGCGACCACTGCCCGGTGCAGCTCATCTTGACATAGTGAGTAGTATTTGAGCCGTTCGATTTTTAAATTCTGAATTTGGAATGCGGAATTAAATGTATCGCCTGACGGCGACGGATTATAAATATAAATTCGTCCGGCGCAAGCCGGACACCGCAATTCCGAGTTCCGAACTCCTAATTCTGAATTATTGTATTACGCATTAAAACGGGCGCCCATTAAGGGCGCCCGTTCTTGCTTTTTTCTGTTTATCCCAGTTCTCCGTGCTTTTCATATTCAGAAACGCGGGAAATGCTGTTGTCTTCGTTGACGAATACTACCTTCGGCTTATGCTTTTTCGCTTCCTCGGGAGTCATATCCGCATACGCCATGATGATAACGAGGTCGCCCTTCTGTCCGGAACGCGCTGCTGCACCGTTGAGGCATATGACTCCGCTGCCGCGTTCACCGGCAATGACATATGTCTCTATACGGCTTCCGCTGTTGACATTGACAATGTGTACGCGCTCATATTCAAACAGTCCGGAAGCGTCCATAAGGTCTTCGTCGATAGTAACGCTGCCGACGTAATTAAGCTCCGCCTGAGTGACAGTTGCCCGATGTATCTTGCTTTTGAGCATTGATAGCTGCATTCAGTATCCTCCTTAAACGTCCTCGGTGAAGAAGTTGTCAATAAGTCTGGTCTTGCCGATATATACGGCAATGGCGCAGAGTGCAGGACGGTCGAGCCTTTCTATCTGCTGCATTGTGGCACAGTCAACGATCTTTACATAGTCTATCCTTGCAAGCGGCTCTGCATTGATATGAGCCTTCATAGCCTCAGTTATCGCCGAGGTATCGACAGTTCCGAGCCTTACCATATCCTTGCCCATATTTATAGCCTGTGAGAGTACGAGCGCAGCCTTTCTCTCCTCGGGACTGAGGTAGGTATTGCGCGAGCTCTTTGCAAGGCCGTCAGCCTCACGGATAATAGGACAGCCGACTATCTCGATGTCCATATTCAGGTCATCGACCATATGACGGATAACTGCAAGCTGTTGAGCGTCCTTCTTTCCGAAGTAAGCGCGGTCAGGCTTTACGATATTGAAAAGCTTTGATACTACCGTGCAAACGCCGCGGAAGTGTATCGGTCTGCTGAGACCGCAGAGCTCCTGAGTGAGAACGGTCATATCCACAAAGGACGAGAAGCCCTCGTGATACATCTCCTCCGGCTCGGGATTGAAAATGAGGTCGCCGCCGTGCTCCTCAACTACCTGAGCGTCACGCTCAAGGTCACGCGGATAGCTTTCGAGGTCCTCAGTCGGACCGAACTGCATGGGATTTACGAAATCGGAAACGACAGTCCTGTCGTTGTCACGGTGGGAGGCTTCGATAAGACTTGCATGACCCTCATGGAGATAGCCCATAGTCGGCACAAGTCCGACGGTAAGTCCCTGTGCTCTCCATTCCCTTACCTGAGCACGAACCTCAGCGATAGTCTTTACGATCTCCATTATTCATTTTCCTCCCTGATAAGCTGCTCGATAACAGCATCGTCTATTGCATAGGTATGTTCCTGTGCCGGGAAAGTTCCCGCCTTTGTCTCGTTTATATAGTCGGTTATGCCCTGTCTCATGACTTCGCCTGCGTTTGCGAACTGCTTTACGAACTTAGCGATATGTCCCGATGTAAGTCCGAGCATATCCTGATATACGAGCACCTGACCGTCACAGCCAACACTTGCACCGATACCGATAGTAGGTATTGTGAGCTTTGAGGTGATTATATCAGCAAGCTTTGCAGGGATACCTTCAAGGACGACCATGCACGCACCTGCATCCTGTATCTTTATTGCGTCTGCAACGAGCTTCCTTGCAGTTTCAATGCTCTTGCCCTGTACCTTGAAGCCTCCGAAGGCGTTCACCGACTGGGGAGTAAGTCCGAGGTGAGCAACAACAGGTATCGAAGCCTTTACGATAGCGCTTATCTGCTCGCAGACCTCTGCGCCGCCTTCAAGCTTTACAGCGTTGGCATTGCCCTCCTTGATAAGTCGTCCGGCATTGATAACTGCTTCCTGAACGCTCACCTGATAGGACATGAAAGGCATATCAGCAACGATAAAGGCATTCTCCGCGCCCCTTGCAACAGCCTTTGTATGGTGGATCATATCCTCCATAGTCACGGGAAGGGTGTTCTCATAGCCAAGCATTACCATGCCGAGCGAATCTCCGATGAGGATAGAGTTTACCCCGCATTCATCCATGATCTTAGCGGTGGTGTAGTCGTAGGCGGTAAGCATAGTTATCTTGTCGCCTGTCTGCTTCTGTTTCAAGAGAGTGGAAACCGTATTTTTCATAGCTATTCTCCTTATAATAACGTTACCTTTCCATTACGGATAAGATACAATTCTATTGTACATCATAAATATGAACAAATTATGAACAAAACGGGCTTTCCGGAAATTTTTCCCGTTTTTTTATTCCATGACTACCTTTATGCGGTCGTTATAGCCTGTTATCTCACGGTTCATGGTCTCCATATCGTCATATGTGAAGTAGATATGCGCTATCTTTTCCGTTAGGTGGTTGTTTATCCTTCCGCCGTCGGGAATATTGACGGTCGTCTTGAAGGTACGCTGCTTTATATCCTCCGGCAGCGACCAGCTCCGGAGAATTCCCTCGGTGTCAGCCATAACACCGTAATGTCCGCAGAACTTCGCCTTCGGCGGCTCGCAGATGATGCCTTCAAGGCTCATGCCGAGTGCCGCGCGGATATAAGCCTCCTCCCAAGGAAAGCCCGTCATCACATCGGCAAGGAGAAGCGTCTCGTTGCCGAAGCAGCGCCGCATCATGTCGATGACGTAGGGTACTCCGTCCTTCACGATGTACTGGAAGGAGAGTATGCCGTCCGCAAGTCCAAGGTCCTCCGCCATTGTCAGCATGACGCTGTGAAGCTTGTCCCGGACCGCGGAGAAATTCTCTGCCGGATATGTCTCCGCCTGCACGAGATAGGGATTTTTCATGCAGTAGATATTGCTCGACGAGGTAACAGCTATCTTCCTGTCCTTCATGAATACGACAATGGACTGCTGTATTCCCTCGATGTACTGCTCTATGAGCACCTGCTTGGTGCGTGAGAGCCGGAAAGCCGTGTCTATCGCCGCATGAGCCTGCTGTATATCGTCCGCACGGGATATGCCCTTGCCGCCGGTGAGGTCGCTTGCCTTGACGACTATCGGGTATTCGCAGTCCGCGCAGTAAGCCTTCGCCTCGTCAGCTGAGGAAAAGACCTTGTAGAAGGGCGTAGGCAGTCCCTTCGAGATGAAGTAGTCCTTGAACTCGTTCTTGTGATGCATAAGCCTTGCGTTTGCGTAGGTATCGTGACCCTTCCAGCCCATATTTTCGGCAACATATGCTGAGGTTATAACGCCGAAGTCGTTCGCACAGCTCACGATTCCCTCTATGCTGTTCTCACGGACGAGCCGGAGTACCGCCTCGCAGTCGGAATAGTCCTCCGGGATATATTTGTCAGCGACCTTGTGACCGGGAAGCTCCGGCATATTGCCTGTCGTAACAACATATAAGCCCATTTCCTGAGCCTTTTTTATTATCGGTATCTCACTTATCGTACCGTTGAGTATGAGTATCTTCTTCATATATTTTCCTTTTCAAGCTCCTCGATATAATGGTCGATAAGACCGTATATCCAGCTTTTGTGCTCTGAGAATACAATGCCGGAACGCTTTGCCTTCTCATTTGAATACAAGGTGTCGTCCGCAAAACCGTTATACGGTGCAGGGGCGCCTTCACTGCTTATCACAGCCTTTTTGCCGGTCTGCTTTTCGGTATATCTGAGGATATCCTCTATTGTAAGATAGCCGTCACAGCAGCCGTTGAGGGGACCGCTCACGTCAGTTCCGAGCAGATCCGCAAAAAGAGACGCGGCTTCCTCCGCATACATATACGTAACTTTTTTTGTGAGATTGCTGATATACATGGGCTTTCCGGAAAGGGTATGTTCAATGTAGAACCTCAGGCGCTTCGTGTAATCGCCCCTGCCCATAACGACAGGATAGCGCACCATAACGCACTTTTTCTCCGGCAAGAGCAGTGCCGCGGCACTTTCAGCCTGACGCTTTCCCTCGTCATAATCAAAATCACCGGCGGTATCATTGCCCCAGCGCCGTTCGCCCCAGACAATGCCGTAGGAATACGGGTCGAAGCATTCCTCACCTATTGAAAGTCCGCGTCTGTCGCCGTAAACTCCGCAGGTGGACATCAGTATATATCTGTCAAACGAGACGTTTTCCGCGACCCTTTTTACATCATTCGAGGAAAATGCTATCTTGTCGATAACGGCGTCGTAATGCCTGCCTTCAAACGCACTGTGTATGCTTTCTGCGTACCTGTGGTCAAAGGTGATGCGCTCAACGCTGTCCCCGAAGCTGTCGGGAGTAAGTCCTCTTGTAGCAACCGTCACATTATGCCCGTCCTCAACGAGCCTTCTGACAGTACCGATGCCGAAAAACCTTGTACCGCCCATTACAAGTATATCCATAACAGCTTACCCCTGTGCTTTTTCCCTGTAATAGCGGTATATCACCTGAGCAAGCTCCCAGTCCTTCTCCGTGTCAATATCGACAGTAGGCTCATAGGAATCAAACCAGAAGGGCTTCTCGCCGACCATATATCCTACCTTCTCGATGCACTCACGGGTGAGTATCTCGTTCGCCCAGCTTATCTGGTATACCGGAGGGATATACTGCGAATACTTGTGCCAGTGACCGAAGCCGAAGCCTATCGGGTCGTGATCCTTTCCGAGGAAATATTTTTTCAGCGGATAGACAACGTTCAGCGAGTCATGCTCGCCGCGCACCTCGCTCCATATCCTGAACATATCCTCATAGCTGTCAAAGAGAGGGTCCATGCAGGAGCAGTAAAGTATATCGTCGTCGCCGGGAACGTCCTTGCAGACGCCCCTCACAACATCGACCGTGTTGGTCTCGAGGAGGGTGTATCTCACATCGCGGAGTATGAAGTTTATGCCCCATTTTTCGGCAACGCTGCGGTACTCCTCGTTCTCGCAGCTAAGGAATATATCCTCCCTGCCGAAGTGCTTTATCAGCTTTGCGATGAGTATGTCCGTGAGGCTCTCGTCCCCGTAGAACGGACGGTAATTCTTCCGCGATATCCTACGCGAATTAGCCTTTCCGAGAATAACTGCCTTCAAGCTCAGTCAAGCCTCCTTGTCACATCGTCGTATTTTTTAGCGCGTCTGAGGATATCCGCTATCTCCGAAAGCTTTATCTGGCTCGGACCGTCGGAAACAGCGTGATCTGGGTCGGGATGGACCTCTGCGAAGATGCCGTCAACTCCGACTGCAAGCCCTGCGTTCATCATGTATGGCGCAAACTCACGGTTGCCGGAGGTGAACTCCCTGCCGCTTCCGGGCTGCTGGACGGAGTGTGTAGCGTCGAGGAATACCGGGTAGCCGAGCTTTCTCATGTCGAGAAGTCCCTGCATATCAACGACGAGCCTGTTGTAGCCGAAGGTCGTACCGCGCTCGCAGAGTATTATCTTCTCGTTGTCCTCCGATAGCATTTTCTCAACAACGTTGTCCATATTCCAAGGCGCCATGAACTGTCCCTTTTTGATATTGACGGCTCTGCCGGTACGCGCCGACGAGAGTATCAGGTCGGTCTGACGGCATAGATAAGCCGGTATCTGGAGGATATCGCAGACCTTCGCAGTCTCCTCACACTGCCATGTCTCGTGGACGTCGGTAGTTACCGGCACGCCGTATTTCTCTTTGATATCATTGAGTATGGTGAGCCCCTTCTCCATGCCGACACCGCGGCCTGCGTGGAGATTCGAGCGGTTCGCCTTATCGAACGAGCCCTTGAAAATATAGTTTATATCAAGCTCACGGCAGACCTTCACAAGCTCGCCTGCGACCTCGTCGCACATCTCATAGCCCTCGATAGAACAGGGACCTGCAATGAGAGTCATCTTATTTCCGCCGATTGTCATACCGGCTATCTCAAAGGATTTTACTTCAAGCATTTTTCACTATCTCCTTCCATTGGTCAGCGCTTATCGTAGTCCTGCGCTGGTCATATCCGCGCGAGGCGATGCTTTCATCAAGATAAATCGAATCGTTAGGAACGTACATCGTAGATATCTCTTCAAACACCGTTCCGGCGCGTGACGAGAACGAATGATCCTGTCCGCGGTCAACATGGAGCAGCTCTCCTGCCTCCGCAGCATATTCCTCACCGTCGATAGTCACATCAAGGACTCCGCTGAGAACATAGAACGATTCCGATTTTATCCTGTGGTAATGGTCTGGGTATTTCTGTCCGGGGAGCATGACCACGATGCTCTTGCAGTAGTCGCGGTTCACCACGTTTATGAACAGCGCACCGACCTTCCCGAGCTTGTCCGCACCGAGGTGGTGGTAGACATTGGCAGTTGCTACCTTCGGAAGAACTATATGTGCACTTTTCATCAGCCCGATCGCCGAGCTGAGGTATTCGTCGATCATTTTCTTTTTTTCGTCTATGCCGGTCATCTGCATCATCTCCGTTTTATCAGAGCGCATAAAGAGTTACATCGTATGTACCCTTCAGCATTCCGTTCATTCTCAGGTATAAGCTGTATTTTATGTCTCCGCCGAAAAGTCCGGAGATATACTGCGGTATGGCGATAAGGTCATCACGGCGGTGGTATACCCTTATTCCGAGCGCCGGACGGTCACGGAGAATGGTCTTCTCTGCGCCCTTCAGAGCTGCAAGTTCACTGCCCTCGATATCCATAGTTATCGCGGCGCATGGCTCGTTCTTCATGAGCTCATCTATCGTTGTGAGGTCTATCCTGTCACCCTCATCGCCGAGCGAAGCATTTGCGCCCGAACCTGAGATATATGCTACTCCCTCACGATCGCTGACGCCCTTCTTTACAGTCACGATACTGTCATGACCTGCCGTTTTCTCACAGAGCGTATCATATGTGCGCGGCTCCGGTTCAAGGGCATATATCTTTCGCTTTCCCTCACAGAATGCGTCTGTCTGGAGAACGCTCTTTCCGTCAAATGCTCCGCATTCAACGACTGCTCCAGGTCTTTCATCTGCAAACATCTTCGCAAGCTCATAGTCGTTCACATCGTCCGTGCGGAACAGCATAAGGCTGTGACCGTCGCCGGAAATCTTGGCGTTGATGAGCTCGCACATGATGCGCTTTGAAAGCTCGTCCTCAAGCATATCATAGGTCTTTTCCAGTTCCGGAAGGTTCTGCATTATATAGCTCTGGTCTATCCAGTCAAAATCTCCGAACCACAGAGCTTCCGTCATGAGTATATCGTTCTGCGGCGAGAATTTCCGCTGTGTCCGGGTCATGATATCCCATTCCTGATCGTAGCTGTAATCAAAGGCAATGAGTATGTAAGCCTCCGGATATTTCTCCGCAGCTGCGGTGCATGACATGAGCGGAACACCGTTCCATAAAGTATTTTCAGCAGGGAGGAATTTATCATCGACCACAGCAAAGCTGATGCTTATACCGCAGGCGGTGAGCTTTTCAAACAGACTTTTTGCGTAAAGACCTGCACCGTAAAGTCCGACGGGACGGTCTGTCTTCTGGAGCAGAAGTATCATATCAAACAGTTTATTCGGCTTGAAAACAAGCCTGTCTCTCAATCTCATAGAGCAATTCCTCCTAAAGCATTCGCTGATACTATTTTATCACATTTCTCTATAAAAGTCAATTAATTATTTGCATTTTTGTAAAATATTGCCGTCAAAAAAGCAGTCACAAAGAAGCACTGCTTCCTTATGACTGCCCACAGGTTCATATAACGTAGAACCAGACCTCGTCCTGTGAAAAATCCGGCCTTTCGGTTGCCTTTGAGGAGTGGTAGTTATACCTGAGCTCCTGATTCTTGATGCTTACCCTTGCGCCGTCCGGGATAGAATTTGTTATGAAGGCATTACCGCCGACAACGACGTCCCTGCCGACAACGGTCTCTCCGCCGAGTATTGAAGCTCCGGAGTATATCGTAACGTTGTCGCGTATGGTAGGGTGACGCTTTTTGTTGCGGAGCTGCTGACCGCCGCGCGTGGACAGCGCACCGAGTGTCACGCCCTGATATATCTTGACGTTATCGCCTATCTCGGTAGTCTCACCGATTACTATACCGGTGCCGTGGTCGATAAAGAAATACTTTCCGATAGACGCGCCGGGGTGAATGTCAATACCGGTCTCGTTGTGGGCATACTCCGTCATTATACGCGGTATCAGCGGCACACCGAGCAGGAACAGCTCATGCGCGATACGGTTGACGAGTATCGCAAAAATACCCGGATAGGAATAGATTATCTCGTCCTTGCTGAAAGCCGCAGGGTCGCCCTCATAAGCCGCGTCAACGTCCGTCTCTATGTAGTCTCTTATTTTCGGTATCCTGTCAAGGAATTCAAACGTGACGTTCTCCGCCCTCTGCCTGAGTTCGGATTCGGTAGCGGAAGCGTATTCCGGAAGGTATCTGTAAACCTCTGCTATCTGCCGGGAGAGCTTGTAAAGGACGTCCTCGATGAGCATAGTTACGTTGTTCCGGAGGGTATAGGAACGGTAGTCTCCACCGCGGAAATAGCCTGCAAAAATGATCTTCTTGAGCTTTGTGATAATGTCAATTATCGACTCCTTGTTAGGGTGGTCGTAGTTCTTTACTTCATCTATTGTTTTGTCGGCGGTATAGCTGCCGATTATTTTTTCAGTCACCGCACCGAGGCGGTCGTTAAAGCATTTCTCCATAGAGCATACTCCTTTCGCATAATTATATTATATATTGAAATCGTAGGAATGTCAATCACTACTTGCAGGGGCGAACAGTAATCGCCCCTGCAAGGCTTGCTGCCGGAAAGTTAATGGCAATCCACGGGACGCCGGGAGCGGCGCCCCCTACACTACTCACTACTCACTACTTTCTAAGCCCTGCTCACTAAATGCACAAGGTGGGAAATTGCCGGGATAGTCTCGCCCTGCTGCAACGTCATCGGCGACATCAGTGCTCCAGTTGCCGCAAAGAGGATATTGTGCAGCTCACCGCTCTCAAGCTTCGGCAGAAAATATCCGCACAGCACGCTCGCACTGCATCCGCAGCCCGAACCGCCGCAGTTGACGTCCTGCTCATCACTGTCAAATATCATCACTCCGCAGTCAAGGTGCTGTGCCGAGATATCATATCCCTCGTTTTTCAGAAGCTCCTTCACGAGCGTGCTCCCGACCGCTCCGAGGTCGCCGGTCACGATGCAGTCATAGTCCTCCGGAGAAGTACCGGTCGCGGCAAGATACCGCCTTATCGTCTCCGCAGCAGCCGGTGCCATTGCACTTCCCATGTTGTTGATATCGTTCACGTCCATATCCGTTATCCTGCCGATACAGCCGCCGGAAATACTGCATACTGCGGCATTCTCCGAGAGTATCACCGCTCCCGAAGCCGTGCAGGTCCACTGTGAAGTCGGTGTGCGCTGACCGCCGTATGAAAGCGGAAAGCGGAACTGTCTCTCCGCCGTTGAGAAATGCGATGAGGTAGCTGCTGCCGCACGTCTGAGCGCTCCGGAAGCTATCATGAGCGATGTCAGTAGAATTCCCTCAGCCATAGTTGAACACGCCCCATAGATGCCGAGAAATGGTATCCCCATCTCGCGCAGACCGTAGGTCGAACCGGTACACTGATTGATAAGGTCACCGGCACACACTGCGCCGATATCGTCCGGGGAAAATCCGGTCTTCTTCACAGCAGTCCTGACAGCTTCGAACAGAAAACGACTCTCCGCCTTCTCCCACGTCTCCATGCCGAAATGGCTGTCCTCTATCACCTTATCGAAGCAGTCACCGAGCGGACCCTTTCCCTCCTTATCGCCGACAACGGAAGCATAGCCCTCAATGCCGACCGGTACTTCAAGTGAAAAAACTCCTCTGTCAATACACTTTGCCAAATCAATCACCTCTGTAATATTATTACGCTCCGCCGCCGTAATATTCATATCAGAATACCATGGAATATTCAGAGCCGCGCGGACATATTGTGTATGGACAAATATCTTGGAGGTTGATGCAATGGGACTTACAGAAAAGGAAGCCGCCGCAAGGCTCAGGACCGAGGGATCAAACGAATTCGTGGAGGGCAGGCGCACCGGTCCGGCGAGGATATTCATAGGACAGTTCCGCGATGTCATGGTGATGATACTCCTCGCCGCAACTGCCGTGTCCGTCCTTCTCGGAGAGATATCGGACGCGGTGACTATTATACTCATCGTTCTGCTGAACGCGATACTCGGATTCGTTCAGGAGTACCGCACAGAGCATACCCTTGAAGCGCTGCGCTCCATGACCTCGCCGACCGCAAAATGCTACCGCGACGGAAAGCTAATGGTTATTGAGGCATCGCGCCTTGTGACTGACGATGTTATCGAGATCGAAGCCGGCGACCGCATACCTGCCGACTGCGTTATAATCAAAGCTGCCGGTTTTTTTGCGGACGAAGCGGTCCTCACCGGCGAATCCACTGCCGTTGCAAAGTCTCCCGGTCTTGCAGGCGATACGGACAATTCGCTCAACAAGCCGAATATTGCCTACTGCGGAACATCAGCTGTGCGCGGAACCTGCCGTGCAAGGGTAATCGCGACCGGAAAGCGTACACAAATGGGCATGATATCCGAAATGCTGACAGATATCGACAAGGACATGACACCTCTTCAAAAGCGTCTTGCAGAGCTTGGAAAGATAGTTGCAGTGATATGTCTCATCGTCTGCGCGGCTGTATTCGGTGCAGGAGTTCTCCGCGGCGAGGATACCTTCGATATGCTCATGACCGGCATAACTATCGCGATAGCCGCTATACCGGAGGGACTTCCGGCGACCGTTACCATTGCCCTTGCACTTGCAGTCAGCCGGATGATGAAGCATAAGGCTCTCGTCAACAAGCTGCACAGCGTTGAGACTCTCGGCTGCACCTCGGTCATATGCTCCGACAAGACCGGCACGATAACCGAGAACAAGATGACAGTTACTGAACTCTATACCGTTTCCGGAAGCTTCAGCTTCACGGGAATGGGCTACCGTACCGGCGGAAGGATAGTCCGCACGGACAATTCATACGCAGACCTGCGCTCGGAAACTGCTCTCACAGAGGCGCTGAAATGCGGTACGCTCTGCTCGACAGCTTCGATATCGACCGGCGGCAAGGGCAGAAATTCTCCGCGCTCCCGTGGCGAATGGGAGGTCACGGGCGACCCTACCGAGATAGCGCTGCTCGTTGCCGCAGCAAAGGCAGGCATCACAAGGACTTCGCTTGAGGTCAGCCACAGAAAAACGGCAGAGCTGCCCTTCGACAGCGACACGCGCTATATGGCTGTACACTGCACTTCTCCGGACGGGAAAATGATCTACTTCAAGGGTGCCGCAGAGGTGCTTCTTCCGCGCTGCTCGCAGTATATGGACGAACACGGAGAGCTTCATCAGCTTAACGCTGCTCTGAAGCGCGAACTTTCCGATAAGGTCATAACCATGTCCGACCGTGCGCTGAGAGTTCTTGCGCTCGCGGAGGTACGCTCCGACCGCTTCGAGCCGGAGTGCGGAAGACTTGTTTTCCTCGGCATCACAGGCATGACCGACCCTCCTCGTGAAGAAGCAAGGGAAGCTATCAGAAAATGCGGAGCTGCCTCTGTCAAGACCGTAATGATAACCGGCGACCACAGAAATACAGCCGTTGCAGTTGCAAAAAAAGCAGGGCTCCTGCGCGGCGGAAAGGCTATGACAGGCGCGGAGCTGAATGCTATGTCCGACAGTGAGCTCGACCGCGTAATCGGCGATTATACGGTATTTGCAAGGGTTGAACCTGTACACAAGCTCAGGATAGTCCGAAGCTTCAAGCGGCGCGGAGAGATAGTCACTATGACCGGCGACGGCGTGAACGATGCGCCTGCGATAAAGGAAGCGGACGTCGGCGTGGCTATGGGAATGACCGGCACTGACGTCACGAAACAGGCTGCCGATGTGATACTCCTTGACGACAATCTTGCTACCCTCGTGAATGCTGTCGAGCAGGGCAGATGCGTCTATGCGAATATCCGGAAATTCGTGCGTTATCTCCTCTCCTGCAACATCGGCGAGGTACTGACAATGCTGCTGAGCATACTCATGGGAATGCCGGTGATACTCCTTCCGGTGCAGATACTCCTCGTCAACCTCGTTACGGACGGACTTCCGGCTATCGCACTCGGACTTGAACCGCCCGAGCCCGGCATAATGAAACGTCCGCCGAGAAGGTCAACGGAGGGCTTCTTCTCAGGCGGACTTATGTGGCGTATAGTCTTCCGCGGAGTATTCATCGGGCTTTCAACCATAGCCTCATTCAGCACTGTTCTCCGCATGGGCGGAAGCGTCGAAGCCGGACGTACTGCGGCGCTCATCACCCTCGTTGTCTCTCAGCTCATACACGTTTTTGAGTGCAAGAGCGAAAAAGGCTCACTGTTCACGATAAATCTGTTCAGCAATATCAAACTGATACTTGCAGTAATAGTATCAGCAGGAGCACTTGCCGGAGCGGTGCTTCTGCCGCAGCTCAGGACCGTTTTCGAGACCGTAGCGCTGACCCGTCCGCAGCTTCTTGCAGCAGTTATATGCAGCGCGGCTGTACCTGTGCTGTGCGGCATTGCAGAATTTTTAGGTTCAAAACGCGAAAAGAACTGAATTATCTGAAATTTCAGAGGCATAATATCCATGAGGTGATAATATGCTCGGATTTTTTCTCGGAAGTATCTTCGGCGGAACTGTAGGAGTGACAACAATTTGTCTCTGTACAGCGGCAAAGTGGGGAGACGCTCACACTGACGACGGTCACAGTGAAAACAGCAGAAAATGATGCCGGATTTAAGATTATTTTAAGGACAGTATGCTATACTTATCACATAAGATGAACGTGAAGACTATGTGAAAGAGGTGATATCATGCTGAAAGGAATAGTTGCAGTAGTCGGCAGTACAGCCGCGCTGTTTTCACTTTGCCTCTGTACTGCTGCAAAGCAGTCGGAAACCCAATGACATGACAGAAAAAAGCGGCTGAAAAACAGCCGCTTTTTTTATTACTTTTTCTCGGGAACCTTTATAATGTCCTTACGCATATAAGGCTGAAGTGCCTTCGGGATACGGATAGAACCATCCTCGTTGAGATTGTTCTCGAGGAATGCGATGAGCATTCTCGGAGGTGCAACGACGGTATTATTGAGAGTATGTGCGAAATACTTATTGCCGTCAGCGCCCTTTACGCGGATGCCAAGTCTGCGTGCCTGAGCATCGCCGAGGTTTGAACAGCTTCCGACCTCGAAATACTTCTTCTGTCTGGGCGACCATGCCTCAACATCGAGGCTCTTGACCTTGAGGTCTGCGAGGTCACCGGAGCAGCATTCAAGTGTGCGGACAGGTATATCGAGCGTGCGGAAGAACTCAACGGTGTAGCTGTAAAGCTTGTGGAACCATTCCATGCTCTCCTCTGGCTTGCAAACAACTATCATCTCCTGCTTCTCGAACTGGTGAATACGGTAAACACCTCTCTCTTCGATGCCGTGAGCGCCGACTTCCTTGCGGAAACACGGAGAATAGCTGGTGAGAGTCTTCGGGAGCTCCTCCTCGGGAACGATAGTGTCGATGAACTTGCCTATCATGGAGTGCTCGGAAGTACCGATGAGGTAAAGGTCCTCGCCCTCTATCTTGTACATCATGCCTTCCATTTCAGCAAAGCTCATAACGCCGGTAACGACGTCGCTTCTTATCATAAACGGAGGGATATAGTAAGTAAAGCCCTTGTCTATCATGAAATCGCGCGCATAGGAAAGGATGCAGGACTGGAGCTGAGCGATGTCACCGCAGAGGTAGTAGAAGCCGTTTCCGCTTGTCTTTCTTGCGCTGTCGAGGTCGATTCCGTTGACCTTTTCCATGATATCAACGTGGTAGGGAATCTCGAAATCCGGCACTGCAGGCTCGCCAAAACGCTCTACTTCGACGTTTTCGCTGTCGTCCTTACCAATCGGAACGCTCTCGTCGATGATGTTCGGAATAACGAGCATTATCTTGCGGATATCCTCCTCAAGCTTGACCTCAAGCTGCTCAAGCTCTTCGAGCTTGTTGCCTATCTCAGCGACCTCAGTCTTTACCTTTTCAGCTTCTTCTTTCTGACCCTTAGCCATGAAGCCGCCAATTTCCTTGCTCTTGACCTTGCGCTGGTTTCTTAGACTGTCGCACTCCACCTTAGTCTCGCGGAACTGCTTGTCCAGCTCGATAACCTTGTCAACGAGCTCTATCTTTTCATCCTGGAACTTCTTCTTTATGTTTTCCTTTACGAGATCCGGATTTGTTCTGATAAGTTTAATGTCGATCATTTTAATAACTCCTTTTTATTCCTTTGCAAGCTTGTCTGCAAGCGCTGCAAGGTCTTCTTTATCATAAAATTCAAGGGTGAGCATACCCTTTTTCTTGCCAAATTCAACCTTTACCCTGCGTCCGAGGCTATTATTCAGAGATATTTCCATCTCCTTGAAATAACTGTCAATCTTCTTGTCGGAAGCCGGCTCGTCCTGCATTTCATTTGAACGCTGTGCAGCTCTCTCGACCTGACGGACGGTAAGACCGCCATCGGAAGCCTTTATAGCCGTAGCGATCATCAGTTCCTCGTTTTCAAAGCCGAGGAGAGCACGTCCGTGACCGGCAGAAAGCTCTCCGTTTTCGAGCATTTTTATAATGCGCTCGGGAAGTGTCAGAAGTCTGACCGCGTTTGCAACAGCTGAGCGTGAGCGTCCGACCATTTTTGCGACCTTGTCTTGTGTCAGACCGAACTTCTCGATAAGCTCGTTGTAACCGTTCGCCTCTTCCATCGGGTTGAGGTTTTCGCGCTGCAAATTCTCGATAATAGCAATCTGCATTGCCTCAGAATCAGACAATTCCTTTATGCTTACCGGAATTTCTTCAAGCCCGAGCATTCTTGCAGCACGCCACCTGCGCTCGCCGGCAACGATCTGATAACCGCCGGTGCTGATAGGACGCACAAGTACCGGCTGGAGCATACCGTGCTCGCGTATTGAATCAGCAAGTGCAGCGATAGCTTCATCGCTGAAATTCTTACGCGGCTGATCTCTGTTCGGCTCGATCTCAGCAGTGCGAAGCGTCTTTTTTACCTGAACATCGTTGGTATTATCACTCATCAGAGCTTCAAGACCGCCGCCTAATCCACCTTTCGCCATAAATCATATGCATCCCGTGAGGATGCTCCTCCTTACTGTTTTTTCTTTTTCTTGAAGCTGAAGAGCTTCTTTTTCTTTGGCAATTCGAGGGGTTCTCCAAGCAATTCGTGGCAAAGCAGCTCGTATGACTCTGCACCCTTTGAAGCCTTATCGTAGTACATTACCGGTTTTCCGTAGCTCGGAGCCTCGGAAATACGAACGTTACGCGGTATTTTTGTCTGAAATACCTTTCCGGGGAAGTGCTTCTCGACTTCCTCAACAACGTCATTTGCAACGTTCAGTCGGCTGTCGAACATTGTAAACAGGATACCCTCTATCTCAAGCGCCGGATTGTAGTTGTTCTTGATTATTTTAATCGTATTCAGAAGCTGTGACAGACCCTCGAGCGCATAGAACTCAGCGAGCATCGGCACCATGAGAGTGTCGCAGGCAACAAGACTGTTGATGGTAATGATGCCAAGTGCCGGAGGACAGTCTATAAATATGTAGTCGTAATCGTTTTTGCATGTCAGGAGCTGCATTTTAAGTCTGTTCACACGGTTCTCGAAGTCAGCAAGCTCGATTTCACAGCCTGCAAGGTGCTCCGTAGCAGGAACTATGCTGACATTCTCAAATTCAGTCTCGACAGCAGCTTCCTGGATGCGTTTTTTACCGATCATCACGTCATAAGTTGTAGCAGAGACAGCCTTTTTCTTGATGCCGAAGCCGGTTGTCGTATTACCCTGAGGGTCAGAATCAACGCAAAGAACCTTAAAACCGCGCGAACCGAGATAAGCGGCAACGTTCACAACAGTTGTGGACTTACCAACACCGCCCTTCTGGTTGGCAACAGCGATAATTTTGCCCATAAGATCTTCCTTTCAACGGTAAATCTAAAGAGAAGCAGCAAAAGCAGTCACTCTGCCCCTCATATAACTTATATTATATCACTTTTTTTCGACGATGTAAATACGTTAATGCAAATTAGTACAAAAAATGTTTCACATGAAACATTTTGAATTGTTTCACGTGAAACATTATGCTCATATTCTGTTCTGAATCGGTATCCTTACACGGTATTCAATATAATCTTCGTTCTGAATTTTACGCGAATCTGCGGAAATTCCAGCAGCCTGCATCGTCTCTACCGCCTTGTTGATCGTATTGATGAACAGCTTGACATTTTGGAACACCTTAGAACGCTTTTTCAGACTTTCCTTTGCATTTTCATTGTTGATATACTCGTCAACTAGTTTTTCAGTACGCTCAACGTTAAGCTTATTCTTGATAATCTTTTCAAGCAAAGTCAACCTCTCAGCAGGACTCGCAAGACGTAGTAGGGTCCGCGCGTGCCTCTCAGTAAGATTATACTTAATAATCAGCTCGCGTTCGTCATTAGTAAGCCGCAGCAGTCTGAGCTTATTTGCAACTGTACTTTGCGCCCTTCCAAGTTTGATAGCAGCTTCGTCCTGTGTAAGACCATAGTAGGTGATAAGATTATCAATTGCAATTGCCTCTTCAAAGAAATTGAGATCCTGGCGCTGAATATTCTCGACAAGCGCAAGTATTGCCGAGTCCCTGTCGCTGATATCAATAATTATGCACGGAACAGCTTTCAATCCACATAATTTTGCAGCGCGAAGTCGCCTCTCGCCAGCTACAAGCAGATAGCAATCATTATATCTTCGTACCGTCAAAGGCTGAATTATCCCATTATGTAAAATTGAATCAGCAAGTTTACCAATATCACACTCGTTGAATTCTCGTCTCGGCTGAGCTGGATTTGGCTGTATACGCGAAGTATCTACCTCAATTACTTTGTTTACAGTTTTCTCTTTAGCTAAACTTAAAAATCCTGCCATAGTGTAACCTCGTTTCTGATAAAATTTCTATAAACATAATAACACTTACAGGAAATAAAAGCTACAAAAAAATTCCGCCAATTTGCGACAAATCAGCGGAAAATTATTCAATAAATATTCATTTTACAAGGATTTCTTTTTGATCTGAGCGCTATTGCGCGGATATTTTGTCGAAGTCTGCGAAATTTTCTTAATTATAATGATCCTTCGCGCGTCAACTTCGAGGTTATAATCATAAACATCAGAAACCGTACCGCCGAGTAAAGCAACAGCATTTTTAGCAGGCTCTATATCCTCATTCTGCCCTTTCATCGAAATGAAAGTGCCTCCCTGTTTAACAAATGGAATGCAAAACTCACTCAAAACAGGCAAACCTGCTACTGCTCTAGCGCATGAAATGTCAAATTGCTCTCTAAAAGCGGATTGTCTTGCAATATCTTCAGCACGACCGTGTACGAAATTCGCGCAGATATTCAAGTTACTGCATAAGTTTTCAAGGAAACCTATGCGCTTAGCAAGACTATCCAATAACGTCAGTTTAATATCAGGTCTGAAAATCTTAATTGGAACAGAAGGAAAACCTGCACCGGTACCAACATCAATTAATGACGAATTCTCAGGTATATCGAAGTATTTCAGTACCAGAATACTGTCAAGAAAATGCTTCACCAGAATTTCTTCGGGTGCAGTAATAGCGGTAAGATTGATTTTATTGTTCCAATCTACAAGGAGTTCTGCATATAATGACAAAAGATCATACTTTTCGCGATTTAGAACAATATCATACTTATTGAATAGAGAGCAACATATTTCAAATTCAGGAAGCATATTTACTTACCTCCCTTTTGAAGCCAAACGCTAAGAAGTGTGATATCAGCTGGTGAAACACCTGAAATTCTTGAAGCCTGTCCAAGTGATTCCGGTTTATGCTTATTTAGTTTCTCGGCTGCTTCCAGTCGAAGACCGTGAATAAGGCTATAATTGGTGTCTATCGGTATCTTTTTCTGCTCAAGTTTTCTCATTAATTCAATCTGGTCAAGCTGTTTAGAAATATATCCTTTGTATTTTATCTGCAGCTCAACCTGTTCACATACTTCATCTGACAGCAGAGGTCGCTCAGTATCGAATTGAGCAATATCATTATATGATATCTGTGGACGTCGCACCAAGTCAGCAATCTTACAGCCTGTTGTAAGTGGTGCTGTTCCCTTACTTTCAAGAAAACTGTTAAGTTCAGCACTTGGTGCGATATTCGCGGTTTCAATACGAGTGATTTCATGTTCAGTTGCACTGATCTTTGCTAAAAGGTCATTATACCGCTTGTCAGATATCAGTCCAAGCCTATGTCCAATAGGTGAAAGCCTTTGGTCCGCATTATCTTGTCTTAATACAAGACGATATTCGCTACGAGAAGTCATCATTCGGTAAGGATCTGAGCATCCCTTAGTGACAAGGTCATCGACAAGTGTACCGATATAAGAACTTGCACGGTCGAGAATAAGCGGCTCGGCACCCTTTATCTTCAAAGCGGCGTTAATTCCGGCGACAATTCCCTGGGCTGCAGCTTCTTCGTAACCAGAACTTCCATTGAACTGGCCTGCACCATAAAGACCGCCGATTTTGCGGAATTCCAGCGTGGACAGAAGCTGAGTCGGGTCACAGCAGTCATATTCGATAGCATAGGCCGGGCGCATTATCTCAACGTCTTCAAGTCCGTCAATCGTTTTCAGGAACGCAAGCTGCACGTCCTCCGGGAGTGACGAAGACATTCCCTGCAAATAGTATTCCTCAGTTGTTAATCCCATTGGTTCGACAAAAAGCTGATGCCTTGGCTTATCAGAAAAACGCACAATTTTGTCCTCAATTGACGGACAGTATCTCGGTCCCACACCCTCTATCCTGCCGGAGTATAACGGTGATCTGTCAAGGTTTGCGAGTATCACTTCATGTGTTTTACTATTTGTATAAGTAACATAACAACTAACCTTATTATTAAGTGTTGAACTGTCTGTTTCAAATGAAAAAGGCACTATATTTTCGTCGCCGTCCTGACGCTCCATTATATCAAAATTGATACTCCTGCGACTTACTCGGCAGGGTGTGCCTGTCTTGAAACGCCTGAGAACAACTCCATGTTCAGCAAGACTTGCCGACAAATATTTGCTCGGAAGGGCTGCATCGGGACCGCTTTCATACGATACTTCACCGATGTGAATCTTTCCTTTCAAATAAGTGCCGGTAGAAATTATAGCCGCTTTGGTTTTGTAAACTGCTCCGAGACTTGTTTTTACACCGCAAATTTTACCGTCCTCGGCAATTATTTCGGCAACTTCTGCCTGCTTGATATAAAGATTTTTCTGTTTTTCGCAGACATTCTTCATGTAATTATGGTACATCACACGATCAGCCTGAACGCGAAGACTATGAACAGCCGGACCTTTTCCCTTATTCAGCATGCGGCTCTGAATAAAACACTTGTCCGCAGCCTTACCCATTTCGCCGCCAAGAGCGTCAATCTCACGCACAAGGTGGCCCTTTGCAGTACCTCCGATTGACGGATTACACGGCATATTCGCTATCTGGTCAAGTGAGATCGTAAACATAACTGTCTTGCATCCAAGCCTTGCGGAAGCAAGAGCAGCTTCAACACCAGCATGACCGGCGCCTATGACTGCAACATCAAACTCTCCCATATCGTATGTCATATCTTTTCTCCTTTTGTTTCATGTGAAACATTATTTGCCAACACAAAATCTTGAAAACACTTCATCAACAACAGCGTCGGTGATTCGTTTACCTGTGAGACTGAGAAGCCGCTGTTCAGCTTCATCAACAAGGACATTCACTGCGTCAAGATTTTCACCGTTTCTTAGAACGTGAATCGCATTATCAAGAGATTCAATAGTTGCTTCGATGCAGAAGCGCTGTCTCTCATTTGCTGCTGTAACTGAATTCAAAGTATTATTGCTAATGCAGAATACCTTTTCAATTGCGTTTTTCAGCTCATCGATTCCGTTATTCTCTCTTGCAGAAATATATACAAATGGTATATTAATCTGTGTAAATATATCAGTATCAAACATTTGTTCTTTATCATTTTTGTTAACAACGGCAACTGCCTTAGTATCCCGAATCTTTTCAATAAGATACATATCGTCCTCCGTACAAGGACAGCCGCCGTCAAAAACAGCTATCACAAGTTCAGCAGATGTCATTAGCTTCTCAGCCATTTCCACACCGATACCCTCAATAACGTCTGCTGTTTCCCTGATACCGGCAGTATCCGAGAGCCTCAGAACAATATCGCCGAGACGCACGGTCTCCTCAACAATATCACGGGTAGTACCTGCAATGTCCGTCACGATGCTCCTCTGACAGCCGCTCAGCAGATTAAAAAGGGTGGACTTTCCAACATTCGGTCTGCCTACAATAGCGGTCAGTACGCCCTCACGGACTATCCTTCCGGCATCGTAATTCACTATCAGCGAATTCAGCTCATCGCGGACCTCGGCAAGTTTTTTTTCCAGCATGGCAGGCTCAACGGCAGGGATATCCTCCTCCGGGTAATCAGTCCAGGCGGCAAGATCCCCCAGAACTCTCAGCAGCTTTTCCGAACAGCCCTCTGCTATCCTGAAAGCCTTTCCGCTGCGGAGGTCCTCAGCCATTTTCAGCTCGCGCTCACTCCTGGCGGAAATAACGTCCATGACTGCCTCTGCCTGCGTAAGGTCGAGCTTTCCGTTCATGAAAGCACGCTTTGTAAACTCGCCGGGCAGAGCGTTTTCCGCACCGTTTGCAAGAGCTGCGCGGAGCACGCGCCGGGTAACGTAAATACCGCCGTGACAGGATATCTCGGCAGTGTCCTCTCCGGTATAACTATGGGGAGCGCGGAAGACCGTGAGAATACAGTCATCGAGCCTCTCATCACCGTCATGTGCAAAACCGTAGGCACAGGTATATCCTTCCATATCGGCAACACGTTTTCCGCCGGCAGCCGTGAATATCCTGTCCGCAACCTGTATCGCATTCTCGCCTGATATCCTGATGACCGCTATGCCTCCGACAGCATTCGGAGTTGAAACAGCAGCGATCGTTGACATAATATCACTTCCTAAAAAAACAACGGCAAAGCTGCCGTTGAAAGATGAAGTCAGGACGGACGGGCCGTCCTGATCGTCAAAGCTCTATTTTTCCGTAAAGACCGAAGTCCATATTGTCCTCGGGCTTGGGTCTCTTGTAGTCCTTTTCAAAGCTTGTTGAAAGGTCAACGGACTTGCGCTCCATTGTTACCTCTCTGTCGCGGTTTCTCGGACCGCCGTTCCTGCGGTCGTTATTGCGTCTGCCGCCGCCTCTGCGGTCATCGCGGCGTCTGTCGTTTCTTCTGGGGTTATTTGAAGAAATGATGATCTTTCTGTAAGGCTCCTCGCCGACAGAGCGTGAAGAAACGCCCTCGATCTTGGAAATAGCAGAGTGAATAACACGTCTCTCGTAGGGATTCATGGGCTCGAGGGGCTGTGATCTGCCGGTCCTGAGAACTGATCTTGCAACCTTTGCAGCGAGCTGCTCAAGAGTTTCCTTGCGCTTGCTTCTGTAACCGAGGCAGTCGATAGTGATTCGGAAATATTCCTTATCGCCCTTATTTGCGATAATTGAGCAGAGATACTGGAGAGCATCAAGTGTCTCACCGCGTCTTCCGATGATAGTACCGTTGTTGTCGCTCTCAACGTTGATTATAGCGCCGCCCTCGTTCTGGTATATCTTATACTCAGCTTCAATGCCGATAGCACGGAGAATACTTGTAATATAGTCTCTTGCGAGCTTTACCTTAGGATCAACGAGAGTCTCATCCTCGATAAGAGTGAAGCTGTCGAGGGAAAAATCCTCCTCTTCGTCAGCGGGAACTTCAGCAGGAGCATCCTTCTGAACAGGCTCAGCCTTTTCTTCAACGGCAGGTGCAGCAGCTTCAGCAGGCTTTTCATCTGTCTTCTCGGCAGACTTTACAACCGGCTTTTCAATGGGCTTCGGAGCCTCAGGCTTCTTTGCAGCGGGGGCAGCAGCCTTTACAGGAGCAGCATCAGCAACAGTAGCCTTTACCTTTGCGTCCTTGGCACCGATGCCGAAAACGCCCTTCTTTCCCTCGTCCACGATCTCGAACTGTATCGCTCTGATGTCCTTGCCGAATTTCTTGGCTGCGAGAGCCTTGGCCTCGTCAACCGTTTTCGCTGTGAATATCTCTGTCATATTTATACCTCCCTGAGGAAATCAATCCTCATCATTATCGTTATCATTTGCTGATTCATCGTAGATATCGCCGTATTTTTCAGCCATACGCCTTCTTGCTTCGTTTATCCTGTCACGGTCAGCCTTTTTCAGTTCGGAGCGTGATATCTTATCATTGTTCTTTCTGTTCTTAGCTGCATTCTGCTGCTGATTAGCAAGCTCCTGCTGCTCAAGCATTCTCTGCATGAAGGTCTTCTTTTCGGGATGCTTTTCAGCGTAGATACGGGCTTTTTCCTTTTCCTTCTCATTGATTGCCACAGTTCTTTCGGGTGTGAAATACTGATTCAGGCAGAAGGTTATGATGAATGAAAGGAGAGCGGACCAGATCCAGTAGAAGCCGACACCGGCAGGTACCTGGAATGCGAACCATACTGAAAGGAGGGGCATGAAGTACATCATGAAGATGAGACAGCCGCCGCCCTGCATATTGGGGTTGGTCTTTTTCTGGTGTATCTGGCTGTAAACTGAGGAAATAAGCTGTGCAAGACCCGCAAGTATCGGGATAAAGAAGAGTATAACTGACTCTCTGCTGGTCCAGTCAACGTGAACCGAAGGGGTCTTACCGAGGTTTGCGCCGAATATAGTGAAATTCTCGCTGAAATCCCTTACCTTATCGACGAATTCTCCGCCCTTGAGGTGAATGAAGCTTCCGGGATCAGCTTTTACAGCGTCCATTACTTTCAGCTCACATCTGAGGTTCTTGAAGCTTGTACCTGCGATCTCAGCCGCTTCTCTCCTGACGCCCTTTGAGAAGCCGAGGATATGTCTTATCGGCTTATAAACAACGTCGAGGATACCAAACAGAAGGAACATCTGGATAAAGGCGGGTAGACAGCTTCCCATAGGGTTGATGCCTTCCTCAACATAGAGTTTCTGCTGTTCCTGCTGGAGTCTCTGCGGATTGTTTGAATAGCTCTTGCGGAGCTTGTCGAGCTTCGGAGTGAGAAGCTGCATACGCGCCGCGTTCTTCTGTGTCTTGTAGTTTACCGGAAGAAGAAGCAGCTTTGTGACTACCGTGAAAACGATGATAGAAACGGCATAGTTATTGAAAATGCCGAAAATAAGCTTCATCAGCAGTCCGAACGGATAACCGATAACATCATATATTGCGTTCAATATTCATCCCTCTTAACAGTTTTATCGTCCTCTTGTTCATGTTCCGGACACTCATCGAAATAGCCGTATTTTCTGACTTTGAAGGTAAATTTTTCCGGAACCGGATCGTAGCCGCCGAGCGACCACGGATTGCAGCGGAGAATACGCCAGCCTGCAAGAAGAAAACCTCTTATGAAGCCGAATCTTTTGAAAGCTGTCATAGCATACGCGCTGCAGGTCGGGTGGTATTTGCATTTTGCCGGAAAGAGCGGCGAAATACACTTCTGATAGAACTTTATCAGAAGCATAGCTATATACTTCATAAACTATTTCTTCCCGACGGGGAAGCTCCTGAACAGCCTGTTTATCTCAGCTGAGCCGTATTTCTGCATATAACCGCAGTATATCTGAGATTTTACCTCACATATGGGGGCTCTTGCCACAATAACAATGTCCATGCCGACGGGGAGCGCAGCCTCATTCTGGCGGTAAGCAAGGCGTATGAGCCTCTTTGCGCGGTTGCGGCAGACAGCATTGCCGACCTTTTTGCCTGCGGTGATACCGAGGCGGTTGAAGGGGCAGCCGTTTGGTCTGACATAGATCACAGAGTATTTACAGGCGGTAAATCTGCCTTTCTTGTATGCGGCGAGAAAATCCCTGTTATCGTTCAATATTTCCGTATAAAGCATATAAACACCTTAGCAGACGGCAGCGCCGCAGAAACGGGCAGCCGTAACAAAAAAGACCACAAAAAATAAATTTTGTGGTCAGCGTCGTCAGTGAGTTAATCTTGCTCTGCCCTTAGATCTTCTACGAGCTAAAACCTTTCTGCCGTTCTTAGTAGCCATTCTCTTCATGAAGCCGTGCTCTTTCTTTCTGTGGAGCTTCTTAGGCTGATATGTTCTTTTCATTGAAATGATCCTCCTCTCTGCGCTGATGATATCAGAGAATACCGGTGAGATGCGGTATTCATATCGTTATAGGATATGCAGACATAGCTGTCAGCATTACACTAATAGATTATAACTTAAAATAAAGTTGATGTCAAGCGGTTTATGAAATTTTCCTTCCGAAAAAGTGATTTTCATATTTTTCACCAATAGAATTTCAGTCAGCACCTTTGATTTTTAAACATAATGTACATGATATCAAAAAAGCAAAATAGTGCGGAAAAATACATTTTCAACATTTCAGACAGCGTAATGATCGGCTTTCCGGATATTCTCACCATGTATTCCACACAGTTTTCCACACTCTGTTGATTTGAGTGTGGAATATTTTTTTGTTTTACGCTTGCAATTTTTCAACAGATATGCTATAATAATAAGGTATTATATAAGGGGAATGTTTTCACCCCTGCAAAATTTTATACGGAGGTTAAACATGAATTCTTTTGAAGAAGTCTTTGAAGAAGTTAAAAACTACTGTCTCGAACACGAAATAATCCCGGTGGTAGCTATAAATACATGGATAAATCCCCTGAAGCCCGTAAGCTTTGACGGCAACGATGCTGTGTTCAGTATACAGACCGACTTCCAGAAGAAGGTGGTCGAGAAGTACACCCAGGCACTCAAGGAAGCCTTCAATGCCGTTCTCGGCTTCGATGTGAACATTATCATCAATCTTGAATCCGATACGACCGGAGAGCTCCATATCCCCACAGACGCCGAGCTTGAACAGAAGCACGCCGAGCTTGAGCAGAAGTATAAATTCGCAAACTATGACTATACCTTCGACACCTTCATAGAGGGAAGATCTAACGAATTTGCCCTCGCCTGTAGCAAATCAGTTGCAAAGAACTGCGGCGAGAAGTCTGTTCAGGGCTATAATCCGCTGTTCATCCACGGTCCCTCAGGAATGGGCAAGACCCACCTCATAACAGCCATAGCCAATGAGGTCAGAAAGAATCACCCCGACTTCAATATAGTATATGTCACCAGCGAGACCTTCGGAAGCGACCTTGTAAGCGCTCTCAACAACGGTCTTATCTCGGATTTCCACGATAAATACAGGAATGCGGACATTCTCCTCATAGACGATATCCAGTTCTTCTCCGGAAAAGAGCGTATGCAGGAGGAATTCTTCCACACCTTCTATAAGCTGCATCAGGACGGTCACCAGATAGTTATTACCTCCGACCGCCCCCCGAAGGAACTCCTCACCCTTGAAGAGCGTCTCAGGACAAGATTTGAAGGCGGACTCATGGCTGATATCTCAGCTCCGGACTATGAGACAAGGCTTGCGATAATCAACAGAAAATCCGAGCTTCTCGAGCTGAAAATGCCGAGCGAGGTCTCAGAGTTCATGGCTAACCGCCTCAAATCAAACATCCGTCAGCTCGAAGGCGCCGTTGTAAGGCTCAAAGCCCTCAACCACTTCGCAGGCAGTCCCATAACCATATCAATGGCTCAGAGCGTTATCAGAGACGTTCTCACGGACGAGCAGCCTATCCCGATAACAGTAGAGAAGATAATATCCGAGGTATCCAACGTTTATGGCATATCCCCGGACGATATACGTTCAAACAAGAGAAATTCCAATATCTCGATAGCGCGTAAGGTGGCTATATATGTAGTCCGCGAGGTCACAGGAATGCCCCTTGCAGCCATTGGTACCGAATTCGGCGGAAGAGATCATTCCACCATAGTATATTCAGTAACGAGCGTTACCGGAGCAATGGAAAAGGACCAGACCCTCAAGAACCTTGTTGAGGATATCATAAAGGACATAAAGGACAAGGGTAAGTCATGACGGATCAACGTTGACAATGTTGAAAAGTAGTTTGCCAACACAGTTTTCAACATTGTGTTAAAAACATTGTTCAACTAAAATCCCGGTTTCAGGCTGTTATATTTCCCCGGAAAGTATTTTTTCCACACTTTAATCTTTCAACAGCCAACAGTTTATGGAAAAGCATACCGGCATCACCGGTGAGCATCTGTACATCAACAGTATTCTCGACATTTACTCCACTGTGTTAAACATATTCAACACAATAATGCCCCTGAGGAAAAGCTTTCAAGATTTTCAAAAATCTGACAACACAGCTGTGTTGATGAGTAATTGGCTTATCAGCGGCGTCCGGGATACTTTCTGACTTTTCCACAGACTATACTACAACAACAATATTATTTATTCTTATCTTATCTTGAAAAAAGGCAGATAATAATTCTGGAAGCCGATAACAGCCGGAAAGTTATAAGCCATTTTTTTCAAAGTCATACACGGAGGTATATTAATGAAATTCACTTGCAGCAAGGAAGCTATCAGCGAGGCAGTAGGAAACGTATCAAGAGCCGTTTCACCGAAATCAACCATACCGGCTCTTGAAGGCATAAAGGTAAGGGTTAGCGAAAACACTGTCGAGCTTACCGCATATAATCTTGAAATGGGCATACGCACCTCCATAAATGCAGATACAGAGGGCGAAGGTGAATTCGTGGTAAGCGCAAGGCTTTTCAGCGAGTTCACAAGACGTATGTCAGGCGACGACATTACATTTGACATTAGCAGTGATCTTGTTATAAATATGTCATGCAGCGCTACCGAGTGCAGCTTCCAGGCAATGTCCGCTGACGAGTTCCCCGATCTTCCTAAGGTAGACAGAGAAAAATGCTTCACGGTGAAGCAGACTCTCATCCGCTCCATGATAAACCAGACGAGCTATGCAGCCTCAATGAACGAGAGCAAGCCTGTTCTTACGGGTGAGCTTTTCGATATCAGTGATGGCACGTTCAACCTCGTTGCAATAGACGGCTTCCGACTTGCAATAAGGAGCGAAATGACGGATTGCAGCGAAAAATATCACTTTGTAGTACCCAAGAAGGCACTCCTTGAGCTTTCGACTCTCGTTAAGGACGACGATGAGAAGCTTTGCAGGGTGTTCACAAACGACAGACACATCATCTTTGAGCTTGACAATATAATAATCATATCAAGACTTCTTGAAGGCGCTTTCCACAATTACAGGCTCAGTATCCCCGACAGCTACAAGACAGAGGTCATCATCAGCAAGAGGGAGCTTTCAAACTGTATGGAGCGCTGCTCTCTCCTCATTGACGACAAGAACAAGTCGCCTATACGCTGCGAGGTCGGAAACGGCGTCATGAAGATAAGCTGCAAGACCGGCATAGGAAAGATAAACGATGCTATATCTGCCGATATTTCGGGTGAAACTGTAACTATCGGCTTCAATAACAGACTTATGCTCGAGGCGCTGAAGGCTGCCGAGGGCGACAAGGTAAGGATACGCTTCAACGGCGCGATGAAGGTAATAGAGATGCTCCCGCTCGAGGGTGAGAGCTTTATATTCCTTGTAATGCCTATCCAGCTCAAGAACTGAAATGACTGACAAGGAAAAACAGATATTTAAAAGGGTGAACAGGATAACCGTTCTGAGCGGTTTTGCCATATTTGCAGAGTATTTCATCTCCCTGATACTGCGTATGTCTGCTGTACTTTTCTTTACCTTCATACTGATATTCGTTACGGAGTCAAGGCTGAAGAGCAGCATTATCCTGATAGCAGCAGGCTATATCATATCGCTGCTGCTGATACCTCTTTTTGATAAGCTTATATCGATAACGCTTGATGCCGAGCACAGGGCGATTTACAAGGATACTGATTACTGCGAGTATGAACTGAGTAATCTGAAGAAACAATGCAACTATCTTATGAAGTACAATCCGGAATTTGCTGAACAGCATAAGGATGAGCTCAATAAGTACATTAAGGACGGTATCTTTGACCCTTACGGTCCGGGCACTGAAAAAACGCCGTATCAGGAATTCTGTGAGAAGTGCAGCGATGAAAGCAAGCGCAGCGATTACAGAAAATTCTGCGGTATCACCGAATTTACGGATAAAATTGCAGTATGGCTCATAATATCGGTATTTCTGTCGATATTCCTGAGTATGGTCGTGATATCGGCAGATCTGGAGCTGTTCATAGCATACGCGGTATCTCTTGTTATATCGCTGGCGATATTCTTTGGTTATAACTACATCAAGGCAAAAAAGAAGGAAAAGCTGACCAACTGACTGTTAAAGGAAGTGAGAATATGAGATACAGAACATTTCCCCATGCAAAAGCCGCTACGGTGCTTTCGTGGACGACCGGGATAATATCCGCGATATGCGGTGTTGCTGCGATAGTCATAGGCGTTCTTCTCATATTCGCCAAAGCACTGCACAAAATGGATATATCCGTTCTGGGTATGAAATACAAGGTCAATTCCGACTGGATAAAAATAGAGATCATACTGATAATATCAGCCGCGATACTGATGCTGATATCAAAATTCGGCGGAAGAAAGCTTGCGGAGGTCACTATCCGCAGGAAGATAAAAAGAAGCGTAAAGTTTGCATATAACTACTGCTGCGAGGACCCGAGCTATTACAGGTATGCCGCTTCTTTGAACAGGGAATTTGCAGCAAAATACGGTCTTGACCTGCGTACTCTCACAATTGTTGAGAGAAGCAGATACAGAAGAAGATGAGGCGTAAGTTATGAGTAAAAGCTCAGTAAAAATAAGCACAGAATTCATAAAGCTCGATGCGCTGCTTAAATTCGCATCGCTAACCGGTTCGGGCGGAGAGGCAAAGGCTCTTATCCAGAACGGTGAAGTCCTTGTGAACGGCGAAGTCTGTACTATGCGCGGAAAAAAGATACGTCCCGGAGATAAGGTAACTCTCGGCGATGACGAGGTAACGGTTGAGTGAACATCACCTATGCCGAGATAGACGGCTTCCGGAACCTTAAAGGGATATCCTTCGAGCCTGACCCGAGATATAATATCATTGTCGGTCCGAATGCTCAGGGAAAGACCAATCTCCTAGAAGCCATGTGGATACTTTCCGGCTGCCGGAGCTTCCGCGGCTCAAAGGAGAAGGACTTCGTGGCTCTTGACGGGAACCGTATGTCCTCGGGGATACGTCTGAAGGACAGCGTCCGCGAGCATAAGATAATCTATGAGATGACAAAAGGCTCAAATGCTCAGAAGACAGTATTTCTCAACGGTGTGAAGCAGAAAGGCACAAGAGCGCTTTTCGATGTTTTCAAGTGCATAGCCTTTATACCGGACGATGTTGATATCATCAAGGGCTCGCCCGAAAAAAGGCGTAATTTCGTGGATATGGCAGCTTCCCAGCTAAATCCTCTGTTCGTGGTGCACATCGCAAAGCACAATGCAATCATGAACCAGAGAAATGCCCTCCTCAAGGAGATAATGCAGGGCTCTGCAAACAGCAGTATCCTCGATATATGGGACAGACAGGCTGCTCATGAGGGAGTTCTGATATCCTATATGCGAAGCGAATATGTAACAAGGATAAATAATATCTGCGGAAGGCTTTACCAGACTATTTCGGGCGGTGACGAAAAGCTCGAGCTCGAATACCGGTCGAACGTTTTTCGTCCAGAGGATTTTGAAAAGCCATGCGGCGAGGAGGCATTCGAGCGGTACTACAAAAAGCTCCGCGAGACCGCAGATTACGATATAAGGACAGGTTCAACGCATTCCGGGGTGAACCGTGACGAGATATCAATAAAGATAAACGGAGCGAGTGCGCGTGATTTCGGTTCACAGGGACAGGTCAAGAGCGCCGCGCTGGTCATGAAGCTGGCGCAGGCTGAGATATTCACGAAGCGGTCGAAGGACCCTCCGGTGGTATTTCTTGACGACGTTATGGGCGAGCTTGACGAAAGGCGTCAGAAATTCGTATTTGACATGATAAAGAATATGCAGGTATTCCTCACGACCCCGAATGAGAGTGCGCTTCTTCCCGAAATAAAGGGAAAAATACTGCGTATCAGCGGTGGAAGCATAAAGGAGGAAGCCTGATGTATCTTCATATAGGCAACAATTATTCGGTAGACATCAGGGACATTGTTGGAATTTTCGACATTGAGAACACAACTGTTGAAAAGTGGACCAAGCTGCTCCTTGACCGTGCCGAGAAGGAAAGACACTGCATATATACCACCTATGATATGCCAAAGAGCTTTATAATAACGGTTAAGATGGGCGCTGAGAGGATATATATATCCCAGCTTTCGGCAACGACCCTCCGTAAAAGGCTTGAATCCGGCGGAGGATATTAATATAATGCGTAATTCGTAATTCATAATGCGTAATTACGCTGAATTGAATAATTATTAATTTTGCATTATGAATTGAATTAACCTTTGGAGGTAAAACATGAGTCAGCAGAATAATTACGACGAAAACGACATACAAGTCCTTGAAGGTCTTGAAGCTGTAAGAAAGCGTCCCGGAATGTACATAGGCTCGACAGGCCCCGGCGGTCTGCACCACCTTGTTTACGAGATAGTGGACAACTCCATCGACGAGGCGCTTGCCGGCTACTGTACCGAGATAACGGTCGAGATACTTCCCGGCGATGTTATCCGCGTATCGGACAACGGACGCGGCATACCTGTCGGCATACACCCGAAGGAAGGTATCTCTGCGGCTACTGTCGTATACACCATACTTCACGCAGGCGGTAAGTTCGGCGGAGGCGGATACAAGGTATCAGGCGGTCTTCACGGCGTTGGCGCTTCCGTAGTAAACGCACTTTCGGAATGGCTCGAGCTGACCGTTAAGGACGGCAAGGACGTATGGTTCCAGCGCTTTGAACGCGGACACTATGACGAGCAGCTGAAAAAGATAGGCACAGCCTCCGAGACCGGTACCTCCGTAATGTTCAAGGCTGATCATGAGATATTCGAGAGCACTGTCTACGACTATGACACCCTCCTCAGAAGACTCCGCGAGCAGGCATTCCTCAATGCCGGCATAAAGATAGTATTTACCGACAAGCGCGACGAGGAAAATATACAGGGCGAAACTCTCCACTATGAGGGAGGTATCCGCCAGTTCGTAGAGCATATCCACAAGGTAAGGGAATATGAACCTCTCGGCAGCGAGGTAATATACGTTTCCGGTATGCAGGGCGATTCCTTTGCTGAGATAGCCATGCAGTACAATGACAGCTACAACGAGGTAGTTCTGTCCTTTGCTAACAATATCCACACAAAGGACGGCGGCTCACATGAGACCGGATTCAAGAACGCCCTCGTCAAGGTCATAAACGAATACGGCAAGAAATTCGGAAAATTCAAGGAAAAGGAAAGCTCAAAGAAAGGCAAGGACGCTCCGAAAAAGGAGATAGAGAGCCTTCGCCGCGAGGACGTTATGGAGGGTCTTACCGCTATCGTGTCGGTAAAGCTCACCGAGTGCGAATTTGAGGGACAGACGAAGGGACGTCTCGGAAATCCCGAGGTCAAGCCATTTGTCGAGAAGCTCGTGACCGAGAAACTAATGAACTTCCTTGAGGAAAATCCTGAAACCGCAAATATAATCTTCGAGAAGTGCCTTTCCGCTTACAGGGCGAGAGAGGCTGCAAAGAGGGCAAGGGAAGCCGAGCGCAAGAAGAATGCCTTCGGAAATAACTCAATGCCTGAAAAGCTTGCGGACTGCTCCGAGCGCGACAGCCGCTACACCGAGGTATACATCGTCGAGGGAGACTCTGCGGGAGGCTCCGCAAAGCAGGGACGTGACCGCCGCTATCAGGCTATACTTCCCCTCTGGGGCAAGATGCTAAACGTTGAGAAGGCGCGTATCGACCGCATCTACGGTAACGACAAGCTCGAACCGGTAGTTACTGCTCTCGGCACAGGCATAGGTGAGGACTTCGACATCGAAAAGCTTCGCTACGGCAAGGTCATAATCATGGCTGATGCCGATGTTGACGGTATGCACATAAGAACACTTCTGCTCACATTCTTCTTCCGCTATATGCGTCCGCTCATTACGAACGGAAACGTCTATATCGCGCAGCCGCCGCTTTTCAAGGTGGAGCGCAAGAAGAATGTACGCTACGCATTTTCAGATGAGGAGAAAGAGAAGTTCATCGCAGAGCTCTCCGAGGAAGGAAAGTATAATGACGTTGCAGTGCAGCGCTATAAAGGTCTTGGTGAAATGGACCCCGAACAGCTCTGGGAGACAACTATGGACCCCGAGAGACGTACTATCGTGAAGATAGGCATGGAGGACGCACTCAAGGCTGACGAGACCTTTACCATACTCATGGGCGACAAGGTCGAGCCGCGCCGTGCATTCATCGAGAAAAACGCAAAATTCGCTCAGGATTTGGATATATAATATGGAAGAAAATTACAAGCTTGTAAAGGAATACAAAGTTCCGCATGAGACCTTCAAAAAGGCATACAAGGCTTATCAGAAGAAGTTCGTAAGAACAAAGAGCATAATATTCACGTTGATTTTCCTGATACTTGCGGCAGATTTCGTTTATGCGGCAGTAAAAGCGCCGGATAACCGGCTCGTGTATCTGCTTATAATGGTCTGCATAGCACTTGCATTCCGCGAGTGGTACAATTCGAAGCGTATCTATCAGAATATCTGTGATTCCTATAAAGCACTCGGCGAGCCTCTTTACAGGATAGCGATAGGCGAGGAGCAGATAGAGATATCGACAGTCAGCACTCCCGATGAGGACACTGATGAAGAAGATGCAGAAGAGGATATTCCGGAGGAAAATGAACTCAGTCCCGAAAGCTCTGTAATAAAGCTCGACGAGGACTACGGTTTGCTCGAATACGATGAGTTTTTCCTTCTCATGCAGGGAAAGGCAATGTTCTATATTCTTCCCAAGAAGGGATTTTCCGAAGAGGAGCTTGAAACAGTCAGAAGTACCGGAAAGAAGAACAGCGCTCAATAATACTTACTATAAAAGTTTGAACTGAAAATATCTCACAGGAGGTAGAAATTTTGCTATATCAGGACAATTCAAAGATAATAAATACCGAAATAGTCAACGAGATGGAAAACTCCATGCTCAACTACGCTATGTCGGTTATAGTATCGAGAGCACTTCCGGACGTAAGAGACGGCTTGAAGCCGGTACACAGGCGTATACTGTATACCCTTCATGAGAACGGTCTTACCCCGGAAAAGGCTTACCGTAAGTGTGCCGATACAGTCGGTGCAGTTCTCGGACGCTACCACCCTCACGGTGACGCTTCCGTGTATGACGCTCTCGTAAGACTTGCACAGGACTTCTCCATGCGCTATCCCCTTGTTGACGGTCACGGAAACTTCGGCTCGATAGACGGCGACGGTCCTGCGGCTTACCGTTATACCGAGGCTAAAATGGCTAAGCTTACCCTTGATATGCTCACGGATATCAATAAGGAAACGGTTGATTTTACGTCAAACTACGACGACCGTCTCAAAGAGCCTACCGTATTGCCCTCACGTTTCCCGAACCTCCTTGTGAACGGCTCTGTCGGCATTGCTGTCGGCATGGCAACGAATATACCTCCCCACAACCTCGGCGAGGTTATTGACGCACTCGGTCTGCTCATTGAGGACCCCGACTGCACCCTTGAACAGCTCATGGAGTACATCAAGGGACCCGATTTCCCGACAGGCGGCATAATCATGGGCAAGGCAGGCATCCGCGCTGCCTATGCTACCGGCAAGGGCAAGATAATCCTCCGCAGCCGTACCCACTTCGAGGAAATAAAGGGAAGAAACTGCATAATCGTTGACGAGATACCCTATATGCTCAGGAAGGAACGCCTCCTCAAGAGCATTATCCAGCTCGTCCGCGACAAGAAGATAGAAGGCATCTACGACCTTCGCGACGAGTCCGACAAGGACGGTATGAGAGTTGTTATCGAGCTTAAAAAGGACGCAATGCCCGAAATAGTCCTCAACAAGCTCTTTGCGCTCACACAGCTTCAGGATACAGTCGGCATAATCATGCTCGCGCTCGTCAACAACGAGCCGAAGATACTCACCCTCAAGCAGATGCTTCAGGACTACCTCGATTTCCAGGTTGACGTTATCCAGAGAAGGACTCGCTTCGACCTCAGAAAGGCTCTCGAAAGGGCTCACATCCTGCAGGGCTTCGTGCTTGCGGCTGACTATATAGACGAGGTCATCGCGATAATCCGTGCAAGCGCGACCGTTCAGGAAGCCAAGACCCGCATGATAGAGCGTTTCAAGGACGTCGATATGTCGGCACTTCTCGACCGTGCACAGTACGACCTCTCAGGTCTGCACATAGAGGATCAGACCGGACTTTCCGACGAACAGGCAGAGGCTATCGTCCAGATGCGTCTCGGACAGCTCACAGGTCTCGAAAGACAGAAGATAACAGATGAACTGTACGGTCTGCTCACCAAGATATCGGACTACGAGGACATTCTTGCGGACGTAAGCCGCGTTTACCAGATAATCATGGACGACCTCAACACTATACGCAGGAAGTTCAGCGACCCGCGCCGTACAGATATCGAAAATGTCAGCGGCGAGGTCGATATCGAGGACCTTATCCCCGAGGAGGACTGCGTTGTTACACTCACAAGCAACGGCTACATCAAGCGTATGCCGGTTGCGGAGTACAAGACCCAGCGCCGCGGCGGACGCGGTATCACGGGCATGAAGCAGCGTGAGGAGGACTTCGTTGAGGAAATGTTCATCTGCGGCTCGCATGACAATATCCTCTTCATATCCAACAAGGGCGTGATGTACAAGCTCAAATGCTACGAAGTCCCGGACGGCTCAAAGGCTTCACGCGGCTTCAATCTCATAAATCTCCTTCCGCTCTCAGAGGGCGAGAAGATAGCCGCAATGATAAAGACCACCGATTTCAGCGACGAGAAGTTCATCACAATGGCTACCAAGAACGGCAAGATAAAGCGCACGAACCTCTCGCTCTACAAGAACGTCCGCAAGAACGGACTTATCGCCATAGGTCTTGACGAAGGCGACGAGATAGAGGGTGTCCGCATGACAGACGGTCACGCACAGCTCTTTGTAGCTACAAGAAATGGAATGGCTATCCGTCTCGAGGAAGACAAGATAAGAGCACTTTCACGTTCCGCTCACGGCGTAAGAGCTATAAAGCTCCGTGAGGGCGACTATGTTGTCAGCATGGCAAGAGTCCGCGAGGGAGCATCTCTCCTCACTGTTACCGAAAACGGCTACGGCAAGCGCACCGAGCTTGAAAGCTACCGTATACAGAACCGCGGCGGTTACGGTCTTACTAATTACAAGGTCGATGATATCAGAGGTCATGTCTGCGGCATCAAGATAGTTGACGAGACAGACGATATAATCCTCGTTTCAAGCGACGGCATAATCATAAGGATACTCGCAAGCGATGTCCGCATTATGGGACGTATCGCAAAGGGTGTCCGCGTCATGAAGGTCAACGAGGGCGCACAGGTTGTTGCCTTCACCCGTGCCGAGCATGACGATTCCGCAGAGACCGAGAAGGTCGAGCAGCTTACCGAGGAACAGGCGCGTGCTGCCGAAGCCGAGGCTGCACTCGAGGAACAGAACGAGGTAGTCATCGAAGCTGATCCGGAGGATCAGGAAGATGAATGATGACGATGATAAGGGAAAATATCTGAATTATCATGCAAGCTCTTTTTCAGCGCTTGTGATAATCATACTCAGTCTTTTTGTACAGTGTGGATCATGGTTCATATTTCTCAAATCCGGAATGAGCAGGATCCTGTTTATCCTTATGCCTCTGATTCTCTGCATTATGTACCATTTCGTACAGCTCGATGCAGGAAAGCACGGAAATTTCTCCCGGGAGTTCTTCTTCATATGTGCAGTCGCCGCACCGTGCATATTCAGCCTTGTTATGTTCTTCATCACCTTTGACCTCGACAGCGTGGACAACAGTACAAGAGGAACGATAGCGAAATATTCCGCGAGGATAATGTTCACGTCGGTATTTCTGATCATATTTGCGCTGATAGATATACCGGTGCTGAGGCATCTTGATAAAAAGGAAAAGAAAGATTGATAATATTTATCGTAATTATTTTACTTGCAGGCTTCGCGCTGTACGCCCTCTGGGAGAACGTTTCTGCTCTCAGGATAAGGCGTGAGGAGCTCGGCGGAAACATACGCGCGGTGCATATCACCGACCTCCACAAGAGGAGGTTCGGCAGGGATAACTGCCGAATATGCAGGGCAGCAGAGAGCGAGAAGCCTGATATCATCATTATCAGCGGCGATATCGTATCGCGCACGGAGACTGACATGACAGTTTTCAGCAGAACGCTGCACGAGCTTTGCATGATTGCTCCGGTGTATATGATATTCGGCAACCATGAGCAGAGCCTTCCGCCAGAGATGCAGAGAAAATTCATAGAAGCCGTTGATGGCACTGACGCCGTGCTGCTGCGTAACGGCAGGGTGCATATAAGCCTTAAAGGGCGTGAAATAGAGCTTTTCGGGCTTGAAGAAAGCTATGCCACATATAAGAATAACGGCGGCTACCGGCATCTTGAAAGGATAACCGTTCCGGATATGGAAAAGTATCTCGGCAGGCGGCCGGAGGGCGAGGTCATGCTCATCGCGCACAATCCGCTGTTTGCGGAGGTCTATGCGGAATGGGGAGCTGACACGGTGTTCAGCGGACACGTTCACGGCGGCGCTGTAAGGCTTTTCGGCAAGGGAATGTTCTCGCCGGAGCGGAAGCTCTTTCCGCAGTATTCCAAGGGGGTATATACCCTCGGGAAAACAAAGCTTCTTGTCTCGGCAGGTCTGGGCAAGCTGAGACTGTTCGATGCGCCTGAGATAGTGGTATACAGTCTGTAAATCAGAATACAAAAGCAAATATTATAAGGATAAGTCCTCCCACCCACGAGAGATCGTGCTTCAGGGAGGATATCTTTTTGCCCGTGATATTGCCTAGAAACAGCGCTAAACAGCCGCACAGGAACGCTGCCGGTGCAAGAACGGCGGTATTGAGGGAATGGCTGCCTGCACCGATGCCTGTTGCGGCGCAGTCGAAGGAGCTGACGACAGCAAGCGACAAAGCTTCCGTGACCGAAAGTGTCTTTGAACCGTCAATGTCAGCGGCAGTGTCGTCGAGGTATAGTCTTATGACGATAGAGCCTTTCTTCAGCAATATACCGTTGTTTTCAGTGGCTTTACGCATTATGCTCCGGACTGCGCTTTTGAGTATGGTAAGCACGCCGATAGCGGTCAGTACAGCAATGCCGCACTTATGGAAAACGCCAGCGGGAACGTATCTGCCGACCATTGCGGAAAATCTCACGGCAGACCAGAGCACAGCCGCACCGACAAGGCTTATAGCGGCGGCAGAGGGGATCGGTATCCTTATACCGCTGTTGCAGTAAGCGGCAGCGGCAAGGTATATATCAATGCTCACGATGAACGCGAGCAGTATTTCTTCAGTCAAAGTAAACACCTCCGCATTAGTATATGACCGATGCGGAGGATGAGTGCAGGGGTGACGGAAAGGTACCCCGGAACTATTATACAGACTGTTTTGCGGCGGCGGGAAAATACGGCTGAAAATGTATAAATTTTACAGCAATATAATCCTAATTATCTTCACAAGTGTGTGGAGAAGTTTTCCACACGATGTTGAAATTCGTGTGGAGATAATATGTTCACTGTTGAAAACTCAGTTGAAAAGGTGGAAAACAACGGTATATTCATGTTCGTAGTCTGAAAAAAAGTTTGAATGTATGTGGATAATCAAGAAAAATGCGTAAACAATAAACTTACGCTGTGGAAAAGCTCTCCACAGTCAACAAAAGTAAAGGATATGATTGTATGAAAAAGCTTTTAGCAATATGCTCCATATTTTTTACCGTGTGTACAGGACTTACGTCCTGCGGATCAAACGATACGGAGTATGATTCAAATGACGGTACGACCTATTCGACTATGAACGATAACTCGGTCGGCGAGCACGTCAGCGATGCTATCCACGGTGCAGGCGAGGCAGGCGGCAGTCTCATAGAAGGCATTACAGACGCTGCCGGCGACATTGTTGACGGTCTCGACGGTGAGGACGATACGACTACAAGGACGATCACAAGAACAACGACTTCAAGGCGATAAAAAAGGACGGCGCAGAGCCGTCCTTACATATTATCCGCAAATCTCCACGATAGCCTCCGCCATTATCTCGGCGTTTTTCAGCAGACTTTCCACGGTTATGCACTCATCCGGGCTGTGCATATTGTTCTCCTCGCCCGGAAATTCCGCACCGAACGCCACTCCGCCGTCGATCTCGTGAACGTAAGTACCGCCGCCGATAGCGATACAGCGCCCCTTTTCACCGGTGACGCGCTCGTAGGTTTTCAACAATGCCTGTACAAATGTTGAATTCTTATCGGTGCAGTGCGGTTCAACACCCTCGCAGGAGTCAATCTCAAAGCCGGCATACCGCAGTTTTTCGCAGATTACAGCGCTTACCTCAGCCTTCGTCCGGTCAAGTGGAAAGCGTATGTCGATACCCCCGCAAAGCCTGCCGTTCACGGTATTCAGCATGGACAGCACACAGGTCATATCTCCCGAAATATTGTCGCGGAAGCCAAGTCCGCAGCTCTTTCCGTTGAACTCGCCGTGAGGAAAAAGCTCCGAGAGCCTGTTCAGCAGGGGGTGAAGATTTTCCTGTATACCGAGGAATTTCGTGATCGCATTCTCGCCCTTTTCGGGAGTTGAGGCGTGAGCTGAGCTTCCGTAATAATTATCCGCATCGACGGAGCACACCGCCGGAACCGCATTTATCACAGTTCCGGCATTGACTGGTATTCCGCAGTATTTCGCGGAAAAGTACACTCTAAGCATACCCTTCTCGGCATTGATAAGAGGATACTCGCCGTCCGGAGTGAACACCACAGGCGGCAGGGAATGTTTGCTGCGGTAGTAGGAAAGGTCAGCCGAACCGTTTTCCTCGTTTGTGCCGAATATAAGCCTGACTCCCTTTTTCAGCGGAATACCGAGTTCCTTAACAGCTTTCGCGGCAAACAGCGCTGCAACGGCAGGTCCTTTGTCGTCGATAGTACCGCGTCCCACGAGCCTGTCACCGACCTGCGTCAGCTCAAAGGGCGGACTGCTCCAGCCGTCGCCGGCAGGAACAACGTCCAGATGCGAGAGGATACCGAGCTCCGGCGCGAGACCGTTTATATCCGCCGAGCCTGCATAGTTATCAACATTTTCCACAGAATAACCGGCTTCCCTGCATTTTTCAAGCATTATCCCCAGCGCACGCGCAGGCTCTCTGCCGAACGGAAAGCCTTCTTCGGCATCGCCCTGAACGCTCGGTACAGCCACGAGTTCACGCAGGAGCGCGGTCATATTCTCCAGATTTTCCTCTAAATACTGCCTTATCTCAGTCATTTAAGCACCTCCGTATACTAAACAAAAAACCGCAGTATGGCTACTGCGGTCTTCTGCGTACAGACTTTCGCCTGCACAAGAAAGAAAGGATAAATATGAAAAGAAAATTAATCAGTTGACGATAGCCTTTTCAGTTTCCTTGTCAAAGATGTGGATCCTGTTAGGATCGATAGCAACCTTGATCTCGTCTCCGGACTTAGCAGTTGATCTCGGGCTTACTCTTGCGGTAAGCGGGATACCTTCGCAGAGGAGGTAGAGGTAGGTCTCAGCACCCATCATTTCGGTGATCTCGACATAAGTGTCGATAACGCCTGTTGAAGCATTTGAGAGGTACATTTCCTCATCGTGGATGCTCTCAGGACGAACGCCGAGGATGATCTCTCTGCCGACGTAGTTGCCGAGCTCATCGTTAACCTTTGACTCAGGAACGATTATCTGATACTTAACGCCCTTCTGATTTCTGGAATCTTCAGAGCCGAATTCAACGATATACTGACCGTACTCTTCCTTGAGAGTAGCGTCGATGAAGTTCATCTGAGGTGAACCGAGGAAGCCTGCAACGAACTTGTTTGTAGGATTCTCATAGAGGTGCTGAGGAGTATCGATCTGCTGAACGAAACCGTCCTTCATACAAACGATTCTGTCGCCCATTGTCATGGCCTCAGTCTGGTCATGAGTTACATAGATGAAAGTAGTACCGAGCTTCTTGTGAATCTTGGAAATCTCGGTTCTCATCTGAGCACGGAGCTTGGCATCGAGGTTTGAGAGAGGCTCGTCGAGGAGGAATACCTTAGGTGAACGAACGATAGCACGACCGAGAGCAACTCTCTGTCTCTGACCACCGGACATAGCCTTCGGCTTTCTGTCGAGGAGGTGTGTAAGGTCGAGGATCTTAGCAGCCTCGTTTACCTTTCTCTCAATTTCATCCTTCGGAACCTTGCGGAGCTTGAGTCCGAAAGCCATATTATCGAAAACAGTCATATGCGGATAGAGAGCGTAGTTCTGGAAAACCATCGCAATATCTCTGTCCTTGGGGGCGATATCGTTTACGAGACGGTCGCCTATGTAAAGTTCACCTTCTGAGATTTCCTCAAGTCCGGCGATCATACGGAGAGTAGTAGATTTTCCGCATCCGGAAGGTCCAACCAGTACGATGAATTCCTTATCTCTTATCTCTAAATTAACATCTGAAACAGCAACAACGCCGCCCGGATATTTCTTATAAATGCCTTTGAGTGTTAAGCCTGCCATTTAATCCAGTCCTCCAGTTCATATTTTGTGCTGATTTATTTCTGTACGCTATCAGCTATGATAATATAATACCACAAACTAAAAAAGATTTCAAGTTGCTAAATTGCCAAAGTTGCAATTATTTGTTTATTAGAATTGCCGAAAAAAAGCCGGAAAATTCGGCACAGAAACGCTCAAAATCAAGGGGTCGGAACAAGTTTTCAACATCTTTGTGCAATAATTCCATACACTCTCCAAATGCCAGTTTTTCGGGAAGAACAAGTCCTCCGAGAGAAACTCTCATGAGCTGTTCAACATGGTTTTCAACAGCGGCGAACATTCTTTTCACCTGATGATATTTACCTTCTGTGAGCTGTACAAATGCCAGTATTTCGGAGTTTTGAACAGGTAGTACCAATGCCGGACCGCACTTGTCGCCGTCTGCGAGAGTGATGCCATTTTTAAATATGTCAATATATTTACTTTCAAATGGTCTGGCAAGTTTCACAATATAAATTTTGGGTATGTGGCTCCTCGGCGAGAGCATCCTGTGGGCAAGCTCTCCGTCGTCTGTGATAAGCAGCGCACCGAGCGAATCCTTGTCAAGTCTTCCTGCCGGAAACAGCCCCTTTGTACGCATCTCCGGCGGTACAAGTCCGAGCACTGACGGACCGTCACTGTCCTCAGTCGAGGAGACATAGCCCTCCGGCTTGTTGAGCAGTATGTACCTGTGTTTCCCGGCACTGAGGCGTTTTCCGCACACCTCAACGGTGTCGGCATCGGGGTCGGTCTTTATGTCAGCCTTTTTCACTGTGGTGCCGTTAAGAGTTATCTTTCCGGCTGCTGCGAGCTGTTTTATCTGGCTGCGCGAATACTCCGTCCGCTCGGAAATGAATTTGTCAAGTCTTATCTGCGGCATAACCTGCCCCTTTCAGTTCATAATTATATATTAGTTAAGTGCATAGTGCATAGTGATTAGTGCATGGGCATCGCCCCCTGCACTGCTCACTGACAACTTACAGGAGGTACATTATGAAAAAAATCACATTTGCCCTGATATCGGCAGCTGTACTCGGTACTGCAATATTCATCGTTCCCGGCGGAAGGTCCGCAAGACACGTTCCTGAGAGTGCAAAGGTCGCCGCGTCAAGCACTGCCGAACGTCTTGACTACTTCGCCTCACACGGCTGGGAGGTCGAGGAGATTGCCGGCAGAGATGTCACCATACCCGGCGATTTTTCTGCAGTTTATGAGGAATATGCCGATATACAGGATAGGCAGGGACTTCCTCTGCGCGAGTATGCCGGCAGGAACGCCCGTCTTTATATGTATGAGGTAAAAAATTACAGCCCCGGCAGCAGGAAAATGCTTGCGGAGCTGCTCGTGTGCGATGATACCGCGGTCGCTTCTATGGTTTACAGCGAGGACGGCGGTTCTCTCAGGCTTGCCGTAAGCTGATCATTCAAACTTGCTTATAGCGGCAACGAAGCTCTTGACATCGGTAAAATTTTCGTAAACAGAGGCAAATCTGATATAAGCAACAGGGTCGATCTCTCTCAGCTTTTCGAGGACTATGCTGCCTATCTCGCGTGAGCTGACGAAGCTCCTGAGCTGGTCGGCGCAGGTGTTTTCCACCTGATTTGCAATGTCCTCGACCTGAGCCTTTGTGACTGGACGCTTCTTTATTGCCGTGAAGATGCCCTTTATCAGCTTTGCCTTATCGAAGGGCTCGAAGCCGCCGGAACGCTTTTCCACCATGAGCATTGGTCTTTCGACTGCCTCGTATGTAGTGAATCTTCCGCCGCATTTGGTGCATTCCCTGCGTCTTTTTATCTTCTCGTCACTTGGTCTTGAGTCTATTACCTTTGTGTCTTCATAACCGCAGAATGGACATTTCATACATCGTTCTCCCTGCCGTAAGGCTCAGTCATATTTGTAAGGATATTGTAGCTTGTAACAAGGTCGCTGATGCCTCTGAAGCCGCTCCTGTAAAGCTCCAGCACAACGCTGCAGTCAGGGTTAAGGGCACCGAGGCGCTCAAAAAACTGTCTGAACCGGAAGTTTCCTCTGCCGATGAGAAGGCAGTCTCCGAGCTCGCCGCTGTCGCTGATGTGAACGTGGACAGTGTTTTTTCCTGCCGCATCGAGGAAGCGGAAGGGGTCTTCTCCTGCGCGGACAGCCTGCTTCGTATCAAGGACGAACGCGAACTCATTCCCGAGCATTTTTGCAAGCTCCCTGATATAAGCCGAGGACGCGCTCTGACAGCGCGAAACGTTCTCAACAGCTACCGTGACGCCAAATTCTCTGCCGAGCCTGTAAAGCCTGCTGTAACGCTCGCAGTAAAGCTCCTTCTGAGCATATTTTGCGCCGTGGAAGACGAAGATATCCGCGCCGACCGTGTTCATGAAACGGAAGAAATACTTGTAGTATTCGAGCATATCCTCTATCCTGCGTTCGTACTCGGAGAAGAGCATCATCTGCTCCATTTCGCAGGTGAAGGGGTGGACCGCCGTGCAGCGCATATCGAAGCGCTTCATAAGAGCAGCAGCGCCGTGGGCGAAGCTTTTTTTCAGTTCTGAATGGGAGTTAATGAATATCTCGACAGCCGATATACCGTTCACAGCAAGCTCATAAAGGCATTCCTCGAGAGGCTTCGGGTAAAGACAGGCTGTTGATACTCCGGCTATCATATTCTCACTCCCTTCGTTTTTTCTATTGTAACATATTTCTGCAAAAATAGCAAGTAGTAGTTTGTGTACAGCAGCAAAAGCTCCGCATAAATCAGAAACGGGCAGGCTGATGCAGGCATTGCTCCACAAAAATAGTAAGACAGACAAAAAAGCTCCCCTTTGAGGGGAGCTTCTGGTATTACTTGATATCGCCGTGGTGAGCCTGAAGTGACTTGACGCCGAAGTGCTTGTTGTCGCGGTGAGCCTTGATACCCTCTGCGCTTGCCTTAGCGGCAGCCATAGTAGTGATATAGGGAACGCGGTGCTTGATAGCAGCCTTGCGGATATAGCTGTCATCGTGGACGCTGGTCTTGCCGGCAGGGGTATTGATAATGAGCTGTATCTCGCCGTTTGCAATCTCGTCTGCGATGTTGGGACGTCCCTCGTAGATCTTGAAGATCTTCTTGCAGGGGATGCCTTCTTCCTTTATCATCTCGTAGCTCTTGCCTGTTGCGAGGATATTGAAGCCGAGGTCACTGAAAGCGTGAGCGATGTCGAGCAGCTCAGCCTTATCCCTGTCGCAAACGCTGAGGAGAACTGTTCCGCCGTCGGGAAGCCTTGTCTGAGTAGCCTCCTGAGCCTTGTAGTAAGCCTCTCCGAAGGTAGGAGCGATACCGAGAACTTCGCCGGTTGAACGCATCTCAGGTCCGAGAACAGGGTCAACCTCCTGGAACATATTGAACGGGAATACAGCCTCCTTGACGCCGTAGTGGTTTATCTGACGGTCGCGGAGCTCCGGAACCGGTGAAGGTCTTCCGGTGAGCGATGAGGTGATTATATCGGTAGCGATCTTTACCATATTGATGTCGCAGACCTTTGAAACGAGCGGAACTGTACGCGATGCACGGGGATTAGCCTCGAGAACGTAAACCGTATCGCCCTCGATAGCGTACTGCATATTCATAAGACCGCATACGTTCATCTCAACTGCTATCTTCTTGGTGTACTCCTTGATAGTAGCGACCTGCTTGTCGGTGAGGTTCATGGAGGGCAGGATGCAAGCGGAGTCGCCGGAGTGTACGCCTGCGAGCTCGATATGCTCCATAACAGCCGGAACGAAGCAGTGTGTGCCGTCGGAAATAGCGTCAGCCTCGCACTCGGTAGCGTGGTTGAGGAAGCGGTCGATGAGGATAGGTCTGTCGGGAGTTACGCCGACTGCGGCTTCCATATATACTCTCATCATGTCGTCGTCGTGAACTATCTCCATGCCGCGTCCGCCGAGAACGTAGGAAGGACGTACCATAACTGGGTAGCCGATGCGGTTTGCTATTTCAAGCGCTTCGTCAACGTTTACAGCCATGCCAGCCTCGGGCATCGGGATACCGAGCTTGTCCATCATAGCACGGAAGTGGTCACGGTCCTCGGCAAGGTCGATGGTCTCGGGAGTTGTACCGAGGATATTTACGCCGTACTTCTTGAGGTCACCCGCGAGGTTAAGGGGAGTCTGTCCGCCGAACTGTGCGATAACGCCGACCGGCTTCTCCTTGTCGTGGATAGCGAGAACGTCCTCGAGAGTAAGGGGCTCGAAATAGAGCTTGTCGGAGGTATCGTAGTCTGTGGATACTGTCTCCGGGTTGCAGTTTACGATAATGGACTCAAAGCCGAGCTTTTTGAGAGCGAGTGCAGCGTGAACGCAGCAGTAGTCGAACTCGATACCCTGACCGATACGGTTAGGACCGCCGCCGAGTATCATTATCTTGGGCTTGTCGGTATTTACGGGGCTCTTGTCCTCGTCGAGGTGGTAGGTGGAGTAGTAGTAAGCCGCATTCTGGGTACCGCTTACATGAACGCCTTCCCATGCCTCCTTGATACCGAAGCCGATGCGGGCGTTGCGAATCTCCTCCTCTGTAACTTCGAGGAGAGAGCTGAGGTAGCGGTCTGAGAAGCCGTCGAGCTTAGCCTGTTTCAAGACGTTTTCAGCCGGAACAGAGCCCTTCATGGTGAGAAGCTGCTCCTCCTCGTCAACAAGCTCCTTCATCTGCTCGATGAAATACTTCTTTATCTTTGTGAGGTTGTGGAGCTCGTCAACAGTTGCGCCCTTGCGGAGAGCCTCATACATAACGAACTGTCTCTCGCTTGTGGGGAAACGGAGCTGTTCGAGGAGCTTTTCCTTTGACATCTCGTGGAAATTCTTGGCAAATCCGAGACCGTAGCGGTCCTTTTCGAGTGAGCGGATTGCTTTCTGGAAAGCCTCCTTGTAGGTCTTGCCGATGCTCATTACCTCGCCGACAGCTCTCATCTGAGTGCCGAGCTTGTCCTCGGCGCCCTTGAACTTCTCGAAAGCCCAGCGTGCGAACTTGATAACGATGTAATCGCCGTCGGGATAATACTTATCGAGAGTGCCGTACTTTCCGCAGGGGATATCCTTCAGAGTAAGACCGCAGGCGAGCATAGCCGAAACGAGGGCTATCGGGAAGCCTGTTGCCTTTGAGGCAAGTGCGGAGGAACGTGAAGTTCTGGGGTTTATCTCAATAACAACGATGCGTCCTGTCTCGGGGTCGCGTGCGAACTGGCAGTTGCAGCCGCCGATGACCTGAATGGACTCTATGATACGGTAGGACATCTCCTGAAGTTCCTTCTGGACGTCCTCAGGGATAGTGAGCATAGGAGCGGAACAGAATGAGTCACCGGTATGAACGCCGATAGGGTCGATGTTCTCGATGAAGCAAACGGTTATCTTGTTGTTCTCAGCGTCGCGGACAACTTCGAGCTCGAGCTCCTCCCAGCCGAAGATGCACTCCTCAACGAGGACCTGTCCGACGAGGGAAGCCTGGAGACCTCTTGCACAAACGACCTTGAGCTCGTCAACGTTGTATACCATGCCGCCGCCGGCACCGCCCATAGTGTAAGCAGGACGGAGAACTACCGGGTATTTGAGCTTTTCAGCAATCTTTACAGCCTCGTCAACGGAGTAAGCGACCTCGCTTCTGGGCATACCGATGCCGAGTTCTTTCATAGCGTTCTTGAATTCGATACGGTCCTCACCGCGCTCGATAGCGTCAACCTGAACGCCTATTACCTGAACGTTGTATTCTTTGAGGACGCCAGCCTTGTCGAGTTCCGAACAGAGGTTAAGTCCGGACTGACCGCCAAGGTTAGGAAGGAGAGCGTCGGGACGTTCCTTCTTTATAATCTGGGTAAGTCTTGAAAGGTTGAGCGGCTCGATGTAGGTGATATCAGCAACATCGGGATCCGTCATGATAGTTGCGGGGTTTGAATTGACGAGAACTATTTCGTAGCCCAGTTGTCTGAGGGCTTTGCAGGCCTGAGTACCGGAGTAGTCAAACTCGCACGCCTGACCGATGATGATAGGTCCTGAACCGATTATCATTATCTTATTGATGTCCTGTCTTTTTGGCATACTTATCTCCCAACCCGTACCATCTCCGGGAAATGCCGGAAATACGCACGAAAATGTAATTTTGAAGCGTCATTGCACAACTTCTTACCTTATATTGTAACACATAATCATGAGAAATGCAAGAACTTTTTTGTGAGCGATACGGGCGGATACAATTAGTAATCAGTGCATAGTGCAGGGACGCACAATGCGCTTCCGTAGTAAATACAAACGGCTGGGCGGCATCGTCACGCTGCTTCGCCGAACCAGAGGTCGGCTGGCATTGTTTTAACAGGCAGTACGGACGTTTAAATGTTCCCCCCTACAAGGTGATGTGCAGCCGGACGTTAAAATTGCGGCACGAACGTCAAAAGGCGTCCCAACAAGCTGACGGCTGACCAATTATAATCGCGCTTGCCAAAATCACAGAAGTATGCTATAATAATATGATAAGCCATAAACAATACGCAAATAATATGATAAGCTGTAACCAAACCATAAGGAGATAGTGAATGAATACTGAAACATTACTTGAATATGACGCTCCGGCAGAAGACTTCAACGAGGCTCTTCCAGTCGGAAACGGCAGGATAGGCGGCATGGTCTACGGCAGAGCTGCCGATGAACTCATAGGTCTGAACGAGGATTCCGTATGGTCCGGCGGTCTCCGCCACAGGATAAACCCCGACGCCCGCGAGGGTCTTGCCGAGGTCAGGGCTCTGCTTGCTGAGGGAAGGATACCCGAAGCCGAAAAGACAGCGTTCGAGAAAATGCAGGGCGTTCCGGAGAATATGCGCCGCTATATGCCACTCGGTGACCTTCATATCAATATGGAGCTTGGCGGCAAGGCAAGAGATCTCCGCCGTACGCTCGACCTGTCCGAGGCTGTTGCCGGAACTACATTCACAGTGGGCGATGTCCGCTATACAAGGAATGTCTTTGTATCAGCGCCCGATGAGGTAATGGTGATAAGGATAAGCGGAAGCGCTTCCGGAAGCGTTACACTATCCTGCGATATAGACGGCAGAGAGGACTACTACGACGACAACCGTCCCTGTGCCCCGAATATGCTCCTTTACACAGGCGGTACCGGCAGCCGTGACGGCATCTTCTTTGCAGCCTGCCTCGGTGCATCAGCTCAGGGCGGCACCGTCCGCACCCTTGGCGGCAGGCTTTGTGTAAGCGGTGCTGATGAAGTCCTGCTCGTGCTCTCGGTGAGAACGAGCTTCTATGGGGATAATTATGAGCGTTCGGCAGTAACTGATGTGGAAATGGCTCTGCGTTCGCATTACGATGAGCTCTATACTCGCCATGTCTGCGACTACAAGGAGCTTTTCGACCGCGTTGAGTTCTCCCTTGAGGACAACAGCTCTACCGACCTCACAAAGCTCACCACCGACAGGCGCATCGACCGTCTGAAGGGCGACGAGCTCGACAATAAGGAGTGCAAGCGTCTTATCAACGACAACAAGCTCATGGAGCTCTATTTCAATTTCAGCAGATACCTCATGATATCCGCGAGCCGTCCCGGTACACAGCCGATGAACCGTCAGGGCATATGGAACAGCGAGATGCTCCCTCCGTGGGGAAGCCGCTATCCCGTGAATATCAATACCGAGATGAACTACTGGCCTGCCGAGGTCTGTGCCCTCCCGGAGTGTCACCTTCCCCTTTTCGACCTCCTCGAACGCATCTGCGAGAATGGAAGAAAGACCGCGAAGGAGATGTACGGCATAGACAAAGGCTTCGTGTGCCACCACAATACCGATATATGGGGAGATACCGCACCGCAGGACAAATATGTCCCCTCTACGCTCTGGCCGACCGGCGGAGCATGGCTCGCGCTGCATATCTTCGAGCATTACGAATATACCCTCGACAGGGAATTCCTTGCCGATAAGTACCATATATTAAAAGAAGCGGCAGAGTTCTTCACCGGCTTCCTCATTGAGGACAGCGAGGGAAGGCTTGTCACAAGCCCCTCTGTTTCGCCGGAGAACACCTACCTCACAGCTGACGGCGTGAAGGGCTGCCTCTGCATGGGACCCTCTATGGACTCCCAGATAATAACCGTGCTGTTCAACGATGTCATAAAGGCTTCGGATATACTAGGAAGGGATAAGGAGTTTGCCTCAAAGCTAGCAAAGCTGCTGGAAAAGCTCCCCCAGCCCGAGATAGGCAAGTACGGTCAGATAAAGGAATGGGCTGTTGACTACGACGAGGTCGAGGTCGGACACAGGCACGTTTCCCAGCTCTTTGCGCTCCACCCGGCAGACCTCATAACTCCCCACAGGACACCAAAGCTTGCAGATGCGGCAAGGGCTACGCTCGTCCGCAGACTTATCCACGGCGGCGGCCATACCGGCTGGAGCTGTGCATGGATAAGCAATATGTGGGCAAGGCTCTATGACGGCAGAATGGTCTATGAGAACCTGAAAAGGATGCTCTCGACCTCGACTGCACCGAATATGCTCGATACCTACCCACCCTTCCAGATAGACGGAAACTTCGGCGCTGCGAACGCGATAGCGGAGGCTCTTCTTCAGAGCTGCGGCGGTGAGATAAATCTCCTTCCGGCTCTCCCCGATGAGTGGAGCACAGGTCATATCCGCGGTCTCCGTGCAAAGGGCGGCTTCGGCGTGGATATGGAGTGGAAGGACGGAAAGCTCACAGGTGCTGTTATAACCTCAGACCACGGCGGGGAGTGTCATCTCCGCGCAAACTGCGTGGTAAGCGTGAGCTGCGGCGGAGCAACGGTCGGCTCGCGCATCGAGGACGGCGTTGTGATATTCCCGACAGAAGCCGGAAGAAAGTATCAGGTAAAGCCATGAGGGAGCATCTGAGAAAGGGTCTGTGCCTTCTGACAGCGGCAGTTACAGCCGCAGTACCGGTTTCCTGCGGAAAGAAGAAGACTTCCACGTCTGAGCCTCCCGTGCAGATAGCCGAAACTGAGGAGGTCACGACAGTTCCCCCGACGGCGGCTCCGCCTTCGGAGACATATCCGGAGTATCCCGTTTCATTCCCGAAGATAGAGGAAAAGGATACCGGCAACCTCTATGAGGCTGAAAATGCAACTCTGCGCGGTCAGCTCACAAGGGAATACGATAAGGACAATTACAGCGGCGAGGGCTATATCACGGGCTTCGGCAGCAGCGGCAGTTCAAGCGTTACCTTCGGCGTCGAGACCCCGACCAATCAGCATTATGACCTGTCGTTCAGCATAGCATCAGGCAGGAAGGTGGACTGTCTCGTCAGCATAAACGGCAGTCCTCTTACGGCATTCAAGACCACATCGGACGGCAAATTCACGCAGATAACGATCCATGGCGTTTTCCTAACGAAGGGACACTCCGATATTGAGCTCCGTCCGCAGAACGGCAATATCTGTCTGGACTACCTCAAGCTCGAAAACAGTGATACGCTCGGCAAACTTGGATATGAGGCGGACGGCGGACTTTCCAACAGGGAAGCCGGCGACTCAGCAAAGGCGCTCATGAAGTTCCTTGCGGACAGCTACGGGAAGTATATCATCACAGGGCAGTATGCTGCGGACAATGACAATTCCGAGCTCGACACCATTTACAGCGTAACGGGAAAGTATCCGGTCATAAGGTTCGCGGATTTCAGCGTACCGAAGGGCTCCTACGACGAGAGCTTCAGGCGTGTTGATGCCTGCGAGGAGTGGTACAGGAACGGCGGTATCGTCGGTGTATCGTGGTACTGGCAGAGTCCCTCCGAGAAAAGCTCGGTATATGCGGACGAAAGCGACTTCGTGCTTGCAGATGCGGTGACGGATACCGATATAGCGTCCCTCGATCAGGAGGAGATACGCGGACTTTACGGCGAGGGAAAGATCACGCGCCAGACATACAGTCTTATCCTCGACATAGACAATATGGCAGGTCAGCTCACACAGCTCAGGAGCAAGGGTGTTCCCGTGCTCTGGAGACCCCTTCCCGAAGGAAGCGGCAGCTGGTACTGGTGGGGAGCTTCCGGCAGCAAGGCTTACAAATGGCTCTGGCAGCTCATGTACGAGCGCTTTACAGGATATTTCGGGCTCGACAATCTCATATGGATATGGAACGGTCAGAGTAAGGACACTCTTGTTGACAGCTCGACATATGATATAGCGGCAGCAGACCTCTATTTCAAGGGCGAGAGGGACTACGGCGACCGTTTCTATGAGAGCTTTGCAGGCTTGCAGAAACTTGTGGGGAAGGATAAGCTCATAGCCATAAGCGAATGCGGAAGTGTACCCGATGCGGACAGTTCCTTCCGTGACAACTCGGTGTGGTCGTTCTTCGCACTCTGGCACGGCGACTGTGTTGAGGACGGAAACGGCGGATATTCCGACAAGAACACGAGCAGACAGGCGCTTATAAGGCTGTACAATTCAGCCGGAGCACTCACCCTCGACAAGTATAAGGAACTTAGTAAGCAGTGATTATTTGTGGTGTCCGCTGACGCGGACAGATCTAAATATTATCGCCGAAGGCGATACCTTAACTTTCAATTCTCAACTCTCAACTCAAAATAACTAAGCACTAATCACTTATTATGAATTAGAGAAAAGGGGTGGCAAATCATGCCGTTCAATGAGATAAAGCTCAGAAGACCGATATCTGAAGCTCAGCAGCAGCTCACGGATAAGCTTCTCCGCGAGGTCGGCGACAAAAAATACAGCGCCGTCAGCTTCAAGCTGCACGAGGTCCTTGTGACCACACCATTCTCGGATATCAGCGATATCTTCACCCTTATGGAGGAAGATTTCAAAGCCCTCGGCAAAAAACAGCGCGGCACTTTCGCGGAGCTGAGGTCAAGGTCTGAGGCAGCTGCACTCAAAAAATACGAGATAAGGGTAAGGGTAAGCCTCGGGAAGATATACGATATCCTCGCTAAGACCGCAGGGCTCTCGGACGAGGAAAAGAACTCCCTCATGGAGCTTGAATGCCGCCTTGTCGAGAAGTATTCCGTGCCGCGTGAATGCGTGAAGCAGCTCTACCGCAGGGCAAAAAGCGCCGACAAGCGCGTTATAGTTGCGGCGGAGTCGATATATCCGACCGATACTGTGAAGGCAATCCTCGAAAACTGCGGCTACGGTTCGTATGACGGACTCACTGTCACATCTGAGATGAAGGACCCCACCGGCGAGAGCTATTATCCTGATGTCCTCGAAAAAGCCGGTGTCAAGCCGGACAGGCTCCTGCATATAGGCGGAGACGTTGCCTTTGATATAGAGCTCCCTATCGTCAGGGGCTCGAAGGCTCTGCTCATCGCCTCCCCTGCCGCCCTCATGGATAAGTCCGGAAGGGTAAGGGCTTACTGCGAGGAGAACGATATCTTCAGGTACGGCGGCCCGGAGCGTTTTGCGCTGCGGTGTGCCTTTGGACTATATTCGCTCTATGGCTTTGACATTCCGCAGAACAAGACCGCTCTCAGCGACTTCTGCGGAGATGAGTACATGATGGGCTTCCTCACTCTTGGTGCGCTGAGCCTTGTACCCGGTCACGACCCCGGAAAAGAGCCCGGAAGGTCAGTTCTTGCCGCGCTTGAAAAGAATGAGAAGTGCTGTGCCGGAAGGGACGACTTCATTGCGATGTATGAGGAATATTTCGGCGATATCAGCGAGAGCTCCGGCAGGGAAGCCTGTGAGGTGCCGCTGGATTTTGTCGTGAAGTGCTGCACCTCAGCCGACAGAAAATTCCTTGAGGAGCATATTTCCGCGAAGGTCTTCAAAAAATGGAGCAGCTCCGTAAAGGATCCGGAAATAGCCATAAATACAGGCATCAAGCCAAAACAGAACGCTGCTTCGCGGCTTGCCGACAAAATGTTCCCTCCGGGGACAAAGGTCCGCAGCATAACCGACAGCATTCTTGCAAAGGGGCATAAGAAGCTCCGCTGACCGGTTTCATCATTTCTCACGCCTTATCCGGAAAAAGTTACATAATTATCCGTTGCACCGCCTGTTCCGCTGTGATATCATATTATACGGACGTCTTGAAGACGCATGAAAAATATGGAGGTCAAAACAGTATGAACAACAAGGTAAGGGTACTTATCGGCGATGATTCAGCCGAAAACGGTGTAAGTGTGGCTAACCGGCTCAGAGAAAGGGGTATGTACGCATATACCCGGAGGAAGGACTGCAATGTTATCCTTGAATCTATAAGGAACGATCCCCCGGACGCTGCCGTTCTCGATATTACTGCACAGAACGGCGATGTTGTGTCGATAATGAAGCGCGTGAGGGATTCGGGCGGAAAGATACCCGTATTCATCGTAACATCGCAGTATGACAATGAATTCATCGAGCGTCAGGTCATGGATAACGGCGCTTCAAAATTCCTGTTGAAGCCGTTTGACACAGACGATCTCTTCACCGCGATAACCTCGGCGCTCGGTGACAGGGCGAACAGCCTCAGCGACGACATGGAGGTCGTTGTTACCGATATGATACATCAGCTCGGAGTTCCTGCCCACATCAAGGGATATCACTACCTCAGAACGGCGATACTCTATTCTATTGAGGACAAGACGCTTCTCGACAGCGTTACCAAAATGCTCTACCCCACGGTCGCAGGCATCTACGATACTACTTCATCGCGCGTTGAACGTGCTATCCGCCATGCGATAGAGATAGCATGGGACAGGGGAAATGTCGATACCCTCAATTCATTCTTCGGCTACACCGTTGATACCGGCAAGGGGAAACCCACAAATTCGGAATTTATCGCGCTCATAACCGATAAGCTCCGTCTGCGCTACAAATCCGCTCTCAGGAGGGCATAATGTCTTCGGGGCGGTCAATATAAGGAGGAATAATATGTCATTCAGAAAAACCGAGCTCTCAAAGCTCAGCTTTGATCCCTTCGCAAAGATAGGAAAGGAGTGGATGCTCGTTTCCGCCGGAAAGCCCGGCAGCTTCAACACTATGACCGCCTCATGGGGACAGGTCGGCGTGCTCTGGAGCAGGAACGTTCTCACCTGCTATATCCGCCCCAACAGGTACACCTTCGGATTTATCGAGAAGGAGGAGCTATTCACGGCTTCGTTCTTCAGTGAGAAATACCGCAGCGCTCTTTCGTTCTGCGGCTCTCATTCGGGAAGGGACTGCGACAAGATGAAGGAGACAGGACTTACTCCTGTTGAGATCGGCGGCAGCACAGGCTTTGAGGAAGCTGATATCGTGCTCGTCTGCCGTAAGCTTTACAGCTATGACCTTGAGGAGAAGGGATTCCTCACAGATGACGGCATAGCGGAGCAGAATTACAGCAGCGCACCGTATCATCGCGCCTATATTGCAGAAATAGTCGGCGTATATGTAAAGGAATAAGAAAAGCTGGCGCACTTCAATGTGCGCCGTTTTCTTTGTTTAGTGCTTACTGTCCCAGTAACAAAAAGAAAATGAGATTTATTTATTGACAATATGAATAAATAGATGTATAATAATGATGTATATTTACTCCATTGTTAATGGGATGGTTTATTGAAAAGAGCACTGGCATTTTGCCTTGTCTGTATTTCGGTAATGCTCTGCTTTGCAGGCTGCGGCAAGGAAGGCGGCAGCAGCGGCGGTAAAGGAGATAAACAGGCTTTTCTGGAGGAATTTCTCAAAGCTACCTATGATGAACCCGACGGCAATATCCACTATTCCTATCAGGCTCCGAGTGCTTTCATTGAAATGGCTAAGGAAAAGGGAAAATGGGACGATCTCGTTAACAATTACAAAGGCAATTTTTTCTTGGATTCAACAGGGAGCAGGTATATTCCGGAATCAGTGGAAAAGGTAGGTAAGCTGTCCAATGAGGAGTTGAAGTACGCTGAGAACTATTTTCAGGAGGAATATGAAGAAAAAGTCACGGTAAGATCGGGCGATGTATACTATCTGGTCATTGAGATATCCTACAAGGATAAGGATCCGACTAAACTCAGCGGATACATTGTGGTTCTTGATGTTGACGGAGAGGGGTACAAGATATTCTTCGGAACTCCGAATGAGCTTAAAAATAAGTATTCAGAAATTGATTGATAATTAAAGGAGGAAAGACTATGTTTTGTAAAAACTGCGGAAAGCAGATGAACGACGGGGCAAAGTTCTGTCCCGAATGCGGAACAAGGCTTGACGACCAGACGCAGACAGACGCACTCAACGAGAATTTCGACGGCGGCGAGGACACAATGCTCCTCACCGAGGACAGTGCACCGCTGAACGAGAACTTCGACGGCGGCGAGGACACGATGCTTCTCACCGAGGACAGTGCACCGCTGAACGAGAACTTCGATGGCGGCGAGGACACGATGCTTCTCACCGAGGACAGCGCTTCGCTGAATGAGAACTTTGACGGCGGCGAGGACACGATGCTCCTCACCGAGGACAGTGCACCGCTGAACGAGAACTTTGACGGCGGCGAGGACACAATGCTTCTCACCGAGGACAGTGCACCGCTGAACGAGAACTTTGACGGCGGCGAGGACACGATGCTTCTCACCGAGGACAGCGCACCGGTCAACGATAACTTCGACGGCGGCGAGGACACGATGCTTCTCACCGAGGACAGCGCACCGCTGAATGATAACTTCGACGGCGGCGAGAACACCATGCTTCTCACCGAGGACAGCGCACCGGTCAACGATAACTTCAACGGCGGAGAGAATACGATGCTCCTTTCTGACGAGCCTGAACCGTCTGTTGCTCCCGTACCTGTTCCTGATATACAGAACAGCGTTCCGGACTTCGGCAATAACCAGTTCAACGGTGCAGCCCAGCAGAGCGGCAGCTCCGATATCTTCGGCAATACCGATCCCTTCGGTGCAAATAAGCCTGTTGACGACAACACAGACACTATGAATATCCCTCCGCTGTATCAGCAGAACGATCAGCAGCAGTATCAGCAGGGACAGTACGCTCAGGGTCAGCAGTATGCACAGCAGCAGTTCGACCCGTACGCTCCGCCGCAGGGACAGCCCGGTGCACAGCAGCCCTACTTTGAGGATCCGTCACTGTACGGAGCACCTGTTCAGGAGGAGAAGCGCCGCGAAAAACTCGGCGGTGTAAGGATATTCTTTGCAGTGCTGTTCACCATAGTTACAGTAGTATGTCTCTTTGCACTGAGCCTCTGTGCTTCGATAAAGTTCGGCGCAAACGGCAAGTCACTCAAAAAGAGCATCAAAAACCTCGACAAGGACGTTGTCCTCAGCGGTGAATTTGACGGTGCTCCGCTTTCTGACGACATCTACAAGACCCTCGGCATCAGAAAGATCACAGAGGGCAATGCCGATAAGGAAGACTTCAAGAACTATCTTGAGGGTACGAATATTCTTGAATTCATCGGCGAGAAGGTCGAGAACTACGCAAACTACATAATCGACGGCGACGGCGATGACCCGTCAGTTACCTCTGATATGATAACGAACGAGTTCTTCGGCAACAAGAGCAATAACAAGGTAGCTCAGAAGGAGCTCGGCAAGAAGTTCAGCTCGTCCGACCTCAAGACTATCAACAAGAAGCTCAAGAAGAACGACGTTGACAAGAACCTCTCCGTAAAGAAGTGGAAGGACAATGTCGGCTTCGACCTCAAGAACGCAAAGTATGCCTTCTCTTATCTGACACTCGGCATCGTGCTTGCTATCGTTCTTGTATTCCTCATCTGGATAGCTCTCATCGTTGACCGCAGAGGCAAGCACCTCGCAGGCTTCTACGGAAAGATATTCGGCATCAGCGGCTTCCTCATGTTCATCATCGGCGCGGCTGTACTTGCTGCTTCACCGATAATCTATGCTGTTACCGGAAACATCATCTTCTATCTTGTATTCCACATTCTTCTGAAGTTTGGTATCATCGCTATCGGAACAGGTTTCGTTGAGCTTCTGCTCGCATTCATGTTCAAGCGTATCAAGCGCAGGATAAAGGTCAAGGAAAAGACCGCGAAGGCTGTTGAGGCAGCTAAGGAAAGCGCTGCCGGCGAAGGCGCATACCAGAACTGAATATAACAAGACCCCTGTACTGCGGTACAGGGGTTTTTACATCGAAAAAGCTTGACAGCCGGCAGAATTTGCCATATAATTAAATCAAGGGGGTAACCTGGACTTGCGTTTATGAGGTGATATTATGGCATATTGCAGAAAATGCGGAATGGAAATAGATGACGAAGCAGTCGTTTGTGTACACTGCGGAGTTCCGACGGACAGATTCCAGAAGACTGTCGGCAATGGTGAAGACAAAACAAGTATTCTTTTGGTAATAGCATCATTTTTTATGCCTGTAATCGGCTTCATTATTGGTGCTGTCTATATTTCCGGCGGAAAGAAAAATGCTGGCAAGAATTACGTCGGCGCAGCCTTTATTGCATTGTCCTTATTTTTATTATTGATTATTTTGGGCGCTAATGCTTCATCGCCTGAATGACAGAATAAAACAAAAACCCCTGTGTTGTGAGATGCACAGGGGTTCATTTTTTATACGGCTGTTTTTCATCAGTCAGTCCGAGGATATAGTCCGTACTCGTTTTGTACAGTTCTGCAAGTTTGATGATAATGCCTACGGGAATATCTCTGAGTCCGCGCTCGTACTTGGAATAGAGCGACTGGTCACAGAAAAGATACTCCGAGACCTGCTTTTGCGTCAGGTCGCTGTCCTCGCGGAGATTTCTTATCCTAACAAACATAATCATCACCTCATAATTATTATAAATCAGGCTGTGAAAATGCTTGACAAATAGGACAAATTGTCCTATAATAAAGTTATGGACATATTGTCCTAAACTATTCAAACGAGGTGGTATTTATGGCATATTGCAGAAAGTGCGGAAAAGAAATCGACGATGAAGCGATCATGTGTGTGCATTGCGGAGTGCCGACAGACCTTTACAATAAAAAATCCGAACCTGAGCAGAGTGTATCGGAGACTAAAAAAGCAGAACCGGCAAATCTGAAGGAAGAAGCCGAATTGTTTAAAGAAAAAGATCCGGGTATGGTCAAAACTATAACAGTTCTTAATTGGATAGCGATTATAGGAATATTATTGGCGTTTACGGTTTCATTTTTATTCTACCCCTTGCTGAGCCTGCCTGCATTTATTTATTCGTTTGTAATTATGTCAAATGGATATAAAAGGCTCGGCTCGGTATATATGTTAATGTATCTGCTTTTAGGAATATTCATTTGGTGTTTTAACTTCTTTGTCTTGCTGGCTTTAATGAAATAACAAAAACCCCTGTGTTGTGAGATGCACAGGGGTTTTGCTTTGAAATAGCTTGACAAACCGTGAAAATTGTTATATAATTTGAACATGGACGCGCAGTCCTTGAATAAAAAGTGAGGTGATAATATGGCATTTTGCAGCAAATGCGGAAAAGAGATGGAAGAGGGAAGCTTTGTTTGTCCCTACTGCGGAAATGATGAAGACAAGGTAAATGTCGGACTGATGATACTTGCTGTTCTTATACCTATTGCAGGAATAATAATGGGTATCGTTAATCTTTCCAAGGGAAAGAAGAAATCCGGTACGGCTTACCTCGTTGCAGGAATCATTGCATGGGTATTGGGCATGGTGATCACCTTTGCCGTTAATCCTTCGGTATTCAAAGCATAAGAACGTAGCAAAAACCCCTGTGTCGTGAGTACACAGGGGTTCATTTTGTATTGTTAAAAGAGCTTATCAGTCAGCAGCATTGAGCTTCTTAGCGAGCTGAGACTTCTTTCTTGCAGCCTTATTCTTGTGCATAAGACCCTTAGCGCAAGCCTGATCTACTCTCTTGATAGCAACCTTGATAGCTTCTGCCTTGTCAGCAGCACCGTTAGCTACAGCAGCGTCAGCCTTCTTGAGAACTGTCTTGAGATTGGACTTTCTTGCCTTGTTGGCAGCAGCCTTGGTAGTGTTTACCTTGACTCTCTTCTTAGCAGACTTAATGTTCGGCATTTTGTTACACCTCCTTGAAATTATGCGGAATGTATATCTGCCCGCATTGTACAGATAATAGAGTACGAATGTACTCCGATAAGTGCAACGCACACTTATCCTACTGAGACATAAATAATTATAACATTTTTCGCCGGTATTTTCAATAGGCAGAACTTAAAATATTGACCGTTTATTTAATGTTGAATTCCGGCATATTGTACAAACAGGCAGGAGGCGGCTATGGAAATAAGAACAGATCTTGCGGTCGAAAGCTTCGGGGAGGACGTTCTTCCGGAAGGAGTGCGCCGGGAGGTGCGCGGAGAGACGTTTGCAGTGACTGAAATAATCATCAGCGACGAAAGCTGCCGTGATACGCTCGGGAAGGGCAGGGGCAGGTATATCACCCTCGATACCGGCAGTCTGAGCCGTTTTTCGGACGGTTATCAGGCTATGGCGGAGGAGTTTTCCGGCGAGCTTGCGCGGCTCGTTCCGGAGGGGGATATCCTTGTGGTGGGACTTGGCAACAGCGACATGACCCCGGATGCTCTCGGTCCGCAGACCGCTGCGAAGGTGCTTGCGACCAGACATCTCCGTGATGAGCTTGGCGATGAGGGAGATTTTCTCGTGTCACTGCGCCGCGTGAGTGCCTTTGCGGGCGGAGTTCTCGGACAGACGGGCATTGAGACCGCGGAGATAGTCCGCGCTCTTGCCGGACAGCTGAGACCTGCGGCGGTCATTGCAATTGACGCTCTCGCCTGCTCGGACATAAGCCGTCTCGGTACGACTATACAGCTCACGGATACCGGTATTTCGCCGGGAAGCGGAGTTTCCAACGCGCGGAAGGAGCTCTCGGAGAACAGCCTTGGTATACCTGTCATTGCCATAGGCGTGCCGACCGTGGTGGATATGCACACGATAGTGCGGAGCCTTACCGGTGAGGATATCGACTGCTCACTGCCAAATATGCTTGTGACACCGCGTGATATCGACCGCCTTACCGAACGAGCTTCGCAGCTCATAGCCTTCGGGATAAACCTCGCACTACACCCCTCACTTACCTTCGAGGACGTAAGGGGACTGTTTTAACTTAGAGTTCAGAACTAATAGCTCAGAGCTGAGAAAGTATTAAGTGCATAGCGTAGGGGGAGTTGACCACATCGCCCCACGAAATAATAAAGAATAAAAGAGGTGTCCGCTGACGCAGACGGATTTTAGTATCATCGCCGAAGGCGATGAATTATGAATTGATAATTACGCATTAAAAAGGCGGACATATGTCCGCCTTTCGTTAGCCTTGTTATGCCGGCATTAAGATCCTTTCTGCCGAAGTTCCCCACTGATTATCGCCGAGGTCACCGGGTCTGAGGTGCCAGATGAGCAGCGGTATCATACCCACTCCGGTGAGGGCAAGCAGTACGCTCCAGCCGGATTTTCCGATATCGTGGAGCCGCCTGATGTTCAGCGCGAGCATCGGTATGAATAACAGCAGCGAGCAGAGACTTGAAATACCGGGCAGGATTGATGCGACAACGAGCTGTATCAGCAGTTTCATGAGCTGGTAGAACAGTGCGCCGTACCAGTATTCAAGAACGGTCGAGCGACCGCTGAAATTGACAAAATTGGTGAAAAACAGCCTTACAGCGTCCTTGAAGCCCACATACACAGGGCTGTTCACTTCGCCGCTGACCATGAGCGGCACGGCAGACGGCTTCTCCACGGTACTTTCACGCGCCTCGGCAGCCGCTATACGCTGTTCCCAGCCGGGCTGGAGAGAACCGCAGCTTTCGCAGTATTTCGCGTTTTCAAGGAGCACAGCTCCGCAGTTGGGACATATCATACACTTGCCTCCGTTCCTCTGGAATGACAGGCTGAGCCTATCCTTTCGCCGTATTTCACGGCAGTTTCAAAGCCCTCCGACGAATTTTTCATAATATCCCCGTCGATATCGGCTCTGTCTTTTTCAAGGAGGACGACGATAGTTGAACCTCCGAATTCAAATTTTCCCTTTTCGTTTCCGCGAACGATATTTCCGGCACCGTTGCAGTTGCATATCCTTCCGACCATCATCGCGCCGACCTCTATCTGTGCCGCTCTGCCGAAATTATCGGTATCGAGAAGGGTATACTCGCGGCTGTTGCGCTTGTAGATATTGTACCTTTCGAGCGCGATAGGGTTGACGGTGTGGAGCTCGCCGGGAATGAACACATTCTCCGACTTCCTTCCGCTGTCGAAGTAGCAGTAGCGGTGGTAATCGTCCACCTCAAGGCGGAATATCAGGCAGAGCCCTCCGCGGAAGCCCTCCGCGAGCTTTTTGCTGCCGAGAAGGTCGGAAACGCGGTAGCGCGAGCCCTTTATCCGGAAAATGCTCCTGCGGTCTATGCGGTATACCGTAAGCTTCGAGTCGCAGGGACTTATCAGGTGCTCCGGCGTCATATCCACGGGACGCTTTCCGGGAAGAACCTTCCTTGTGAAGAAATCGTTGTAGGAGCGGAACTTCCTCTGCTCGAACTGCGACATATCAATACCGCTTCTTCTTATAAACGGCTTTATCATGAGCTTTGAGCAGCGGCTGTCCATGAATGCTCCGGCAGCGCGTGAAAGGAAGGGTGCCGTCATGAATTTGAGGAGACAGCGTCCCCACACCGAGCCGTAGAGCCTTTTCAGGAACTTGTTCTGTCCTTCGTTCGTGACGATGATATCGCCTTTTCTGGTCTTTATCATAATCTTGCGTTAGCGAGCATGAGCTTGATGCGGTTTTCCTGGTTGACTCTTGTAGCGCCGGGGTCGTAGTCGATAGCGACGATGTTCGCATTGGGATTATCCTGCTTGATAGCGCGGGACATACCCTTTGCGACGATATGGTTCGGCAGACAGCCGAAGGGCTGGGCGCAGATGATATTCTCAACGCCGGATTTCGCAAGAGCAGCCATTTCAGCCGGAATGAGCCAGCCCTCGCCCATAACGACGCCCTGACTGATATACTGGTCAGCGAGCTTTCTGAGGTGCTCAAAATCGTGGAGGGGCTCGAAGCTTCCCTGCTGCTTCATGACCTTGATGAGCTCCTTCTGCTTTGCGTAGATGATCTTATAGCCGAGCTTATAGGCAAGCGACATCTTGTTGTGGTTGTCGTAGATGTCCGCGTCGTTGAAGGTACCTGCGGCGCAGTACATAACGAATTCAAGGAGTGAGGGCACAACAGGCTCGCAGCCCTCGGAAATGAGGAAGTCCTCGAGGTGATTGTTTGCGAGCGGCGAATACTTGACGTATATCTCGCCGACGATGCCGACCTTTATCTTCTTCTCCTTCGAGAGCTCGATAGTAGCGAAATCGTTGAGGATATCGCGGTATATCTTCTTGGTCTTCAGGTACTTCTTATCCTTCTTGCGGAAGATATTGCCAAGACGGTTCTCCCACTTGTCGAGCATTTTCTTTGAATCACCCTTGTTTATCTCATAGGCGCGGCACTTGTTGTAGCAGGTCATGAGAAGGTCGCCGTATAGCACGGCGTGAAGGAGCTTGATGAATATAGGCGCAGTAATGCGGAACGCACTGTCTTTCTCGAGACCGCTGAAATTGAGTGACACAACGGGTATCTGGGGATACTTCCTGTCGAGAGCCTTTCTGAGAAGGTGGATATAGTTGGACGCACGGCAGCCGCCTCCGGTCTGTGTGATGAGGAGGGCGGTCTTGTCGAGGTCGTATTTGCCGCTGTTGAGAGCGTCCATGAACTGTCCTATTACGAGGAGAGCCGGATAGCAGGCATCGTTGTGGACGTTTTTCAGTCCCTCGTCAACGACTGCACGAGAATCGTTCTGGAGGAGCTCCATTTTGAAGCCTTCCGCAGCGAATATCTTGCAGAGCATTCTGAAATGGATAGGAAGCATATCCGGTACGAGGATAGTATGGGTCTTTTTCATTTCCTCGGTGAATTTAACATAATCTGACATTTAACTACCTCCATAAGTGAATGAGGATCATTTATCTGATCTCGGCTGCTCCATAGCCGCAACGAGACTTCTCAGTCTTATCCTTGCGGCGCCGAGGTTGTTTATCTCGTCTATTTTGAGTTGAGTGTAGAGCTTTCCGTGGCTTTCGAGTATGCTTCTCACCTCATCGCTGGTAACGGCGTCGATTCCGCAGCCGAAGGAAACGAGCTGAATGAGCTGCATATCTGGCTGGGTGGTGACGTACTGAGCAGCGCGGTAGAGCCTTGAATGATAGGTCCACTGATTGAGGACGCCGAGCTTTGGAGTACGCGCGAGCTGAGCAACGCTGTCCTCGGTTATCACAGCCATTCCGAGACTGGTGATGAGCTTGTGGATGCCGTGGTTTATCTCCTTGTCGATGTGGTAGGGACGTCCCGCGAGCACGATGATATTGCGCTTTTCGGCACGCGCCTGATCTATGATGTCCCTTGCCTTGTTGGCAGTTTCGGTGCGGAAGCGCTCCATAGCCTGATACGCCTTATCGACCGCCTCGGGTATTTTTCCCTTGACGTTGTACTTCGCAAGCGACCTTGTCATTACGTTTATGACGTTCTTGCGGATATTGAGGTCCATGTAAGGGTGGAGGAAGTTGCCGGCGTTTAGGCGCGGATTGTTCGCAAGGAGGAGCTCCGGATAATATGCAACGATAGGACAGTTGAAGTGGTTGTCGCTGCCGCCTTCGTCGATATTGTAGCTCATGCAGGGGTAGAATATGAAATCTGCGCCCTTGTCGAGAAGGTTTTCGATGTGACCGTGAGTGAGCTTTGCAGGATAGCATACCGTATCCGAGGGGATAGTGTGCTGTCCGAGGTAGTACATACCGCGCGAGCTTTCGTCCGAGACTATCGTGCGGAAGCCGAGGCTCGTGAACAGGGTGTGCCAGAAGGGAAGCTGTTCATAGAAGCTGAGAGCGAGCGGAAGTCCGACTGTTGCGCGGTACTTCTTCGGCTGACCCGTCTTGACGGTGTTGATGATGCTGTCATATTTGTACTCGTAGAGGTTGGGAATCTTGTTCTTTACAGCCACACCGCTGCCCTTTTCACAGCGGTTGCCGGAAATGAAACGGCGGCCCTTGCCGAAGTTGATGATGTTGAGCTGACAGTGAGCCGTACAGCCGCCGCAGTTCGCAGAACGCGAGGTGTAGTTGAAGTTTTTGAGCTCGTCAGCGGATATGAGGGAGGACTTTTCGCCGGAAACGCGCTCCTTTGCGTAGAGGGCGCAGCCGAAGGCTCCCATAAGACCGGAAATAGCCGGACGGATAACATCCCTGCCCATTTCCTTCTCGAAGGAACGCAGTACAGCGTCATTGAGGAAGGTACCGCCCTGCACGACGATATTCCTGCCGAGCTCGTCGGGGGACTTTGCACGGATTACTTTGTAGATAGCGTTCTTGATGATAGAGCTTGAAAGACCTGCGGAGATGTCCTCAACGGTAGCGCCGTCCTTCTGAGCCTGCTTTACGGAGCTGTTCATGAAAACGGTGCAGCGCGAGCCGAGGTCAACAGGGTGCTCGGCAAAAAGTCCGAGCTGCGAGAATTCCGCGATATCGTAGCCGAGAGCCATTGCGAAGGTTTGTATGAAAGAGCCGCAGCCCGAGGAGCAGGCTTCGTTGAGCATGATGCTGTCGATGCTCTTGTTCTTTATCTTGAAGCACTTGATATCCTGTCCGCCGATGTCGATGATGAAGTCAACGTCCGGGCAGAAGTAGGCTGCCGCCTTGAAGTGGGCGACGGTCTCGACAATGCCGTGGTCTATCGAAAGACCGGCTTTTATGAGGTCCTCGCCGTAGCCTGTTACAGCCGAGCCGCGGATAACGATATCCGGGTTCATTTCCGCATAGATACGGCGGAGCTGTTCGGAGATCTTGTCGAGGGGCTGACCCTGGTTGGAGGAATAGTGGTGGTAGAGTATGCGTCCGTCGTCGGTGATGAGGACGAGCTTTGTGGTGGTCGAGCCGGCGTCTATACCGAGGTACGCATCTCCGGAATATGTACGGATATCAGCATATCCAAGGTCGAACTTCTTGTGTCTGTCGATGAATTCGTCATACTCAGCCTGCGAGCGGAAAAGAGGTTCGCCTGTGACAATGCTGTCGGAAGCCTTTGCGGAAGCCACCTTTTCTATCAGCTCATTTATCTCGAAGCTGTCCGCGGAGGTCGCAGCATAGAGAGAGCAGCCGTAAGCCACGAATACCGGAGCCTCGTCCGGGAACACGGCGTGTTCGCTGTCGAGACCGAGAGTGCTAACGAAAGCCTTTCTCAGACCCTTGAGGAAGAACAGAGGACCGCCGAGGAAAAGCACTTTTCCCTCGATAGAGCGTCCCTGAGCGAGACCGGAAACGGTCTGGTCAACGACTGCCTGGAAGATACTTGCGGCGATGTCCTCACGCCTTGCACCCTGATTGAGGAGGGGCTGTATATCTGATTTGGCGAATACTCCGCAGCGCGAAGCGATAGGGTAGACCTTCTGGGCATGGAGCGAGAGCTCGTCGAGCTCATCGGCAGTGATACCGAGGAGGGTTGCCATCTGGTCGATGAAAGCGCCTGTACCGCCGGCACATGAGCCGTTCATACGCTGCTCAACACCGCCCGTGAGGAAGATTATCTTTGCGTCCTCTCCGCCGAGCTCGATAACAGCGTCAGCGTCGGGGTGGGACTTCTTAACGGCAAGGAAAGCCGCGTGTACTTCCTGCACGAAGGATATACCGGCAGAATTTGCAAGTCCGAGACCTGCCGAGCCGGTTATGCACACATTGAAGGTCTCGCCGGGGTGATCGGCGCGGATCAGCTTGAGCTGGTCGGTAACGGTCTCCTTGACCTTTGAAAGATGTCTCTGGTATTTTGAATAGAGGATATTCCCTTCAGCATCGGTGATAACGGTCTTGACCGTGGTCGAGCCGACGTCTATTCCGAGAGAGAGCTTGTTTGTCATTTCTTCACCTCAGTAATTGATATACATATTATTCACAGTGCGGGACAGGCATCATTCCTGATCGCCGCTGTCGTTATTCTCGTCAGTGTCGCTTTCTGTCTCAGTTTCAGCGGCGGCGGTGGTGGTCTGCTTGGTCGCAGGTTCAGCCGAAACGCCCTTCTTTACGGTAACAATGAAGCCGCTGTAATTATTTCCGGAAATGGTATACGAAAGTCCGCTCGGAACAGGCACGTCTGTTTCCTCCGCGCCGGGGTCTGCGGCAACGAAATACACCTCATATTCCTGGCCGCTTTCGTCCTTGAATTCGAGATGTTCGCCGGTGTAGGGGTGCTCCTCGATGAGCTTGATATACTCCTCCATACAGAGTCCGTTCTTAGTCATATAGTAAGCGTGCGGTTCGCCGACATAGCGGAAGTGCCACGGCTCGTACTGTATCTTGGTGATGTTCTCCTTGTTCTCGGGATAGCGCAGAATGAAGCCGTATTTGTAGCAGTTTTCGGTGAACCATGCGTAGTCGCCCGTACCCTGATAGTCATAGTCGGGAATGGTCGAGAAATCGAAGGCATAGCCGCTCTCGTGTTCGCTGTATCCGGGCTTTGCGACCTTTGTGGACTCCTCGGTGCCGTTGGCTTCGAGGTCAGCCTCATAGAGCTGGCGCTGGAAATCGGTCGTGCGGTAGGAGCCGTAGATGATAAGGCTGTCGTTGTGGTATTTGTTGTAGAAATCGCCTATCATCTTCGTCATGGCATCGTATACCGGACGGAGAATGGTATAGGTCATGTCAACGGTGCCGTAGTATTCGATATTGTTGGCGTAATTCTGTTCGAGGATGCTCACGAGGTCCTCATCTCCGGTGGAGAAATACTGGTGGTCGCTGTTGACGAGGATGAGGTCTCCGCGGAACTGGTCCTTTGTGCGGACGAGACAGCTCGAATAGATGATGCGGTTAGGGTCGAGCGGCTCGGTCACGGGCTCTGTGATATCCGGAACGGTCTCGGTCTGTGCAGCTGTTTCTGCTTCGCCGATCTTTTTGCTGCCGTCGAAGGCGTTCTTAACTATGAAGGCGCCTGAAGCGAGAAGGACGGCGCATATTGCAAGCTCCGTGATGCGCTTGGTGCGCCGGATGCTTTTTTCCTTGCTGAGTTTTTTCTGAGCCATTATTTTTACTCCTTGTCTGCCGCTTTAGCGGTAATGCTTTTGTTCTTTGTTTCTGGTATTTGTTATCGTCTGACCTCCGGCAGGAGCCTTCCGGTCAAAACTGCATTCATATTGTATTATACCATATATTCGTGTGAAAATATAGTGTTGGCGGCACATCTTTGGCATTGAGTTGAAATTCAGAGAGTTTTTGTGTCTTGGTTTTGTGCATATCGACAGTGATATGGAAATATCTCCGTTCTGCCTCAAATCAGAATTGTACAACTTCCACACATTATTGATGCCGCGATTGTTCACCCCGTCAAGAGCGTAAAAAAAAGACCTTCTGTTTACCGCTTATTGCACAATCTTTTAAAAAACCCTTGAAATAAGCACAATTTAATGATATAATAATAATGTCAAGATATGCCCTGTCAGACGCGCAGATGTTTTTTCTGTGTACGAATAGAGACAAGCAGCTTCCAGCCGTTCTTGCGGCTGGTATATTTTACAGTTAAGGAGTGATTTTCAATGATTTGTCCTAAGTGTGGAAACGAAAATCCGCCGAAACTCAAATTCTGCGTCAAATGCGGTACCAATCTCGAGAATCCGCAGGAAGTCAACTATGAATCGGTCGATATGGGCGGCTATCATACGGAAGAAGAACCCAATGCCGGAAGCTTTAAATTCGGCAGCGGCACCTTCACTATAAGCGACAGAGCTCCAACAGATTCATCATCATCTGACCTATACACCGCCGACGAACTCAACGCCGACGAAGAAGAATTCGATTTCAGCAGCTTCGATGAGCCATTTATTCCCAAGCTCGATACGGAAAGAGTTGCCCTGCCTCACAGTCAGCAGGGCGGTATGCCGCAGATGGGCGGTATGTCCCAGATGAACGGTATGCCCCAGATGGGCGGTATGCCCCAGATGAACGGAATGCCCCAGATGGGCGGTATGCCCCAGATGGGTGGAATGCCCCAGATGGGCGGTATGCCCCAGATGAATGGTATGCCCCAGATGAACGGTATGCCTCAGATGGGCGGTATGCCCCAGCCGATGATGTACGCACAGCCGCAGATAATCGGTTACGACCAGAGCGGTATGCCGATATACGGTCAGGCTCAGCCGATGATGTATGCCCAGCCGCAGATAATCGGCTACGACCAGAACGGTATGCCCGTTTACGGTCAGGCTCAGCCAATGATGTATGCCCAGCCGCAGATAATCGGCTACGACCAGAACGGTATGCCCGTTTACGGTCAGGCTCAGCCGATGATGTATGCACAGCCGCAGATGAAGAACGAAAACGGAGAACCGGTGCAGCAGCCGTTCCCGCAGCCGATGATGTACGGCGGTGTTCCGCCGATGAACGGTATGCCGGTCTATGGTGCTCCGCAGCCGCAGCAGCCTCAGCCTCCAAAGAAGGAGGATAAGGACCGCGTGGATGTTCCCGATGATTTCTGGGAGTTTTTTGACGGCGGAAAATCAACAAAACACGCCCCCGATGCTATGGACGATTTCTTCGGAAAGCACAGCAGCGATATGGGCGGAGCTTCGCAGGACGGCGGAGATTTCGGCAGATTAAAGAAATTTGAGAAGAAGCAGATAGACTATATGGGCGATACTCCCCTTGTTGACGCGGATAAGCTCAACCCCAACACAGCTTCAAAGTTCAACAAGATGTATATGCGCTCAACGACCACTGCTGTCAATGCAGATGATCTTGCTGTAAAGGAGCAGGCTCCCAGGCAGGATTATATGAGAGCAACGCGCGATGTTGACGTAAGCAGGCTGAATGCCTACGAACCGATAAAGTCAAGGGTAACAATGGGCGCAGCCGGCGAAGCCGATGCCGGTGAGCTCGAAGCTTACGTCCCCGAACACCGTGAAGCCCTTATGTCTGGAGATATGCGTGCGGTGGAAGCTATCCCGAAGAAGCGTACTACCTATAACGACGAGATAGACGCTATCGAACTCCCTGATTATATGCAGGCGCGTAAGACTGTCAGGGACGATCAACCAGAAATTCCCGGCTTGCCGGAAATTTAATATTATTATGAAGGAAAAGGAGTAATCAAAAATGAAGAAGTTCCTTGCAGAATTCAAGGCATTTGCACTCAAAGGCAACGTAATGGATATGGCTATCGGTGTTATCATCGGTGCTGCGTTCGGAGCTATCGTCACCGCATTCACCGATGACTTCATCAATCCTATCATCGCTGCTATCGGCGGCGCAGAAGTCGGCGGTCATACAGAGATCGGAAGCACCGGTCAGTACATAGAGTGGGGTCACTTCATCACAGCCATTATCAACTTCATCATAATGGCATTCTGCGTATTCCTTATGCTCAAGGGCATGAACGCTCTCATGTCCGTCGGCAAGAAGAAGGAAGAGGAAAAGCCCGCTGAGCCTCCGAAGGAAGAAGTTCTCCTTACAGAGATCAGAGACCTCCTCAAGCAGCAGGCCAACAAGCAGTAACCTCTGAACAATGATCACCGTAAGGTGATATCTGAGAGAAGTAATTTTTGAGGGAATCCCTTTCTAAAAAAGGGTTCCCTCTTTATTTATATATAACTGTCCTGATGATATTACGTTCAGTGCGGATGTTATCAGAGGAACTCTCTCAGCTCGAAGGCGAGGCGCTCCTCGGTGCCGATGAGGCGTTTAGCAATGTCCTTAGAGCGTTCGTCGGCGGCTTTGTACTGGTTGAAATACTTGTTTATCGACTTTATGCCCATATTGCAGCCGTCTGTCATAAGGTCGGCGACTGTGCTGTCGGAGGAATCGACGGCGAGGTGGGATTTTGTCTTTATCCACGCCATTCCCTTTATCACAGCGGAGGGCTCCTTGCCCTCGTCGTGGTATTCGCCGAGGAGAGCCTGAATATCCTTAGCTATTTCCATATTCTCCTCGCGGCTTTTCATAAGGCTGCCGCGTAGCTTCTGGCTTTTGACCCTGCCGAGCACGTCGTCGATAGCCGATACTCCCATTTTTGCTCCGGAATCGCACTCACGGAGCAGTTTTACAGTGTCCTGTTCTATCATAAAAAAGTACCTCCCTATACGGATATTATGTCCGCGCAGGGAGGTTTTATTCAATAGCCGTAATTTCCGGAGTAGAGGTCTGTCATCTGCTGCAAGCCGAATTTTCCGGCAAATACCTCAAAATCATTTTGTGCATCGGTAAGGCTGTAACCCTCCGCTTCGAGAATGTCCTCGTCCAGCTCACTGAGTGCGGAGTAAAATTCAAGCCCTATGATAAGGTTATCTCTGGAGTTGTCATCGGCGAGCCGGTTGACCTCGTCAACAGTCTCCCTGACCCTTCCGCATTTCAGCCGGCTTATCAGGTCGTCAGCAAGGTCTCTTTTTTCCTGCGGCAGCTCAGCTACGGTTGACTGCACCTCTGCATTGAACATAACGCGGGCAATGACTTTTGACATCTCGTGTATCTGACGCATTATCCAGTCCTGTTCAAACATGGCGGACCTCCCTTAAAATTGACGGACTGCCGTTATTCACAGCAGTCCGTTATCTCAGCTCAGTTTTGACTTGAGCTTATCGAAGAAGCTCTCGCGCTTTGAGTAATTCTTTTCGGTGAGTGAAGACTCAAACTCCTTGAGGAGGTCCTTCTGCTTCTTGGAAAGGTTCTTGGGTACTTCGATATAAACCTTGACGTACTGGTTTCCGCGCTCTGTACGGTTGAGCTTCTTGACGCCCTTGTTCTTGAAGCGGAATACCGTTCCGGTCTGGGTACCCTCGGTGAGGGTGTACTTCTCGTCGCCGTCGATAGTGGGTATGGTTATCTCGCCGCCGAGAACAGCCTCGGTGTAGGTTATCGGTACATCGCAGTATATGTCATAGCCTTCGCGCCTGAATACAGGATGCGGCTTGACGATAACGCTGATGAGGAGGTCTCCGGAAGGTCCTCCGTTGATACCGCAGTCACCGTTTCCTGCACTTCTGAGGGTCTGACCGTCCTGAACGCCGCCCGGAATATCTATCGGTACAGTTTTCTGGGTCCTTACTCTGCCGAGACCGCGGCATTTCGGACACGGGTTCTTGATGATCTTGCCCTTGCCTGAGCAGTGCGGACAGGGCTTGGTCGAGGAAATAGCACCGAAGGGAGTGCGCTGTGTGGATTTTACGGTACCTCTGCCCTGACAGTCGGTACAGATCTCCGCGGAAGTACCGGAGTCCGCACCTGTACCCTTACAGGAATCGCACTGGCACATACGGTTGACCTTTATCTCGACCTTTTTGCCGAAGCAAGCCTCCATGAAATCGAGGGTGACGCTCTCCTGAAGGTCATTTCCGCGGCGCGGCGCATTGGCTGAATTGGAACGGTTAGCGCCGCCGCCGAAGCCGAAGCCTCCGCCGAAGATATTTTCAAGGATATCGCCGAGATCGCCGAAGCCGCCCATACCGCCGAAGCCTTCGCCGCCGCCGTAATTGGGGTCAACGCCGGCGTGACCGTACTGGTCGTAGCGGGCACGTTTTTCGGGATCGGAAAGCACTTCGTTAGCCTCGTTGACTTCCTGGAACTTTTCGACATAGGAAGGGTCGTCCGGGTGAAGGTCAGGGTGACATTCCCTTGCTTTTTTTCTGTAAGCTTTTTTGATCTCGTCCTCAGAAGCGCCCTTTTCAATACCCAGCACTTCGTAGTAATCTCTTTTGTTTTCAGCCATAATTTTCTCCAATCGCGGACTTTGTAGGGAACGCCGTCTCCGGCGTTTCGCGCATTAATCTGGTATGTATGTTTTGCGGGACTTGCAGGGGCGCATTCCGTGCGCCCGTATTAGTTGAAAATTGAGAGTTGAAAGTTATGGTATCGTCTGACGGCGATAAGATTTAATCCGTCCGCGCGAGCGGACACCTCAATTCCGCATTATTATAGATACACCACAAGGGCGGCGGAGAGCCTCCGCTGGCTTTTACGCCGATACACTTATGCACCGGAAGTCTTTCTCCGCTGTCCCTGCTTATAGATACACCACAAGGGCGAAATCCATTTCGCCCTTTTTTATGATGTTTTATTTTAGCTTATCACACTTCTGTGAAGTCGGCATCAACAACGTCATCGCCGCCGTTATTGCTGTTATCCTGTGCAGCACCGCCCATATTAGCGAACTGTGAAGGATCAATGCCGCCGCCGTTTGGATTAGCCTGCTGGTAAATTTTAGCGGAGAGGTCGTAGAATGCCTTCTGGAGCTCCTCCTTCAGCTTGCTGATCTCATCGTTGTTGTCAGCTGCGATAGCGGACTTGAGAGCTGTGCACTTAGCCTCGATATTGGCCTTCTCATCAGCGGATACCTTGTCGCCGAAATCTGTAAGAGCCTTCTCGCACTGGAATACAAGGTTCTCAGCCTCGTTCTTGTTATCGACAGCCTCACGGCGCTTCTTGTCCTCAGCAGCGTACTGCTCAGCTTCCTTGACAGCCTTGTCGATGTCGTCCTTGGACATATTTGTCGAGGAGGTGATAGTGATGTTCTGCTCCTTGCCTGTGCCGAGGTCCTTAGCGGAAACGTGAACGATACCGTTCTGGTCGATATCGAATGTTACCTCGATCTGGGGGATTCCTCTCGGAGCGGGAGCGATGCCGTCGAGACGGAAGGTACCGAGCTGCTTGTTGTCTCTTGCGAATTCACGCTCGCCCTGGAGGACGTTGATATCAACAGCAGGCTGGTTATCGGAATAGGTAGAGAATACCTGAGACTTCTTGGTCGGGATAGTTGTATTTCTCTCGATCATTCTTGTGCAGACGCCGCCGGCAGTTTCGATACCGAGTGAAAGCGGAGTAACATCGAGGAGAAGCAGACCGTTCTTGACGTCGCCGCCGAGAACACCGCCCTGGTATGCAGCACCGAGAGCTACGCACTCATCAGGGTTGATGCCCTTGAAGGGGTCCTTGCCGATGAGCTTCTTTACAGCTTCCTGAACAGCGGGGATTCTTGAAGAACCGCCGACCATAAGGACCTTGTTGATCTCGGAGATGCTGAGACCGCTGTCGCTGAGAGCCTGACGTACAGGTCCCATTGTGGACTCAACGAGGTCAGCAGTGAGCTCATTGAATTTAGCCTGTGTAAGAGTGAGGTCGAGGTGTTTAGGAGTGCCGTTGGCATCAACAGTGATGAACGGGATATTGATGTTTGAAGTAGTTGTGGAAGAAAGCTCTATCTTGGACTTTTCGGCAGCGTCCTTGAGTCTCTGTGCAGCCATCTTGTCCTGCGAGAGGTCGATGCCCTCAGCCTTCTTGAACTCCTCAACGATCCAGTTGATTATGCGCTGGTCGAAGTCGTCGCCGCCGAGACGGTTGTTACCTGCTGTTGCAAGGACCTGCTGAACGTCTTCGCCCATTTCGATGATAGATACATCAAAGGTACCGCCGCCGAGGTCGTAGACCATAACGGTCTGCTCTTCTTCCTTGTCGATGCCGTAGGAAAGAGCAGCTGCGGTAGGCTCGTTGATGATACGCTTAACTGTAAGACCTGCTATCTGACCTGCGTCCTTGGTAGCCTGTCTCTGTGAGTCTGTGAAGTAGGCAGGAACAGTGATAACAGCCTCAGTTACGGGCTCTCCGAGGTAAGCCTCAGCGTCAGCCTTCAGCTTCTGGAGAATCATAGCGGAAATTTCCTGAGGAGTGTAGTTCTTGCCGTCGATGTTTACCTTGTAATCAGAGCCCATGTGTCTCTTGATAGAGGAAACGGTCTTGTCGTGGTTGGTGATAGCCTGTCTCTTGGCGACCTGACCTACGAGACGCTCACCGTTGTTTGTGAAGGCAACTACTGAAGGAGTAGTTCTTGCGCCCTCGCTGTTGGGGATAACTACTGCGTTGCCGCCTTCCATAACAGCTACGCATGAATTTGTTGTACCAAGGTCAATACCTATAATCTTGCTCATAATATATTCCTCCTGATTTCTAATTCATAATTCAAAATAAGAATTACGAACGGGTTTTTGTTCTGAACAGCAGGACTCATAATTATGAATTATGAATTCTGCATTATGAATTAAACTGCGACCGCCACCATAGCGGGACGTATCAGCTTATCGCCGAGCATATAGCCCTTCTGGAAAACGGCACACACATGGTTCTCTGCGTAGTCCGTACCCTCCTGCTGCTGGATAGCGTTGTGGAAATTCGGGTCAAATTCAGCTCCGAGAGCTTCTATCTCAGAGACGTTCATCTTGTTGAGAAAGCCCTTGAGCTGTCCGAATATCATCTGCATACCGTTCTTGAAGTTATCGTCGGTGCAGTCTGCACCGAGAGCTCTTTCAAAGCTGTCGATAACGGGAAGAAGGTCCTCGATGCACTTGACAGAAGCGTTCTGGTAGGTCTCAGCCTTTTCCTTCGCGGTGCGTTTCCGGTAGTTGTCGTACTCAGCGTAGAGCCTTGTGAATTTGTCGCTCCACTCCTCGTTCTGTTCCTCGAGCTTTGCAACCTGTTCTTCAAGCTCGGCGAACTGCGTTGCGGTGTCGTTGTACTCGCTCACCTCATCGTCCTCGTCCGTGGAAGCATCATTCTCAGCGGCTTCGAGCGCTTTTTCGATGAGCTCGCTGTCTATCTCGACGTTCGGCTCGCTGCTCTCCCCGATGGGAGTGCCGTCGGTCGCCTGACCGCCGTTTTCTAATATTTCTTCCATTTCTCGTGCTCCTTTCCTACGGCTTCGAGTCGTAGTCATCGACTGTGCCGGAGATTATGTCACCTTCGCTTTCTGACATGAGATAGGAGATCTTCTGTGTCAGATAATCAACGTAGGGGATTATCTTTTTATAGTCAACTCGCATCGGACCGATAACTCCGAGCGAGCCGGCTTCCTTGCCGTCCTTGCGGTATTTTGAAACGATAAGGCTTGAATTGCCTATCGCAAAGCTGTCGGACTCAGAACCGAACTTTACCTGTATGCCGCTGAAAGTACCTTCAAGCAGCTCGGAGAGTTCGTCTTTGTGCTCGATGAAGCGGACGACTTCCATTTTATCGAGGTCCTCGCAGGATAGCAGCTTTTCGCCTCCGCTTATCGTAAGCTCCTGCTGTCTCAGGTCCTCTGAAAGCTCGCAGATACCGCGTACCAGAGGTGAAAGCGATACCATATATGCGCTTACGGCAGCGACCATTTTATCGAACATCTCGTCCGAGAGCTCATCAACGGAGACGCCGCTGAGGTTTTCCTCGACATATTTTGTGAAGAATTCGAGCTGTTCGTGGCTGAGGTCGAATTCAAGTCTGCAAGCCTTGTTCTTTATGCTTCCGCTCGAGGTTATCAGGAGAATGACGTAGAGCCTTTTTCCGGTAGGTATGACCTCGACCTTTGATATCACCGAGAAGCGCGGCACAGCATTTGTAACGACCGCGGCACACTGAGTGATCTCTGTGAGGGCGGCTGCGGCGTTCTGAACGAGCAGCTCCTCGGGGGTATCCTTGCCGCCAAGCATCTCATCGAGACGGGACTTTTCCTCGTCCGGGAGATCGGAGGGCGTCATTATCTCGTCGATATACAGCCTGTATCCGGCGAAGGTAGGTATTCTTCCTGCGGAGGTGTGAGGCTGTTCGAGGTAGCCCATCTGTTCGAGGGCAGCCATATCGTTCCTGATAGTAGCGGATGAAACGTTTATATTTTCAAGTTTTGAGATCGCCTTCGAGCCGACCGGTTCGCCTGTCCTGACGTACTCATCGACAACTGCGGCGAGTATTTTCAGCTTCCTGCCGTCCATGGCGTTCCCACCTTTCAATGGCGTCAGCACTTAATACTGGCGAGTGTTAGCACTCATCATCTCTGAGTGCTAACTATAATTTATCACTATTATGGCGCTTTGTCAAGCATTTTATACATTTTCGGCATTTTTAACAGTTTTTGTCACATTTTGAACTGTTCGCTGTGCATTGCGACACAGGCTGTGTCCGGAGCCCAGGGTTATACTATTATAATATAGGGGCACTCGCACTCGGTATTTATATTTAAGTAAGTAGGGGCGGATACTATCCGCCCCTGCCGCCGGTGTCCCTTGCCGCGGCCGGATTACAATACGCTGCCGGACATCATAACAAAGCACTATGCTCCGAGCACTGTCTGCTCACCTTGTTCTTAGCTCTGAGCACAAAGTTCTCTCGTCTAACCACTTGACATTTCCGGGATTTTGTCTTACAATATAATAGATACGGTAATACCGGAAAATTTTTGAAATGAGGTCTCTATATGCTGAAAAACAGTGAAAAAGTAATGGACAAAATCGTCGATCTCTGCAAATCCAAGGGCTTTGTATACCCTGGTTCGGAGATATATGGCGGTCTCGCAAATACATGGGACTACGGTCCGCTCGGTGTTGAGCTGAAAAACAACATCAAGAAGGCATGGCTCAAGAAGTTCGTTCAGGAGAACAAGTACAACGTAGGTCTTGATTCCGCTATCCTTATGAATCCCCAGACATGGGTGGCTTCCGGTCACATCGGCGGCTTCTCCGACCCGCTCATGGACTGCAAGGAGTGCAAGACCCGTCACCGTGCCGACAACCTCATCGAGGACTTCGACGGTACAAACGTTGCAGGCTGGTCCAACGAGAAGATGATGGACTACATCAAGGAGAAGAATATCCCCTGCCCGAACTGCGGAAAGCACAATTTCACCGATATTCGCCAGTTCAACCTTATGTTCAAGACCTTCCAGGGCGTTACCGAGGACAGCAAGAGCGAGCTCTATCTCCGTCCCGAGACAGCACAGGGCATCTTCGTAAACTTCGCTAATATCCAGAGAACTACCCGTAAAAAGGTACCTTTCGGCGTTGCACAGGTCGGCAAGTCCTTCCGTAACGAGATAACTCCCGGAAACTTCATCTTCCGCGTTCGCGAGTTCGAGCAGATGGAGCTTGAATTCTTCTGCAAGCCCGGCACAGACCTCGAATGGTTCGATTACTGGAGAAGCTACTGCAAGAACTTCCTTCTCACACTCGGTCTGAAGGAGGAAAATCTCCGTCTCCGCGATCACGACCAGGAGGAACTCTGCTTCTATTCCAAGGCAACCACCGACTTCGAGTACCTCTTCCCGTTCGGCTGGGGCGAGCTCTGGGGCGTTGCCGACAGAACCGACTACGACCTCACTCAGCACATCAAGACAAGCGGCAAGTCACTTGAATACTTCGATCCCGAGACCAACGAGAAGTATATTCCCTACGTTATCGAGCCTTCTCTCGGTGTTGAGAGACTGTTCCTCTCTGTCGTTACCGAGGCTTATGACGAGGAGGAGCTCGTTTCCACCGACAAGAACGGCAACGAGAAGAAGGAAGTCCGCACAGTTATGCACTTCCACCCGGCTCTTGCGCCGTTCAAGTGCGCTGTACTGCCCCTCGTGAAGAAGCTTTCTCCCAATGCCGAGGAGGTATTCGCTATGCTCTCCAGGAAGTTCATGGTCGATTTCGACGAGGCTGGCACCATCGGCAAGAGATACCGCCGTCAGGACGAGATCGGTACTCCTTTCTGCATCACCTACGACTTCGATACACTTGAAAAGGATAACTGCGTAACGGTCCGCGACCGTGATACCATGCAGCAGGAGAGAGTTCCGATAAGCGAACTCGTTGCATACATCGAGGCAAAGATTGAGTTATAAACCCGGCTTTGCAGCACAATAATCATATCGGAAAAGGACGGTTTCTGCCGTCCTTTTTTATTGCACTGACCGTTTTTTGCGGTCACCTCTGAACGCAAAAAAAGAATATGCCTGTCTGGATAAAAATTAACCGCATTGTCATTTTTTCAGAGGCATCTGAATAATAATTTACAGGGCGGTAAAAAGTCAGAAATGAGGGAAAAACAGTTATCCGGAGGCTGGATTTTTGTCCCTGAAGGCTTTGGTTGCCTGATGAAAACGGCTGGAATTATACAGGGAGTTTTAACGAAACTGCAAATTTTGTTACGATTCTGTAATTTTTTACTGCTATATATTTTGTTTTGTTAATGATGTATTTACATTTTGGACATAGTTTGTACATGGAATATGTGCTTATTTACACTATTGCCCCCGTTTTCGTCAATCATTTTTGGTTGCAAAATGGAAAAATCTTCAAAAGTATTGCCATTTTCAGCTAAATGTGGTATCATTAGCACGGTTCAGAAAAAGGACCAAAAATAATGCTTCAATGTTACGAAAGGATGAGTTGATGAGAGAAGCAAAAAACGTAGCGACTGTCCTCGGAGCTGTTGCTGTTTGTCTGTTCGGCGGGATGGGTATTGCTTACAAGGCTACACCCGAAATGAGCTCAGGTAATGATGTGGAAATCGAAGAGCCCGCAAGCGAAGAGATGACAACCGCTGCAAATGAAACTTCTGTTAGCACAACAACCGCAATCGTTACTACTGCACCGAATACTACGACCAAGCATATTACTGTTACAACCACTGCTCCCGCACCGACGACCACCGTTGCTGTTACAACTACACAGCCGGCTGCCGTTATCGAGACAGAGCAGGAGGAGGTATTCACTCCTGAGGGTGAGATCTCAAATGAGCTCGCTGTGTACTACGGCGTAAGACTCAGCGCGGACAGCGCTCCCTCCTACCATGAGACCTCCGGTACCACAACAACAGTTACAACTCCGGTTGTAACAACTACATCGGAAGTAACCACTACTACTTCTGAGACAACAACTACAACAACTACGACTACAACTACTACGACGACCGCTCCGGTTGTCACAACGACTGTTACAACGGCGTCCAAGCCGGCAGATAACGGTCTCCCGATAAGCGACAGCGATTTCATGATCCTCTGCAATGTCGTTGCTCACGAAGCAGGCTGCTCGTGGATAAGCGAATACGAAAAGGCAGAAGTTGTTGAAGTCATCATGAACCGCGTGAACAGCCCGTTGTTCCCGAACACGATAACAGCAGTGCTTTCACAGCCCTATCAGTTCACAGGCGCTCCGTCCTACGCATTCAACGGCTACTATGTGTCGTACTGCACAGAGGCCTGCAAGAATGCAGTAAGACTTTATTTCAGTGATCCCTCACAGTTCAACCACGGATACTTCTATTTCTGGGGTGACGGATATCACAATCATTTCAGTTGATCGGCCGAGCCGCTTCTGAAAAAACAAAATGCTAACAGATCAAGTGCCCCGGCATTTCGCCGGGGTGCTTTTTTCTTTGCCGTGCGGATAATATCCGCCCCGGCTTCTTTCTGCTCGTTAAATGCTTGACATTGGCGGCGGTATTTGGTATAATGAAAATGAGTTATTATACTCGCATACAGAAAAAAGGAGACCCCGCCGGGCTTTTATGCCTTCCCGGGGAAAAGATATGAACAGTAAAAGAGACCTGTACAAACGTTTTATTACCTTCGGGGCGGCTATCCTCCTGCTCGGAGCGCTGACAGCCATTTTTGCCTTCGTATGGTACAGATATTACAGCAGCGCCATCATCGAGCCGTACTACCGGCGCGGCAACTGGGTGCTCATCGGTATATACTGCCTCCTGACCGCCCTTTTCTTCAAGGCTTACGGCGGCTTCAAGGTTGGCTACCTCAAAAAGACGGATATGCTCTATTCGCAGGTCATATCCATGATATGCGTGAATGTCGTCGCGTACTTCGTAGTCAGCCTTATCGGCAGACACTTCATGAAGGTCTCGCCGATGCTCTTCATGACGCTTACGGACTTCGTGTTCATCACGCTCTGGACCTTCACCACCGGCAAGCTCTACTTCCTGATTTACCCTCCGCGCAAGCTCGTGATACTCTACGGCAGTAGCCAGGCAGCCTCTCTCGTCCTGAAAATGAGTCAGCGCGTCGATAAGTATATGATATGCGAATCGGTCAGCATAGACGAGGATCCCGAATTCATAAAGGAGCAGATACGTCGCTACGAGGGCGTTATAATCTGCGATATACCAGCCGGGCTCCGCAATGATTATCTGAAATACTGCTTTGAAAATTCTATCCGCGCGTATATCGCGCCAAAGATATCCGATATTATAGTAAGAGGTGCTGACGATATCCGCCTTTTCGATACACCTCTCCTGCTTTGCAGGAACTACGGTCTTGACTATGAGCAGAGAGTGGTGAAACGCGCATTTGACATTATATTCACCCTTGTCGTGCTTGTACCGGTGCTTCCGGTCATGCTCATAGCTGCCATTGCGGTAAAGCTCTGCGACCGCGGTCCGGTGCTCTACAAGCAGAAGCGCCTCACCAGGGACCACAAGGAGTTCTACGTCTACAAGTTCCGCAGCATGATAGTTGACGCGGAAAAGGACGGCAAGCCGCGTCTTGCCGCCGATGAGGACGAGCGCATCACGCCGGTCGGAAAGGTGCTCCGGAAGTTCCGCATAGACGAGCTGCCGCAGCTTTTCAATATCCTCAAGGGCGATATGTCGCTTGTGGGACCGCGTCCCGAGCGTCCGGAGCTTACCGAGGAATACAAGAAGCAGATGCCGGAGTTCGAGTACCGCCTTAAAGTCAAGGCAGGGCTTACCGGCTATGCACAGGTGAACGGCGTCTATGACACCTCGCCCTACGACAAACTGAAAATGGATCTCATGTATATCGAGAATTACTCGATAATAAGGGATATCCAGATAATACTCATGACACTCAAAACAATGATAGCTCCCGGAAAGACCAACGCCCAGACCGGCGAGGGGATAATCCTCGGAGAAAGAGAAAATGATAAGGAGAACAGCAGATGAAAACGACAGCAGTAATCATGGCAGGCGGACGCGGCGAGCGTTTCTGGCCGAAGAGCAGGAATTCATGTCCGAAACAGTTCCTTTCGCTCACAAAGGACGGCGAAACGATGATACAGAAGACCGTCAGAAGGCTCAGCGCCATTGTTGAGGCGGAGGATATATTCATCGTTACCAACAGCGCATATATCGGACTTGTGAAGACGCAGCTCCCGCAGATACCCGCAGAGAATATACTCGCGGAGCCCTGTGCAAGGAACACAGCTCCCTGTATAGCCTTTGCGGCGGCAGTCATCGCAAAGAAGTATGACGATGCGGTGATGCTCGTACTGCCTTCTGACCACCTCATAAGCTATGAGAAAATATACATCAGCACTCTCCGCAAGGCGATAAGCGTTGCAGAGGAGGGCAAAAACCTCGTTACTATCGGTATCACCCCGACCTATCCGGAGACCGGCTACGGCTACATCTGCTTCGGCGATGAGAACGGCAGCGCGTTTTCCGTTGAGCGCTTTGTTGAAAAGCCCGACCTTGCGACAGCAAAGAGCTATCTTGCTTCCGGAAATTATCTCTGGAACAGCGGAATGTTTGTATGGAAGGCTTCCTCGATACTTTCAAACCTCCGCGAGCTCATGCCGGAGGTATATGACGGTGCCGTGCGTATAGGCGAGAGCTACGGCACGGACGCTTTTGGCGATGTGCTTGTGAAGGAATTCACAGACTTCCCTTCCGAGTCGATAGACTTCGGCGTTATGGAGAAGGCGGAGGACATCTACACCATACCGGGAAGCTTCGGCTGGGACGATGTCGGAAGCTGGCTTGCTATCGAGCGCATCAACCAGACCGACGACCTGAAGAACTACTTCGACGGCGATGTTGTAGCCGTTGACTCGAAGCGTACCACGGTGTGCGGCGGAAAGCGCCTTATCGCGGCTATCGGCACAAGGGACGTCATCATCGTTGATACGGACGATGTGCTTCTGGTATGCTCGAAGAACAACACTCAGGACGTCAAGAAGGCTATCGCCCAGCTCAAGGAGCAGGGACGCACGGAGCTTATTTAATTCGGATTTCGGAATGCGAAATTCGGAATTATTGGTATCGCCTGTCGGCGATAATATTTAAATCCGTCCGAGAATCGGACACCACAACTAATCACTGATCACTAAGAACTTTTAAGGAGATATAAATATGAAAAACGCACTCATCACAGGCATCACAGGTCAGGACGGCTCTTATCTTGCAGAGCTTCTGCTCGAAAAGGGCTACAACGTTTACGGCATCTGGAGAAGAAAGGCTACCGTTGACTATGGCAACATCGCCCACCTCAAAGACAAGGTAACTCTTATCTATGCCGATATGACCGACCCTGTTTCACTTATATCCGCTATGAAGATATCACAGGCTGACGAGGTGTACAACCTTGCCGCCCAGTCGTTTGTGGCTACAAGCTGGGATACTCCCCTCGGTACTGCCGACATTGACGCTCTCGGCGTTACAAATATGCTCGAGGCTATCCGCATCGTAAAGCCGGAGTGCCGCTTCTATCAGGCTTCCACCTCCGAGATGTTCGGTCTGGTGCAGGCTATACCCCAGTGCGAGACTACTCCCTTCTATCCGAGAAGTCCCTACGGCGTTGCCAAGCTCTACGGTCACTGGATAACCAAGAACTACCGCGAGAGCTACGGTATGTTCGCCTGCTCTGGAATACTCTTCAATCATGAGTCCGAGCGCAGAGGAATAGAATTCGTTACTAGGAAGATAACCAACGCCGTTGCACGCATCAAGCTCGGCGTTCAGGAATACGTTGAGCTTGGAAATATGGACTCCAAGCGCGACTGGGGCCACTCCAAGGACTACGTCCGCGCTATGTGGCTCATGCTCCAGCGGGACAAGCCGGACGACTACGTTATCGCTACCAACGAGACAAGAACTGTCCGCGAATTCGTCGAGACTGCTTTCGGTCACGTCGGTATAGAGATCGAGTGGAAGGGCGAGGGTGTTGACGAGGTCGGCATAAACAAGGCAAACGGCAAGACCGTTGTCAAGGTAAACAAGAAGTTCTTCCGTCCTGCTGAGGTCGATATCCTCCTCGGCAACCCCGAAAAGGCTGAGAAGACCCTCGGCTGGAAGCGCGAGATCAGCTTCTCCGAGCTCGTTGAGCGCATGGTGAAGAACGACCTCGCACTCGTTGAGAACGAGATAAAGGTAAAAGAGATAACAGGCTGAAATGAGGATAGAATTTGACGCTCTGCCGCTGGTGAGCGAGAAAATGACCGGTATAGGCTGGTGCGAGGCTGGACAGACTACCGCTCTCGCAAGGCTCCACCCGGAGGACGCTTTCCGCTACAATTTCTTCTCCGGCAAGGACAATGCCGGGAAAATGGAGCGCATCAAGCCCTTTGCCGGCGACAGGATAAAGGTGAAAATGGCTCGCTTCTCGGGTTATATGTACCGCGCCGCGAGTACCTTCGTACCGGTGCCTTACTCCTCGTTCTTCGGGAAGAAGGCGGACGTTACCCACTTCTTCAATTACATCGTGCCGCCTGGAGTTCACGGAAAAACCGTTGTCACAGTTCATGACATGGTGTACAAAGCGTTCCCGGAGACGGTGCGCGGACGCACGAAGCTCATGCTCAACATGGGACTGAAAAGCTCGATGAAGCGTGCGGACGTCATCGTCACCGATTCCGAATTCTCAAAAAGTGAGATAATAAAGTATTTTCCGCAGCACGAAGCCAAGATAAGGGTCGTGCCGTGCGGAGTTGACACGGAGAGATTTCACCCTTGCACCGAGCCGGAGCGTATCCCGGAGGTAAAGGCATCGCTCGGGATAGAGGGGGATTACTTCCTCTACCTCGGCACTATCGAGCCGCGCAAGAACCTCGAAAGGCTCATCACCGCCTACAAGGCTCTTGTGAACAAGCTCGGGTATAGCGCCCCGAAGCTCGTTCTTGCCGGCGGAAAGGGCTGGCTCTACGACGGGATATTCGCCCGCGCGGAAAATCTCGGCTTGCAGGACAAGGTTATATTCACGAAATATGTTCCGGCGGAGGATATGAACGCGCTCATGTGCGGAGCGCTCGCATTCGTGTTCCCGTCGCTTTATGAGGGCTTCGGTATGCCGCCTCTCGAGGCTATGGCGTGCGGAGTTCCGGTGCTGACTTCCGGTGAGGCTTCGCTGCCAGAGGTAACAGGCGACTGCGCTGTTATATGCGACGCATATTCTCCCAAGAGCATCGCACAGGGACTTTACCGGCTCTATGCCGATGATGGACTGAGAAAGGAGCTCTCCGCGAGGGGATATGAGCGCTCGAAGCAGTTCACATGGGAGCGTTCTGCGGAAATGCTCCATGAAATATATGCAGAGCTTATGAAATAAGTAATTGACCCGAATAGTTTACCAGGGGAGGGAAAGCTATGAGCGGAAAACTCAGGGTACTTGAAGTAAATAAGGCTTATTATCCGCATATCGGCGGTATCGAGACTATCATCAGGCAGTATGCCGAGGAGCTCGGAAAGACCGGCGGCTTTGATGTAAAGGTGCTTGTCTGCCGCGATGACAGGGGAGGTATGCGCCGCGAGAAGATAAACGGCGTTGATGTTACGCGCTGCGGAAGTCTCGGAACATATTTCTCGTGTCCTATCTCCATGCAGTTTATCAGGAAATTCCGTGAAATGGCTGAAAAAGCCGACGTTGTGCATATCCATGTGCCGTTCCCTCTTGCTGATGCAGCGCTGATGCTTTCCGGATACAAGGGGAAGGTCGTTGTGTCATGGCACAGCGATATCGTCAAGCAGAAGAAGCTCATGCTGCTCTACAAGCCGCTGATGTACAAGCTGCTCAGGCGTGCGGACAGGATACTTGTAGCCACAGAGGGGCATATCATCGGCTCGGACTATCTCCCGGAATTCTGGGACAAGTGCGTTGTCGTCCCCTACGGCATAGTGCCGGAGGATTACAGGCGCGTCAAGCCGGGAAACTTCCTCGAGGACAAGTGTACCTACCACAACAGCGTGAAGGTGCTGTTCAGCGGAAGGCTCGTCTATTACAAGGGCGTTGATGTGCTCATCGAGGCGTTCCGCGGAGTAAGCGGCTGCGAGCTGTTCATATCCGGTGCCGGCGAGCTTGAATCCGAGCTGAAGGCAAGGGTAAGGAATACGGACATCGAGGAAAGAGTGCATTTCCTCGGCTTCCTTTCGCAGAAGGAGCTCCGCATGGCGTTTGCCGACTGCGATATCTTCGTGCTGCCGTCCGTTGAGCGCAGCGAGGCTTTCGGCATAGTCCAGCTCGAGGCTATGGTCTACGGAAAGCCGGTAATAAATACATCGCTCCCCTCGGGAGTGCCTTATGTGAGCATTCACGGCGATACCGGAATGACGGTGCCGCCTTCTGATACCTACGCGCTTGCATTTGCGATAAACAGGCTCGCGGACGACCGTGAGCTGCGCGAGGAAATGGGCAGGGCTGCTGCCGAGCGCGTTGACAGGGTGTTCAACGAGAAAATAGTGATAGAAAAGCTTTGCGGAGTGCTCTCCGGAAGCCTGTGAGGTAATATATGAAAGCGCTTATAATTGGCGGAGCAGGCTTCGTCGGAGGCTATCTCATTAGAGAACTCGCGTCCGTGGGCTGGGAGGTATCTGCCACCTGTCTGCCGAATGAGGCTATAACAGGAGACTGCACCGTCCTCACGCTCGATGTCCTTGATAAGGAAAGCATAAAGCCGGTACTGGAGCAGGTAAGGCCTGACGTCGTGTACCACCTTGCCGCACAGAGCTCTGTTGCGGTGTCATGGAAGCGTCCGCAGCTCACGGCTGAGATAAACGTCGTGGGCACAATAAACGTCCTCGAAGCGATAAGGGAGTACGGCGGAAACGTCAGGACACTCCTCATAGGCTCGGGCGAGGAGTACGGCTTCATAAGAGAGGGCGCCTGTCCTCTCGGCGAGGATGAGCCTCTGCGTCCGGGCAATATCTACGCGGCTACGAAGGCGTGTCAGGGCATGATTGGCGAGATTTACGCCCGTGCCTACAAAATGGATATAGTCATGGTGAGAGCGTTCAACCATTCCGGTCCGGGACAGGCTGAGATATTCGTCATATCCGACTTCTGCAAGCAGATAGCCGAGGCGGAAAAGGGTCTGCGCGAGCCGGTCATGAAGGTCGGCAATCTCTCCGCAATGCGCGATTTCACCGATGTCCGCGACGTCGTTAAGGCTTACCGGCTGCTCGGGTCGAAGGGCGTTTCCGGAAGGACCTACAACATCGGACGCGGCAGGGCTGTGGAGATACAGTTTATCCTCGACACAGCACTGAAACTGGCTGCCGTACCGATAGAGGTCACAAGGGACCCTGCGCGTATGAGGGCTTCGGATATACCTCTCATCGAGCCGGACGTATCGCTCATAAACGCCGATACCGGCTGGAGGGCTGAGATAACTATGGAACAGACTATCGCCGACACGCTGGAATACTGGCGCGGAAGGCTCTGAGGAGAGAAATATGAAAAGGATCATCGCGGCATTATTAGCCTGCACGGTGATAACAGGAGCATTTGTCTCCTGCGGAAGTGAAAGCAGCAGTTCGGAAGGCACAGCGTCCGCCGGCTCGGAGTCACAGGCTGACTACTGCGGAAAATGGAAATGGGACAGCGACCAGTATTTCAACATCGACAGTGACGGAGTAATAAAAATGGAGGTTGCCATACCGGCAGACAGCATGATGACCTTCAACAGCGACGGCTCCGGAGATATCGGCGGAGTTGGATTCGGTCCGGGAGAGTTCGATTATGACGGCGAGACCTACCGTCTGCACATCGGCGATGCCAACGATATGACCCTCAAAAGGCTCGAACCGAACGACGGTACGGAATTCTACGGTGTATACAGGCTTGAGAGCGGTACGTTATACGAAGGCATCGCGAGAGGCTATAACAACAGGGCTGTCAAGAACGGCGACGATACAGAGTTCGGTAAGGAAGATATAGAGCTCCGGCTCGATATCGGCGAGGGCAGGACCAATGTGATAGTGCTTTATACCATCGGTGAGCTGCTTCCAGATGACAGGATAAGCTTTACGATAAGCGGCGAAACGCTCGGCGGAACATATTCAGTTGACGGCGACGTTATGACTGTCAATTCCGACGCCGGAAACTCAAAGGAACTCAAACGTGTGAAGTAAGCCTTTGATGAAGGGAGATACAAAATGGCTGATACAAAGCTCAGCAGAAAAAAGCTCGTGACCTTCGACGGCCACGAGAAGGTAAGCGCTCTGAAGGCTGCCGCAAAGCTCACGGATTTCGGCGAAAAGCAGAATGAAGCCAATGAGCTGCTCGCAGCCGCGATAGAAGCCCTCGGCGCAAGAATAGGCGCTCTTGAGGAAAAGCAGGTTCAGAACGAGGAGATAATGCGGAAGATAGCGGCAGAGCTCTCCGCCTTCAAGAAGGAGCTCGACCGGGTAAGGCTCTCCGAAAAGCTTAACTCCGGCACTATCGAACGCCTCAGCAATGCTCTCAGGCTCGCGGAGGAAAACTCCGGGGACTGAATAGCAATATATACGAAAATTTATAGCGAATTTCGGTGAAAATGCTGTAAAGCCCTTGACTTTGACAGCAAACTGTTGTATTATTATTAGTGGAATTCTTTGCGGTATACAGCGCGGCACAGCGCTGTCTGCCGTACTGTATGAAGGGAAGGCGGTGTGAGAATGGGAAACCTCGCAGACAGGCTCATGGAAGAGCTTGAATGCCGGACAAGCTTCACTATCCCGATATTCGGAGGGATACCCGTTCCGGAATCCTGCGTGATGACATGGTTCATCATGGCGGTGCTCGTGATCGGTTCGATAATATTCACAAAGAGAATGAAGGTCGTGCCTACGGGCTTCCAGTGCCTTGTTGAGAGCTTCGTGCTTTGGATGGATAACTTCTTCCTCGAGATACTTGGCAGCAAGGGAAAGAAATATCTTCCCATACTGGAAACTCTGCTCCTGTACATAGGTATCTCAAATATTATCGGTCTTGTCGGACTAAGGCCCCCGACAAAGGACCTCGGCGTTACCGCAACGCTGGCAATATTCGCAATACTGCTGATACAGTTCAGCGGCATACGTGAGAAGGGCGTAAAGAAATGGCTCCACAGCTTCTGTGAGCCGATGGCGTTCATGCTCCCGATAAACATTATGGAGCTCGTCATCAAGCCCCTGTCGCTGTGTATGCGACTTTTCGGAAACGTTCTCGGTGCATTCGTAATCATGGAGCTGCTGAAGCTCGTTGTGCCGGTGGGCGTACCGCTCGTGTTCAGTTTCTACTTTGATGTTTTCGACGGCGCGATACAGGCATATGTATTCGTATTCCTCACCTCGCTGTTCATGTCGGAGGCAATCGAGGAAGCGGAGTAGCATTGCCGCAAACAAAGACTATTATTATCTGGAGGTAAAATATTATGGGACTTTTAGCAATTGGTGCAGGTCTTGCCGTTCTTACCGGCATAGGCGCAGGCATAGGTATAGGTATAGCGACTTCAAAGGCTGCTGAGGCTATCGCCCGTCAGCCGGAGGCAAAGGGAGACATCAACAAGGCGCTCCTTCTCGGATGTGCCCTCGCAGAGGCTACCGCTATCTACGGCTTCGTTATAGCCCTGCTCATAATCCTGCTGCTCAAATAATCACAGGGATACAGCGAGCCTGTCTGAGAACCGCCGGGAGCTTTCTCCGCGCGGAACAGAACAGGCTCTTATGCAAATTCAATACATAAGGAGGAAGCTCCATGCTTGATATAGACATCTGGAATTTCATATGGGCGGGTATAAATCTTATACTTCTCCTGATACTTATGAAGATATTCCTGTTCAAGCCTATAAGAAAAATGATGGATAAGCGCACCCAGATGGTGCAGGACGAGCTCGATTCGGCAAAGAAGACCCGCGAGGAGGCTGAACAGCTCAGGGAGCAGTATGACAGCGAGCTCGATTCCGCGAAGGACGAGGCTCAGAAGATCATAGACAAGGCTCACGAGGACGCTGAGACCGAACGTGCCGCTATCATAAAGAGGTCGAAGGAGGAGGCGGAGCGCATCGTTGCCGACGCCGGAAAGTCCATCGAGAACGAGCGCAGACGCGTACTCGCACAGGCACAGACCCAGATCGCCGACCTCGCTGTTGAGGCTGCTTCAAGGATCATCGGCGAAAACGTTGACGATGAGAAGAACCGCCGTCTCGTTGATAAATTTCTCACTGAGGAGGAGGGGATCGGCAGGTGAACGACAGAGAAAAGCAGTTCCTCGAGGAACTGAAAGCTGCTAAGATACCTCAGGCTGATGTGGACGAAACAGCCGCCGTCCTCGGTTCATGCAGCGATATCTCCGATACTCTCGGAAATCCTCTCGTTACCCATGAGGAAAAGCGTGCGGTCATCGCAAAGCTCTTCCCGGAGAGTATGCAGAAGCCCCTCATGAACGCTGTCCGCAGCGGTCTTGTTGAAAAGCTCCCGGAGATAATGGAACTCTATACCGACTTCCTTATTGAGCAGGAGGGAAGCATACGCGCATCCGTGCGCTATGTTACGCCCCTCACAGAGCTCCAGCAGGCTGACCTGAGAAAATTTATAATCGAAAAATTCGGAAAGAACGACGTTTCCGTAGAATATATCCGCGATCCCGATATCATCGGCGGCTTTATCCTCAATGCCGGGGATATCGAGTACGACAAGAGCTACCGCACGAGCCTCCGCGCACTTCGCGAGACACTTCACGGAAAGGCGGCAGAGCTTGCCGAAAGAGGTCAGGAAGGCACAGCGCCCTCCGGAGACATCATCTCCGTCCTCAGATCTGAGGTAAGGGACTTCGATGTGAAGTCCGGTGCTACCGAAACAGGTTTCATCGTGCGTATAGGTGACGGTATTGCTTCTGTACGCGGCATGAACTCCGTAATGTACGGCGAGCTCGTTGAGTTCGAGACCGGTATACGCGGAATCGTCCAGAACCTTGAAGAAAACTCGGTTGGCGTCGTCCTCCTCGGAGACGACCACGGTCTTACTGAGGGCTCGTCCGTTATCCGCACCGGCAAACGTGCAGGCGTAGGCGTGAGCGATGAGCTTCTCGGCAGAGTAGTTGATGCCCTCGGCGCACCGATAGACGGTCTCGGCAGCATAAAGGCTGAGGACTACTTCCCCATTGAGCGCGAGGCTCCGGGCGTTATCGAGCGAAAGCCGGTAAACGTTCCGCTCCAGACCGGTATACTTGCAATAGATTCGATGTTCCCGATAGGCAGAGGTCAGCGTGAGCTCATCATCGGCGACCGCCAGACCGGAAAGACCTCCATTGCCCTTGATACTATCATCAACCAGAAGGACAAGGATGTTATCTGCATCTATGTCGCTATCGGACAGAAGTCCTCGACTGTTGCACAGGTGGTCAATACCCTTAAAAAGTACGGCGCTATGGACTATTCCGTAGTTGTATGCGCCTCCGCGAGCGACCCTGCGCCGTTCCAGTACATCGCCCCCTATTCGGGCACTGCTATGGCTGAATACTTCATGTCCAAGGGCAGGGACGTTCTCATAGTTTACGATGATCTCTCCAAGCACGCCGTTGCATACCGTGCAATGTCGCTGCTGCTCCACCGTCCGCCCGGACGTGAGGCTTACCCAGGTGACGTATTCTACCTCCATTCGAGACTTCTCGAGCGTTCGAGCCGTCTTGACGACGAGCACGGCGGCGGCTCACTTACTGCCCTGCCGATAATCGAGACGCTTGCCGGAGACATCTCTGCGTATATCCCGACCAACGTAATATCTATCACGGACGGTCAGATATTCCTCGAGAGCGAACTTTTCAACTCCGGTCTGAGACCTGCCGTGAACTACGGACTTTCGGTATCGCGTGTCGGCGGTGCCGCCCAGACCAAGGCAATGAAGAAGGCTGCCGGAAACCTCCGTATCGACCTTGCACAGTTCAAGGAAATGGAGATATTCACGCAGTTCTCGTCCGAGCTCGACCAGGCTACGACCGATCTCCTTGCTCACGGTCATATGCTCACAGAGCTGCTGAAGCAGCCGCTCTACAATCCGCTGCCGCACTATGAGCAGGTAATACTGCTCTATGCCGCACAGCATGAGCTTTTCAAGGGCATACCGCTGAAGGAGCTCCGCGAGTACCGCACCGAGCTGATGAACTATATCCGCACCTACGGCCAGGACATCATAGAGGAGATAGAGGATAAAAAAGTGCTCACGGACGATCTTGCCGAGCGTATCGAGCGCATCGTTACCGCATTTGAGGAATAATTATGGCTAATATAAGAGAAATACGCGAGCGTATCGGAAGTATAAAGCAGATACTGAAGATAACGAACGCGATGTACCTCATGTCATCCTCCAAGCTGAAAAAGGCAAGGAAGTCCCTCGAGGACACCGAGCCCTACTTCTACAAATTACAGGAGACTATCGACAGTATCCTTGAACACACCCCCCACACGAGGCAGTTCTACTTCGACCGCCGCACGGGCATCGCGGAGGAGAACCGCAAGAAGGGCTATATCGTCATTACTGCCGACAAGGGACTCTGCGGCAGCTACAACCACAATGTCCTCCGCTTTACGGAGCAGGAGCTTGCGGCACAGTCCAACCTTGACAACTGCAAGCTTTTCGTAATGGGACAGGTCGGAAGGATCTACTTCCAGAACCGCCGCAAGGACTCCGTTGACAGCGAGTTCCTGTACACTACCCAGAACCCTACGCTCTATCGCGCTATGGAGATAGCGCAGCTCGTCATCAGCAAATTCGAGGACGGCGAGCTTGACGAGGTATATCTGATATACACCGACATGGTGAATTCAAATGTCATGGAGACAAGGAAGCTCAGGCTTCTTCCGTTTGAGCGCAGGCATTTCGGAAAAGCTCCCGACGGTACGCTGAAAAAGCTCCCGAAGGCATCGTTCCTGCCCTCTCCGGAGGTAGTAATGGAGAATATCATACCCAACTACGCGAAGGGAGTTATCTACGGCGCAATGGTCGAGGCGTTCTGCTGTGAGCAGCAGTCGCGCATGACGGCTATGGACGCCGCCACGAACAGTGCGAAGGACATGATAAAGGAGCTTTCGCTTCTCTACAACCGCGCCCGTCAGGCTGCAATAACGCAGGAGATAACCGAGGTGTGCGGCGGCGCTCAGTCAATAAGTGATTAATGCGACACACGGAATCTCATGCTTTATACAATAAAACATGACCCATGTTGCAGGGCGCCCTTTGGGCGTCCGAACTAACATAAAACCATGGGCCGCCAAAGGCAGCCCCTACAAAATGTTATACCCGGAATTCTCTTACAAAAGGAGAAAGCAATGGAAAAAGGAAGAATAACTCAGGTCATCGGACCTGTTATAGACGTCGAGTTCCCTACGGGCAAGCTCCCAATGATAAGGGACGCCCTCACCGTTGAGATAGACGGCAGGGAGCGCGTCATGGAGGTCGCACAGCATATGGGCAGCCGCACCGTCCGCTGCATCATGCTTGCTGCCAGCGAGGGACTGCGTAAGAACATGGAGGTAACTGCGACCGGTTCGTGCATAAAGGTGCCGGTCGGCGAGGCTACCCTCGGGCGTATGTTCAATGTCCTCGGCGAGCCTATTGACAGGAAGGGCGACGTCGGAGCCGAGGAAAAATGGGAGATACACCGCAAGGCTCCGACTTTTCAGGACCAGAGCCCGGTTGTTGAGGTGCTCGAAACAGGCATCAAGGTCATCGACCTCATTGCCCCTTATGCAAAGGGCGGCAAGATAGGTCTTTTCGGAGGCGCAGGCGTCGGCAAGACCGTTCTGATACAGGAGCTTATCCGCAACATCGCTACCGAGCACGGCGGATATTCCATATTCACAGGCGTCGGAGAGCGTTCCCGTGAGGGCAACGACCTCTGGAACGAAATGCAGGAATCGGGAGTTATCTCCAAGACTGCTCTTGTTTTCGGTCAGATGAACGAACCGCCCGGATCGCGTATGCGCGTAGCCCAGACAGGACTTACTATGGCGGAATACTTCCGTGACCGCGAGCACAAGGACGTTCTCCTTTTCATCGACAATATCTTCCGTTACGTTCAGGCAGGCTCGGAGGTATCCGCGCTGCTCGGACGTATGCCTTCCGCCGTTGGCTATCAGCCAACGCTCGCAACGGAGGTAGGTGAATTGCAGGAGCGCATCACATCGACAAAGGACGGCTCTATCACGTCGGTTCAGGCGGTATACGTCCCTGCGGACGACCTCACTGACCCTGCCCCGGCGATAACCTTCGCGCACCTTGACGCGACTACCGTTCTCTCGCGTAAGATAGTTGAGCAGGGCATATATCCTGCCGTTGACCCGCTCGAATCCAACTCGCGTATCCTCGAGCCGGAGATAGTCGGCGAGGAGCACTATACCGTTGCAAGACGCACGCAGGAGATACTCCAGAAGTACAAGGAATTGCAGGACATCATCGCAATCCTCGGCATGGAGGAGCTTGACGAGCAGGATAAGCTTGCGGTATACCGCGCAAGAAAGATACAGAAGTTCCTCTCACAGCCGTTCAACGTTGCGGAGAACTTCACCGGTCTGAAGGGTAAATACGTTCCGCTGAAGGACACGATAGAGGGCTTCAACGCCATAATCAACGGAGATATGGACAAATACCCCGAGGCAGCCTTCCTCATGGCAGGCACTATCGACGACGTTATCGCGAAGGCAAAGCAGATAGATAAGGACGAGTGATGCTCTATGGCAAGAAGCTTTCATCTTGAAATAATCGCGACTGACCGCATTTTCTACAAGGGCGAATGCGAGCATCTTGTCGTGACAGCGATCGACGGACTTGTTGGTATAATGGCGGGGCATGAGCCTGTCGTCACAACACTTCCGACCGGCGAGCTGAAATACATGGTCGATGGCAAATGGCGGTATGCCGCAATATCAGGCGGATTTATACAGGTCATGCCGGAATCTTCGATAATCCTCGCGGATAACTGCGAGCTTCCCGAGGAGATAGACATAAAACGTGCTCAGGAAGCGCGTGAAAGGGCGCAGGAGCGCCTTCGCCAGAAGCAGAGCATCAAGGAATACTACCAGACGCAGGCGGCGCTGAACCGTGCGATAAACCGTCTGAAAGTCTCGAAGAAGCATTTTAAATAATAATCAACGAGGGGCAATGATATCATTGCCCTTTAAACATGAACTTTTTGTGTGATAATGCTTGACTTTTTGGCAGATTTGTAGTACAATATTAGTAATTGTCGTAGAGACACATAAATTATAGGAGGCATGACCGTGAAAAAAACAGGAAAATCAACTTTCTTCATTGTCTTTGCTATCATCGCATTGTTTGCGTTTACGGCTGTTGTCGGACTCGATTCTTCGTACGGCGACAACACAAAGACCTATATCAAGGGCGTTGACGATATCAAGAAGGGTATCGACATACAGGGCGGTATAGATATCACCTTCGAGCCTGATTACGACGGCGATGTAAGCTCATCTGAGCTCGATTCCGCAGTCCAGATCATGAAGACCAGACTCGCTACCCTTGGTATCACTGACAATGAGGTGTACAGCGACAGCAAGAGCAACAGAATAATCGTCCGCTTCCCTACTCAGGACGATGAGGATTTCGACCCCGATGAGGCAGTATCTACTCTCGGAAGCATGGCACAGCTCGCATTCTACAAGGGCGATACCGTTGATGCGGAAAAGCTCGTCCTCACCGGTGCCGATGTTGAACACGCCGATTACGATTACAGACAGACTGATAACCTCGGAAACAAAAAGTGGATCGTTACCCTTGAACTCAAGGACAGCGGTACCGCAGCATTTGCAGAAGCTACAAGAGAGCTTGCAGGCTCAGAGACTCCAATCTCCATATGGATGGACGAAACCAAGATCTCAGCTCCTACCGTAAACTCAGTCATCAACGACGGTTCGGCGATAATTGAAGGTAATTTCACAAGCGAATCCGCAAGAGAGCTTGCAAACCAGATAAACGGCGGTTCACTTCCCTTTGCAATGAAGGCTGTAAGTGTAAACAGGATCTCCTCTACTCTCGGTGAGGGCTCACTCGATGCAATGGTCCTTGCAGCAGGCATCGCGTTCATATTCATCGCAATATACATGATAGTTCTTTACAGACTTCCCGGCTGTGTAGCTGTTATAGCTCTTATCGGTCAGATCGCAGGAAGCATCGCGGCTGTATCAGGCTGGTTCGGCTTCATGAGCGGTTCTACACTTACCATACCGGGTATCGCAGGTATCATACTTGCCGTCGGTATGGGCGTTGACGCCAATATCATTACCGGCGAGCGCATAAAGGAGGAGCTCCGTTCAGGAAAGTCCCTTGATTCCGCTGTAAGGACAGCTTACAAGAGAGCGTTCTCGGCGATCCTTGACGGTAACGTTACAAACGTTATCATAGCAGTAATACTCATGGGCGCATTCGGCGTTCCCACGAGTCTCTTCTCCAGAATACTCAACAAGACTATATTCTTCGCATTCGGCGCAACTGCTGAGGGCTTCGTTTATTCCTTCGGCTTCACTCTCCTCGCCGGCGTTATCCTGAACTTCATCATGGGCGTTTTCGCTTCAAGACTCATGGTAACATCTCTCACGAAGTTCAAATGCTTCAAGAACAGAAAGCTGTACGGAGGTAAAGTGAAATGAGCGAAAAGAAGACAAGCAGCAAAAAGAAACAGCCTACTCCCGCAGTTCCCACCGGAAAGGTGTATGACTTCTGCAGCAAGAAGGCGATAATACTTGTTGTAGGTATAATCGTGCTCGCGGCGCTTATCGTAGGCATCATAATCCGCGGAGACAACCGCTCGATCGAATTCAAGGGCGGTACGATGAAGACCTACACCTATGAAAAGGGCAACAGCATCGACAAGAGCAAGGTCAAAGAGATCGTCGGCACGCTGACAAGCTCTAAGATCACTGTAAGAGAGGGTGAGGATGCCAAGACAGGCGCTCCCCAGTTCACGATAAACCTCCGCACAGGTGATTTCGATATCGAATCCCAGAACAAGCTCACAGACCTCCTCAAGGCTGAGTATCCCGAGCACGGCATCGTTGCAAGCGACGCTACAACCGTTACCTCATCTACCGGTAATGAGTTCCTTCTCAAGTGTGTTGTCGCAGTAGTATTCGCAGCTATCATCATTATCATATATGTTGCTATCAGATTCCGCAGGATCGGCGGCTGGTCAGCAGGCGCGTGCTCCGTACTTGCCCTCCTTCAGGACATCGTTACTGCAATGGCAGTATCCTACCTGTTCGGATTTGAGTTCAGCGCAAATACAGTTGCGGTAATACTTACGATACTCGGTTACTCCATCAACAACACCATCGTTATTTACGACAGAATAAGAGAGAACCGCAAGCTCATGCAGAAGGCTTCACTCAACGAGGTTATCAATACCGGCTGCTCGCAGTCCCTCACACGTTCGATAAGAACATCTCTCACAACTATCAGCACAATGCTCATCATTACAATAGTTGTGCTCGCAAAGGGCTATACTTCACTTCTCAGCTTCTCAGTACCGCTCATGGCAGGACTTATCTCAGGTACCTACACTTCACTTTTCGTAGCACCTGTTACATGGTCATGGTGGAAGGGCAGAAGCAAAGCAGAACCCACAAAGGCATAATAACAAAGGCTCCTGTACGGGAGCCTTTTGTTACTTTATCCGTTCGTCGCTGTGGACGATGATGATGCTTCTGACAATACGGAAATTATCACCGGGACCTTTCTGCAGGAACTCTTCATCGGCAGTGGGTACGCTTTTTCGTGCACCAAAAGCTTTCTGGAGCTCTCCGTTTTCATCGGGCTGGAGCATGAGTACTCGCTCACCGGGTTTAGCCTCCGGCGGAAGCTCAGCGCTTACCCTCTGCGCGATCTGGTTCTTTTTACGTTTTTTGCGGTTGATAAGCACAATGGCAGTCCACATGATCATATTCAGCACAATATATATCACAACTGCTGCTGCAACTACCATGCGCTCTTCTGAAGTAAGGCTCATAGCGGACTCCCCCCCTTTTGCTGTTCAGAACTCGGCGCGAAGTACGGCGCCGGATATATTATCCTTTTCATTGCGTATCTTGACGAGCTCGATCATCTCGCGAAGTCTTGCCTCGATAGAGGACCTTGTTGTGACCTGCTGGGGCGAGAGGATATCGAGTATCTCCTCGTTGGTAACATCGTGGCGCAGACCGTCCGAGCATATCAGGTAATGCGCTCCGCTTTCGAGGTTGCCGAAGCTTATCTCAGGCGAAACATCGCCGGTAACGCCGATGCATTGTATCAGGGCATTGCGGCGCGGGTCGCGGAGTGCCTCCTCCGGGGTCATTCTTCCGAGCTTTATCTCGCGGTTGACGAAGGTATGGTCATCGGTGAGCTGAACAACGTCACCGGAGATCTTATATACTCTCGTGTCGCCGACGTGGAATATCATATACTGTGAATTCACGCAGAGCATACCGGTAGCGGTTGTGCCGAGCTTTATGCCGTTGTGCTCGCCGTAGGCGATTATGCGGCTGTTGAGCTCCTTGAGCCTGTCAACGGTTATTGAGGCTATCCTGTCCCAGTTCCAGCTTGTGAGCTCCTGCTCGAAGCAGCTGTCGAACCATTCGGAAAAGCTCCGGACGACCTCTGCGCTTGCGACCTCACCCTTGGCAAGACCGCCCATGCCGTCGCAGACCATGAGCATAGCCGCCTTGCACAGCGAGGTCTCGGCGGTTTTTATGCACAGGCTGTCCTGGTTCACACTCTTTGAAATGCCGACATCGGTATCGGCAACAACGATATAGTTCATTTTACGACTCCTCAGGGGATCAGAAAGTGAAATCGAATTCCTCGTTTGAGAATTTGATGACGTCTCCGCCTTTGAGCTTGATCTCGGTCTGGACGGGGACGGGGTTTCCGTTGATGAAGGTCCTGTTGGTGGAATTGTTGTCGGTGAGAAAGCATTCTCCTCCGCGAAAGTGAACGGTCGCATGGACGCGGCTCACGGTCTTGTTATCAGTGATGCAGAGATCTACCTTTGCTCTCTCCTTTCCGATTCTGTATACGGGCTTATCGACAACAAAGGTCTCGCCTGTCGAGCGGCGCGTGAACACCGGCTCGGGAGCTTTTTCTTCAACGGGCAGGGTCGCGCTTGTTTCTTCCGCGCGGTCGATAGTGGGAGCGTCGGTCGTAACGTCGTCGTTTTCGGGCGACAGACCGGGAGCTTCATTTACGGCAGGTTCGGCAGCCGGAGCTTCGGCAGGCTTGCCGATATTTATTTTCAGGCGGCTGTCATCTTCAGCAGTAGCGGTTTCAGGAGCGGAAGGTGAGAACATAGCGCCGGGAGCGAACATTTCCGCAGCTGTGGGAGCCGCAGGAGCGCCGTAACCGGCAGGAGCGGCATAGGGGTCAGCCGCAGGAGCACCGTAACCGGCAGGAGCGGCGTAGGGGTCAGCGGCAGGAGCACCGTAACCGGCAGGAGCGGCATAGGGGTCAGCGGCAGGAGCGCCGTAACCGGCAGGAGCGGCATAGGGGTCAGCGGCAGGAGCACCGTAACCGGCAGGAGCGGCATAGGGGGCAGCCGCAGGAGCGCCGTAACCGGCAGGAGCGGCATAGGGGTCGGCCGCAGGTGCACCGTAACCGGCAGAAGCGGCGTAGGGATCGGCAGGCTGAACATAAGCAGCCGGATCTGGAGCTGCCGGGACGGGTGCAGGTGCAGGCTCAGTGAATTCCTGCTTGGGGATAATGCTGTATGTCACGGGCGAAACGTTCATAATGTATTCCTCGGTAGCCGTCACGGAGAACTGCGGATTGCTGTTCACGAAGCCGAGGAAGCTGCTTACTGCATTGTAGTCGTCCTGAGTTGCATAGCTTGCACCCGAAGCAATCATGTTCATGGCATAGCCGCAGCCGCCGTTGAAGGGCTGGTTGCCGAACAGAGTGGCGTAGACGAAGAAAAGCTCACCGCTTGAGCTGTCTATGATGATATTATCCGGATCAAAGACGATGTTCTGGGGATTGAGGCCGTTGTTCACAGCTGACTTGTAGGTCTCCATTATCTGTGCAGCCATCATGAAGAAGTGGTCTTTTCCGATGGGATTGCGGAGGAATCTGCTGAGCGGAACGCCTTGAGCGCCGATGAACATAAGTCTTCCGGCGTCCTCGACGGTAGGCTGCATGAAGCCTCTGATGTAGTGCTGGGAGAAGTAGAGTATCTCATTGCTGTTGATAGATTCGGAGGAGCTTATCTTGCAGCGGATGCCTATCTGACCCTGTCTTTCGATAACTTTGAATTTAGCCATAAATATCACCTCATAGAATAGAATTTGTTCTGGAGTTATCGTAATAATTATACAATAAATCAACTGAAAAGTCAACACTAATCGGGGAAAGTATTGAGCAGAATCAGTGGCCGGTGCATAGTTTGGCGCTGAGAAATAAGAACTTGGTGCAGGGGGGCTTTTGGACGCCCGTAGCTTAGTTCCTGGCTCTGAGTTCAATTTCTTCTTTCCGGAATAAAAATGCTTGACAAACCGGCAGAGTTGTGATATAATACTATTCAGAGCGTATGTCTGCTCAATACTCAGAAGAAATTCCGAAATATAGATGTGTGGGCCCTGTGCAACATCGCCCCGTGAACCATGTCAGGCGGGAGACCGAGCAGCATTAAGCGGATCGCTTTGTGTGCCGCAGCAAGCCCGCACATCTATGTTCCGGAATTTTTTGTGCCGGAATGCTTATTGCCATGAGGAAGGAGCATCTGTATGATATTCGCTATCGCCGCAAGAAGGACCAAGCGCGTTCTCATATCACTGAAACGCTCTGCCGTCAGGGCACTCGCTTCTGATGCGGTTCTCTCTGCCGCTGCTTTTGCGATATATCTTCTCTCCGGCAGGAATACGATAATGCTCAGCGATGCACTTCTCCTCATGCTCGCAGTTTTCCTTCCGCTCTGGCTGTTCTTCTTCTTCCTTGAGATAAAGAAGTACGGCATGAAGATATTCCACCGCTATGACGAGGATATCATCGGGAGCGCATTTACCGGTCTGGACCGGAAGTCACGCACCTTCGAGCTCGGAGTACACATTTTCCACTCCGGGAATTTCAGAGAGGCACTCGAGGTCTTTACGGAACTCGATACCTCCGACCTTCCGAGAAGCCGCGAGGAACAGGGGATAATCTCCTTCTACCGCGCAAGATGCTATCAGATAATGGGGATATACCCCAACGCTCTTATAAACTACGAAAAAGCCGAGGAAAACGGGTTCATCCTTCCGGAGATGCCGCTTTTCAAGGCGCGCTGTCTCTCTGAGAGCGGCGATACAAAACGCGCTGTACAGACTCTCATGGGTCTTATTGATACAGATCACCATTACAGCAGCCGTGCGCGCTGTGAGATAGGCAACATCTACCTCAAGCTCAATGACGGCAAAAACGCCCTCAGATGGTACAATGAGGCTATCGAACGCCGCGAGAGCTACGCTTCCGCACTCGGCGGAGCTGCTGTCGCATATAATCTTCTCAGGGACTTTAACAAGGCTTCTGAGTATTTCCGCCTTGCCATGCTGAACAATATCGAAGATCCCAGCGGCTTCACCAATTATTTCGAGGAAGTACAGGCGGCTGTACTGCTCGGCAGCCCTTCCGACGGCGCTAAATCTGAGCCGGACAGCAAATAAAGCACGACCGCAGCTCCGGGAAAAGGAGGAGAAGCACTTGTATAAGGCTCTATACCGCAAATGGCGTCCGATGACCTTCGATGACGTCATATCCCAGCAGCATACTACCGATACACTGAAAAATCAGATAATCAGCGGCAAGACCGCTCACGCCTACCTGTTCACGGGCTCGCGCGGCACCGGTAAGACTACCTGTGCGCGTATCCTTGCAAAAGCTGTGAACTGCCGCAATATGAAGGACGGCAACCCCTGCCTTGAATGCGATATATGCCGTGACGCCGACAGCGGCGCTCTTACGGACATTGTTGAGATAGATGCGGCTTCAAACAACGGTGTCGACAATATCCGCGACCTGCGCGATGCGGCTGTATATACCCCTGATCGCGGCGCATACAAAGTATATATCATAGACGAGGTGCATATGCTCTCGCCGGGCGCCTTCAATGCCCTTCTGAAAATTATGGAGGAACCGCCTCCCTACGTCAAATTCATACTCGCCACCACCGAGATACACAAGGTGCCGGCGACTATCGCTTCACGCTGCCAGAGGTACGATTTCCGCCGCATAAAGGCTGAGGATATCGCTGCAAGGCTGAAATACATCGCTCAGCAGGAGGATATCTCCCTCACCGACGACGGAGCTGCCATGATAGCAAAGCTTGCGGACGGAGGTATGCGTGACGCCGTTTCACTGCTCGACCAGTGCTCGGTCTGCGCCGAGGTCATAGATGCTGCTGCCGTATCTGATACCGCAGGTATTGCCGGACGCGACCACCTCTATGATATGCTCGAAGCGATAAACAGTTCCGATACCGCGAAGGCTCTCAGCATAACCGGGAACCTCTACAATATGTCCAAGGACCTTTCAAGGCTCTGTGAGGAACTCATCGCCCAGCTCAGGAACATCATGCTGCTGAAGGCTTCGCCGGAAAACGCCGCGAGCCTGATAGTATGTATGCCGGACGAGCTCGAAAGGCTGAAAGCTCTTGCAGCCGCCGCGGACCTCGGTACCGTAATGGCGCGGCTGAATGCTTTGCAGGAATGCCGCGAGCGTATGCAGAAGGTCATGAACAAGCGCGTTGAATTTGAAATGGCGCTGATAAGGCTTTGCGGAAACCTATCCGCACCTGCCGTAAATACCGACAACAGCGAAGTGCTTGAAAAGATAAGGAAGCTCGAGGAAAGGATGGCTTCCGTCCGGAACGCTCCTCAGACCGGCGGGGCACCTGCCGCTCCGGAGGTGCTTACAGCAAGAAATCCGGCACCGGATACCGAGCCCCAACCTACTGTCGATATAAGGAAACTCAGACCGGAGGACCTTGTTCCCTGCGACCGCTGGGAGGAGATAATGGAGGAATTCCGGAAGATAAATCCTGCCGTTGCGGGAAGCCTTGACGGTTCGACCGCGGCTACTGCCGGGAACATAATCTTCATAACCTCGCAGAACCGCTTCTTCATCACGCTTTTCAAGAACAAGGAGAATGCGGTGCCTCTGAGTGAGACCATCAGCCGTGTACTCGGACAGCGCTTCATAATCAGGGCAAAATGCGCGACAACGGTCGATCAGCAGAAGAATATGGCGGAGGAGCTTATAAAAAAGGCTCAGGCAAGCCAGATAGAGACTGCTGTTGAGGGCTGACAGATAAAGTTAAAAAGCAAGTCATTGCTTTGAATAAAAAAATATATTCTAAGGAGAATTTGAAAATGAAAGCAAGAATACCCAAGAATGTGGGCGGCGGCGCTCAGAATATGAACTCAATGATAAAGCAGGCTCAGAAGATGCAGGACCAGATCACTGAGCTCCAGGAAGATATCGAGGGCAGAGACTTCTCCGCTGTTGTAGGCGGCGGTGCTGTTGAGGTCGTTGTTACAGGAAAGAAGAACATCAAGTCACTTACTATAAAGCCCGAGGTCGTTGATCCTGAGGATATCGAGATGCTCCAGGACCTCATCATCAGCGCTGTTAACGAGGCTGTCAACAACGTTGAAGCTACAACTGAGGCTGAGATGAGCAAGATCACCGGAGGAGTTGCACTTCCCGGTCTGTTTTAAGGATAATGGCTGACCATAATGCGCTTCCTCTCGTCATACTCGCGGAGAAGTTTGCCTCGCTGCCCGGTATCGGCATGAAATCGGCACAGAGACTTGCTTACCACGTCATGTCTATGGACGAGACCGCTGTCGAGGACTTCGCGAATGCCCTCCTCGATGCAAAGAGGAACGTCCGCTGCTGCAAGTGCTGCCAGAATCTCACCGAAAGGGAGATATGTCCCATATGCAGCGATGACGACAGGGACAAAAGCGTGATATGCGTGGTCGAGGGACCCAAGGACGTTACAGCGTTCGAGCGCACGAGGGAGTACAACGGCGTTTACCATGTGCTCCACGGTCTGCTCTCACCTATGGACGGAGTTACTCCGGACAAGCTCCGCTTCAAGGAGCTGCTTGCGAGGATATCCGAGGGCGGCGTGGAGGAGGTCATAATGGCTACAAATCCCACCGTTGAGGGCGATGCTACCGCGATGTATGCCGCAGGTCTGCTGAAACCGCTCGGCGTAAAGGTCACAAGGCTCGCCTTTGGTCTGCCGGTGGGAGGCATACTCGAATATGCCGACGAGGTCACGCTCTACAAGGCTCTCGAAAACAGGAACGATATGTGAAAAACGGCTGTCCGTTCGGGACAGCCGTTTTTTTCTCGTCAGGTCTTGACAACAATGGCATTCTGATGTATAATATATGTGTACTTGTGTGGCACAGTAGATAGTGCAGCGCACAAATACAATAGAATATGCTTGTGTAGCACAGTTGGTAGTGCAGCGCATTCGTAATGCGCAGGTCGCAGGTTCGAGTCCCGTCACAAGCTCCATCGGCGAGCTGCCGGGCGCTTCCACGAAGTCGCTCGCAGGCTCGCTTTCTTATTTAATTAAGATGCGGTCGGTCCTGCTGACGGCAGAGTATCCGAAGTGTTTCAGATCATCAGCGTCCCGCTATAACGTGGGGCGTTAGTTATATCATAGCGTTGACGTGAGACACCTGACAAGGAGAGAATCATGAGAATAGAGCATATCGCAATGTATGTGTACGACCTTGAAGCGGCGAGGAAATTTTTCACGGACTTTCTCGGCGGAAGTTCAGGCGAAGGCTATCATAATAAGAATACCGGTTTCAGGTCATACTTCATCAGCTTCGGGGACGGTGCAAGGCTTGAGCTGATGAACAAGCCCGGAGTGGCTGATGCTGACATGAGAGCGGAGCGTACTGGTTATTCGCATATCGCTTTCAGTGTCGGGAGCCGGGAGAAGGTAGATGAACTGACGGAACGTCTGAGGGCGGCAGGCTATGCCGTAAGAAGCGGTCCGCGGACGACCGGCGACGGTTATTACGAGAGCTGCATAGCTGCTGTTGAGGATAATATCATTGAGATAACTATATAAGGAGTGAGCAAAGTGAAACGGGAACTGGGTATTGCACGCTGCGGACTTGCCTGCTGTCTGTGCTCGGAGAATGTGAAATGCAAGGGCTGCGGACAGGACGGCTTTCTTGAACTGGACTGGTGCAAGGACGCTGAATGGTGTGAGAACAGGAAGTGCTGCATTTCAAAGGAGTTCGTGAGGTGCTGTGAATGTGGCGAGAGCGATTGCCGGAAGGGACTTTTCAGCAGCAAGATAAAGCCGCTCGCGTTTACGGAATTTGCCCGCAGGTACGGCGTTGAGGAGCTTCTTGACTGCCTTGAGCGAAATGAGAAGGCAGGTATCGTTTACCACCGTGAGGGCATTATCGGTGACTACGATGATTTCGACGATGTGGAGAAGCTTATTGACTTTATCAGGAACGGAAAAAGGTGATATAAGTGATACAGAGAGCAGAAGCAGACGACCTGCAGGAGATATTGCAGCTCCAGTACCTTGCGTATCAGAGTGAAGCAGACCTTTTCGGGAGCAGGGACATTCCGCCGCTGAAGCAGACGCTTGATGAAGTTGCTGAGGAGTTCAGAAGCGGCATAATACTGAAAATGACCGATGATAATAATGCAATAATCGGCTCTGTAAGGGCGAAAGAGAAAGGCGGTACGGTTTATATCGGCAAGCTTATGGTACACCCGGATCACCGTCGTAAAGGCTTTGGGACGATGCTTCTGTGCGGGATAGAAAAATGCTTTTCCGGCAAGCGTTACGAGCTTTTCACAAGCACGCGGAGTATTGATAATATCCGGCTGTATCAGAAGCTTGGCTACACGGTGTTTGCCCGGAAAGCCGTTAATGACGAGCTTGAATTTGTCTACATGGAAAAGCGATAGGAAACGGAGGGAAATATGGCGTTTGATTTCAAGAAGGAATACAGGGAATTCTATATGCCGAAGGACAAGCCGCAGCTCATAGAGGTACCGCCGATGAACTACATCGCGGTGCGCGGACAGGGGGACCCTAACGCGGAAAACGGCGAATACAAGAAGGCGATAGAGGTGCTCTATGCGGTGGCGTATACGCTGAAAATGAGCTATAAGACCGACCGCAGGATAGACGGCTTCTTTGAGTATGTCGTGCCGCCGCTGGAGGGCTTCTGGCAGAGTGGGAACGGCGATACTTTCGACTATGCGGACAAGTCGCAGCTGAGGTGGATATCTGTTATCAGACTTCCGGATTTTATCACGGAAGAGGACTTCCGGTGGGCGGTCGGGACAGCTTCGGCTAAGAAAAAGCTTGACTGCTCCACGGCGGAATTCCTGACTGTGAACGAGGGGGTGTGCGTACAGATGATGCACGTCGGCTCCTACGACGACGAACCTGCGACGGTTGCTGCTATGGACAGTTTCATCGCTGAAAACGGCTATGTGAACGACATCGGCGGCGACCGTCTGCACCATGAGATATACCTCTCAGACCCGCGGAAAACTTCGCCTGAGAAGTGGAAAACGGTCATCCGTCACCCGATAAGGAAAGGCTGAAACGGGGGAACGTAATGAGCTTTTTCAGCGGTGCGGCGGCAGGGACGTATGCCGTTGACAAATGACTGCCGGAGTGGTATAATCACATATATAAGGACAATTCTGAAATTATGGCTTGAGGAGGAATTTTTGTGAAAAAAGGGTTAAGTCTTATCCTTGCAGCCTGTCTGCTCGGAAGCAGCGTGTGTGGCTGCGGAGACGACGGCGGCACTGACAGCAAAAGCACCGGTGGCACCGGCACGGAAGCAGTTCAGCAGGACGAATCGTATAAGGTAAAATCAAAGATATCAACGGCAAATTCTGCCGCTTCGGCTACGCAGAAGGCGGTCGAGTCCACGCTTACCGAACTCGACGAAAAGGGCGTGAAGCTCGAATACCGCGGCTGGATAAAGTTCCGGAAGGGTGCTATAAGCGCGGATACTGAGCTCAGGAAGGACAATGCCTCGGAGCTGCTTCACACCGGGATAACGAACTATCTCGACAAGTTCGATGATCTGGACGGGGCGTTCTATATTGACAGAGGTTCATGTGTAGCGGTCGTTGCGACTATGGACGGGGAGTTCGTCGGCAGCTATCCTTCGGGCTATACCAGAGCCACGGACTATCTTGGCGGCGGCGAGCTCGGCGGCTGTGATATCTCCGAACAGCTCGGTAAGGTCGTTCAGAGATTTGTGGACGATCCTCCGACCGGCAGCTGGGGAACCGTTGACGGAAACGATCAGCCGACGTCGTGGTGAGCCTGCCGGTCTGAAAATGGCATAAAAAAACGGACAGCTTCGGCTGTCCGTTTTTTATCCTCTGATATCGTCGATAACGGCGCGGAGGTGGAGTATCTGCTCGTTTGTCAGTCCCTCAACTTCAAGGGTTGGCTTGTCGTTCAGCCCGAGGAGGTAGTCCGTGCTGACAGAAAAGGTCTTTGCAATGCGTACGAGCATATCTATGGAGGGCTGAATATAGCCGCTTTCCCAGTTGCTTATACACTGTTTTGAAACACTCAGCCGCTTGCCAAATTCGACCTGATTAATACCCAGAGAATTTCTTAATTCTTTTATACGTTCATAAAACATGATATCACCTCCATTAGTCAATTATGACAATACTATTGTAAATATATACTTGACAAATATGAAATACTATGGTACAATAATATTTGACGAAAGGAGGTGTAGTTATGGGCAGCAAAAAGAATAGAAGTATTTTGTTAGATGTTATACTAACCATATTGACTGGCGGTTTGTGGTTAATAGTGTTATTAATAAGATATTTAAAAAACAACAGTTAAATAAGAATAATATGAGTTAATAATAAGTGAAGAGCGGTGAAATAATATGGGAAAACACGGATTAGAGCTTAATTTTAATATAACTAAGATTAGCGGAGGAGGCGGGAGTGGTCCTGGTTGTCTAACTCACATTATTTTAACGATTTTTACCTGCGGTCTATAGCCTATAATACATTGTGTAAAAAAGAAATAGTATTAATTGTTGATTGTAAAAAGGAGAGAAGCGATGCGTCTCTCCTTATTTTATTGACAAACCGCCGGAAAAATGCTATCATAGCTGAGAGGTGATATTATGCAGGAAATGATATGGGGCGTCATAGGTATTATAATAATGATAGTCTCGGTCGTGTTCCTTGTGCGGCTGTTACAGCTCAAAAAGCACGGAATTACGGTGCTTGCGGAGGTTCTGGAGGTCTCGGAGCTGACGGTCGGCAGGAAGAAGCGTGTGAACGGCTACGCCCACAAGATGCGCTATGAGGTCAACGGCAAAATGATCGAGGCGGTGGACAAGGCAGGCTATAATCAGCCGTTTGAGGTCGGTTCAAAGCAGCTCATCGTCTATGACCCGAAGAAGCCGGAGCGGTTCGAGTACGAGGACGGTCTGAAAAAGAACATCGTGCTGTTTGCGGTTATGATCGCGGTAACGGTGGTATTTTCGGCGTACTGGATAGCAGGCGGCACAGGCATACTGTGAGAATACACAAAAACGATAGACGCATACTGCTAAAAATTGGCTTGACAAACCCTGAAAATAGTGATATAATAACATTACTGTCAAACGCGGGCAAGTGCGAAGGTAAAACAGAAACGAAAAAATTTCTGAAAAAATTTCAAAAAAGCACTTGACAAAAGCGAAAAACAGTGATATAATATTAAAGCTGTCTCGCGAGGGGCGGCGAACGGTAACTTGAAAATTGAACAATGCTAAGAAAAAAGTAAC
>JAFXSC010000027.1 GCA_017525915.1 Ruminococcus sp.
GTGAAAATCTGCTGATAATTATGCTTTGAGATAGATGGTCCGGCAGTTTTCAAATGTACAGTCCTTCTCCTCAGAGCCCTCATCGCTGAGATTGCTGTTTATGAATGTGCAGTTGATGAACTTGCAGTTTATCCAGTCCGTGTGGTCGCCGTAAGAGTTCATAAAAACACAGTTGATAAACTTGCATTTCATAACAATATTTCTGTGGTAGTGAACTTGTTAATGTGCGCCTCACGGCGCTCTATGCAGCGTCTCCCGACGCCGGTTTGTCAAGCTGCTGGCATAACAAAAAAGACTGTTTAGGGAAATAGACATAGTAATCCTGTTAAAAACAGAATCAGTATATATCTAAATCACTAAACAGTCTTAAATAAGTTCACAAGAACTTTTTCTTAGTTCTTTTGAGCTTGAATATATTCTAACACATTATTTTGTGTTTGTCAAGACCTTTTTTCTCCCACTCAAAAAAATAATATATTTACAGAAATCAAGAATAATAGCTATACCGCCTGCGCCCCCATGATGGGGCGCATATTTGTTACAGGCGGTCTTAGTTAAGATTCGGTTTTGCTATATTTCAGAGCTTATCACAGGATTTACCGAGTTCACTATCATATCCCAGACTGATTTATGTTTCCTCAACCTCAACATCATCCTGCGGGATAAAAATCTTAGGGAATGTCCATCCTTCATCTTTGCTGTGATATTTGATAATAAGTTTTACCGGTTTTCTGATAACATTCGCAACACGTTGAGCAATTTCGCAGTTAGTCTTATTATCCGAATAGAGCATCGTCCCATCAGTGTAATCTGTTGTGTCTACAAAAGTATGCGTGTGAAAGCCTGCGGTTTGATGATCCTCATTGTGACCTACCGTCAAAGCCATATGCCCTTCGATTATGGGTTCGAATATTGCTAAGGTGAAGCGCATAGCTTCCGCAACAGATGCAGCAGTCTCATTAAGATAAGACACCACATACTGAACGAATGGGTTCTTCTCCTTGTTTCCCCAAAACGCTGCATTCTTGCGTAGCTGCATAGCGGCAATTCGGCAATTAGATGCATCGATGCTGTAAGCCTTTTTTGCTTTGCATCGGTCGTCAAGACAATACCTCATCGCAGTATATCTATACTTGTTGCCACCATCTGCATTTGTTATAACGATAAGCTCGTCTAAATCTCTGTCCTTATCCTCAAGACCATCGAAAGTGATTATTTCAGGTGTTTCCATACTCTTTGTGCCTTCTCTCTCATAACTGAAATCTTGTCCGGAGCAAATTCGCCGACAAGCTCCTCAGCTGCATTCACGACTTCCTGAACCGTAGCTGCAATAGCTGGCGTAAGCGGCCTTTCAAAGTGCTTGAGCCTGTAGTTGGCGACTTTTGAAAAGTCTGAACCTTCTGCTGCTGCAACCTCCTCGATCTGGTCAATGACACTGTCGGGAATACGGATAGGTTTGAGTGTGGTCTTTTCTTTTTTCATAGAATTATTCCTCCTGATGATAGAATGTATTCTGTAATACCATCGCCGTTTCAGAGCATATCTGTGATATTATCCTGAGCTATTTTGCTTATATATAATATATATTATTATGCAGGATATAGGTAAAGGGCAAATGTATTACAAAATTATTTTACAGTTACTTTTTTGAAACAAATATTTGCTTTTCAGATCCATCCGTGATATAATCATAAAAAACGGATAGAATGGGGATAATGGCTGTGAATGTTTTCGATTTTGACAACACACTGTATCGCGGAGAGAGTTCAGTAGATCTAGCACTTTACATGATAAAGAACAACAAGAAGATAATACTGTATCTGCCGAAAATCTTCTACAATCTGGTAAAATACAAACTCTGTATGGTTGAAAAGAGTAAGATGATAACAGCTATAAACGACTTTTTACAGAACGTACTCAGAAGCAAAGAGGAACTTCTCGGTGCAATCGACGGATTCTGGGCTAATAACCGGCATAAACTTAATGTCAATATGCTGAAACGCATCAATAGCAACGACGTTATAATAACAGCAGGACCGGATTTTCTGCTAAACGGCATTCGTGATATGCTGAATACTGACAATATCCTTTGCAGCTCTGTTGACACAGAAACAATGAAGGTCAGGTATCTCAACTTCGGAAGCAGCAAGGCGAAATACTACAAGAAAAAATACGGAAGTAAGCGTATTGACTGCTTCTATACCGATTCCTACAATGACAAAGCGCTGATGGAATTGTCCGAGCGTGTTTATTTAGTAAAAAATGGCAGGCTCAAACGCGTAAAATGACCTCAAATATGTGATATTGGCGGCTATATGCCGCCTTTTTCTATTATTTTGATTTTGTAAATATATATTATTTTAGTGGATACCCTTAATGGTATACTATTAAATGAAACAGGAGGTCAACCAATGCCAGAGCCAAAGCGCTATCTGACCTGCGGCGTAGATGCCGCAATACCACTGGAGTTGCAGCTTTTCCTGTGGGAATGCGTAGACAGACTGCCCGAGCCGCGCGACTACTTGCAGATTTTCGACTTAAAGCCAGTCGGGTGTCTACAAAGCATCACGCACTGGAGCGAAGAACCGGAATACCGTATGGAGTATCTGCTGTCGTCGGATAGTCCAATTTCCGACAAAATCTACGTCATAGACGACGGCACACATTCAACCATGCTGCTTGCCAGCGAATATTAAAACTAAAGCCAGCCCACAAGGGGCTGGCTTACGCTATTTATGGAGGTTTTTTACGATGGAAAACAAGAACACAAATGCACTGTATTGCTCCCACTGTGGAGCACTCATTGATGAAGGCGATGACTACGGCGAAGTCAATGGTGAGATAGTTTGCAATGACTGTATTGAGCGCTATACTTCAACCTGTGACCGTTGCGGTGAGACGATCTGGACAGATGATAGCTACGGCGACGAATATACCACACTTTGCCGTCACTGTTATGAGAACCACTATACCCGCTGCTCCTGCTGTGATGCTTTGGTTCACGAGGACGACGCCTATCACCTGGACGGATACGACTACTGCTCAGAATGCTATCACGATGAAGTCGATAAGAACCGTTCTATCCATGACTATGGCTATAAGCCTGAGCCTATATTCTATGGAGACAGTTCCAGATATTTTGGTGTCGAACTCGAAATTGACGGAGCAGGAAAAGACTCGGACAATGCTGACGAGATACTTGCTATTGCAAACCGTGACGATGAGTACATCTATATCAAGGGAGACGGAAGCCTTGACGACGGTATGGAACTTGTGACACACCCGATGAGTTTGGATTATCATAAGCAGTTCTGCTGGGAGGAGATAATGCGAAAGGCGATATCATTGGGATACCGCTCGCATCAAACTTCAACGTGTGGACTTCACATTCACGTCAATCGTTCCTGCTTCGGAGATAATCGTGACGAGCAGGATATCATCATCAGCCGGATACTTTACTTTGTTGAGCACCATTGGAATGAACTGCTGAAGTTCAGTAGACGCTCTGAATACAGCATGAACCGGTGGGCTGCAAGGTACGGCTTTGAAAAGACCGGTAAGGAAATTCTCGACAAGGCAAAAAAGGGAAACAACGGACGCTATGCCGCTGTAAACCTTATGAACTACAATACCGTGGAATTCCGTCTGTTCAGAGGCACGCTCAAATATAATACGTTTATTGCCGCACTGGAGTTGGTCAATGCTATTTGCGACCTCGCAATTGACTTGACAGATGAAGGTATTGCGAAGATGAGCTGGTCGGAGTTCGTAGAAACGCTCACAGAACCAGAACTTATAACGTATCTCAAAGAGCGCCGGCTCTACATCAATGAAGAGGCAACTACAGATCAGGAGGAAATGTAAATGGGACTTATATCAAAAATATTTAAAGTTGACCGTGAAACGGAACAGGAGATCAAGATGATTCTCAAATATGTGAGTGCTATTGTACTTATAGTAGCAGCAGGCAAGGCGGGCGTTGAACTCGGCGCATTGCCGTTTGACGACGATAAGGAGGTTTAACGATGTGTGCATTGTTTGGTTGGCTCGACTACAAGGGAATAGTTCCGTACAGGATATTGAAGAAACTCACGCAAGCTCTCGGCAATGCCGCTGAGGAGCGCGGCACCGATGCAGCCGGTATCAGCTACATCAAGGACGGTAAGGTAATTATCTTCAAACGTCCCAAACCTGCTCACAAGATTTATTTCAATCCGCCAGAAGGCATTATCGCTGTCATGGGTCACACCCGTATGACTACTCAGGGCGACGGCAAGCTCAATTACAACAACCACCCGTTTCCCGGTACTGCCGGGGATACGGATTTCGCATTTGCACATAATGGCGTCCTCTGGAACGACAAGGAACTCCGGAAGGAAAACGTCATCCCCGACAGCTATATCGAGACTGATAGCTACATTGCCGTTCAGCTAATTGAAAAGCAGAACAAGCTGAGCTTCGACAGTCTGAAATATATGGCTGAGACTGTGGAAGGAAACTTCACGTTCACCGTACTCGACCAGAACAACAGCCTATACATTATAAAGGGAAGCAATCCGATGTGCCTGCTCCACTTCCCTGTTCTAGGATTGTATGTATATGCTTCCACTGAGAGTATCATGAAAAGTGCTATCAGCAAGATAGGTCTGCACAAGTTCGCTTCGGATCGTATCACCACTGAGGAGGGAGATATACTCTGCATTGACCATAACGGTAATATCACACGCTCGGAGTTTGAGCCTAAGATCTATCGTTCAAAGTACGCTGCGTGGTATGATTTTGATGATCCTTCTTATTGTAATAGCAATCTGTATGAGGAGTTATTGCTTGCATACTGCGGCTGCTATGGTGTGGACAGTGCTGATGTTGAGCTTCTGCTCGAATATGGCTACACCTGCGACGAAATTGAGGAAATGCTCATGGAGCCTAGCCTGCTCCAAGAAGCTATCAACGATATCAAGTTCGGCGCCGGCGAGAGTTTGTATGAGAGCTGTTGCGGAGGCGCTTGGTGATGTCTCAAAAAGTATAGGATGAAGTCCGTTGTGGCAAAAAAGCCGATAGAAGCAATGAGAAAACTTAAAAATCTCACTGTCGTGCTACTACCGGCTGTATAACAAACTGTGATGAGAATGGATACAGCCTCCTTCACGGAGGCTGTACATGTCTGAGAAAAAATGGAAATAATTCTGAATTTACGTTTTTCAAAACAATGCCGTAGAAAAAAAGGTGGAAACGGGGGCTAAATGACTGGTTGGGGAGGCAGTTGTTTTTGAAAAACTAAATTTTTAGAAAAAATCAGAAAAAATATCATTGTTGAGATTTACTTATATCATTCTTTTGCTTGCTGAGTGCATCGTAATATTTATACAGAGCGGATTGGAAACTGTAAAATGTATTCTTCCGGATACACGAAAAATATTCGCTAATTGATGTCGGGAAAGAAAAAAGATCTGGATATTTAGCGTACATATCCTTTTCAAATTTAATCAGATTATTAAGTCCTTCAGATTCAGCAGCCTTCTTAATGAAGATCCTATGTTTGCGGAAGCTGGGAGTGGTTAGTTCGGATTTAAAGTTTTTTGCGAGCACTTCAATATTGTCAGAAATTAGATCGGTTAGCTCAACGACTAAGTTTTGAAAAGTAATATAATATCCTTTAGCCATATCATCTTTATAGAATTCTTCAATAGTCATGTGTATATAACCAAAGTCAAAAAAGATTTTGCTGCACGTTTCGAACAGTAAATAGTGTATTTTGCCGGAAACTCCCTTCGTTCTCTGATTGTAAAAATCAATATCAGATAGTTTAACCTCTATAATTGATGAAAGGAGCTTCTCTAAATAAGAGCGAGTTTCCTCATAGTATTGCTTTAGTTCATCGCTGACATATTTCTCAACCTGAGCTTGAGCTGCGCTTCTGATCTTAGCACGGTATGAATTAATTGAATGAGCAAGTCCGCCTGACTCTAAAAGAGGTTGTATGGCATACTTATTTAAATAGGTAAACCACCTCACTTTTTCAAATGGCACAGTATCTTTGAAGGAAAAAACAGGATAACTCATATATCGTTCACCGGAACAAAGTATATCGAAAATGTCCTGCTTCTTGTAGACATCTTCATCAGTAGCTGATGCTGTCGGCAGAAGAATTCGGAAATCCCTGATCAATTTCAGCGCTTGAAACACAGGAAGCTCAGAACAATATATAGTATCGCTGTATTTTAGTTCTTCATTATGTTCGGTTCCTTCGTCAGCTTGGATCTCAATTTTTGCATAATTACCATCAAGAAGCTCAGAGAAATCAGTTACTGTATTCTCTATCGCAAGTTCTTTGATAATCGCTTCCTGGAGTTTATGCAGTTCGAGTGTAATGTCATGATCTACGGCCTCCTTTTTGTTTTTATGCCCAGTAGCAACTACGATGTTATATAAGAATCTATTGACTATGATATCGTATATTTTCTCAGTCTTCGCTTTACCTAAATAATAGGAAGGGATAAAGATTCCGCGGTTATTCAAATACTTTTCTGCATTATTAATTGCTGTGACTCTGTCAAAATCTTTGGTATCTTCTCTATGTCTGATTTGTGGGTTAGCTTCCCAAAATACTATATCAAATAGATCTTTTATATTGCTAAAGGAATTTGGTGTATAGTTACAGTTGCTCACCACACTGTTATCCTTAACTATACAATTCCCATCAGCAGACAAAGTATGTGTTCCAAATATCGCTTTCAAAAGGCTTTTGAGTGCTTCCTTGCGTGTCATATTAATATTCCCTCCAAAAATGAGCAAATTTGAGTGCAAAATGAAAATAACAGTTGTTTTCCAAGCTGATTTCCTATCAAAAAAAGACTGAAATTGGTGGATTTGGTAATACTTCTTAAAGCCTTTTGGTGATAGAATGTAGTTGTCAACGATAGTTGAACATATTAATACAAGGGAAGTGGTAAAATGTTGAATCCGTTATTCAACAACTCCGGCAGCCATCTGCCGGTATTTGGTCCCCAGAGCACCTATCCTCGTGGTTGCGGCGATGCCAACAACTGGTCCGGCAACTACTGCAACAGTACCTTCAGCTGGAACAACGCTTGGTACACAACAAGACAGGTGCTCTCCAGGCATTCTGATCCTGAGTTCTCCGCTCGAAAGATCATCCACGATGATTACAACGGAGAGTACAAGGTGCGTGAACGCAACGGCAGGGTCGTTGTTGTCGGCAAGTTCCAGATCAAGAAGGTACTCGTGGTGAATCCAAGAAGCGAGAGCGAATTCGCGGCAATGTACTTCGAAATAGAAGTAGATGCCAAAAAATATCCGGTCGTTCTCTCCTACAAGGAGTATTGCGCGAGGGATTTGCTTTCTCACCTTCCGTTCTTCAAGCGCAATCCGGATTGTCCCGATTCGTACATCGTTGCTGCAGTGTACCTGGCACTCCAGGATTATCCTGACGCGCAGTTCCTTTCTACCGCCAGCCGCTCCGGTTTTGTGCAGTATGAGGAAGGAAAAGTGGATTTTGCGTCATCAGCCTCAGTGTTCCCAGGGCTTGAGGAGTACTATCCCCCTGATATAAGGGAGAGGAAGCTCATCAAGACTGACAGAGCGTTGGCCGATGTCACGGCGGAATACCGCAAATTTCTGGAATCCTACAAGGAGCTCATTCCTCTTGTTAACCTCCGCGTGCACGCCATTATCAGTCGTTTCTCCTGTGAGGGAGCGCCGGCTGAGGAAGCATACGTTGTCATACCGGCAGGCGAGAAAAGCGCCAAGGTAGCTATCGTGTGTCTGAAGACCAAGAGCTATGAGTCGACCTCGGTGTGCCCGCTGCTCGTAAGCAAAACAGAGCTTCGCGCGGAGCTTGACAGTACAAATGACGGCGTTGCACTCTTCCGCGATAACTCGCTCGTTGAGTCGGTTACAAAACGCATACCTAGCTTCGACGTACTTATGCAGGATCTCGTCGGAGCAGACGGCAGGGAAAAACGCGGCTGGCATGTCATCTCGATTATCGAGGATAGACCAAGCAACATACCTCCGGGATTTCCGGCACTGTTCCTGGCACTCTCAGAACAGACTGGGGAGGTTGACGTGAAGAAACTGCAGAGGCTCAGCGGAGAGTTCGATGCAGCGCTGATCCGCTGGTTGGTCAACAATACAGCAAACGCGCTTGCAAAACTGAGAGCAGCTGTTGAAAAAATAGAGTTTTATCCCGACCATATGTTTGACCCTGAACGCGTAAGAACAATTAAGGGACTCAGCGCAACCGCGTGGTTCCTTGTGCAGCTTGGCTTGTACGGTCTTGACGATTCCAACGAATTCACTGGTTGGTTGAATCTTCAGCAGGTACAGTCTGACAGCGCGACCGTCGAAGTTGTCAACGACTTCCGCGATGTCGTAAACAGGCTTATCGCGTCGGGAACTGTTAAGGTAGTCGGACAGGCAGGTCCGCCCTACTACTCCTCCGGGGAGTTTATCTCTGAGGACAACCTTATAAGCTTTGAGGTCAGCGTGCTCGACAACCTCATCTTACCGTTGCTGAAAACGACTAAACGCCGCAACGTGGTGCTTTCTGCACTGAGCGAGGCGGGCTTGCTCTATGCCAACAACAACTACAAACGCATTATAGCGGTCGAGGTCGCTCCTTTCAAGAAGCGCTCGTTGAGCGTGTATTCTGTATCAAAGGACATTCTGGACGAGGAGGCACTTGACAAGATCGCGGAGAAGGAGCTGGCTGCATTCTTCATGAGGTCGGAGCAGATGCACCACGACTTTATGCCAATCTTGCGTAATTTCTCAGGAGACAAAGTAGCAGGCATTCACATCACACCTGACAGCGACACAGTCCCTCACGAGTATACCTGCGGCGCAACACGTTCCGGCAAGTCCCATCGCCTCTGTCAGCAGGCTGTCTTGAAGGCAGCGACTGGTGAGAAGGTGCTGATACTTGATCATAGTGGCGGATTTTCACTGCGTGAGCTTCGTAAACATCTTCCCGAACGTACAATCTCTAAGTATTTTGATTCCTGGGATATCAACGAGAAAGGCTTGCCGGTCGATTTGATGAACCTTGACGGCTGTGAAACACTCCCAGAGGCGAAGAACCAGCTTTTAGGCATTTTGTCGGCAGCAATAAGGGTCGGAGGCGACGTCCAGGAAAAAGTGTTAAGACGTCGTTTATCAACTTTCCTCAAGGAGCGTGGCAGCGAACCTGACGCTGAACTCAGAGATATACTCGATTACCTTGACTGCGGCGATCCTTTCCAGAAGAAGCTTTTTGAGAAGCTCTTCGACGTTTTCGACAGTATGGAAGGTATCGCTCCGATTAAAAACGACTGGGAGCAGTTCTTCAAGAACTCTAAACCTATCATTGTAGTATCGGCTTCGGATGATAGCGTAAATAAGTCAACTCATCTGTTGGATATGTTGCTTGCGAGCCTTTATTCCTACAAACAGCACAGACCTGACGAAAGGCTCACCGTTGTAATCGATGAGGTGGAGGATCACTATATCGCTTCAGGCTCTCCAATCGATATTATACTCAGGAAGGGCGGAAAACACGGTCTTACGCTTCTTTTGGCATCACAGGAGTTTTCGGTTGATAAGGATAATCTCGGCAAACTCATCGGTAACTGCAAGACAATAGTTTTCTTCAGACCCAAGAATGATAATCTCAAGGAAATTGCAAGGATCACCGGCTTTGATACTTCAACTCTTGCTGGCCTTGAGCAGGGCGAATGCATTGCAGTAGGTAATTTTGAAAGTACATTTGACGGAAAGAGCAAGCACATTGCCCTTATCGGCAGGACATACGTCACCGCGGAGGATGATGAAGATAGCAGCGACAACGAGGAAGATGACAGCGACAACGATGATTCCGTCCCGGACAACTACGTAGGCACAACGCGCTGACGCGGTGGCTCCATTTTTGGGAGCCACCCCTATATATTATACCTCGTAATGCGATAAAGGTCAAGGAGTAATACAATTCTCCCAGACCGCATACACTGCAAAGGAAGGAGTGAGCGCAGTGAAGGAAACAATACGTTCGAGAAGCACGTTCAGGTCTTCGGACAAGGAACAGCTCAGAAAGGCTGTGACTGAGAAGATCGGGAAGCTTGTGAATAATAAACTGAAGAAGGCTGGCTGAGGATAGCCGATCAAACTGAGAGGAGGTGCGGTCAATGCCGAAAGTAGCGATATACTGCCGATTGTCAATCGAGGACAGAGACAAGTCCGGGAGCGATGACAGTGCAAGCATACAGAACCAGAAGTCCATGCTACGCGACTACTGCCGTGAGCGAGACTGGGAGATATACGATATATACGTCGATGACGGTTACAGCGGCATTGACCGCAGCCGTCCCGAGTTTAACCGTATGCTGCGCGACTGCGAGGCTGGTCATATTGACATAGTTCTGTGTAAGGATCAGTCACGCTTCTCTCGCGATACCGTGGTGATCGAGCAGTTCATCAACGACAGATTCCTCGAATGGGGCGTTCGCTTCATAGGAGTTGCCGATAATGCCGACTCCGAGAGCGAAAGCTACTCAACAATGCGGTTGTTTACAAGTGCATACAACGAGATGTACGTCAAGGATATTTCCTCGAAGATACGGCGTACTTTAGCCTACAAGCGCGAGCAGGGGCAGTTCATCGGCTCGTTCGCTCCATATGGCTATCAGATTGACCCGGAGGACAAGCATCATCTCATTATTGACAGTGAAACTGCGCCGGTCATCCGCATGATATTTGAAATGTATGTCAGCGGCGAGGGCTACCGGAAAATAGTTCAGAAGCTCAACCAGGAGGGGATAGTCAGTCCTACGGAATACAAGCGGCAGAAGGGTTCCAAATATGCCAACAGCTATGCTGAATCAGGCAATGCGAAGGGACTATGGACGCAGTCAACCATTGCGCGGATACTTGCAAACGAGATGTACACCGGTACGCTTGTGCAGGGCAAGTCTCACCACATCAGCTACAAGAACAAGAAGCGGAAGAAAGTAGAGCAGGAGGACTGGGTGCGTATTCCCGGCGCTCACGAAGCTGTCATAGATGCGGAAACATGGGAGCGTTCGCAGGAACGTCTGAACAGTCACGCAAGGGTAGGGAAGCGCTCTCAGGAGCTTTCTCCTTTGTCAGGTAAGGTAAGATGTGCCTGCTGCGGACGGCCGATGAAGCGCAACGTATACTACAACAAGGCTAAGACTATTAAGTACTACGGCCTGCAATGTGCAACCTATAAGACCGGTGCAATGAACTGTCCCAACACTAAAACTATCAGCGGACTTGTTCTCGAGAAACATATACTTGATGAGCTGAATTCAATCGTTGAGCAGTTTTGCCAGACTGATGAAATAGTACTTTCGGACATCCATTCCGAGCAGATAAAGGAGCTTGAACGAAAACTCAACCTGCTGGAGGAGCGCCACAGAACCGCTAAGGAGCGCCTTGTGAAGATGTATAAGGACAAGCTGGACGGAATTGTATCGGATGAGGACTATGCTCTGTTCCGGCAAAGCCTCAGTGCCGAGGAGGAAAGGCTATCGGAACAGATAGCAGAAGTCAATCAGCAGATAGCTGACTGCCGTAAACGTCAGGAAAACACTGATGGTCAGAAGGCTCTCATTGAGAGATACACTCACTTTGATACGCTTGACCGCACTGTTGCCGATGAGTTCATTGAGCTTGTCGAAGTCGGTATGCCTGACGAGAATGGTCAGCGCGAAATACATATACACTGGAAGATATAGGAATACCAGATCACGCCCTCAGTTGAGGGCGTTTTTTTATATTTTGGGTTGACTGTGTATATACCGCTCAGACTGCCCACACTGCACGGACTTTTTGCCCACACTCGCCGCTACTGCTCATAAGTTAAATAATATACTCGTGGCATGAACGTCATTACTGTTTCCGGAATAATTGTAATGCGTCAGGCATTACTGCAGAGATGAAGGCGCTTGCATCAGCTACACTCGACTACGGCACAGCAGCACAAATCAAATTCAATCACAATGCAGCAGGTCTCACAGTAAGAAATACTGTTTCAAACCTCGCACTTTCAAAGCTCAAAAACTACAAGACTTCAACAACTCCCAAGGCGGACAGAGTTGACGGTGTAAGTATGTCTTTGAACGTTGAATTCGGCGCTGACAATACACTGTTTGTGACTTATTCACTTCCTTCCGGCAAGCCCGAAAAAGACTATACTTTCACTATTGATGGTAATACAGTTACACCTGTAAGTCTTGGCAGCGGATATTACAAACTTCAACTGACAAACATTTCTCCAAACAAGCTTGGCACTTCACATATCTTCAACTGCACAGATGGCACAAAGAACTGTTCTGTTGAGACAAGCGTTCTCGGCTATGCAAATCTGCTCGCAAGTCAGACAAGTGCCGAAGAATCACTCAAAAATCTTGCAAAGGCAATGTACCTGTACAGTCAGGCAGCAATAGCCTATGCAGGTTGATATTTAACCTGAGAGCTCCCATTCCCGGGAGCTCTTTTTTATGGTAACAGCTTTACGTAAACGTTTGTCTGTACCTTTGCTATTGATTAATCTCCGAAGTTATGTTACAATAGTAAAGGACTTCAAGGGTACTGTACTCATCGTAAGCCACGAACCGGAGTTCTACATGGATATTGCCGATAATATCTGGAATATCGAGGAATGGTCAACAAGATAATCTGACAGTAGTGGGGCAGCCTTGCGCTGCCCGTTTTCGCATGATTCAGTATTGCATTTTTTCCAGAATGATACAAGATATGTATTGTAATGTTAATGTACTATAGATCCGAATGCTGACAACAGACTGTTGTTGAATCATGACAATTCTGTCTGAAGCATTTGCCGATTATCTAATATTTCTAATTTTGTTTTTGGGGTAGTGACAAAACCGTTAAAACATGATATAATATAATCATTCAAGTTCGGATCCTGAATACAACAGTTTTACGACTGACTAAAGGAGGTTTTTTGATGAAAAGAAACTATTGGAAGAAAGCAGCAGCTGCTCTGCTTGCAGTGACACTTGTAGCAAGCTCAGTTCCTGCAAACACAACTGTGAAGGAGTACTTCAGCGGAGCAGTGCTTACCGCAAATGCCGAAGCGGTGACTGCTTCAGGCTACTGCGGTGACCCGACTTTCAACGAGAGTGAAAATGTAGCATGGTCGCTGGAAGACGGCGTTCTCACCATCAGCGGTACGGGTGCAATGGAGAATTTTAATGACGTTGCTCCGTGGTATAATTACAGTTCGGATATTACTGAAGTCGTAATTGAAAACGGCGTGACAAGAATAGGAAGTGCTGCGTTCTATGGTTGCAGCATGTTGATTTCTGTTACCATTCCGGACAGCGTGACACGCATCGGTAATTCCGCATTCTCTGAATGCAGCAATCTGACTTCTGTCACAATTCCGGATACTGTGGCAAGCATCGGAGATCACGCATTTTACTATTGCATCAGACTGAAAAGCGTCACTATCCCGGAAAGCGTAAAAGGCATAGGCTGCAATGCTTTTGAGTTGTGCGAAAGCCTGTATTCTGTCGTTATGGAAAGTGAGGCCGTGTCTCCAATTGACAATAATGCGTTTAAAAGTACAAACGAAAGCTTAAAGATCTACGTACCCGAGACAGCGGTAGGATCCTACAAGAATGAAGAAAGCTGGAGTGTCTACAATGAGAATATCATCGGTTATTCCGATATACAGCTCCCCGACGGAAAATACAAGCAGACCGCGGAGATGAACGGCATATTCTACACCAGATTTGTCTTTGTCGTACCGGAAAAGCAGCTTGAAGGAATGAACAAGGCCGTCTTCATCGTACACTATGATGGTACGGACTATACCTATGAGACCAGCACGTATTACGAGGGCGTGATCTCTAACTGGATCACCTACACACCCGCTTCTGAGAGCGACCGTGTAATGTTCGTTGTGACAGTTTCCAGCAGTTCCGACATAAGAGAAGAACTGAAATGCAAACTTGATTTTGAATAACGGAGGACACACCTATGAAGGAAAAGTACACAGCTCCCGAAGTGGAGATCATAGCATTTGACACTGAGGATGTTATCACAACTTCAAACTTCTCTAACGGCGGAAAAAGTGATGATTTCGGCGGCTACGGCGATATCCATATCGGCGGCTGACTATTAAGGCAAATGGCGGCGGAGTTTCACTGCTGCCCCTTTCATGGAGGATATTATGAAGTATATGGTAACAGCGGCAGCACTGTTCGGTTGCCTGCTCCTGTGCGGCTGTAAGAGCGGTAAGGAGAGTCCCTCGGCTCCTGACAGCACAACGGCAGTCACAACAACAGTCAGCGAGGAAAGCTCCGTTACAACGGAGGGGGAGAAAGCTGCGGCTGCCGACAAAACGACGGACTCAAAGGAAACGACAACAAAGGAATCAGTCGAAACGACCACGCAGAGCGTAACGACTAACAGTTCTGACGCTGCCGATATCGAGTTTGGCGGAGAGACTACTGAAACGCGGACACTTCCGCCGGAGACGGAAACGGTCACGACAGCAGCCGCGGAGACCACTGCTGCACAGCAGGATACCGGCGTTGATAACGGAGAGGTCATGACCGATGACGGTCTTAACTGGTCGCCGCTTGTTCCGGTTGACTGAATCGTTACATTAATACCTATAGCAAAACAACGCCCTCGGTGTAAGCTGAGGGCGCTGTATTATTCCTTGACAAAAAGCATTAAATGTGTTATATTTTAATCAATACAGTTCTCGTTGAATACTGGAGGAATTATGATACAGGACATTTATCCAAGCAGACTTGACAACAGCTTCAGAAATTACACAATTACAAGCGAAGACACCCTGATATTTTTTGACAGCACCGGCAGGATACTTTCAAAAGTTGAGAACGGCTGCCTGAGCTTCTGCTCAGGAGCAGAAGCTTCCGAAGCTGTATACCTGTTTTCCGTTGATGAAAAGCGTTATTTTCTTGCCCTCAGCGAGCCTGACTGCAAGAGCCCGGGATTTGTATACCGCACAGTTCGCCAGCTCCGTGATATATGCGGCGGCAAGGAACTGTTTGCTGCATTTACTGCATATCACCTCTGGAAGTGGTACGATGATAACAGATACTGCGGAAAATGCAGCGGAAAACTTTCGTATGATACCGAGGAGAGAGCACTTCTCTGCAAAGGCTGCGGAAGTAAGATATATCCGAGAATAAACCCGGCAGTGATAGTTGGTGTCACAAAAGGGGACAGCCTGCTCATAACAAGATACAGGAGCGGATATGCCCATAATGCACTTGTTGCGGGCTTCACTGAGATAGGCGAAACACTTGAGCAGACAGTCGAGCGTGAGGTAATGGAAGAGACCGGAGTAAAGGTGAACAACATCCGCTACTACAAGTCTCAGCCGTGGGGAATGGCTCAGGATATCCTTGTAGGATTCTTCTGCGATGCCGATGATGACAGCGAGATATGTATGGACGAAAATGAACTGAAATATGCTGAATGGGTAAAGCGTGAGGAGATAGTGCTCCAGCCGAACAATTTCAGCCTTACCAATGAGATGATGAAGCTTTTCAAGGAGAAGTTATTATGATAATGAAAAAATATCTGGCAAGCATTACGCTGCTTTTATGTACTGCCACAGTCCTTTCAGGCTGCGGCTCGAAGAGTTCTGATAAGGATGATTCAAAAACAGAAGGCACGACTGCCGCAGTTTCAGACGGAACACCCCGTGAACCGGTATTTGAGATAACAGTCTTTGATAACAAGCTCACTCTGCCTTCATCAGCCGATGACCTTTCTCCATTCAGTCTGGACCCGCTGAAAGTATATGCCTCTGATGCTGAACCGCCGTATACTCTTTCATACCTGTGGTATGACGGCTCTAACGGCTGCCGTTTCGGGCAGGTTTATATCGAAGGAGACTATGAAAGTGATCCCGAGAACAATGACCAGATAATCTCCCTTGAGATAGATACCGCTCCCGTTAATCCGACTGGTGAGGACTTCACTTTTGACTATATGGGGCTGGATATCAACTCATACAAGCAGGACGTCAGTGATCTGCTTGGTGAACCTGATGAGGAATTCACAGGCGCTTACCGGTATTATGTTAACGATGATCCTGACAGTTATGTTCAGTTCAGTTTTGATTCGGTCTCAAAGATAAAGAAGATAAAGCTTGCTTATAAGAGTCCGGATTTCAAGGATGATAAGAAGAACTGACGGTTCTGTATCTGCCTGACAGGTAATATCCGGTTTATCCGTTTTCAGCTTTCAAATAACAGCAAAAAGTCCGGGCTTCCGGACTTTTTTGTGGTTTTATTTACTGGCACTTGCCTCAATAGCGGCCATCAGGGCTTTGTTCTTAACGGCGAACTTGTCACCCTTTTTCCACCAGATGTTTTCAAGTACAAGAGTAAAGGCAATTGCAAAGATATAACCGCAAACGGTGATTATCACTGCTGTCGGCATGGTTTGTCCGATAATGCTGTTTGCGAACGATTTAGCTTTAACCGCAAATGGAAATGATAAAAATGTCATATACGCTATGAATTGTATCACTGAAATAAAAGTTACTCCTTTTTTTCCGTAGCAGCCGCCAAAGATGATCATCTGCACACTGCTTATCGTGTTGAATATAAGTGTATCGGACAGCCCTTGATTTCCGAGATTGGCGTAAGCCGATATGGCAAGCAGTGTGTCATACAGTATACTCAGAACTGCGACCGCTGTCACCGGGCTTATTGTAAACAGTTCTTTTGCACAATTGCAGGAACTGTAAAATTTGTTTTGCTGCAGCTTTGCATTTCCTGCGATAATAGCGAAAACTAATCCGAAATTGCCCATCTGAACACTTCCGAGCATGGTTAAATAATCCTTGCTTCCGACGGGATCGGGTTCCAGGATGAAAAGCAGCGACATTCCGAGCATTATAAACAGTCCGAAGCCGATCACGAAAGGATGTGCTGCCGCCTGGATATATAGCTTTAAAGCTCTTGCAACTTTTTTCATAGCTGATCATCTCCTTTATTGATTCCATTTATTCTTTTTATAGTCACTCAGCATAGCTTTTTGCGAGATCAGGATAAACGGTACTGCTACAGCCGCGACTGCAAGACCAATATAGATATTTCCGTCAAAAACATTTGGAAGTATCACACCCGGCAGTCCTGTGGCAAAGATAATGAACGGTGTTAAAAATCCCCTTAGAGCAGGATTCTTGATGTAATTCATGAAGTTTACTTCTCCGATTGAGAGCAGAAGAAAAGCTCCTATGTAGATAATATCACTTATTCCGTATGATAGCTTGAATACTCCCAACAGATGGGAAAATGCTCCGAAGATCAGAATTGCTATAAGCGCAGTAACACGGGCAATAAGCGAGGCATTTTTCATTTTTCTGTAAGTATCGAATCCGCCTTTTACCGTCCGGAAATACTTGCCGCCCGGTAATTGCCTGTCATAGTGCATAAGGCCTGTTATCATCAGGATAATGCCTGCATCAATGGCCAGAAACGTGTTTATGAATCCGGTGCCGCTCAATTCATTCCGGGCTTCCGAAACACTTCCCTGTGACATCAGCATTACTATAAAAAATGCGGAAATGGTCGCAGAATACATCAGTATGCCGCCTATGCCGAGCTTGAGAGCGTGCAGTCCCATGCCGTCTCCGGTGTAGATCTTATGTGCCTGTGAGAGCGTCAGAGTATTATTGGTCATCTTCCTCCGCCTTTCTGAGTATGCCGACACTGAGCTGCTGCAATGTGGGAGTTTCAACAGCAGTATCGAATGTACTGAGCATTCCGGCGTTTTCTGCAAGAGCTATGCCCTCAAAGCTTGTACGTCCGCCCGAACAGGAGATCATAAAAGGTCTTGCCTTGTCGGCATTCTCAGCATCGCCGTGAACGAGTATGTATTTTTCTTTCAGGTCCTCAACAAATCCCTGCTCTATGACCTTGCCATTTGCCATAAATACCGCATAGTCCGTTGCATATTCCATATCGGCGATATTATGAGTGGAGAACAGTATCGAGCGTTCACCGTCGCGCTCGCTCAGATACTCCCTGAACAGGTCGCATAACATATCTCGGGCAAGCGGGTCAAGTGATGATGCCGGCTCGTCAAGCACAAGAAGCTCTGTATCCCTTGCAAGCACTGAAGCAAGATAGGCACGCATCTTGTTGCCGTCTGAGAGTTGCACAAGCTTTTTCTGCTTCTTTTCTGCCGGGTCGCCGAGCTTGAATCTCTTGCAAAGCTCTGAAAATCTCTGCCTGTTAAAGTTGTCAAAGCCAAGCTCCACAGAATCAGCTACCTTTTTAAGCGTCCATTCAAGCGGGAAGAAATTTGCCGAGGAACAATAGCCGATACGGTTGCGGAGGTTATCATTGTCAATATCGGTCATATTCCCGAAATAGACAGCTTCGCCGCTTGTTTTGCCTGTAACGCCGCAAAGTATATCTATCAGTGTTGTCTTGCCTGCGCCGTTTGCACCTATAAGTGCAGTTGCAAATCCGCAGGGAACAGAAGCGTGGACTTCACCAAGCATAAAATCCTTGTATTTTTTTGTGATACCGTTGATCTCGATCGCATTATTCATATCTGACACTCCTGTTCTTATTCTTCAAGCATTGCCCTGAGGGAGCATTTCCTGCCCCCGGTGCAGATGATAGCTTCCTGACCCTGTATATTTTTTTATCAGCTCATTCATAATGAACATTCCCTTCCTGTTTTTCCTTATTCCTCGTCAAAGTTCCACAGCATTTCAAGTGTCTGTTCAACTTCTTCAAGTCCGACTCCTGCAATCTTTGCGGAGTATATAGCATCTGACAGGTGCTTTTCGAGCTGCCGCATATGTTGTTCTTTCAGCATTCGTTCATCCTGAGCATTAACATAGTAGCCCTTTCCTTTTGAAGCAGTCACCAGACCTTCCGAGGCAAGTTCCTCGTATGCTTTCATCGTGGTGATAACGCTGATCTTCAGATCCTGCGCCAGCCCCCGGATAGATGGCAGCGGGTCGCCTGCTTTCAGCTTGCCGGTCAGGATCTGCTCTCTGAGCTGGACAGCGATCTGTTTGTAGATCGGTTCGTTTGAATTCTGATAGATTTTCAAATGATCCTCTCCTTTCGTTCTCAACTGTTTATGTGGTATATATACAGTATATAACACATAAGCAGTTCTGTCAAGAGCATAATATTACAATTATCGGCATTAAAACCAGCGCGGAGTTGTTGCATTTGTACAAAACAGAACAAAAATAGGCGGATACTTCGTGATGAAGCATCCGCCTTTGTGGTCAAATTGATATATTGGTTATTCCCATGGCTGTTTCGGGTTTGCTTTGAAGTTTTTCAGTGTCTCTTCCCAGTATACATAGCCGAATTCCTGTTTTGTCCAGTCTGCAAGGAAATCAAGCTTTGCCTTTAAATGGGGATAGTCCTTGTAGAAGTTCATTTCGTTCTGGTGGAAATGAGTGAAACTTTCATCGTCTTCTTTCCATTCAAATAATTCCTCGATCAGTGTCGCACGGTCTTCCATAGGGGTAACGATGCTGTAGCTTCCTATGAAATAAGGAAGGCTCTTATCTGCATCCTTATCGTATGAGAAGTAGTCGGTTCTGTATGTATTATTCTGTGAATATCCGTCAAAATCCTGCGTATAGCTGAAACCTGCGGGGTTGAGAGCGTTCCACTTTTCATCATCAAGAGGGTATTTCTTCTTGACAAGGCTCTCAACGGTATGGAGCATCTCGTGGTGGAATGAAGTTGAGCTGTATCCGAAAGCGTTGTGATTGAGTGCGATGTTGTACCAGCCGCCGGTAGTATAGGCTATGCCGCCTGCTGAGAACGACGAATACATATCGGTCTTGAGATCATGTAAAAACGAAACACGGAGGCCGCACTTGCCGTTCGGTGCCTTGAAATGCTCGAAGAAGCCTTCGGGGTACATTTTCAGAACTTCTCTGAAATCCTTGAGGTCGAGGAGCTCTGTCTCGGGATCGTTATAGTCATAATCTTCAATGGATTCAAATACATATTCTATTCCGTACTCGGCATCCTTTACTTCATCGCCGATGAGTATTTTAATGCCGAATTCCTTTTCTATCTGGTCGGCATATGCGCGGACTTCCTTGTATTTGTCACCGGACTTTGCGGGAGTGAATACCTCGTTCGTATTGCCGCCTTCTTCAAGAGCGATATCGTATGTGAGGAGGGAGGGGTCTGTCATCAGAAGCGCCGTTGTTTCTCTGTCTTCGATGAAATAATTCAGGCTGATTATCCAGCGCCTGAGTTCGGGACAGTATATGCCGTTTACGGAAGATGTAGTATCATATTCGCCGGAGGTAAGATCAATTGCAGTTGAAACAGCGCCTTTTTCCGTGTCAACAAAGCAGATATCTTTTATGGTGCCCTTTCTCACTGCCATATCATATCTTATCATCATTATGTATCTGCTGTCTTCGTCACCGACAAGGGTGTAAGAGGAAACAGCCTCATCAGAAAGATGGTATGACTTCTTAAAGCCGCTGTTCTGAGGACCGTACATCTCGATATAGTATCCGTAAGGGTCTGTGTAATCAGCAGATTTCAGATCAAATGAACCGCCGGGGATAAGGCCTGAATCTGAGCAATCCGAGTTTAACACTGAGAGCAGGGAACCGTCGTCGAGTGAATACAGTCCCTTTACATTACCGGTGATCGTATCCTCAGAGGCTTCATATGCGACGAATGATCTGCTGTCGATATTTACATTTGTCATGAGGGAAAGTCCCTTATCACCAAAAAGCTTGGAAGTATTTCCCTTCCTGTCGATTCTTGTCAGCGCAGTGTCGCCAAGTGAAGTAGAGTATATGCAGTCATTTTCAGCGTCAACATAAAAGTTATTTGCATCTATATTGTCTAACTGAAAAACTTCAGGCTCATTCCTTCCCTCTGCATAGCAGCGTATCTTAACATTGTTACCGTCGTTGTAGTATGCGGCAACAGTACCGTCATTGAAAATACCTATCGGTTCGTAATCTGTATTATCAAATTCGAGAGTCCTTGTGATCTTGTCATGTATCGGGTCAAAAATTACACAGCTGCGTTTTGTCCAGTCTGAGTAATAGATCATAACAGTGTTGTCCGGACCGGAGAACAGCTTATATGCAACGCCGCCATTCTTGACGCTGTCAAAGGCTTCCACAGGCTGTGACATAGGCGGCATCAGGGGAGCGGTAGTTGTTGTGGTGGTAGTTGTTTCAGAGGTAGCGGGAATAGCGTTGACGGTATTATTTTCTGATGTGATCTCTGCGGCAGCAGGCTTTTCAGAACTGCTGCTTTTTTGGGAGGAACAGCTTGTTGCTGAAAATGCAGAACTCAGACATATAACTGCTGCGATGATAAAACTGATGTGCTTTTTCATAATGATACCCCTCTTCGTCAGGTTTTGTTTACAATGCTATTATAGCATGATTACTTCCGGAATTGTGTGAAATTACAAAAATGTAATCAGTATGTAATCGTTCCCAGGAATCCGGCAGTTATTGCCATGAGTTATTCAGGCGGGACTGGTGTTCAATAAGAATAGTTAAGCTGCCGCATTAAGCGGCAGCTCCGGATGAATGACGTTAATTGTAAAAAAATGTAGACAAATCACAGCGTTTATGTTATAATAACTATAAAGTCCTATTTTGCCAGCGGCAGGGTGAATATGAACGACGTTCCCTTACCGGGCTCGCTCTCAGCCCATATCTTTCCGCCGTGTGATTCAATAATGAACTTACAGATGAACAGTCCCAGACCTGTGCCGGTCTCAGAATGCTTGCCCTTGTAGTAGCGTTCCCAGATATGCGGCAGATCTTCGGGGGAGATACCGCTTCCGTTATCCCTGACTGTTATCTTTGCAAAGCCGTCTTCCTCATCAGACTTTATAACGATAGTGCCGTTGTGAGTGTGCTTCATCGCGTTGGAAACGAGGTTGACGAATACTCGCTGGAGTCTTGTTTTATCAGCATCGACCTTCGGCATTTCGAGCGGTATCCTGATCGCAAGGCGGTTGTTGTTCTTGTTGAGGACTGCGAAATAAGTCTCGGCAGTTTCGCGCACTATGCTGTCAAGGTCACAGGGCGCCTTTTCAAGCACCATTCGTCCCTCCTCGATACGGGTCGCATCAAGTATCTGTGTTACCATGAGAGCCATGCGGTTCGCCTCGGAGGATATGCGCTGGAGTTTTTCGCGGATCTCCTCACTTCCTGCTCCGTTCGCAACGTCTATCTCCGCATTCTGTGCGTAGCCTGACATAGCGGCAAGAGGTGTTTTAAGCTCATGTGAAACATCGGAGAGGAAGGTCGTCTTCATTCTGTTGGTCTCTTCAAGAGCTTCTTTTTCCTGCTGTGCCTTGAGCCGTTCAAGCTCTATCGGGTCTGCAACATATCCTGAGAGTTTTCTTGTATATATCAGACCAAGAAGCATTATCACTACGATAGCCGCAGTCATGAACAGCATAGCTCTTCGGAAAGCTGTTCTGTTATTCGCTTTTTCTGCACTGCTGACATCATATACTCTTTCCTGAGCAAGTGTGTCGAGCAGTTCCTTGTTTTTCCACTCCTGTATTATTCCCACCGTTGCAGGAGTATCGTCTCTTTCAAATTCAAGCTTTTTGAAGTATATAGTTATGAAGCCTTCGTCAGTCTCTATGTAGGAATCACCGACTTCATTGTTTTTGACCCATGATACTCCGTCCTTATCGGTAAATGTCATTTCACTTGTACGGCGTTCATCTGCATAGATGTCGTTGATCATCTTCTCGAACTCGTCACGGTAAACTCCGTTAGGGCTGTAGAAGAAGTCTCCGTAAGTGAAGAATGCGACGGTATCTGTTACCATTTCAGGATCTATGTTCAGAGTTTCACAATAGATATCATAAGCAATGTTGCTGGTAAATTCGAGATATTCCTGGATCCGAGCTTCCTGGAGATAACTCTTTGATATGTAGCTGAGCAGTCTTGCTTTGTTTCCGGTCTCATTCATGATCGAGAATTTCTCATTCTCCCTGAATATTCCTGTTATATCATCAGAAAAACCGACAAGTGACTTTTCATTCCGTTTCTGTATCCTTCCGGCAAGTATTATGAATACCGTTCCCATACATATGAGCGTTATCACCATTGAACACAGTATGACAACGAATAGCTTGTTCTTTAGTTTCATTGAATGTTTTTTCCGCATTCAGCTTCCCCCTTTTCAGCAGTACAAAGTGTCACAACTCATTGGTTTATGAGTATATTATACACTATAATCTGTCAATTTCAAGTATAATTACAGAATTGTAATCAACAGAGGAGGTACCTATGCCGCATATATTATTAGTTGAAGATGATACCGACATAATGCGTATCAATCGCAGCTTCCTTGAAAACGAAGGATATACCGTGCACTGTGCGGATTCTGTCCAGACAGCAGCTTTCAAGCTCGAAGAGTGTATACCTGATCTCGTCCTGCTCGACGTAATGCTGCCGGACGGTGACGGTATGGACTTCTGTAAGATACTGCGCACAAAGACTCAGGCTCCGGTCATATTCCTGACGGCACGCGATGAGAGCGATAGTGTTATCAAGGGCTTCCGCAGCGGCGGTGATGACTATATCACAAAACCATACGATTTAAATGTATTAAAAGCGCGCATCGAAGCTCAGCTCCGCAGAAACGTCTCACAGGCGCCGCAGCACCCGCGTATTGAGATGCCCTATCTGACGGTCGATCTTTTTTCGGGTTCCGCAACACTTGACGGAAATGAGTTCTCACTTCCGCAGCGTGAATTGCAGATACTCTATATGCTTGCTTCAAAAATAGGTGAGAGGATCAGCTACCGCGAGATATACAAGACGATATACGGCTGTGATGTTGACGATAGCAAGAATACTATAAGAGTCAATATTTCCCGCCTGAAAAAGCATCTTGAAATGGACGATATGAGTACATATGAGATAGCTTCAACTTCTGAAGGGGAGTATGTTCTGAGGCGTGTTGTGTTCTGAGAAAACAAGTTGTGATTACAATTCTGTAATTTTACTCACTTCCTGAAATAAACGTGCTATAATGGCATTGTAAACAAAAACAACACCCGAAAGGAAGTAGTTACAATGAAAAAATCTTTTATTATACTTACAGCCGCTTTAACAAGCATAAGCCTTTTCTCCTGCGGAGCTGTCAACAGCAGCGACAGCGAAAAGAAAGCAGCAACGACTGAAAGCTCGAGCGTTCTCAGCCTTCCAACAATTGACAAGGCAGAGATAGTTGCCGAGTACACTGATGAAGGTGACGGTTATGAGTACCGTCTTGACGTTGAAGGCGACTTAAAATACTGGGCGGCAGACATCACCATCACAGAATGCGGTGAACAGTCAACTTTCCAGTCAACGACAAGGGACTATGACAGGAACAGCAGGATCATCACTGCCGGCAGCGATATAACAGCTGTAAGCGCAGTGATAACCCCCTATGATGCTGATAACAATGCCGGAAAGCCCGTAACTATCAACTGGGATCCTAACAGGGTAGAAAAGGCTTCATCAGAGAAAGGTACAGAGAAAGCGACATCAGCCACGACATCTGTAGCTATTGAGGATATAACTCTTGACGGTATCGCCGGCAACTGGATATATGAACTTCGCGATGCAAGCTCAACAGAGGAATACGTCGGAATACCGAAGGGCTATGTAACTGTATCAAGTGACGGCACATATACCTACAATAACGGAGCATTTACCGAAAACGGCACTGTCAAGGTTGATTACGATGAATTTATGGAAGGTAACAAGGTACCCTTCTACGCCTTCTATAATGAGAACAATGAGTTCTGGATAGGCTGCTATGTAAATCAGAACGAGAAAGATATATTCTATATCGGAAACGGCGGTGAGAGCCGTCTGGTTCGTGATACCGGCAATGCTGTCGGCGGTACTGACAATTATTCCGTTCCCAATGAGTACGGCTTCTATGAGTATAAGGAGCCTCCGCGTGAGGGCGCAGGCTGCATCATGGTCAAGGACATCGAAGGCAAATGGATTCACGGTCAGTTTATCCTTGAAATAAAGAGCTGCGATATGTACAGCGGCGAGTTTGAGGACAGCAATGAAGGCGGCAATTACACCGGAAAGGTAAAGCTTGAATTCACGCTTGAGGAAAACAACATGACCCAGCTCTGGTACAACCTCTACACCAATGACGGCAAGCTTTTCAAGAGCTTCAAGGCTACCGGAGATATCCCGGTAAACTCTATCAAGGACGAACAGTCTAACGGCATCGAGCACACACGCGTCAAAACTGAGAACTGAAATATGATCAAAGCAGCTCTGTGCGGGAATCCGCACAGAGCCTTTTAATTATTCTGCTGATGAAAACTATGCTTGACACACCTATTCTTATCAAGTATAATTTGAAATATAAACCGAAGCCGTTCGCTTGGAGCGGTATATAAAAGGGTGATAATAAGAGATCGTTTCTTTTAAAGGGGACGGCTTTCCTTTAACTTAGAATAACAGAAACGGCGAGCCATAAGGCTCGCCGCTGTGTTTATAGAGTATCCTTCATTGATATGCCAAGTTACGATGTTTTGTGAAAACCTTCCGTTTTAGCAGGATAAGGTCAAAGACGTCAAGTCTGCTGTCGCTGTTGATATCTCCTGCCTTCCAGTTCTTGAATTCTGAGGAATCAGAACCGAGCAGCCACTTTTGCAGCAGGATAACATCAGCGATACTGAGGTCACCATCCATGTTGACATCTCCGGTTAAGTCGGAAGTCTCCGGGACTATCCAGCCGCCGTCGTCGGTGATAAGGCAGAGCATTGCGATAGTATTGCCGAAATATGAGTCTATACCGATATCAATGACTTCGCTTCGTATAGCATCGTGCCATTCGGTATCGCCTGCACAGGCGGCTGTAAGCATGAGCGGCGCAGTGAAGCAGAGGTCATCCCAGTCTGAGACTGCATTGCCGTCAGGGGTATATCCTGCCATGATCATTTCGGGATCACCGCCGGTCGCTGTTTTGAAGAAGGAATTGACCGTTTCTGCATATCGCTTTGCATCTTTGTTATTTCCGACTATCGCATCAGTGCCTATACGCCACGGAGTTCGGCAGGAGTTATAGTAATAATTCCCGTCACTGTCGTCTTCGAGGAAGTATGCAGGAGCAGGTATCCATGAGCCGCTGCTGTCCTTGACTATGAAATCCGGAAGCAGACCGGTATGGTATCTGTCAACGAAGCCATTGATGATACTGTAAGTGTTATCGTACAGAGTGTTCCAGCGTTCATCACCTGTTACGGCTGCGAATACCGGAAAATACTGCATTATGAAGTCGGAAGCGCGGGTCGCGGTGAAGTATTTGTCGTTTTCATCAACATCATATGCCCAGTCACCGAGACGCAGTATATTGTCAGTATGGCTGACATCGTATTCCATAATGTCATTTAATACAAGCTCAGCAGCACGGCGGTAGTCTGTTCCGCTGTCGCTGCCCCATATACTGTCTGCGAGCAGGAGCGCATAGGCGATATCAAGATCGCCGTCGGTAGCCGAATCGCATCCGTTTGAGTCAACAAGCTCCCTGCCGTTATCGCTCTGCTGCCATGCCATAAGGTGCGGACCTATACTGCTCGGGTGTGCAAGATAATACCGGTACATTCCGTCGAAGATATCCTTTGCATCGCTGTCATAGTCTGACATGAGAGCCGTAATGAGCATACCGTAGCCGTGAGCTTCGGAAACAGTCACAGGTACTTCCGTATGTGCCTGTTCATAAGTCTGATCACCGTAGAACACATAATACTGAGTGTCGTCGCTGACGTAAGGATCACTGTAAAGATAGGTGTTTTTCCACTCCTTATAGTATTCGAGCGTTTCAGACGACAGTTTATCAGCAGCCGGCGATGCAGAACTTGTTCTGAGAGGAGCAGGTGTAAACGGTGCTGTCAGCAGCGCCGCAGAAAGAAGTGAAGATATCAGTCTTTTCATCAGAAATGTACCCCTCACCTTTGTATTATGTTCTCGCATGCCTTCTTCTGTCCTTATCGGGATTCAGGCGATAGTATTCCGCTTTGTCCTTGTACATATTCTCGTCAGCGGTATGCATTGCCCTGCTGATGTCATATTTGCCTGTGACAAAAGCCGTGCCTATCGCAAAGCTCACATCGGGCGTGCTTTGTATGAGAGCGCGAAGCTGCTTTACCTGCTGTGCCAGCTTATCCTCTGTTATATCCGGACAGAGCACAACGAACTCGTCTCCGCCGGCACGGTAGATCTCATAATCCCCGAAGGTAATCTTCAGCAGCGATGCCGCTTTTGAGAGAAGTCTGTCACCGGCATCGTGACCCTCAACGTCATTCACGTTCTTCAGCCCGTTCAGGTCAGCAAAGACTACTCCCATAGATGCAGGGAGTGCAGCTTTACCGGATATGAGCGCATCAACACGATCGTTCATAGCATTGCGGTTGTTGACCTGTGTCAGCTCATCAACTGTACTTCTTATCTCCAGATGCGAGATGAGCTGGTGGTTCTGAATGACAGCCGCGAGTAGGAAAGCCGAGAGTTCGAGCGTACTTTTTATTTTCATCATCTTTGAGGTATCAAAGTTTGCAGCCCAGATAAAGCCAACAAGCGTTCTCTTGCAGCGTATCTCGAAAAGTATGAGGTTCCTTATATCATGCATGCAGAGGGACTTGTACCACAGAGGATCGCGCTCCTCGATTACTTTCAGGTCTTCAAGGAGCAGACAGTCGCTCATTTCAAGAGCTTTCTCCCAGCGCATAGCGACTTCAAAGGGCGTGCATTCCATTTCTGACGAAAAGGTCTCGAGCTGCTTCTGCTGGAGTCCCATGTCATTGAAAAAGGCGCACTGTCTGGTAGTTTCGTCAACAGTATATATCGAGCACTTCTCAGCGCCGCATATCTCTTTTATCTCCGCCGCTGCGGCAGACATAGCCTGATCGAAGTCCTGCATTTCGTGGAGCTTTATGCTCATATTTGTAATGGCAGTAGCGACATCGGCTGTATGCTGGGACATCGAATCAGTTTCGAGCTCATCAGCGTATTCGAGTATGTACAGGCAATAGACAGTTTTTACATCACCATCGGCAGTGGGAGCATCGGCATCGCAGACAGGGATATAGAAACCCTTCAGCCAGAAGCCGCGGGCATTCACATAGGAATACAGCGAGCGCTTTGTGCTTCCGCTCTTATAGAGATATCGCTCGAAATTGAGGTCCATCCAGTAATTGCGGTAGGGGATACCCGGATAGAATTCAGGTGCATCTGGGCGGAAATGGAGCATACCTTCGTTTTTCTTGTTCACGCCCATAAGACGTATCTCGCTGAAAGAGCCGTCAGGCAGGATATCAAAGGAATAAAGGCTGGCAAGTCCGTCAATGCCTTCCAGCCATGACTGTAAATTCATAGGAAAACCTCCTTTTGCGGAGTATTATATAATAATATATTACCACAAAATGATATTTTTGTCAATATGCTGTAAATTTTACATCAACTATTTTCAAAAATGTTGAAAATGCGTCTGCGATATGATATAATACATGAGAAGACACTATTTTATCCATTAAAAAGACGCAAGCGAGGTGAGTGTGTTATGAAAAAGAAGCTAAGTATCATGATATCAGCAATTATCTGTACGGCAGCCGTTCCGGCAGATTCTCATGCCGCCGGTAGTCCGTGGAAATTCACATCTTCATTCATTCAGAACTGGTACTGCCGCGACTGGACTGAGGAGCGCTGGGAACAGGAATTCACAGCCGCAAAGTCTGCCGGCTTTGATTCGCTGATACTGCAATCGACTTACGATATCGTGCGCGGAGACTGCGCCGGAAATAAGCAGGATACCGCGGCTTATCCCTCAGCGGAGAGCTTCTGTATGTTCCCCTCGGCAATCAGCGCGACCTATCATTCTTCCCAGAACAGCGGAGATGCGATTGAACTTGCTCTAAAAGCAGCGAAAGCAACAGATATGCAGCTATGGATCGGTATTGTTAATGATGATATGTGGTGGAATTACGGCTGGGGAGCACCTTCAAGCTATTTTGAGGACTGGTGCGGTTCCAATTCGGAGCTTAGCAGCGGACTTATAAGCGAGATATGGCAGCGCTACGGCAGCGATTACGGCGACCAGATAGCAGGCTGGTACTACACGAACGAGATATGGAACATCGACGCTGCCTGTGACGGTTCGGACAACGGCGAATACGCGCGTATAATAGGCGAGAACATCAATGCGGCAGTTACAGCGATAAACAGGGCTTGTCCCGGAAAGCCGCTCATCATCAGCCCGTTTTTCAACACTGACATTTCCTCTCCGGAGCAGTTCGGGAGCTTCATCAGCGATGTCATAGCTTCGTCCGGACTGCGTGATATAGACATTTATGCTCCGCAGGAAGGCGGTGGACGTGAGTATCCTCCGGAGATTATCCGCAAGTGGGCTGAGGAGCAGAAAAAGGCTGTTGACGGGCGTATGCACTTCTGGATGAATAACGAGTGCTTCGGCAAGGAGCGTACTGCCAAGCCTGTTGAGCAGTTACGTGAGAATTATAATGCCACTGCTGACCTTGCAGAGAACAATATCCTGTTTTCGTGGAACCACTATTATGCGACCGATAATGCGCTGAACAGTCAGTTCACAGCGTTCAGTTCGGAAACGGTCAGTGGTGATGTGAACGGTGACGGAGAGCTTACAGTTGCCGATATAGTGCTTTTGCAGAAGTGGCTGTTAGCTTCGCCCGACGCGCAGCTCAGGAACTGGCAGGCTGCTGATCTGTGTACCGACGGCAGGCTTGACGTTTTCGATATGATACAGATGCGGAGAGCACTCATTGACTCGCAGAATGTGGATAACAGCATTGTCGTATCCAACGTTGAGGAGCTCCGTGCTGCTGTGAAAAATGCCGGTGCAGGTGACGTTATAAAGGTCGCTCCGGGGGAATATCTCTGCGGAAGTCAGAAGCTATACTCACAGGCAGAAGGCACCGCTGAGAAGCCGATAGTCCTTGAAGCTCTTGACAAAAACGATCCTCCCGTGCTCAGAGGAGCAAATACTGCAAGCGGTTATATCCTGCACATTACCGGTGACAACTGGGTGGTTGACGGCTTGAAACTTACCAATTCTCAGAAGGGGATAGTCCTTGATAACTCAAATCATACCGTCATACAGAACTGCGAGGTATGTGATATAGGTGCAGAGGCGATAGCTGTCCGTGACGGCAGTTCTTACTGCACTGTGAAGTCCTGCTATATCCACGATACCGGACTTGTTTCTCCCGGATACGGTGAGGGCGTCTACATTGGCAGCTCAAAGGAAAAGACGGAGTTCGACTTCAAGTGTGACCACAACAAGGTTATTGACTGCACTTTTAAAAATGTAGCCGCAGAGCACGTTGACGTCAAGGAGTACACAACAGGTACGGAGATTTGCGGCTGCACTTTCTATGGTGACGGCATGACCGGTGAGAACTACGCCGGAAGTTTTCTCGACCTCAAGGGCAACGACTGCTATGTACATGATAACGTGGGCTACCGGAACGGAAATCCGAAGATCGTTGCGGCTTTCGAGGTGCATGAGCAGGTCGAGGGCTGGGGATATCATCACATTTTCGAGAACAACACGCTGTACATGGATCAGCCATACGGCGCGGAGAATACAAGCCGCAGGATGTATGTAGTTGACGGCTGGTTCAGCGATTTTTCCGTGAAGAATAACCTTGTGGATTACGGAAACGGGCTTGTTCACGCGGATAGCTGGGAGTTCTACAACTCAGACAATGTCACTTATCTTGAATGATATAATACCTTAAAAATAAAAACTGTAAAAATCTGAAAAAATTTATGTATCCGGTGTCACAATTCTGAAATGCCAGCTGTATATAGGTCAGAACGGCAAATAAAACCGTTGAAAATCAAATTTATGAAAGCAGGTATTATTATGAAAAAGATTATTGCAACAACAATGGCACTGGTTATGGCGGCTTCTATGACAGCTTGCGGAAGCGTTGACAGCTCATCAGGCACTAAGCCCGGAGCAAATGTATCCGATATGTCCTACGGCGGTCCGGAAGCTAAAACTACAACGGAGGCGGTAACAACAATGGCAGCAACGGAGGCAACGACTATAGCACAGCTTGCAGGCGGCTGGGCAGCTGTATCAGGTGATACATCACTCAGCGCAAACAAAAACGCAAAGGCAGCCTTTGACAAGGCGACAGGAGCACTTGCAGGCATGGGATTTGAGCCGCTTGCAGTTCTTGGTACTCAGGTAGTTGCCGGTACGAATTACTGCATTCTTTGCAGAGGCAGGGCAACAGTTCCGGGCGCAGAGCCTTGTATCGAACTTGTGTACATCTATGAGGACTTAAAGGGCAATGCAGAGATAACCGGTTCAAAGACAATTATCGGCAGTGAGTCTCTTGACGGCGGCTGGTCGGCAAACAGCGGCGATACCGACATTGCAAAGAACGCTGACGTGAAGAAGGCTTTTGAGAAGGTAACTGATACTCTTACAGGTCTCTCACTGGAACCCACTGCATATCTCGGCAGTCAGGTCGTTGCAGGTTCAAATTATCTCATTCTTTGCAAAGCAACGGCAGCAGTTCCCAATGCTGTGCCTGAGTTCAGGTTAGTTACCGTTTACGCTGACCTTGAAGGCGGTGCGGAGATGACAGATATTGACGAGATATCATTCGGCGAGTATGACGGAGAAGCCAGCGAAAGTGAAGAAAACACTGAGGAGGCAACTGCTCAGCTCGCCAATCCGTGGGCTGGATATGCAACTGTCGAAGAAGCTGCAAATGCTGCCAATATCAGTTTTGCTGCTCCAGATACTCTCGGAGGAAGAGAGCGGTACCTCGTTCAGGCTATGAAGGGCGTTGCAGAGGTAAGATACGGCACCGGCAGCGATACAACGGGATTCCGCAAGGGGACTGGTACTGACGATATTTCCGGTGACTACAACACATACAATGAGATTAGCACGGCTGAGGTTTCCGGTGCAGATGTAACTCTCCGCGGCAATGACGGAAAGGTATTCGGGGCTATCTGGAATGACGGCACTTACAGCTACGCATATTACGCAGATGGCGGTGTCTCCATTGACGCAGCAAAGGCTGATATAGCAGCAATTATCGCAGAGAATAACTGATTACAGGAGCATAATATGGAACTTGCGTTACAGGACAACTCACTTTCATTCGGAGGAGCTCTGCGGAGGATACTGCGGGCATTATACGCTTTTGCAGCAATGCCGTTCGCAAAAAAGCGTTCGGAGACAAAGGCGGACCAGCAGGAGAAGTACCTCCGCGGAATAATGGAAAAGCACGGAAACAGGCTGCTTCGGCTTGCTTACTCATACCTTCACAATATGCAGGATTCCGAGGAGATATTGCAGGACGTGCTTATGAAGCTGCTTGACAAAGTTCCGGAATTCGAGAGCGATGAGCATGAAAAGGCGTGGCTGCTGAGAGTGACTGCAAACCTCTCCAAAAACCGCATAGAGTACAACAAGCTCCGCGATACAGACGAACTCAAAGACGAGCTTGTCGCGGAGGAGAGACAGGATCTGTCCTTCGTGTGGGACGCCGTGAAGGAGCTGCCGGAGAATTACCGCGAGGTCATCCACCTGTTCTATGAGGAGGGATACCAGACCGACGAGATAGCCGATATACTCGGCGATACCGGTGCGAATATCCGAACAAGGCTAAAACGTGCAAGGGCTAAACTCAAGGAAATTCTGAAAGAGGAGTATGATTTCTGTGAGCAAGTATAACGAGATTATGGAACATATCGAGCTTACTGATGAAATGCGCGAGCGCATAATCGGAAACGTTTCGGCAAAGCAGAAGCGCCGCCGGTTCAGCAGAATGATAAGTGCGGTAGTTGCGGCTGCAGCTTGTATCGCAATTGTATTTGCATCTGTTGCAGTGCTGAAGAATACCGGTAAGCTGAGTAAAACTGATAATCCCATCGTGGACGCGACTGCTCCAACAGTCGATACTGCCGGCACCTACGGAGGTACTATGTATCGGAGCGCAGCCGAGCTTTCAGAGAATTTCGGCATTGAAATATGTGAGCTCACGAAGCTTCCGTTCGATGTCAGCACAGTCAGCTATTCGATTATGTTCGACAGCTTTGCGGAGATAGATTACTGCGGCGATGACGGCGAGGAATGCTGTTTCCGTATCGGCAAAGATACCGAGGATATCAGCGGAGAATACGACGAGTTCACAACTGTTGAGACTGAAACTGTGAACGGCTGCGAGGTCACTCTCAAAGGCTATGACTATAGCTATCGTATAGCTTCATGGGTGAAGGACGGACATTTCTATTCCGTTTCACTCAGCAGCGGAACAGACAAGGACATTATACTGGAAATAGCCGGGGAAGTTATCAGCGGCTGAATCTGAAGTACAAGCGCCTCCTGCCATAACGGCAGGAGGCATTTTTTGTGGAAAATGCGTATCAGGTATTTGTATATTATTACAAAAGTTGGATGCTGTGAAAAATGCCGGATTATATCTTGAATTTTATGCCAGAATATGGTATTATAGTAGTGAACGTCAAATGACTGACGGATGCTTTTCTCAGGAAGTGTTATTTAAGGAGGAACTCAGAAATGAAAAAAACATTCAAAAAGACGATAGCCGCGGCTATGGCGCTTCTCATAGTTGCAGGTGCAGCTCCCTTCGAGCCCGGCACATTCAGCTTTATACCAAAGCCTTCCGTAACAGCGGAGGCTGCAAACGGAGTCGAGTTCAACGAGACGACCGGCGTGCTCACTCTCTCCGGCAGTTTCAGCTCATCAGAAGTGCAGAAGTATGCCAAGAATGAGAACGTTAAGACAGTCATAGCCGATTCCAGCGCTGTTTTCCCATCTTACTGCTTTAATCTTTTTCAGAATTTTTACTGTACGTCTATTGATATTAGTCAGGCGGATACCTCAAAACTTATTGATATGTCCGGACTGTTCAAAGGCTGTAAAAATGCTACCTCGATCAAGATCTCTGGCTGCGATTTGAAGAAGGTCAAGACCTTTAAAAGCCTGTTTTCCGGCTGTTCTGCTCTTGAAACAGTCGATTTCACAGGCTGTTCAACATCATCTGCCCTGACAACTGTGAATTCAATGTTCTCGGGCTGTAGCGCTCTTACTGCTGTCAAAAGCTTAAATGCTCTCACAACTACCGGTGTTACTGATTTTAACGGTATGTTCTCAAGCTGCGCTTCTCTTCCTTCGATTGACCTGAGTGAGCTCAATACAGAAAATGCGCTTTCTATGGATGCTATGTTCAGCGGCTGCAATTCTTTTGCCTCTATTGATCTGAGATATATCAATTCATCAAATGTGACTTCTATGCAAAGTATGTTCAGTTACTGCACAGGTTTGACATATCTTGATCTTACAGGATTAAATACAGCCAAAGTAACAAATATGAGTTCTATGTTCAGTGGGTGTGATGCACTCACATCTATCAAATTTCCTTCGAATTTTGATACATCGAAGGTTGAGAATATGTCCTCGATGTTCTATAACTGTAAGGCACTTGCTTCTGTTGATCTTTCAATGTTTAATACATCTAATGTTACCAGGATGGATTATATGTTTGAGAACTGCTACAAGCTCGCTGATATTGATCTTTCCAATTTTGATACATCAAAAGTAGTGACTATGTCCCAAATGTTTAACTCATGTTATGCATTGACAGATCTTGATCTGTCAAGCTTCGATACATACAATGTTACTGATATGATGCATATGTTTAATAGCTGCAGCAAGCTGACTTCTCTTAAAGTACCGTTCGATACACATAATGTTAAAAATATGGCTTATATGTTCCAGGGGTGTTCTTCCATCACCTCGCTTGATCTCAGCACCTTTGACACTTCTAATGTAACAGACATGCGGTATATGTTTGAATACTGCAAATCGCTGACAAACGTAACCTTCGGTACAAGATTTGATACCAGAAAAGTTACAAATATGTCCTATATGTTCTACTATTGCTGGAAGCTCAAAACCCTTGACCTTTCACGCTTCGATACAAAAAATGTTTCAAAAATGGACCATATGTTTGCTGTCTGCGATAACCTCAGGACTGTATATGCTTCTGAGCTCTGGAGCAATGAAGCTGCGCTTGGTCCCAATGGAAACAGTACACAGATGTTTGGCGGATGCAGATTCCTAACAGGCGGATCCGGCTTTGCCCATGATTCCAAGAAGATTGACTGCAACTATGCAAACTTCGGAGAAGAAGGCTATTTCACAAAGGGAACAGCCAATTTCCCGATAAAGGTCGGAGGCGAGCGGGTAACTACCGACAACCGCGAGAATATCTACTCCAATGGTCCGGATCATGTATACTATGATTATGACAGTAACACCCTCTATATCCCTTGTGATGTTGAAGTGCCTGTCAGCGATGGCAATGCAGAGCTGATATATGCAGAGGACTCGCTGAATATCTGTTTCAGCTCCGGCGATGGTCAGAGGACGGTAACTGCGTCCGGAGAGACAGGCAGCAAGACCCTGATGAATATCAACTGCAATTACAGAACGATCAATATCACCGGTCATGATGCAGTGATTCCCGAAGATAACAGTACCAATCTTGATGCCGTGGGCTGGGATATCAGTATTACCGGAAAAAACAACACCGTTGATATAAACAGCTTCACAAGCTTCAGCTCCGGAAGGCTCGCTTCTCTCTCCGGTGATGACAGCGGCAATAAGCTCAGTTTCACTGATATGGAGGCTGATATAGCAGGTGACGTTTACGGCTTTGACGGCGGATTGACCTTTAATGGCTGCGCAGTCGCTGCACCGCTCAATGCCACCGTTTCCGGCGGCAGTATCCTGAAGGATGGTTCACCGGCTTCTGATGTCAGAATAAGAAAGGATACAGCCTGCTATGGCGTCCTCAGCACGGCAAGTGTCGTATTCGGCGGCGCTCTCGGTCTTAATTACAAGGTTAAGCTCAGCGATACGCTGAAAGATTCTGATGCTGTATATGCCCTCATGACAGTTAACGGCAGAGAGAAAAAGATCTGCGTTAAGGATCTTACTCCCGACAGCAGCGGCTTCTATACCTTTACCTGTCCTGTTTACTCCACCGAGATGCGTGATGATATTTGCTTCACGCTGTATTACGGTGACAATAAGACAGAACTTCTTACTTCAAAGGGAAAGACGGCAGACAACGGAGAATTCCACTATTCTGTCGCCGACTACCTCACAGCAGTAACACAGCTTGAGGGCACAGGCTATGCCAAGATAAGAGCCCTCGCAAGCGCTACACTCGATTACGGTGCAGCTGCACAGATACGATTCGACCATAACGCAGAAGGCGTTGCTTTAAGCAAAGAGGTTGTTGATCTTATCTTCAGCGATATCGACAAATACACAATCAGCACCACTGCCAAGGACAAGAGACCTTCCGGCGTAACAGCTTCAATGAGCGTTGAGTTCGGTGAGGACAATACACTCTTCATTACCTATACACTTCCCAGCGGCAAGACAACCAACGATTATAAATTCTATATTGACAGCAAGGTAGTTACCCCCAAGAGCCTCGGCAGCAATATGTACAGACTTGAAGTTAAGAATATCTCACCTGACAACCTCGCTAAGAACCATATCTTCAACTGCAAGGAAAAGTCAACAAGCAAGTCGTTCAGGGCAGAGCTCAATGTTCTTTCCTATGCTAATGCTGTTGCAAAGAGCTCGATGAACGCCAATGATATCGATCTGGCAAAGGCTATGTATCTCTACTACTATGCAGCAGCAGATTACACAGGAAAGCTTCCGCAATAAGGAATCGTCTGAAATACTTCTTGAATAACATGAAATACTGATACTAAGACCGGGGCTCAATGAGCCCCGGTCGCTTTTAAATAACAGAGTAATACTATATATAATAGTATTAAAAGGGTAGCTGCTCTGTGTCCTTGCCTTGCTGTTTTTTAGAGCGTTTATATAAACTCAGCCGTAATTTCGGCAGCTATTTGTTTACAATGTTGGAAAGTGTTGAAAAAACAGCGTATTATGTAAAATATTAATGACGAATATTGTGCGGTTTTAACGAATTTTCAAGTGACCGGGAACTTTTTCAGCCTTCGGAAATCTTTGAGGCACCTAACAATTGCCTGTTTTTCGCTGAAAATTCCTGATGTAGCCACGAAAGCGTACTGTCAGCATTAACATATGGAGATACTATGCTATCAGTTGACAATGTGAAATTATAGTGATATAATATAGGTTAAGATATTATATGATTTTTATATCAGTATATCTTTTTCATATACAGGATAGAGGTGGTAAGTATCAACGCTGAAAAGAAACAGACAGAACAGACTCAGACAAGTAAGGGATATAAGGTGTTTTCGATAGTCCGTTCTGTAATTGTTTACCTCTTTGCCTTTTGTATTATAATAGGTGCGCTGTTGTTTGCATCGAGCAAGAATCCAAACAAATCGCTTTTCGGATACCGCTACTATACCGTGCTTACTCCCTCAATGGAGCCGAAGTACAGTGAGGGCGATATGGTGTTCGTAAAGCTGTGCGGTGCAGGGAGCATTGATGTAGGCGATGTCATTACATTCAATCCCTCCTCGGGCGGCGACGCATACCTTACCCATAGAGTAACACAGAAGATTGAAGATTATCAGGGCTCCGGCGTGACCTGTTTCCGGACGAAGGGTGACGCCAACGATTCTGAGGACTCATTCCTCATCGATGAGGACCGCGTAATAGGAGTTGTAAAATTCCATGTGCCGCATCTCGGCCACATAGTCCGGTTCATACAGCTCAGATGGTATTTCGTAATACCGTTTATTTTGCTGATCGCAGTTTTTTTCCACCTTATGCAGCTATATTTCGCACCGCCAAAGGTTGAGACGGAAACTGTTGTAAATACCGGGGAGATCTCCGGATCAGAAAAAGGGGACGACCCGGACAAGGATCTCCCAGAAGAATTACAAGGAGTGATAAAGGATGAAAAAGACCAAGAAGAATGATCGCCGAATCCTTGCCGCAGCACTGGTCGTTGCAGGCGTAACAGTTGCCGGCTCCACCTTTGCGTGGTTCACAAGCAAGGACGAGGTTACCAACAGACTGAGCGCGAGCGCAAGCTACAATGTAAGCATCGCCGAAGATTTTACCCCGCCTGAGAATTGGGTTCCCGGTCAGACGATCGACAAGAATGTCGGTGCGGTCAATACCGGCAATACCGATGCGTTCGTTCGTATGTGGCTGGAAGGTGAAATGCGACTGATTGCAGAGGGGGCATCTAGCCTTGCTGCAAATTCAACAGATGTGACAGGACTTGTCGCCGTGACAGATCAGCAGCTTTTGGATTCTAACCTGACATATAAAGTCGGTGATGTTTATCTGAAAGAACTGTCAACCAAAACAATTCAGAATCCTGATGCACAGAATGCAGCATCTCCGACAGCATATTCTGAGGTGATGTCTGTTCAGGCAGGCGGTGAACTTGCACTTGTTACTCCTAAAACAGGCAATGCTTCGTACAAGTTTACCCCTAATCAGGCAATGAGCGTTACCAACAATGCAGGAGCTATTCAGCATATCGCAAAAGACGTTGAGTATACTGTTACGATTGACACCACTGCAGCAGCAGACATTGTCGTTACTACTACTCCTGCTTCGGGTACAACTCCGGCATCTGGAACCATTACATTGAATTCACTGGCTGCTTTCCGCAACATTGATTCCAACACGTTTGTACCTGTTTCTGATGGTTTGTACATTTTCAGAAGAAATGGTAATATGACCAATGGTTCTCCTGCTGCCGGAAGTCAAGATGACTACGAGTTCAGCGGGTACTATGTAGAGACAATTAGCGGGACACAGCATTTCTTTGCACTGGAATACGACAATACAGGCTCTCAGCGTTCTGATAATGTCCTGCCGGATAGCGTTGTAACAGTTACTCTTGGTGCTGACAATAATTATACAGTTGCTGATAATGGTATCAAGATGTTCGCCGCAACTCAGCAGACGATTGAAAACAACGCACTGAATTGGAAGTATATCGATACTGATACAACTGTAACTCCTTACACTAACAATACAGACAGAACAGTCGTGTATGTATCTGGCGGCAAGATTTATGACACTCTTGGTGACTTTGTTGCAGGTGATGAATCCACAACTGTTACAAGTGTTTCTTCGGGTTATACAGCAGGGACGGATATCACCTATACAGCCCATAGATTCCTTGTTGCAAATGGTAATGTTATCATTAATATTGCACTTTCCAACATCGGTGCAGACGCTGAGAAATGGACGGCGAAAACAGCAGATGGTAAGGACACTACATTCTACTACAACAATGACCTCGAAGAGGGCGCAACCACGGCACAGCTTGTTGGCAGCCTGACTATGGACAGTTCCGTTACTCAGAACGATTACATCGCATTTGATTTTGACCTCAATGTTCTCATGGATTCTGTTCAGGTTACTATTGCTGATAACGGTGACGAGGGCTTTGCTTCTGTTGACTCATGGGCAGCTGCTGGAAACAATGTCGCGGCAACTGGTGGAGAAGGTACTGTTACAAACGGCGAAATTGAACTGATTTCTTGGTCTTAATCGCTACACATGACACAATAAATCAAACATAAGTAAAGGAGGGAGGCTGGCTTGATGCATGCAAAAAAAGTTTTTGCTGCGCTGGCAGGCAGCCTCCTGCTTCTTTCCTGCAATTGCCTCACGGCTTTTGCGGAGGTCGCTTTGCCAGAAGGCGCGGTAAAGGGGCTTCCGGAGAAGCTGACCGCTATGGACTCTGACGGCAACGTAGTCAGCAGTTCTACAGGCGAATACTTCTTCCATGTGGAGAACATGGACTACGGCGTTACCTACACTAAGGACGTCCAGCTCATGAATCTCCGCGACGATAAGGCGTACCATATCTATTTTTACGTCGAGCCGCTGTTCAAAAACGGCGAGATCGACCTCGAAAAAGGCTGTGAATGCACCTTCTGGCTTGACGGTCAGGAGTTCTACAAAGGCGATGTCACAGGCCATGGCAATATCGACCTGACACAACAGGTCTATGACTGCGGTCTCTACAATCCCGGCGACAGCCACACGCTGAAATGCAGTGTCGTCTGGAACAATCTCGATGTTCTGGTGGGCGTGGACAACGGTCACCGGCTGATTGACATTAATGGCGAGCATGTGCTGGTCGGTTCCGATGACAGCGGTTATGTCGAGGGTGAGATCGAGTTCAAGTGGATTTTCTGTGCCGCTGTGGACGAGGACTATGATCCGCCGAAGACAGGTCTCTTTTTAGCTGGAAACTCGTTCTGGCTTATTGCTATTGCCGTACTGTCAGTAATGACAGGCGGAATGCTGTTTCTGGTGTTCCTGAAAAAGAAACAGAAAGACGCCAATGATAAGACGAATGAAACGTAAAGCGGTGATCGTCAGCCTGCTTCTGCTGATTTCTGCCGGTGTTTACTGCGGTTATAGGTACTATCATGAGGACGTTCTTCCGGAAAAGCAGATCGATGAAGCCTATGACAAACAGATCGAGCTTTTTGAGAGCATAAAGCCTGAGATAGCTGAAAGTGAGAAAGGTTGCAATATATTGGAGCCTGCTGAAGAAGTTAACAGCGGTGTTGTCGGTTGGATCACTATTCCCGGCACGCATATAGACTATCCGATATGTCAGGCAGAGGATAACGACTTCTATCTCCATAACGGTTTCGACGGGCAGTATAACAACGAACTTGGCTGTCCGTTCCTGGATTATCGCTGCGAATCCGATTTCAGTGGCTTTAATTCGATCGTATACGCGCATCATATGTCAGGACAGCGGATGTTTGCAGATATCAGCCTCTTTAAGGATCAATCGTTTTTCAACGCTCATTCCGCAGGACAGCTGATACTGAATGATGATGTCCGCACGGTGCGCTTTTTTGCATACCTGAATGTTTACCCGACTGCTCCCGCATATCATGCGGTTTTCATGACTGATTCCGAAAAGCGGGAGTATCTTGAATATATCGAAGAAACGGCAGATTATTGCCTATATTCTGCCAATGACCTGGATAGTGATGACCTCAATTTATTGCTTCTCTCTACTTGCACCTATGAGTTTAACGATGCAAGAGGGATACTTGTAGGAATAATTGAGCCGGCACAGACATCATAACTTACAATAATTACGGAAACCGGACGTATCCCCCATGATGTTCGGCTTTTGACTCAATACAAACAGATTTCATCTGCACCTATATACTATGATCATATACAGAGCCATGATTGTCGTTGTTTTTCATACAATTATGCTCTTGAAACCGCACTTGATTCTTATGGGGGAATTGGGTGCGTTTTTGTTTTGGTTTTGCGCTGTTTATGATTTGATTCAGGTGTGAAAAGAGAATGTCTATGAAGCGGAATTATGGCTAAAATCAAAAAAGTATTCAATACAGTATATATTGTGATATCTACTGCGGTGATTACCGTTGGTGTAATTCTCGTTGTATTACTATTATGCGGTATCCGGCTGTATAGTGTCCAATCAGGCTCTATGGGGGAGCTGCTTCCTGTTGGCTCTGTCTGCTTTGTAAGCACCTACAGTAAGTATGAGAATATAGAATACGGAGATGTGATATCTTTCCGCGTCAGCGATGGTATGCGTGTCACTCACAGAGTTGTCAAAGTGACAGCGGAGGGAGTCTATACGCAGGGGGATATGAATAAGGAGCAAGATCCTGATCCTGTTACAAAAGAAAATTATATCGGAAAGACGGTGTTTGCTCTACCGTATCTTGGGGCAGCGCTGGGATTTTTCCATACGCTGTGGGGCAAAATAGCGATTTGCTTCGGCATTCTGCTGCTGGTGATCGCAGGAGTATTCTATAAGAAAACTTCAGAATGAAAGGAGGTATTCCCGTGCAGATCAAAAAGAAATTAAAAAATGTGATTCGCAAGAACAAACGCCAGAAGCTGACTTTGATCGCAGCTTTGATTGCGGTCTGCGTTTGTATGCTGACGGGAATCTTCTCCTATTTTCACAGTCAGGACGTTGTTACGAACAGACTAACTGCTCCCAATGGAGCAGTAGGTATTCAAGAGCCTTTGTGGGACAATAAAGGACAATATAAAGCGAAAGCCTCTGAACCGGGCATGACAATAGAGAAGAATCCTTCCGGTGTCAATACAGGGCAGGTTGATGTGTATATCCGACTTGTCATGACGATAGATGCAAGCACTTTCAATTCTAAAAATGACACCTATGATGCCAGTTATCAGTATAGCGAAGCAGAGCGTGTAAACCGCATTCTTGACCATATCAAGCTTGCAAACGGTGATGCATTTCTGAACGCTATGCGGACATCTACAAACAATGCAAATTTTATTATGGACAAGAAGACAGATGCTGGTACTGAAAAGACTACCTACTATTTCTACTACATCGGCGATGATGCAGAGCAGAAAATGAAAGTGGTCAAGCCCGGCGAAAAGACGGCCGATCTGTTTGATCATATTGACATTCCGATTTATAAAAAAGACTATTTTGGCGTTTTTGATCAGCCGTATGATATTATTCTGACGGCAGAGGGCGTTCCGGCTGCAAATTATCCTGACGGGTTGACTGTGACGGCTGGGATCGGGACAGATGAGAACCCAAGTCCTTTCAATTAAGGCTGAAGAGAAGTTCAATTGAAATTACTATGAAAGGTAGATGGCGTAATGTTTGGGAAAATGACAAACAGGTTAATCAGTTTTCTGACTGCTGCAGTTCTGACAACATCAAACGTGCTGCAGATTGCGCCTGTTGTTGCAGTAGATGACGGTCCGGATCTGACATATCAGAGTATTGAGCTGTACCCGAACGGCGAAGAAGCGGAGCAGGTCGTCACACTGGACGGCTTGATGCCGGAGCGCGCCGAGGCTGAGGCCATTGATGTATCAGAGGAGTATGACGGCGTTGCTGCGTATGATATAACGATTACGGACGACGGCGAGGAATACCAGCCGGGTGAGAGATATCCGATTCTCGTAGAGATCGTGGATCCGGTGATCCCTGAGAGCAACAGCATTGAGTTATGGCATATTCTTGATGACGGCGAAAGAGAACAGATCTTTGACTTTACCGCAGAGGAAGGTAAGGTCAGATTCTTTGCGACCGGTTTTTCAGTGTATCAGATCGTGGATGCTATTAAGCCTCTCAATATTATCTATGATGTAGAGGCACTTTCCGGGGAATCTACGCATGGTATTTATGAGATTGAAACGATTGGAACAAGCACCGATTTCGTATATAATGTTGTGACTCCGTCATTTGACCCCCTTACAGGAACAGCGACGAAGATGAACAGCCTTCAGGCTTTCAAGGATAATCTTGCGGATGGATTTTATCTTAGCACCAAGCGCTATGGATATTATGCAATCAATGGTCAAGAGAATAATTCGCGAGATGCTAATAGAACTGGTATTGCTCTTACTCGCATATATAAAACTAATAATATTCACAACAATTTAACTAATGCGTATGAAGCGGGCGCAAAGAAGTTTTATTTCGAGGAAGTAGATGCTAATAATAGTTACTACAAAATTTATACAATGGCTGATGACGGGACTACGAGAAAGTATGTTAGCCATAATGGAACAACTAACAATGTGTTTTTGACAAATGATGAAAATAATTCGGATTCAACTCTCACATATGAAACGGTATGGAAAGTTGGGTATAATAGTGATTATTTTTATTTTCAAGACATTTATGGGAGTTTTAATGACAAAGATTGCTTTTTGAGTGAAACAGCGAGAGATAATAATACATCGCGTGGATTGACCATATATAATAACGGGTATACCGATGGCGGTGCACAGTTTTATCTTTGGACTTATTCTCCGCCGGAATTAACCGAAGACCCGTATCACTTAAATGGGCAAACCTATGGGTTGATTAATAATAATGGCACCAAGGGCTATGCTTTAATGGCAGGTAAGCCGTCAACAAATCAGGCTACCGACCTTGGCATTGTTGAAGTCAATAGAGGAACAGGCAGCTATACCTCTCAGTATGGTATTTCAGGCTGGACATTTGAATGGATTCCCGGAACATTGACATATTATGTCAGCGCAAAGGCTGATAATGGTGCAGATCAGAAATACCTGAAACTCAATGCTGCCGGTATATCCTTGGTTGATGCTTCGGAGGCATCTGCCATAATGGTAACACCAGACAGAACAACAGGAAGAATAAAGCTTACGGTTCCTTCTATGAATGCTTCCATTATAAGAAGTGGCAGTGCCCGCTTCATGAAAGACAAAAATACCGTTACCACAGAAACAAACTATACAAATGAGCTAAGACTTTTCGATCTGGTTGAAATTCCAACAACCGCAGATGCACTTGCATTGGATGGAAAGACTGACATTTTGGTTTATAATAATCAGTATGCGGTTCTTTCGACTGGAAACGGTTCTACTTTGAACAGGCAGGCTGTAACCGTAAAATCCGAAACAGAATATGTATATTTCAATGATCTTACAGAATGGACGTTTACAAATGTTGACACCAACCGTTATATCATTTCTACAGAAATAGATGGTGTTACGAAGTATCTGAAAATCGTAAACGGAAACGGCAAAGTATTCCTGTCAGATACAGAGTTTATTTTAACTGTGCTTTCTGATGATAATAAGATTAAAATATCCAACACAACAGATAAGAGATGGTTGGGACACGGCAATTCTGCTTTTCAGTCTAAAAATGAGAGCGATGCGGCATCTTTGAATCTTGCTTCTACAACACCTGCCCCAACCTCAGATCCGCTCGGACTTGACGGCAAGACATATGGTGTGATTGCTTGTGATGCGGAAAACAACAAGGGTATTGTTTTGAATTCCAAGACACAGCTGACTTATGATGCTGCTAACAAGAAATATATCAACACCACAGAGATGCTTTCAGGCTGGACGTTCCATTGGGAAGGGGAAAACAAGTATACACTGACGAATTCCGAAGGAAAGTATCTTAATAGTACTTTTGGTGTGAGTGACACTGCACAGGTGTTTGCTGTTATCAAAGATGGCGATGCCATTACTATGTATAATCCGGAGAATTCAAAAGTTCTTTCGTGGAATGAAAGCTTATTAAAATTTGATTTTCAATCACCCAATACAACAATGCCGCATTACTTCCATCTGGTGGATCTTTCCAATCAGCCAACAGATCCCTACGGTCTCGACGGCAGATCTTTTGGCCTTATGTATTATCAGAACGGCGTTTACGGTTATACAATGCAGGCTAAAGCAAATTCGGACAGTTCGGCTTTGCAAAGCTATTCGACAGAAACGAGAGTCAATCCTCTGACACATAACTATGTTAACTTCGTTACCGAGGAGGATGACGCAGTTTCATTCTGGAAATTCAAACATGTTGCGGATGATTATTATCAGCTTTCAGCTAATACTGATAACGGTGTAAAATACCTGAATATCACTTCAGCCGGAAAACTGCAACTCTCCGACACTCCGCAGAGCATAAGAGTGAATCCCGGCTCGGGCAGCTATGCGGGCATGATTCAGCTGTATGCAGAAGGAAAATATGTTGAATTCACGACGAGTACTTTTTCCGCCAAAAACTTTGACATCAATAACAAGGGACTGTTCTGGCTGAATCTGATCGAAGATGTGTCCATGCTGATCCCGGATGACTTTGTGGTTTACACTGCCAAGAAGGTCGGAGTATCTGAGCGCGAAGAAGGCAATCCGAATAAGTATAAGGTTCGCAATAACGAGCCAGGAGAAACCCCGGTGCATAATGAAATCATTATTTACACCCGTGTGTGGGATGCAACGCAGAACAGATACCGCTTCTATGCCATCGACCATGACGGCAGCCTTGTAGAGTGCTATGAGCGCGGCGATAATATCATGTGGATCGGCAGCCAGGTTAATACGCTGAAATGGACGTTTATTGAGTATCTGTATGATGACGGCACCACGACCAATTACTATGATCTGTATAATCCGTATTCGGGCAAGTATATCGTTCCGCAGATCAAGGACGGGCAGATCCTTGTCACGGAAGATCAGCCACGCGGTATAAATATGCCCGGCCGACGCGAAGGCGAATACTATACGCAGTTCATCAAATGGGATGATGCAAACTATGCTTTTGCAGCCGTTAGAGCAAACAATACTGACACTGCGATAGAGTCCTGCAAGAAAAAACAAGGTGATACGTTCTATTTTGCACATCTGGATACCTCTGCTGATCTGAACGAGGTTGAAACTGTTGATAATTCAAAGTATGGCATTACCATGAAGATGGTTGACTTTAACGGTGCAACGATCAATACGGACGAAGCGGGTAATAAACTTGGTTGTGATACAACAGTAGAGCAGCATACAGTAATGGGACGCTCGCACTGGTCACGAGAAGATGCCTTAAAAGCCGACTCCGGTTTGTTGTCAACCAATTTGGAGGGTGAATATCCCACCGCATTGCTGACTAATAATTCTTTAGGTGTATTGTTTGACAAAGCGGATACACATGTTGTCAATCATCTGTTTATCCAGAGTACATTGGAGCAGAGCGGCTATTTTGAATATGACAGCTGCCAGAATTTTGCGACGCTGAAAGACGCGGACGATCACGATTTTGGAAATCCCTCTAAAAACAGTGCCGGTGAATATCTGTTCCTGGTGGAGGAAAACGGCTATCAGGTTGTCAAGGCATATGCTGATCCGTCAACGGCACCCGCCGGCGCAAAACAGATCTACGATTTCAGAGTCACAAAGGAACTCGCAACTTATGATTCGGGCGGTGACAAGCCCTCTCTGAAACACTGTCAGTTCCTGCCGTATGACGGTATTGATGCAGGTTATTACGCAACTACAAACGGCTGGAATCTGTATGATGCATTGCAGGAGCCGTTGAGTGATTCCGATCCCAGAAAGTACGAGCGACTCCACAAGATTGATACTGTTGACAACTATTTTGGCATGGAGCTGGAGGCAAGCTTTATCCAGACACCTAACGGAAAAGATAACTGGAACCATCCGATCATCTTTGAGTTTACCGGAGACGATGATTTCTGGCTTTATGTTGACGGTGAGCTTGTCATTGACCTTGGCGGTGTTCACTCTGCTCTTGAAGGTACTGTCAATTTTGCTACCGGAGAAGTTGTTGTGAATGGAGTACCTAATACATTAAGGGACATTTTCTATAAAAACTATCGCGGATATACCCCTGAGGAAGCCGTTGCAAATATAAAAAGGTTAAAAGGCAAAAACAATCTTACGCTTCAGGATATTGAAGCAGATCCGGAATTAAAGGCAATATACGACAGGTACATGGAAAGACATCATACTCCTGAAGAAGCACAGCAATACGTTGAGAAACTTTTTAAAGAGACAGATGACGGCCACTATGTCTTTAAGGATTACACGAAGCACACCATGAAGATCTTTTACATGGAGCGTGGTGCTGGTGCTTCCAATTTGCATATGCGCTTTAATATCAGTTCTGTCAATCCCGGCAGCGTAATGCTGACCAAGCAGGTAGAAACTAAGGATGAAAATGGAAACGAAATTCAGACTGGTATAGACGGAGAACTCGATGAAAACCTACTTCAATTTCCGTATCAGATCTGGTTTGCAACTAAGGATGTGCAGGAAGCAGCAGTTGCGGCGTACAAAACTACGCATGAAATTACAGCTGAGCTTGAAGAGCCGCAGATCATTGAGGCATTAAATGAATATGCAGCTTTAAATCCGGATGCAATGCTTCTCACGCCTGATACAGATAATTTCAGTATCGGCTACCAGCAATCTGCCAGACCCATCCGTTATGAAGAGAGCTTCACTGACAATCGAAATGATACTTTCCATAAGGTCTTTTTCCTGTATCCCGGCATGAGCGCGGACATTCGTTTCCCGGAAGACACGCTGTATTATAAGATCATTGAGTGCGGCATCGACTCAAATGTTTACGATATTACGGATATTGAAGGTGGTGACGGCAACACCAACGTTAACGGTGCGACAGAACTGCCGTGGACAAAGGTCAGCGACCGTCCGAATGTTGTTTATAAGAATACAGTTGCAAAGAATGCGTTCAAGCCTCTGCGCATTACAAAAATACTGTTTGATGATCAGGGAAATAAAGTGAGCTATGAGGATGACTCTGAACGCTATACGTTCCGTCTGTATCTGACCGACGGTATTTCTGATAATCTGAAGCTCACCAATATGTACAAATACCACGTATTGGATCCGAGTGGAAACTATTGTACATGGGATTCCAACACTGGGGATTTTGTATCAACGGGAAAATCGGATCTATCTCAGCTGCAGGATAAACTCGACCTTATTTCGTTTGAAACATCTATCAACGGTGCGATCTCCAATATTCCTCCCGAGTATACGGTTGAGGTTCCTAATCTGCCGCTTCACTCCTATTTCATGGTGGAGGAGCGCGCTGATGAGACACCAAGGGGATATAAGTATCTGCGATTTAGTGATCACGGTACGGGTAATAATCTATATCCTGCTTCCTTTAATAAACAGGATACCGTTATAGTGAATGGAAAGACGCATACTATCAAAGAAGAGGATAGACAATGTGCAGGACAGATACCTGAGGATATTAAGGATAATGATACCGGGGATACAATCTTAACTATCAGCCCATGGGTGGATATTGATAACAAACAAGGCTGGGAACTATGTGCCGAAAAGGTGTGGTCTGACAAGGACTTTGTCAAGGGTCATGACAACATCTATACCGCTGTCTACCTGAAGAATTCGGACGGCACCGAAACGTTAAAACGGGATTCCATCAGAGAACTCAGAAGCCCTGATACAGGAGTATGGTATTATTACGACAAACTTGATGAAGGGCATACATTCTCCGATTATGCCATTTATGAGGTCAAACTGAGCGAGGCACCGACGTCAGTTACAGCGGTCGAAGATGCGTTGCGCGGAACAGTGTACGAAGTAGCTGTTTCAGACACCACCAATGTGACAAAGAACGAGGACGGCCCACTGTTTAATGTCGGCTATATGAAAAACTGGGAGATACAAGCCCAGAAGGATTGGACGATAAACAGCGAGAGTTCGACATACACCGCCGTCTATCTGAAAAACACAGACGGCAGCGAAACGCTGCTGGAGGATTCCATCAGAAAGCTCGATGCCCCGAATACCGAAGTATCTTATACCTTTGAGACTCTTAAGCGGGGTCATACTTTTTCTGATTATGCCGTTTATGAGGTGGATCTGAATCAATATCCGACATCGGTGCAGGGAACAGAGCAAATCGTGACGGTTTCAGAGCCCGGTCTTGTGACAAAAAAACCTGCGGATGGTTCGTTCAGTTATGTAAAGCCTTCGGAGAACGGCAGCTACCGCGTGAGCTATGATAAAGGTACGCCGACTGGCGGCAAAAATAATGTACGCACAGATTCGATCACCAATACACGTCAGGGCGGTCTCGTTATTCATCTGTATGAAATGAATGAAATGGGTGAACCAACAACGACTGCTTTGAAGGGCGGCGTTTTTGAACTGAAAAAGGCGGGTGACGGTACACTGCTTGGCGAATATGTTTCAGACAAAGACGGTCTTGTGACAGTCATGTATGACTTTGATCTGAATCAAGAGTATATACTTACTGAAACGTCAGCTCCTAAGGGCTATCTGGGTGTACCAAATACCATCACCATTCGCATAAATACTGATGAAGAAGGAACAACTGCAACGGGCATTACAGTCAGTGGAAACAGCACAGAATGGGCGACAGGAAATTTAAAATCATTGACAGAAGAGATTGTCGCAGAGGTGGATGTCTACAACCCGAAGTTCGAGGTCAAGTTCAAGAAGGTAGACACTCAGGGGCAGCCGCTGGAAGGCGCGACCTTCTCGATCTATCGCTGCGTCAAAGCTATGCAGAACGGCGTTGATATTGAACGAATGGACTATTATCCTTTGGAAGGATATAAGGATTTTAAGTCTGCCGGGACAACCGGAATCATTTTTGACATCTGCGAGGCAAATAACAATTTGCTGCTTCCCGGAAAGTATTATCTATACGAGGAAGAAGCTCCGACGAATTATATCGGTCTGGAGAAGCCTATCAAATTTGAGATCACCGATATTGGCGAAGTTCTCATATACGAAATTGCGGCGAATGGAACGGAGACACCGGTAACTTCCAATCAATATTTATCCAAGGAAGGTTATTCCTATCTGTTTACCATTCCTAATCAGTTTTCCAGACGTGATTACTATTTCGACATCGAAAAGATCATTTTCGTGGACAAGAATGTTCATGACCGTGATACCGAGCAGAAGTTTATTTTCAAGGTTGACAGATTTGATGAGGGTACTGATAATTTCAGCGACAGTAATATCAAAGATTCATTCTATGTCACGCTCAACTGCGATAACGATATTACGCAGACCTATGTGTACCCGTTCAGCGAGGAAACCGTTGACGGAAAGACGTTCAACAACGATAAAACAATTACCTGTCGAGACGGATATAGCTTCCCGGCCGCAATCTGGAACGGGAGAAAAACGGTTCATGTTTCAAGCGATGGCGTATACCGTGTTTCGGAGGTTTCGGGCTGGTCGTCAACAGATTATGATTTCTGGCCGGGTTCAAATGTGTATAAGGGGTATGGTTCTCCTGTCCGGCAGGGACAGTCCGACGGATACGTTATCTTTGATACGTCCGCAGTTAAGGCGGATCAGTTCAAAAACGATACCGCTACGATAAACGGCAATGTTGAATACCGCCCGACCGCAAGCTTCACGAACAGCGAGACCGAATATGCATATCTCAGCTCACAGGCTTATGCAGACAACAAGATCAACCGATAATACGAAAGGAGGAGCGATGCATGAATAAGAAAAAGAAAAAGAAACGAACGATTATCATTTGCAGTAGTCTCATAGCAGTATTGCTCATCACTCCTCTGATCGTATTCGCATTGGTGTATTACAGTAATCGTCGAACGAACTCATTTCAGCCTGCCGAAGCGAATATTCAGGTGAAGGAAGGCAACGAGGTCGGTGACGAGATTAATAATACTGCCGACTACAAATGGACAGCAACTGATGACGGTAATTTTTACAAAGTTGAAAAGCCGGTTCAAATTTATGATGAGCGGAAAAAGAACGATGAGTATCTGCGTGTGCGCTTTATACCGATGTGGTATGACACAGACGGAAACGTAGTTGGCGGGGCAGATGAATTTTCTGATTTCAGTAGTTTTGCTCTGGACAATGAGGAGCAATCACAGGCAACAGCACTCCTGTTCAAGAATTCATCCGGTACTGAGCTCCTGAAGCTGAATCTGGATCCGAACTGGAGCGATAGCTGGAGCTATAATACATCAGATCAATGCTTCTATTATAAAGCTGCAATCAAGTCAGGAGATATATCTTCTACATTGATGACAGGAGCACAAATCTCTAAAGCTGTATTTGACAGCACAGAGGAGTATACACTGCATATTGAGGTTCTCGCCGATGCGATCCAGACAAGCGGTGATCCGAAAAACGACCGGAACTGGTCAGAATAACAACAAACAAGCGGCTACGGAAAGAAGCAACCTGCTTCCGATGTAGCCGCTTTTTATTTCTGTACCGTAAGCGCCAGATGAACCAAGCCTTGCCCACATAAACTGAACGAGCCGAGGAAACTCGGCTCGAAGTGTATCTGTGTAACGCTTATGTCTGTTTGCTGGTAATATGAACGTCACAAAGTAAGGGTAAAATGTTCCGCGTCTTCCCATCCGGTGTCAAAAATGGTATAATGGAATCCTAAGCAAGTCATTGGACTTGTGAAAAATCATTCAGCCGAACAATATGGAGCTTACAGCACCACCTGATTCTTTCCGTTGTTTTTTCCAAAGTACAGCTTTTCATCCGCCTTTGAGATCCAGATATCACTCGACAAGCTCTCATTATAGCTACAGACACCGATTGTCACAGTAATTCTGAGGTCACTGCCCTCATAGCGGAATACCTCGTCAGCGATCTTTTTTCGGAGAGCTTCAAGCCGCTCAGAACCGCAAGACTTTCTTTCGCTGAGAATGATAAACTCCTCACCGCCCCATCGGCAGACAATACAGTCCTTGCAGGTCTCCTGTGCAAGCACTGCAATCTGATGCAGGATATAGTCACCACAGTTGTGTCCGTAGGTGTCATTGACCTTCTTGAAGTCATCTATATCAAGCAGCGCGATCCAACGATCTACCGGACTCTTGGTCTCCATCTGATTCAACGCAGCAAGAAGATAATGACGGTTATACAGACCCGTGAGGTTATCGACCATTGCCATACGCTCCAGCTTTTCCTCGTTACGGATTGCTATATTGTGGAAAAGATATAGGAAAAGTATCACGATACTGAACGTAGCGACTGAATTGAAGATGATGTGAATATCAATGGCACTTCTCGGAACATTATAGATCGGGTCGTGAAATCTTGCATAAACATACACACCGATATAACAAGCGACATGAACAGCGATCATAGGTACAAAGGGCAGTTCCTTTTTCAGCACCCGCTTGTGGAGATAGCCGAAATAGCTGATGCAGGTAATCATTCCGACGGCATAAAGCTGAAAAGCCGGCTCTGTACCCATGCAAACCACACCTGTTATCATAAACCCGAGAATGACTGCGCAAATTATCACGGTTGAGGTCAGATAATGCTTTTTCAGGATGAGATAGATATTGGTCGTGTTAATGACCAGCTTCACATAAATAACATATCTGATGATGGGCATATCATAGATGATTCCCATGCTTAAGAAAAATACATCTGTGAAGAGCAGAAACCCGCCGAAGAACAGCGTCAGATTTCGTATCAAAGCTGTGTTTTTATCCGATTCATTCATATGCATCACGCTCCGATCTCAAACAGACTGTATCGTATAGAGGTACTTTCCGTCCTCCAATTTTGAAATCCGGATATTTTTTAGTTTGTAGCCGCTGCCGCCGCGAACCTTGAACGACTGCTGAATATAGTCTTCCACTCGCTTTTTGAGAGTATCAAGGTCGAAAAACGCCAGATATCTATCCCGATCCTCCGGGTGAACTTCTGTAGCGGCGAATTCAGTGATTCCTTTCCTCAGTGAAACCGTGCCATAGATTTTCGCAAATCCGGCATTGGAATAGATCTGTACGGCACCGTCCTTATCCGGAGTGATCTCTGTGACAAGATCATAGGTTGCATACAGCGACTGGCTGTATTTGAGAACGAGGTAATCGCTTCGTTCTGAGCTGATGATATGAACGGTTGATGCAATGAGATGCCTGTCTCCGGAGGATGCGATCAGTTTGGTTGTAAATGTATATACAACATCTCTTATGATGTTATCTATTTTCTGAATGCCGCCGGGATAAATGGTTCTCTCGATCTGACGCATAAATCGGTCATAGTATGCATATCGTTCGTCATTGACATCGTTTTCAATCTGCTCTATGGAGTTGTAGCCGAGCTTCTTTATCTCCTCTGAATAGGCGGCATTCACATAAGGATATGATATCTTGCCATGATTGTACTCGATTAAAGCTATCGGAGCCGTTCCACAAACATAGTCCGTATTGTTTTCTGACAGATCGAGTGTTGTCATAAGCGGATCACCGCTTAAAAAATCAATTTCTCCTGCTTTGTTCCAGAATTCACGTTCACTTCTTGTTTCTGAGGAGTGGGTTTCCAGATAGGCTAATAAGTCCGCCTCACACATCGGCTTTGCAAAATAATACCCCTGTAATATCTCGCAGCCAATGTCTCTGAGAAATGCAAGCTGTTCTTCGGTCTCCACGCCCTCTGACAGCGTGTGAATTCCGATAGCTTTGGACATATTGACAATAGAGGAGATGATTTTTCTGGAACGGACATCGAACTTCCTAAGCAGCGACATATCGATTTTCAGGACGTCGAACGGATAATCGCGCAGCACGTTCAAAGACGAGTACCCGCTTCCGAAATCATCCATCCAGATACTGAAGCCTGCATTATGGAACTGTTCAAACAGTCTTTGCGTGTTCTCAGGATTTGTGAGCATTGTGCTTTCCGTGATTTCAAAATGAATTGCGCTGGCCGGAACATGGTAGCGATTCAGGATATCTGTGATCTCACGGAACATATCTGTCTCCACGAAATCAAGTCTTGACAGGTTGATAGAAAATATCATGTCCTTGCAGTCATTTTGCTGATAGTAGCGACAGACATTCTCTACCATTGCCAGATCGAGCTTGTGTATCAGCTTGTGTTCTTCCAGTGAGTTTATAAACTCACCGGGCGGTATCAGTCCTCGCTCCGGATCGTCCCATCGTGCCAAAGCCTCGGCACCAAAGACCTTGCCGGAGATGGTACGGGTCAACGGTTGGAAGAATGCCTTAATATACCCGTTGTTCAGGGCTTCTTCAAATCTGTTTACAAAATCCATTCTATATCACCTCTAGTCGAGTTATCATCATGTAAGTCTGTATGTCCTGATAAAATCCTTTTCATTTGCGCCGTCAGCAATGTATCTGAGCAGTATCTCTGCACAGGCTCTACTATCGCTGTCTGCCTTGTGGTGATCCAGAGGGATCCCGTAGTAATCGCATAAGATATTCAGGTTGTGCTTCATCCCCGGCAGGAGCTTGCGCCCGGCTTGGACGGTACAGAGATAGCGCACTGACTTCTTCCATGTGATATTGTAGGCGGTTAAGCATGCTTTCAAAACAGAAAGATCGAATACCGCATTGTGAGCAACAAGAACGCCGGACTCCATCCATGGTTTTATAGTTTCCCACAGTTCAGAAAATGTCGGAGCATCTGCCACAGTGAAGTCATCTATTCCTGTCAGCTCTATATTAAAGCTATCGAACGGCACTTCTGGGTTTACATAGGAAAAGAGACTATCCGTAATTACACCGTCAGATATTTTTGTAATTCCTATTGCGCTCATGCGATTGTTATAGCGGTTGGGTGTTTCTACATCAAATACTATGTAGGTGTGAAGTGTGCATTGACGCGCCTCCTTTCATTCCAACAGCAACTCATGAACATAAATCATCGCAGTGTTTATCTAAGTGAAACACGTTGAGAATGGTAGCTTTCTCGGCAATGTTCGTGCCGACAACTGTGAATTTATCGTTCATAGGGTATCTACTCCTTGCGATTGCTGATAAGATATGCAATAAGAATATATAGTTATTATATCATATAATTTAAGAAGTGTCAATAAAATTAATGTGTAAAATGACATATGTAGTGAAAGGCAATTGTACAAAAAAAGCCAGCAGAGCGCGTGGCTCTGCTGGCTTTTGTGTAAGCGTAAAGTAAGCGTAAACCGCCAACATAAGCTACCAAAGAAACAGACTCACCTTGAAGGTGGGGCTGTTTGCATATCAAGTATTGAATGGCAAGCTGATCGTCCCGGCAGGCTGTGAGAACAATTCTGTCAGATACTGCTCTGTATCCACACCGTTTGCCTGCTGTGCTTCAAGCTGTTCTGCCCATTCCCGCATGCGTACATCCTGCTTTACTGCCGTGATCGCTGTTGTGGTTTCCGATTGCATACCGATTCCTCCTCGTGTCAGTCTAATTTACTCCAATTTAGTCCATTGGACTGATTTAGACTGTCTCAAATGGTCTAAAGAAGTCCAACGGCTTTCTTAGGATTCCATTATACCATTTTTGACACCGGAAGGGAAGACGCGGATCATTTTACTCTTACGTCACAAACATACTTTGCTCACTTACGTTCTAACTGAAATCAATATTCGGAGTTCCGGGAACGTCTCCGGCATCTCCGCCGTTACTCAGTGTTGACGTCGTGATGACATCCTCTGCATCGAACCGGATGATCTCCAGCTCCGGAATAGTGTATTTTTCTTTCATTATCGTATCCTCCGTATATCAAGTCAGGTTTATCCGGCAGCTAAGCATCCATTCGTCTTCCTCAGGAACGCCTGCTATTGTGACGGCAAACAACACACAGTCCTTGGCGAGCATATACTGCTGACCGTTGAAGCGCATACCGGTGTAATAGGTGTGTGTAACAGAGGTTATCTCACGGCCGTTGTATCTGGCAGTGAATGTCGCTCTGGTTTTGCCTTCGAGTTCGGAAATTGGCTTGACAAATACGAAACGTGTAAGGCGCTTGCCGTCCACTTCTGCCGTCTGCCTGTAAGTGCCGGGACAGAGTGCAGGGGGGGCAATCGTGTAGCTGCTGTCATCGTTCTGTACGATCGACTGGGCGCCCGAACCGAGGTATTTACCCCATTCTGCATTCCATGTGGAGAAGGTGCCATTGTTGAACGTGATGCTGCATCCGTCCTCTGCGGTGATAGTGCAGCCGCCTGCCAGTTCAAAGTAACCGCCGTTCACTATGACATTGCCGCCTGCCGGAATAACTGTGTTCTCCGGCGCATAGCTCTGATCTACGTATGCGTGGAAACCGCTGGTGTTGGTGACCTTACCGGTGCCCTCTGCGGAGGTATCACTGAATGACAGAGTACCTGCACCACTGGATATATCACCGGGGATAAATCCGCTCTCAACAAGGAAAGACCTCTCCGCCATGTTCAGTGTGTGACCGTTCAGGTCAATGGTAAGATTGCCGTAGACAGTGCGCTCACCCTCGGTCATGGAAAGGTCGATGTCTTTCGTCAGCCTGAGTATCGTGTCATATCCGGTGACCTCATTGCGGATATATGCCTCATTAAGCATACTTATGACTTCATAGAATTCATGCGGCTGGGAGACCGGTATCACATCGTTCTCGATGTAGCTGATCTTGATGTCGCCGAAGCAGGAGGCAGTGAGTATGTACTCTTCCTTCTCCTCATCGTATGAAGGCAGGCTGAACTCGCCATCTTCCGTGGTCAGAACGAATGGCTTTTCGGAAGTGTAGGTGATGTAGTTCTGACGTTCTCCGTATTCCCCGACGCCGTAAGGATTGATGTTGCTGGGATCGAGTTCCTCATCGGTGTAGGTGTATTCAGCTTTAACGCCGCCGTCCTCCGGAAGGTCGAGGGTCAGCGTCAGCGCAAAGCTGTACGGGTTTTCAAGTGTACCGTCACCGCTCGTGACGAAGAAACCGAGAGGCGTGGTGGAATAGGGCAGGGAAGTGAACCACGTCAGCGGGTAGTAGTAAGTGCCGTCGGAAAAACCGAAGCTGTATTGCCAGTCGCCGAAATCATAGGCGACCTTATTCACCTTGACGTAAGCATCTTCGGTCATTTCAAGGACTGTGCCGTGCTGATCGGTGTACCGGAAGACTTCGCCCTGCTGTAGTTTCACCGTATCACCGAGGAAGATGAAGGAGCCTACAGAGAGAGTTTTGGCATTCTCGATATCCGGTCCCTCCATCAGTTCTTCTTGTGTAATGGTGAGCTGCTCTTGACCTTTGATAACAGGCGAACTTTCAAGCTCGATCTCCTCAAACACCGGAATTTCTTGTTCAGTAGTGCTTGTGACCGTAGTCGAAGAACTTGTAGATGTAGTTGTAGTGCTTGTAGTCGTAGAGCTTGTAGTTTGATTATCTGGAACTGATTGACCTGAAACTATATTACTCGTACTTGAACTTGCATCTTTAAGAACTGTATTTCCATCGCTATTGGTCTGTGTGGTGTCATCTTCTAATAAATCGGATACTGTTCCGTGATCTCCGGACTCCATTGTTGCGCTGCCAGTCCTGCCGATCAGTTCGATTTGACCTCTGGTGTTGTTTTTCACATTGGCGCTTGCACCGTCCTTCTTGGTAGTTACAGTGCTTCCCTCAGCGCCTTTTTTGAATGCTACATTAACTGTGGCGTATACGGCAACATCTGTCGGTACAGACGATTGCAACGCACCTTTATTTGCCGTCATTACTTAAGGAACAGCAACCTCTGACTTCCCGGTCGCTGTTGCACCGAACGAAACTCCGCTCATCGCAAGCGATGCCGCCAGAATACAAGCCGCCGCTTTTCTCATTAGCTGATTCATTTTCATTCCTCCTGTTCTGATTCAGGTAAAAAATCAAAAACGTATCACACAGGATAACTCATCCCATGCGATACGTCATCTGCTCATGTGAAAATGCATTGTGACGTGCTATCCGTCCCGGGAAACCGTGCCTTTCGTACACGGGTTTCCTGATTACGCTCATTATAGCACAGCCGCTGTAAAGATGCAATAGAATACTGTGAGTTTTACATAAATGCCAAATAATAGGCGGCGCTTTTGTTGGAATCATAAAAGGAATGCTGACTTCACTCAGCAGTTTCATGTTCCTCCCGGGTTCCGGCTATGCTGACAAAGGTTTTGACGAACCACAATATCACAACATAAAGTATCGGGTCACATAATGCACGCAATCCGATCGTATAGACAGCCTGCCCGTATATTCCGCTGAAATGCTTGTTCAGCATCTTGACCTCATAAAGCCCCATGATATTGAATAACAGTGAGGATATGAACAGTGCAAGCATACTGATGTTGAAGCGCTTCATATTTTCAGGGGTGTTTATTTCGCTGTGTGCCGATGAGAGCATAACTCTGATAAGCATATACACAGTCACGGCGGAAGCTATGAACACGGGCAGATCTTTTATAAGTCTGAATATCAGCAGGTTCCTGTATGTTTCGGGGGAGTCGGCAAGCTCACGCGGGAAGGTCAGCAGATCAGAATAGAACGGAAGCATGGCGTCGTGAGTTTTATAGCTCGCTATTTCATAAATTCTTGTGATAATTCGTATCAGCATGAAAGCACAGGATACAGCACCAATGAGAGCGGCAAATGATTTCAGCGCCTTTGAATTTCCGGACGTGTCCTTTTTCTGTACGTTCAGCGAGTGCTGCCTTGTAATTAGTGCTGTCATTATGATAAGCGCCGGTATGCCGAAAAGCTGATATATCTGACAGTAGTATGACCTGTTCTCAAATATACCTGTGACATAGGGCTGTTCGGCGTTCATCATGTATATCCCCCTTATCACTGACCAGATGCCCTGTATCAGCACAGCGATACCTGCGGTCATAAGCAGTTTCCAGCCGTTCTGACAGAAGAAGCGTTTCTTGTCGGCCTTTCGGAACGCCAGAAAAACACAGACGAACAGCAGAACAGGCGACACCGTTGTAATAATATTGGTCACTATGCCCATGGGAGAATTCTTGTCCGTGACTTTGTCGGCGGCTTTGTAGTTTTCGACTGAACCGTAATTGTTCTCCACTGTGAGCCATATATAGAACGTGCCGCAGTAGTCGTGCCCCAGGTCGCTCTCAGGCGTCAATTCCGAAGCTTTCCTGCCGTTTCCTGCTATTACAGCCTTATCCTCATCGTCAACAACGAACAGGACAAATATCGCTTGACTGATATAAAACAAGACAACTCCGACAATGAGCACCACAAAAGTGAAGCTGACGTTATGTATTTTTTTATTCGCCTTTTCGGACATTTCGTCTGGTTCAAAGTTCATTCTACAGCCTCCTGAAAGGCATTATATCATAATGAATGCCGTTTGTCATTGACATATGTTAATTCTATCCTTATCTGCTTCAAGCTGCTGCTATCTTCTGATACTGTTTTTCTTTTTTGTCCGGAACAACACTATCATGGATATGATAAGCAGCACTACTAATACTGATAATACTACTATAAGTACAATCGGTGCAGAGTCTGAGCCTTTACCGGAGGATGCTTCGTTTCCGTCTTTGCCGACGGTACTGAGCCTGTTTCCGTTTGCATCGACCACATATACAGCCTGTTCCGACACGTTTGCTGTGACCGGAACGGAAAAGCGCTTGCCGTTTTCGAGAGGAATATTGTTATACTCATAGCTGTCTCCGACCGTTTCACCATTCATTGCGACCTCCTGAAATCTTACGTTCATGCTGCCGCTGTCGTAGGCAGTGACCCTGACCTCAAAATCCTCGTCCTCCGGCAGTACAAAGGATTTCCCTCCGTCCTCGTCTACAAACATCGGGAGCAGGGTATTCTCCTCATCGACCGCTTCGTCCTTGACTCTACCAATGAGTTCGCCCTTATAGTAAACTTCAACATCAATAGGGCACCATAAGGACAGATGAACCCAGTTTTTGACGCTATCGAGAAAATCATCATTTTTAACGCCTTCAACATAGTATTTGAATTCATGACTTTCTGTCATTTGCCTTACAGGCTGCCTGAGATGTAAACTAATGAACGGGTAGCTGTTGTATCCCTTGCCTTCTAATTTGAACGGACGGCAGTGACCGAATTTGACATATCCGATAGGAATATTGGGGACAGCGTCATCACTGTTGAGTATATTGAAGATATTGTGCGCATAGTCAAGGGTGTCTTCACTGTAATCTGTAACAACATTAGGTGTTGCATAGGTATAGGTGTAGATATCTTTCTCAGTCACAAAATCGCCGAACGCTCCGCGGTTGGCAGCATATCCGCATATATTGGCACACGCCGCACCGAGACTGTGACCTGTGAACAGGAATTTAACCTGCTTTCCCGTACCATTGATATAATCACCGTGTTCTTCCACATATTGATTCCAGCCAATAATTGCTAACTGATAGAATGATGCAAAACCAGTATGAATATTCAGATTTACAACTGTATTGCCCTTAGTGTTCTTTATCGGATAATTGCTTGACAGGAAACTAAGATCCGTACATATATCATCAAAACCGGACGTCCCTCTGAATGAAAATGCAACGAGAATGGTATCATCCAATTCTTTTGTCGCTATTGAAAAAGCTCTGTCATTACGCCCGAAAAACCAATCTAAAATTGGCAGTGCCTCAATAGAGATAAGTTCCATATTAAAAACATTTCGTATTTCAGGATTACCGTTCAGGTACGAATCATACAAATTCTTGACGTTTTCGTCTACTATATCACCATAGGAATAAAGGAAAAGCATTTCAGATGGTATTAATCTAGTATTGCCAGAATATTCAATATGAAGCGCAGTTAATGGTATTCTTATAACGGGCTTATATTCATCAGGACATTTAGAATAGCCGAACATCATCTTGTTATCGAAACCGAGCTTGTCATATGCGTTGATTATATTCGAGCCGGTATGGTCACTGTCGCCGTCATCATAAGCCGCCATGCTTAGCGCAACGGCAAGCGTTGAAATGTCCTTGTGATATTCTGTACTGTCCTGCATGAACATTTCCTCCGTGCAGGATACATCGTCAACATAACCGCCAGGATAATGTATGTCGCAGGGCTCGTCTTTTGTCTCAGGCTGATTGTTACCGCCCTCTTTTTTGAGCAGTTCGATAACTCCCCACTTGCCGTTCATCTTGACCCATGCAAGTCCGTTATGTACTGGGCGGATATCCTCAAACTCTCCGAATCTTACCAGTACATTGCCGCTGAGGTCAATGTATCCGCATTCGCCGTTCTTTTTGGCAGCGATAACTCCTTCTGTCGGCAGGAACGGAGCAGGGCAGTAAAAATCACGGTTGAAGCTTTCCTCGTCCTCGCCGTACAGCAGTACCGATACCGGTTTCCATGGAATTTCATAGAAGTAATTGTCCTCAAAAGGCTCAAGCTCAGCCATTATTTCATTTCCCTTATTGTCAAAGACAGTCCATACCTCTTTGTCCTTTGAAAAGGCACAGTACATCCACGATTCCAAAAATACGGATTGTGCGTATGCATAAGGGTATTCCGGCTTGACCAGTATTCTTTCTGTATCCGCAAGTCCGAAATTTGAGGACATAAGCTCGGAATCGCCAATGCCGGGGTAATCTTTCATAGGGACACCGGTCTCGACCCTTCTGCTGTTGTAAGCCTCCAGCGAATATGTAGCTGGCTGTACAATGAATGAATATGAGCCTATATTGCAACTCTGCCAGTCTTCCATGACACCATAAACTGTATTATCTTTTACGCTCCACAGCAATCCGAAAGAGAGTAATCCGTCTATATCCGGAATGCCATATTTCCATGAGGTTTTGTCGTAAACGTTGTCGAGTTCATCGATACCTTTTGAAACAGTTACCGTCTTTCCACTCTTACTGTCATAAACTGCCCGGTAATAATCCATACCGTAACGCAAGGCGTTGCAGCTGTCATATACCGGCTCGACTACTATATTTCCGTCGTGGTCGATGAATCCGTATTTGCCGTTTTTCTTGATGTACACATAATTGTGGAACCAAAATTGTCCGGTGTCATTGGTGGTATAGTCACTGACGTAAATATTATCCGCCTCGACGGTCGGTTCTAAGTGCCATGTATAACCCATGTCTGTTGGTACTCTTGTCGGCTTTGCATTTACAGTCGCAGCGCCCTGAACGATACCGCAGCCGGATATAATTGTACCGCACAAGAGACCGCTGATAATCCTTGAAAACATCTTTTTCATTATCATCATCTCCGTTATGTCATTTTTGCATCAAAGTCTTGTTTCCGCTATATTCAATTATAGTATCCGCTATAAGATATGTCAATATTTGTACAGCTCCTGCGTAAAAAATAAGTTCATCAAATACTGTACAAAGCAGACCAAATATGGTATAATAAAAAATAGCTAAAAAAAGGAGAACAGAGTCTTATGAAATATGAACCGCTGCTGAAGCATCTTCTTAACTATGATGATATTGTCATTCAGGTGCATCACAATCCCGATGCCGATGCGATCGCTTCCGGATTTGCGCTTTGCCGCTATCTGGAAAAAAACGGGAAAAGACCGCGCTTAATTTATGCCGGAGAACGCGAGATCAGCAAGCCCAATATACTCATCATGCTGAACAAGCTCGGCATTCAGGTCAGCCATGTCAAAAACCTGAACGAAAATGGCACGCGACCTCAGCTTCTTATTACGGTCGACTGCTTTCACGGAGAAGGGAATGTCGGCAGCTTTGCGGCGGAAAACGTCATTGTCATCGACCATCACCGCCTCCCTAAGGGAAAGCCTGTTCCGGAGCATTCAGTCATCAAGGAGCATTACGGAAGCTGTGCAGCTGTCATCTATGAACTGTTCAAGGAGGTTGGCTATGACCTCAACGAGGAACAGGAAGTTGCAACGGCACTCTACTACGGCTTGTATATGGACACCGTCGGGCTTTCAGAGATAAGCGAGCCGATGGACCGTGAGCTGCGCGATACCGCAGACTATGATAAAGCGCTCATACGGCTGCTTGCGAATACCAATCTGACAGAGGAGGAACTCGGTATTATCGGCAAGGCGCTAAGTACCTGCAAGTATTATCAGCATCCCGACAGCTTCGCGGTATCAGACGATCCCGCCATTCCGAAGCAGCACAGCGCCTATACCCTTGCGGAGAACTGCGATCCTAATCTTCTCGGTATCATCTCCGATACGCTGATCCAGGTCGATATGGTTTCAGACTGCGTTGTCTGCTGTCCGTATCATAACGGATACAAGCTCTCCGTCCGCACCTGTGCGGATTCGGTCAAGGCGCCTGATCTTGCCGCGTTTATTACCTACGGATACGGTGGAGGCGGCGGACATGATAACAAAGCAGGCGGCTGCATCGACTATAAAAGTTTGCTGCCGAAGGACATTATGGATTTTCTTGCAGACCGCATCCGCGATTTCTTTACAAAGCCAGATGTCATTTCCGCGGGCAGGGAGCATCCTGATTTTTCCGGCGCAGAGCGTTTCCGGAAAAAAGAGACCGTTCTGGGCTATGTACCGACAGCATTGCTCTCGCCGGACGGAGAGGAGATACGTATTCGTATGCTGGAGGGTGACATTACTTTGACGCCCGACCCGGACATCTACCTGATGGTCGGGGTGATAGGGGAGGTATATCCCATCACGCGTGAAAAATTCGAGAAAAAATATGTCATATGTGAGGGGACACCGGATGTGTCTGCATATCATTATCCGCCTTCCGCATGGATCGGTCAGAACAAAACAGGTATACAGCTCGCGGAATATCTGCGCGGCTGCAAGGCGTCCGGAAACAGCGAGATACTTGCCTTGAAGCTGGATAATTTTACAAAGCTCTATTCTCTCTGGGATCAGGAGCATTATATGTACGGTAACATCGGGGATTATCTGGCACATCCAACACAAGACGAAAACGACCTCTATATCATACGCGGAGATATTTTTGCATTGACTTATGAAGGCTGCTGAGTGCAGCAATGCCGGAGAAACGCGCAATATTCATAAAAAATAGTCACAGTTTCCTGTGACTATTTTTCTTTCCCTTAACTTAATGACATTACACTTGCTTTACAGCTTTAATCATCCGTATCCGTATTATCTGCGTCAGTTATATCTTCCATAAACTCTGTTCCGTAGTCCGGGTCGGATACAGGCTCCTCGCTGACTTCATCTCCGGGAGCACTTACTGCTCTGCCGCTGAGAAAGCCTGAAAGTATGCCTCTGATATCCACGCCAGTCGCCTCGGAAAGACCGTCTGTGACTCTTGTGGTGGAGCTGATGATGTCGCCTACCAGTCTGCTTGAATTGCCGTCGCCGTACATTGTGATGCGGTCAACATTTTCAAGGGGAGCAGCAGCGTTCTTGACTACTTCGGGGAGAGCCTTGAAGTACATCTCAAGGACAGCAGCCTCGCCGTATTTCTTCATAGCCTCTGCCTTGGCGTTTATACCTTCTGCCTCCGCAAGACCTTTTGCGCGGATAGCATCTGCCTCAGCCTTACCTACTGCAGCGATACCCTCAGCCTCCTGCATACGAGCGAATTTTGCAGCCTCTGCCTCGGCCTTCTGAGCCTCAGCCTCCTGCTCTCTCTGGAAGCGGTCTGCCTCGGCTTCCTTCTTGAGCTGATAGAGCTTAGCGTCAGCCTCCTGCTGAGCCTTGTAGCGCTCAGCTTCAGCTTTTTTCTTTATTTCGGCATCAAGGGATTTTTCTTTAACTTCTGCTTCTTTAGCCTTGAGCTCTACGTCCTTCTCAGAAGCGGCGATGTTGGCGTTAGCCTTTGATACTTCGATTGTCTTGCGCTGCTCCTCTTTCTGGATCTCATAAGCTGCATCGGCAATAGCAAGCTGTGTATCGGCTTCTTTTTTCAGTTCTGCCTGACGGATAGCAAGCTCGTTGTTTTTCTGAGCTATCTCAGTCTCAGCAAGCACCTTGGCGTCGTTTGCTTCCTTCTTTGCCTGTGCCTTCGCGATCTCTATCTCCTTCTCGGATTCAGCTCTTGCAATAGCCGCTTTCTTCTGAATCTTCGTGGTGTTGTCGATACCGAGATTTTCAATGAGATTCTGGTCATCGGTGAAGTTCTGAACGTTGAATGATACTATCTCAAGTCCCATTCTGTTCAGATCGGGAGCTGCGTTTTCCTGTACCTTTTCAGCGAAAGCCTTGCGGTCATTGACCATAGCCTCAAGAGTCATCTGTCCGACGATCTCACGCATATTGCCTTCGAGGACCTCACGCGCTACCTTTGCAACATAAGTGGTGTCCTTATTGAGAAAATTCTCAGCGCCAAGCTTGATGAGAGCCGGGTCGCTGCTGACCTTTACGTTAACATTTGCATCAACATTGATATTGATGTAATCGGCTGTCGGAACTGCACTCGATGTTTTGACATCAACAGCAATAAGCTGTAATTTCAGCTTGTCAACGCGCTCAAAGAAAGGGATGCGGATACTTGCCTTGCCAATGATTATCTTGCGTCTCAGACCGGAGATAATGTATGCGGTGTCCGGAGGAGCTTTGATGTAACCGGTGACGAGAATGAGAATGAAGAGTGCTACGCCTGCTGCGATAGCGATAACGAGTTCGATAGGGAAATTCTGGAACATAGTGTACCTCCTTCTTGGTAAGTTCGGATCGGCTTGTGATGTACACCGTCTGTGTACAATAAGCATTATACACTGACCGCAAACAGTTGTCAATATCCCTTCAAACGACGATATATACAGAAATACTACCATTTCAGATACAGAAATATATATCCAGTGCGGCAAAATATAAGTTCGTAAGAACCTATACTATGTTCGGATGACAGAGTTTCTCCCACAGATGTTTTTTTCCATATTAAGAATATATGTCATTATTCCAACAAAATATGCGTTTGCATTGTTTTTTAATATCCTGCGATCATCCAGTGATGAGGGAGGACTTTTTGACGTATTGCAACCTACCTATGAAGTATCGGCATCTCTGTTATCTGATCTTCACACTGAGAAAAATCTGGTTCTTATTTAAAATAGCTTGGAATTATGCGAAGAACAGCTTGAAATATGCCAATAATTGTGATATATTATAATCAGTGATGATCCAATATAAGGAGTGAGAGTTATGAAAAAGCATCTTCTAAGCATTCTGCTTGTTCTGGTCATGATATCATGTATGATACCGAATACCGTATTTGCTGAGGACATCAATTCAGACAGTTCCAGATCTGAAGAATACGGCACATTTATTGACGGTGAACATATCATCAGCGATATGATAGAAAAAAACGGGATGTATGCACATCCGCGTATCATAATGTCTGAAGAGAAATTTTCAAAACTTAAAACACATATCGGAGATGATTCGGTAACAGCGCTCCTTATTGATAAACTTCGTAATGAAGCGGACAGGACCCTCGATATGCCCGTATGTGAATATGAAATTCCCGATGGGATACGTCTTCTTGAAACGTCAAAAAGGATACAGCGCCGGGTCGCTGCTCTTGCTATGGCGTACAATATTTTCGGCGATGAAAAATATGCACGGCGCTGTTACGCAGAACTTGTAGCAGCCTGCAATTTCCAGGACTGGAATCCGAGGCATTTCCTTGATACCGCCGAAATGAGTACCGGTTTTGCCATAGGCTATGACTGGTTGTATAACTGGATGAATGACGACCAGAGGGCGTTCATCAGGAACAATCTGATCAATAAAGGACTCGTTCAGGTCATGGAAGATTTCGAGGACAAGCCGCGCAGCAGAACTTATCGCTGGTATCAGGATTATCCAGGCGATAACTGGAAAATTGTTTGCAGCGGAAGTATGAGCATGGCAGCTCTTGCAGTCGGAGATGAGGCTGATGCACGGGAAATAGCATCTGAGGTACTGAACTTCGCTTATAAGGAAGCATATTCTTTTGTCCGCCGTGCCTACAGCGAGAAGGACGGAACGTACAGCGAGGGACTGGGCTATTGGGATTATGCAACATATTATCTTGGCCTGCATTCCTCCGCACTGGCAAGTGCGGTCGGAACCGACTATGGCCTTGCTGATTTTAACGGGCTTCGCAAGTCGGTCGATTTTATCCGGTATATGAGTTCAAACACATCAAAATCCTTCAGCTTCGGTGACGACCGTGAAGGTCAGGATACAGGCTGGTCGGTGCTTCTCTGGCTTGGTGATTATTTTAAGTCATACGATATTGCAGCCGCCAGAATCAAAAGTATCAGAAAAGGCAGCTTCCTGTATTTTGACCTTCTCTGGATAGATGAAGATAAAATACCTGATTCAGCCAAAGACAGTCCTACCGACTGGGGTGAAGTCGGAGCTTCAAACGCAAGCTTCAGAAATACATGGGATGAAAGCGGTATCGTAGCCGCACTCCATGCAGGTGAAAACAATTATAAGTACCACGGTCACTACGATCTGGGATCATTTTATATAGAGTATGGCGGTGAACGATTCTTTACCGATCTGGGGAATGAGAATTATGAACTCCCGAACCGTCAGTATTCCTACCGGATAAGGGCAGAGGGACACAATACACTTGCGATCAATCCGTCCCATGAACTCGATCAGCAGGAAGGTGCAGAATGCCTGATAATCAGTTTCGGCGAAGGTAACGAAGCTTTCGCTGTCACCGATCTCACCGCTGCCTACGAGCCGAGCGGTGCGGAGAGCGTTGTCCGCGGACTTAAAATGATAAAGGACAAAGAGTGCGTTATAATCCAGGATGAGGTCGTTCTTAATGCTCCGGGTGATGTATACTGGTTTGCCCACACAAAGGGACAGATCGAAGTAGCTGATGACGGCAGAAGCGCAGTTGTTACTGTCGGTTCGGAAAAGATGTGGGTAGGTCTCATCAGTGATAACGGTGTTTTTACTGTAATGGACGCCGAACCACTGCCGGAATCTCCTGTCGTCCAGAATCAGACGGATAACAGTGAATACAGAAAACTTGCCGTGCATCTGACGAATACCAAAGACACAACTATCTCAGTAGCCTGCATTCCGCTGAAAGGATCAGAGATACGGCCTTTATGGACTCCGTCAGTGAAAGCGATTGACGAATGGACTTCTCAGCTGACAGAGGGGGATGTCAACAATGACGGCGAGTTCAATATTTCCGATGTTGTCCTGCTGCAAAAGTGGTTGCTTGCAGCGCCAGACACGCATCTTGCTAATTGGAAAGCCGCGGATCTCTGCGCTAACAACAGACTTAATGTACTTGATCTCTGTCTTATGAGGCGAAAACTGATAGAAAAATCAGGACAGAGCAGAATCGGGTAAGGGAATAGCTACTCTTGTTTCAAATTGAACATCGGTATCAAAAGGTTCGTCCCAGCAGATATCTCCGATGCCTCGCCAGTATACTGTTATGATGCCGTCACTGATGCTCTCGATGACGAATTCTGCTTTGTTGATCTGTTCGTACTCAACTACATTCAGCACTCCGGCATAGCCGTATTCATTTTCGGGTGTTTCCCAGACAAATCTTTTGCCTGCAAGTTCATGAATACTCTTAGCTTTGATAAATATACCCTCGACTTGTTCTAAAGATACTTCCTGACACTCAAAGTCTATGTCATCGTTATCAATGCTTGCATATACCTCTGTAAACAGACGTATGCCGTCATTCTCACGTTCAATTGAGATACTGCCTCTCGGCTCGTTATAGTCGTAACCTGCCAGTTTGAAAAAGTTTGCCATATTTTTCTCTCCCATTTATTATTTTCATAAGACCCAAACTATTCTAACAGGGATCAGTTGATCTCTGTTGACGATGATACTGCAGCATCTCTTTTACAGCCACTTCTTCTTTTTGAAGAATATCAAACTGATAATGACAATAATAACACTTGCTGCTATTACTGTTGGATATGCCACTTTGTATTCAAGTTCGGGCATATACTTGAAATTCATACCATACCAGCCTGCAATAAGAGTCAGCGGCATAAAAATAGAAGTGATGATAGTGAGGAGCGTCATAATACGATTCTGCTTCTTATCAAGCTGAGACTGGTACAGATCGCGTATCTGTATGGAATAATCACGCAGTGAAGCTGTCAGATCGTGAAGCCTTGATACTCTCTGTGAGAACAGGTGAAAATAACGGGTGTTATCCTCGTTAAAGAAATCATTCTCATTTTCTTCAAGTTCCTGACTGAAATCAAGGAGCTGTTCATAATGGATACGCATATCTCTGAGGTCGCTCCTGATATGGCTGACGGTCACAGACGGGTCATTTTCATCACCTTCAAGTATATTGGATTCGATCGTATCAAGCTCTTTGTCAAATTTCTGAAGAACGGCCTGATCACTGGAAACTATCTGCTCAAGGAAGTCATAAATGAATCGTTCGATACTGGGCATTGCCCAGCGCTTTGAACTTATGATATTTTCAATAAGATCATTTACAAATCCGCTGTCATCAATGAATACTATGCCTTTTTCATCAAGGGCAAATGCGAAATTGGTGTTCGGCGACGAAATATCCGATCTGTCCGGTACAGAAAAAGTTCCTGTGAGCGAATCATAGTTTACCTCAGCTTTTGTTGAATGGATAGCTGAAAGGTCGATATCCATTTCTATACCCATATCAAATTTGTCTTTGCTTTCAAGCCATTCAACAGATGTCAAAACAGCAACAAACTTGCTGTCCGTACTCCTGATATCAAGTTTTTCAGTCTTTTCAAGTGTATTTCTTATGTAATAATACATTGCTCTGCTCCTTTTTAGGAGATGATCCCTATTTGTTTCTTAGCTGTGTTATTTTCAGCAAGTCTGACAACTTCTGATGCTTTCTTAATTATATCATCATCACCGGTATAAAGCAAGTATTCAGAGGGGAATATTTAAAATGCAATAATGCGCTGACAGGCTTCCACTCCCTCCGCAAGGAGGGAGTGTTATTTTATCCGCTAATGAAGCAAATTATAAGTTTGATAATCAAAGGAATGCTTCCGTTGGTGATCAATAACGGCATTAGCATCGACAATAGCTGCCCCGAGCCTGATAATGCTATGACAAGTGCAAACAGTGATCTTATTTCGCAAAGTCCTGATAAGGAGCGGTCATCCTCTTGGCGTATTCGCCCATCATTATGATAAATTTGTTCATTTCTTCAATGATCTGTTTCGGATCGTCTTTCATACCGCCGTGTGTCCAGCGGCATATAACATTCCATACACTGCCGATATTCATTGTTATAAGGTAGCTTGGATCGAGCCCCCGGAAAAAATCCGCAGGCACGAGCCCGAGAGCTACAAGCTCATCATGCTTTACGGGCAGGGCTTCGTTGAGCTTTTGCAGAACGCGGTACATCATATTGTTCTTATCGAATAAAAGCAGCTGTTCCTTATGCTCTGAGCAGAAACTGAAGATTATCTCTATCGGCGTGATCTGATTCGCCTCTATCAGCCGGTCTTTGTATTCGTCGATGAGCTGGTCGAGTATTGCATCGAGCACATCATCCTTTGAATCAAAGTTGCGATAAAACGTTTTCCTTACGAGCTTGGATTCGAGAGCTATCTGCTTGACTGTGATCTCCTCATAGGGATGCTCGTCCATGAGCCTCAGGAGCGCATTGCAGATCTCGGCTTTCGACCTGAGTGCAGAGGGGTTCGTTGAATCGTTCATAATAATACCTCCCAAAAAGTGACACAAAAAATATAACTTCGTGTATCTTTTGCGTTTCCTGTTGACATTTCGCTGAACCTATTATATCATATCCTTGTAAGTTACACAAGTGTGTAAACGTTATACACCTGTGTAACTTTTAGAAAACTCAAAAGGGGAGAAGGCTATGATAAGCATCAGGAATATAGTGAAGAAGTATAGGTCAGGAAGCGAGGAGATCGCAGCGCTCGGCGGCGTCAGCGCAGAGATAAGGGCGGGCGAATTCACCGTGATACTCGGACCGTCAGGAAGCGGAAAAAGTACGATGCTTAATATGCTCGGGGGAATGGATCGTCCGACAAGCGGAGAGATACTTTTATGCGGCGAGGATATCTCGGGATTCTCCGAGAAAAAGCTTACAGACTATCGCAGGAAGAACGTAGGCTTTGTGTTCCAGTTCTATAACCTCGTTGAAAACCTTACTGCCTATGAGAACGTCGCTATTGCGGCTGATCTGAACGGGAAAGCCGACAAGGCAGCCGAGGCACTCAGGGACGTAGGACTTGAAAAGCGGATGAAGAGCTTTCCGAGTCAGCTTTCCGGAGGCGAGATGCAGAGAGTTGCGATAGCGAGGGCAGTTGCGAAATCTCCGAGGCTGCTGCTATGCGATGAGCCTACGGGAGCGCTTGACGTTGCAACGGGAGATATGATCTTCGGGCTTCTGAAGAAGTATTCACATAACAAGGATGCGGCCGTAGTCGTGGTAACTCACAATCCCGAGGTCGCAAAGATAGCCGATCACGTTATACGCCTGTGCGACGGAAAAATAGTAGCGGATGAAAGCCCTTGTCTGCATTTAATAGAAGCCAGAGCAGTCTGACAGAACAAGAGGGGGGAGACGAAAATGAGATTTCTGTTTAGAAAAATGCTCCGCAGCGTAGGACAGTTCAAGCTGCAATTTATATCCGCGCTGCTTCTTGCAATGCTTTCGGTCATGATCTACAGCGGTCTTGAAGGTGTCTGGAAAGGCATCGAGTACGAGTTCGATACATTTGCCGGTGAGACGGATCTTGCTGACGAATGGGCGTTCGCTACTTACTTTACACGCGACGATGTTACCGCAATAGAACAGATGGAGGGCGTGTCCGGAGTATCGCAGAGGCTTCGCATAACCGTATCGGCTCCCTCTGATGACGGCGGCAGCGATTACCTGAGCCTTGATACTGTCGGAGATGAGAGCATATCTTCGATGAAGCTCATAAGCGGAGAAAAATACGATAAGGCTCTTACGGACAGCATCTGGCTCGACCGCGATTACGCCGAAGAAAACGGTATATCCGCTGGTAATACGATAGATATATCGTACAGCGGAAACTCCGCGCGTGCAACTGTTGCGGGCATAGTTGTGTCCGCAGAAAAAGCGCATTATATCGGCACCACTGATAATTACATCCCTGAGCATAATAAATACGGCTACGGATTCATGAGCGATGATCTGCGCGAAAAGCTTGGAGTACGGATTTCCTGCAACCTGCTTGAGATAAAGAGCAGCGGCAGCGCAGTCAGGGCGAATATCAACGAGCTTCTTGGTGAGCGGTTTATCGCCTATTACGACAGAGACACGCTTTTCGATGTATCGTTCGTTAGAACTCAGGCTGCCAATCTCAAAAGAGTATCGATTCTTTTCTCGGCGCTGTTTATACTGCTTTCCGCGCTTTCGATGCGGACCACAATAAAGCGTTTGATAGACGCGCAGTCTGCGGATATAACCACACTCAAATCGCTGGGCTTTTCAAACGGAAAGCTGACGCTTTACTACTCCCTCTACGGACTGCTCGTAAGCGTTCTTGGAACCGGAGCAGGCTATCTGGCGTCGTTCCTGTTCTCAAAAATAATACAGAGATCGCAGAAGAAGCTGATCTCTCTGCCCGAGTGGGAGATCAGGCATACCGTAGGTTCGCTGATAGTTATACTGCTGATAATAGTCATGTCTTTGCTTACCTCCGCGATATCCGCAAGAAAGGCGCTTAAAGGTCTGCCAGCCGAGTCCGCACAGAACAAAGCCGTAAGAACAAAGACTTTGCTGATGGAGAGGGCAGGGAGTATCTGGAACAGACTGAGCTTTGGAGCGAAGTGGACGCTAAGAGATGCTTCCGCACACAAGTCGCGTATCATGCTCGGGATCGTAAGTGTCTGCGGAAGCTTTATGTTGCTCATAATCGGATCGGGAACTCCCGATTCGATAAAAGCACTTACTGAGAAAAGCTATTCCGAGGAATTCGTCTACGACTATAAGCTGACGCTCAACACTGCAAACACCCCGGAGCAGACGGAGACGCTTAAAGACGAACTGAACGGTCAGCTTATACAGACTGTTCAGAGCAGAGTTACTCTTGACGGCGGAAGCAAGGTTTATTTCAAGCCTATTACCATTTTTTCGGAAGGTGACTATATCGGTCTCAGAACGACAGACGGTAGCGAGCTCAGCGAAAACGGCGTATATATCACCGAAGGCATCGCCGATTCGTTTGGCGTAAAGACGGGAGATAAGCTTGAGCTGTTTCCGTCGCTTTCGAGTGGAAGTTTTGATTTCACCGTTGACGGTATCGTTCCGTCGAGTATGCCGCAGACGCTTTATATCGGGGCGAAGCGCTGGACGGATGCGGGAGCGGAGTTCTGTCCGTCGCATCTGCTCTGCGGTCGTGAATACGATCCTGACACTTTCGGAAACGATGTGCGTATCTCGCAGTTTATCAGCAGAAAGCAGCAGGAGGATAACCTCAGGAATTTCAGCTCCGTGACGGCGAGTGTGTTTTTGCTGATGAAGGTCGTAGCTGTTGCGCTCGTTGCGATAGTGCTGTACAACCTCGGTATCCTCAGCCTCATTGAAAGAGCAAAGCCGTATAACACGTTCCGGGTGCTCGGTTTCCGTTTCGGGGAGATACGCAGATTTGCATCGTTTGAAAGCGTTATTATCCTCGTCATCGGAACGATCGCAGGGATACCGTTCGGGCTAAGATTTCTGGAGCTTTACTGCGCGAACTTTTCAAACGATATGATGAAGATATATCCCTCTATCGGAATGATAAGCCTTGTTATCGCATTCTGCATAGTGGCGGTATGTACCGCTGCGACTATTGTCCTGTTATCGCGCAGGATAAGAAAAACAGACATGACGCAGGCTTTGAAGGAATAAACTGCGCGGACTAAAGTAAAATAGTCACAGAATCTGATCAATCAAAATCAGAACCTGTGACTATTTTCATGAATAAAGTGGTTTATGTGGCATTGACGCGTATTCTTCTGTCATTCTTGGCGTGAAGCTTATAGTATTCTTCTTTGTCTTTAAACATTCGCTCATCAGCAGTCCGCATAGCCGAATTGATATCGTAAGAACCTGACAACCAGACATAGCCTACGGAAAAGCTAACATCGTGAGTGTTATCCGAAAGTGCCCGGAGCTGGGTTATCCTTTCTTCCATTATATTCTGAGTGATATCGGGACAAAGAACAACAAACTCGTCTCCGCCGGCACGGTATATCTCATAGTCTCCGAATGCTAACTTCAGAACAGACGCAGCTCTGTTCAGAAACATATCTCCTGCATTGTGACCTTTCGTATCATTGACATTCTTCAATCCGTTCAGGTCAATAAAGGCGACACCCATAGTATCCGGAAGCTTTGATTCGCCTGAAACGAGCTTCTTGACACGTTCATCCATAGCGTTTCTGCTGCTCACCTGTGTAAGTGCATCTATCGTACTCATTACCTTGAGATGCGACATTATCTGGTGATTGGCGATTACTGTGCCCAGCAGGAATGATGATAATTCGAGAGTTTCTTTTATCAGCATCATCTTTGTCGTATCAAAATTCGCAGCACATATAAATCCAATCAATGACTGATCGAAGCGGACACCGTACAGAACGAGATTTTCTATCTTATTGATGCAAAGCGAAGCATACCAGACAGGGTCGCGTTCCTTGACCACGGACAGGTTATCGAGAAGCAGACAATCACTGTCGGCAAGATCGTTTTCCCAAGCCTGTGCGACTTCATAGGGAGTGCGCCCCATTTCAGATGCTATCTGCTCCATGACATCATTACGGAGACCGTTCTCGCTGATAAAATCACATTCCATGGTATTTTTATTGATGGTAAAAAGTCCGCATTTTTCGGCAAGGCATATCTTCTTTATCTCATGTATCGTTGCAGCCATTGACTGCTGAAAGTCCTGAGATTCGTGCAGCCTTACGCTGATATTCATTACAGCCGATGAGACCTCCAGAGAATGCTGTGCCATAGCATCGGATTCGAGCTGAGGCGAGAATGTGCCGACATACAGGCAGTAAACGGTTTTGATACCGTCCTTCTCCTCCGTCTCTTTTAACGGCAGATAGAAGCCTTTAAGCCAGAAGCCGTGAGCATTTGTGTAGGAATACAGAAATTCGCTGTTACTTGCACAGTTATAGATATAGCTCTCAAAGTTTATATCTGTAAAATAAGTCCGCCAAGGTATTCCCGGATAAAACTTCGGAGCGTCAGGGTTCATATTAAGGACTCCGCCGTTCATTTTATTGAGCGCTATCAATCTTATCTCACTGAAACTTCCGTCCGGCATTATATCGAATGAATAAATGCCAGCCATACCGTTTATCTTCTCAACATATTCCTGATAATAATTATAATCCATAAAATCCAAACCTCCCGGACTGCGGCTCAGAGCTTCTGACGTTCCGCAGCATCTTTAAGGGCTGTCTTTTCTGCATCTTCCGGACTCAGCGGTCTTCCCCACACAAATCCCTGAATGAAATCGCAGCCTATATTCCTCAGTATCTCAACCTGATCCTCTGATTCAACGCCTTCCGAAACGACCTCAAAGCCCATAATATGTCCCATTGAAATGATAGCAGCTACATACTGCCTGAATGATTCGCCCTCATTCATCTTGTCGATGAAGGACTTGTCGATTTTCAGGATATCAGCAGGGAAGCTGTTGAGATAGCTGAGAGCGGAATAACCTGTTCCGAAATCGTCGATCGCTATCTTTATACCCATTTCTTTTATCCTGTCTATGCAGTTCAGGGCTTTTTCGGCAGAATCTATCATTATCGATTCAGTGATCTCTATTTCGAGTTTGTCGGCAGAGATCCCGCTGATAGCAATTACCTTCATTATCTCATCGAAAAAGTCATTCTTCATAAGATGCCGCACGGATACGTTTATGCTGAGTACCAGATCGGAACCGGTCTTTCTGAGCAATTCTCCGAAGAACAGGGCGGCTTTCCTGTATACAGTTCCGTCTACCTTATCAATGAGACCGACTTTTTCAGCCACAGGGATAAACTCCGCCGGGCTTATGTTGTTGCCTTTACTATCTTTCATACGGGCAAGGGCTTCAAAGCCTCTCAGCTTATGTTCCATATCGTACTGAGGCTGGAGATTAAAGAATATCGTATCATTATCAAGTGCTTCTCTTATTATCTTCTCGACCTCTATGGTACGCTCATGCTTTAACAGGTCTGGAGTAAAGCGCAGAATATGATTGCTGCTTGCGGCACGCTTTATCTCCTTCATGGAAGCAGCCGCGTATGTCAGCAGGGAATCGCTGTTCTCCGAATCCTCGGGATATGATGTATAGCCGAAACTTGCATTGATATAGAAATCGCAGTCATCTACCGTAAGACGCTTGTTCAGCGCCTTTTCATACATCTGTATCGTATTTGAAACATAGTCGCTGGAATTATAATCGCGGATAACAAGTGCAAATTCGTCACCGCCAAGCCTTGCGATATAATCATGCGTTCCGGCTGCACCTGTATCTGCAATATTCTTCCAGCGTGAAGCTATTTCAACGAGAGCCTTGTTGCCTGCCTGAAATCCCAATGTATCGTTTATGCTTTTGAACGAATTCAGGTCCATGATAACAAGAGTGAAAGGCTTCCTCATGCGAATAAGCTCGTCCAGAAGCTCACAGCAGGCAAAACGGTTGGGGAGGGAAGTGAGTACGTCCGTATAGCTCATCTGTTTCAGACGCTCCATCATTCTGTATCCTGCCATCTGCGAGGAAATAAAATATGTAGTAAGCTCCAGCGTTTCCTTTATGCGCATCGTGTTGGTAATGTCATAATTGGTAGCCCAGATGAAGCCGAGCACCTCATCGTTGTGGCGAAGGGGGAACAGAACAAAGCTATCCACTCCGGCCTCTCCGAAGGTCTGATACCAGACAGGATTGATGCTGCGGATGCGTTCCTTGTCCTTTTCGTTCTGTATAATCATGCAGTCGCTTCCGCCTATCATATCCACCCATGATGCGGCTATATCATAAAAATCGGCAAACTCTGTAACGCGCTTGACCCTGCTCTTGTCATCAATGCTTGCGGACAGGACTGAATAAGTACCGGAGGCTTTATCCATAGACATCAGCGTACATACCTCAGCCCTGCATATCAGTCTTACATCATTGATTACTTCGTCGATGTTTTTCTTGAAATCATCAGAACGGTGAAGCTTTATGCAGGCTTTCAGCACGTCTTCGGAAGCTGTTCCCGACTGACTTGAGCTTACTCCGACTTCTTCGGGATCACACGGTCTGGCGGTATATATACAGTAGCAGAGGTTTCCGTCCTCGATCGACATTGGCATACTGAAAATATTGAACCATAGATTCATCTCGTTCAGATGTACATATGTATGCACCGGTATCTTTTTAACTGCCGAGCGGTACAGGATATCCTCAAATCCGAGATCCTTCGGAAGATACTCCTCATATAGAGAATTCGGAACAAAAACATGCGTTTCCATGAGTACCTCGGGAAAACCGGTCATGTCCGGCATCATCGGAAGCACCGGATGCTCAATCGGGTCGATATAGCCTTTGTTCCCGGCAACAATGCGTATTTCGCCGTATCCGCCGTCAGCTTTTTTCTCAACTGAATAAATGCAGGTCGGTGAATCATAACAATCAACAAATCTCTGAAAATCCACTTGCTCCGATCTCCTCTCCTCACCAGACAATCTGATGCGATCATAAAAATATGCAGTCTCCGGGTCACAGTCTATAATGTATATTGTCATTATAGCACAATTTTTGTTAAAAATCAATATAAAAATTTAAAATAAATATCAATGATTTCAGCATCTGTATTTTTGTAATAATTGCATTTTGGTGCATAAGACCGTTCATATAATCAGGTGTAAACATGGTGTGATATTTTTTTCATTTAGCTCTTGACAAGCCGTGAATGCCGTGGTATAATATGCTCGAAAAGGCTATTTTAAGCCAAAAACACGACTCGGTTTTAGTTGATTCACCACATGGCGGGGCTGACGGCGGCTGCACTTCCGCAGAGGGAGTTCCCGAGAAGGGGATAAACCTGAATATCCTTCTGAAACTGCGCGACCTCCTGACTGTCAGCGGTTATAACGTTGAGGTCACAAGGGATACAGATGTATCCATACACGACAGAGGGATAGAAGGACTTGCCGCACAGAAAAGCTCTGACATGGACAACAGGCTCGCTATATTCAACAAGTACGACAATGCGGTATGCATATCCATTCACCAGAACCAGTTCACCCAGCCGCAGTACAGCGGCGCCCAGATGTTCTACTCGGCAACAGAGCCTTCAAGCGAGGCGCTTGCAAGGTCACTCCGAAACAGCTTCCGGTCGCTCCTTCAGCCGGACAACGACCGTGAGATAAAGCAGTGCGGAAAGGAACTGTTCCTGTGCTATTACAGCGTTAATCCCACGGTAATGGCTGAATGCGGATTCCTTTCAAATCCGGAGGAGGCTGCGCTCCTGAACACGGATGAATACCAGACAAAGGTTGCGCTGACCCTGTTTTCGGGCATCAGCGACTTTGTGAACGGCAGAGCGAAGCGCGGTCAATAACAGGGGAGAAGTATTGACATTTCCCGCCGGAAAGTGTATACTGTTTATAAGAGATCCGGAGCGGTGCGACCGTTGACGGATGTAACAGAATACAGGGATAAGGGGGGAGTAGTATGCCATTCTGCGGCGACTGCGGAAGATATCTTGCCTACGGAGAAGTATGCGGCTGTACGAAGTCCGCTGAAAGTTCAACCGGTGAGGCACCGGGGCTGCACAGCTACATATGCAGCTATTGCGGAGCAAATGTTGATGCCGGAAAGGTATGTACCTGTCCGAAGGCACAGTTCGAGGCGAGGTTCGTCCGGACCAAACCTGCGCGGCCGATTAACGGCTCCTCGCCGGTGCGCTCATTTTCTGACAGCACAGCAACACCGCCGCCTGCAAGGTCTTATCCATATTCGCCGCCTTCAGCAGGTCATGTGACTTCGCTGCCGCCTCAGTACAGACCGTACACACAGCCGCCTCCGAAGAAAAAAAGCAGGAACGCCGCTGTAATAATAATGACCGTTGTGACCGTTCTGCTTTTTGCGGGACTATTCACAAGGCTCTCACACTTCAAGCCGGGCAGGGACGAAAAAAGCAAGTACGATGCCGTGGTAACGCAGCCCTCCACCGAAAAGACTACTTCCGGAGATAAGGTCACGACCTCTCCGGCGACCACAGAGCCAGCGACTGAGGAAGTCACCGATGTAAAGCCTGGCGGCAGTCATATCACTATCCCGACCGGTGCTTTGCCGACGAGCTTCAGCCTTGTTGATAAAGGGCTTGTACGCGACCACGTTGAAAGTCAGGGGGAGTACGGTTCGTGCTTTGCCTTCTCATGGATAGGCATTTTCGAGAACCGCCTTCTCGCTCAGGGGATAACTTCTGATTTTTCGGAATGGGCGTTCTTCAAGTCGTTCAAGGAGTGGTATTACAATGCCAACCGCACCAATGACATCGCCTCGCTTGCAAATCTTCATTCGGCGGTAGTGCCTGAGTCGTCAGCGCCTTATCCTGATGATGACGAGGAATATGATGTTGACGTTGATATCGAGAAAGGCTCTGAGTACATGATATCGGACGTTTACCTTCTTTCCGAGACCTCGGGCGGTACACGCGACGATATCTCAAAGGTCGCAAAGCAGTATCTTTCCAACGGCTACGCGCTTATATGCTCTGTATACTACGATGACGGCGAGCAGATATATACAGATAACAACAACGGTTCATGGTACGTCTGTGACAACATTCATAACCAGAAGCTTGCTATCAATCATTCCGTTCTGATAGTCGGCTGGGACGATAACTATTCAAGGAGCAATTTCCTTAATGAGCCTCCCGGAGACGGCGCATGGCTCGTCAAGAACAGCTGGGGAGTTTTCTACGGAGATTACGGCTACTACTGGCTGTCCTACTATGATGAGATGTTTGAATACTCCGAGCTTGCGGCAGCGGATATAACCGATGCCGACCTCTGCGATACCATGCAGTCATACTGGTGCTACGGCTGGGATTACAGCTACTACAATGTGCATTCAAACACAGCGATAGAAGGCACTCCCATGAAGAAGGCATATCAGGCGTGTACCTACACAGCCGAGACGGATATGGATATCACAGCGGTATCGTTCTTCACGGTCTTTGATGATATGAAATACAGGGTGTATGTCACGACAAAGGACGATGAGTACATTTATTACGACCACCCGGACGCCTACGGCACGCAGCAGACCTGCGGCTATCATATGGTCGAGACCCCGCTGCACAAGCATATCCGGAAGGGCGATGACTACACGGTCATTCTCGAGCTTGAAAGCGAGGAGAGCGGCTACCTTATAGTACAGGACAGTGAATACGCAAGCGACAAGCCGACTGCCCGTGCGGCAAAGGTCGGAACTTGCTATGTCAGCGCCGACGGAAGCGACTGGTCTGACGTAAAGAGCTACTGCCTGAAGAACGTGGACGGTACAGAGAGCATTATGCCGCTATGCATCAATGTATACGGTGTTGAGACAAAGTAAATTAAAACAGCCATAAGGTTCGGACCTTATGGCTGTTTTGTTATATAACAGGGAATGGATCAGGCGATATCGGTGACCGATCTTATCTGACCGTCAACGAGCTTTACGAGCTTTGTACCGTACTTTGCGGCATCTTCCGAGTGAGTTACCTGAACGATAGTCTTGTTGTACTTTTTGTTTATCTCTCTGAAAAGCTCCATTATCCTCATACCGTTCTGGGTGTCGAGGTTTCCGATAGGCTCATCGAGGAAGAGGATATCAGGGTCGAACACGAGAGACCTTGCGATCGCAACTCTCTGCTGCTGACCGCCGGAAAGCTCACGGGGAGTGAGCTTGCGCTTATCCTCCATGCCGATTATTTTAAGGCATTCGTCAAGTCTGTCCTTGTATTCGGACCTGTTCTTGCCTGCTATCATGAGCGGAAGGGAGATGTTGTCCTCAACGTTGAGGTTGGGAACAAGATTGTAGAACTGGAAAACAAAGCCGATATCGTTATTTCTCATTTTGCAGAGCTCCTTGTCCTTGAGCTTGCTGAGATCGGTGCCGTTTATGGTAACAGAACCGGATGAAGGCATATCAAGTCCGCCGAGGAGGTAGAGCAGAGTTGACTTTCCGCCGCCGGAGGGACCCATTATAGAGATGAATTCACCCTTTTCAACTGTGAGATCAATGTCCTTGAGGACGTGAGATTTTTCCTTGCCGTTTACAAATATCCTGTTGACCTTTTTTACTTCAATAACGTTCATATATTTACCTCCGGTTGATTATTCGTATTTGAGTTCCTGAACAACGTTGAGCTTCTTGCTCTTTCTCATTGTTGAGAGCGAAGCGATGAATATAACAGCTATGAGCACGATCGAATAGGAGATTATAGCGGTCGGATCAAATGTTATGCCGAACGGCAGGTCTATCTTCTCCATTATCTTCGTACAGATGCGGCACATAAGCAGCGTGTACGGTATGGATATCGCTATGCTCCAGAATACGCAGAAGATATTCTCGGTGAATACGAGCCTCTTACGCATCTTTCCGTTAAGTCCGACAGAAGCCATGACTGCGAATTCACGTCTTCTCTGCTGGAACGAGATGGAGATGTTGTTGAATATGCCTATCGAAGCAACGATGAGTGCAAGATAAGCGAATATTGAAAGTATCATGACGAGCTGCTTGTTGCCTTCAACATTCTCCTCCATTGCGTCATCTCTGGAGATGTAGGAGGCACCGAGGTTTGCGAGGAAGCCCTTGAACTGATCCTCAGCATTCTTCATTGCCGCATCAAGCTCCTTATTATTATCAGGTTTATTGCTGATGTTAAAGGTTATGCTGCTTGCTTCCTTGATGTGGAGCTTATTGAGGATAGTCTCAGGCTTCATGAGAATGACCCTGCCGTTGTTGTAGAGCCTTCCGTTGAAAGTACCGACAACCTTGAACTTGTAGTCCTCGCCGTCAACGTTGAACTCTATCTCGTCGCCGATGTCCTTGCCGGATATCTTGGAAACATATGTTGAGATGATGACGGTATCGTCACCGGAATTTGCAAGCTCGTTGATATAATCCTTCTGCTTGCCCTTGTTTAGCCTGAGGTAAAGGTTGTATTCCGAGTATTTTACCGGGTCGGCAGCTTCGATGAATACGATCTCCTTCTTTATCAATGCCTGAGCATTGTACTGGGGAAGGATAGAATCATTATCCACACAGTCGAGAGAGCTGAGCTTCTCGATTATCGTATCTGTTGTTCTGCCTGCCGCATTGTTGTCGATGATGTTGTAGATCTGGTAATCGTATTGAAGGTCTCTGTAAGCATCCTCAACTACATTCGTAAGGCTTGTTCCGACAGATGCGATAAGCAGCACTGACGAGAACGAGATAACGAGGAGAGTGATATTTCCGCGGAGAAGCTTTGATGTCTTGATGTTGTTGAGTGCAAGGAATATCGAGGTCTTCTTTCTGAAAACGCTGCTGAGCCAGCCGGAAGCGTATTTCAGGAACTTTCTCAGGAGCATTATCATGCCGACAAGTGCGGCTGCACCGATGAGGAAGCTTGCGTCGATAGTCCATTTGCCGGTCGCAAATGCAGCGAAGATGCTGAATATGAGGAGACCGATACCGACAACGAAGCGGATCTCGCCGCTCTTGTGCTTTGTTTCGAGCCTGTTGAGGATAACGTCCTTGACAGGGAGCTTTCTGATCCTTCTGACAGGCATGAGTGCTGACAGAACGCACATCAGTATCGAGAAGATGATGCCGACGATAATAAGTCTGGGCGTGATGTGGAACGCCATATAGATGCCGTAATCAGCCAGCGGAGAAGTCAGTCTGCTGACGTAGTAGAGTATTGCTTCGCCGAGTATCGTACCGATGATACCGCCGACAAGACCGTAGAGGAAGCTCTCCGTGAGGAGAATGTTCTGTATCTTCTTCTTAGTCGCACCCTGACTCATGAACGTACCTATCACCGTCAAACGCTCGGTGATTATGAGCTTGAATGCACCGTGGATGATGATGCAGCAGATAACGCATACGATAGCGAACATGACGTATACAGTGGTCTCCATAGAGCTTGTCATGGACTTGTATGCACTGAGGTCGGAGAGGCTTGAAGCCTTGACCCTTGTGTTGTTATCGTTGAAGTTATCGCAGAACTTTACGGCGTTCCTGTCGGTGTTGGCATACATATAATTATACCTGCCGCCAGCCTGCATCATTTCGTTCATGTACTCATAGGGGAGAATAACGTTGAAGGATTCCTTGGTATCCCCATAGTATGTACCCTTGGGGGCAGCAAGAGCCGATACAGAAAACTCGACTGCTTCACCGTTTACAAAGACGGAGAACTTGTCGCCGACCTTCAGGTTTCTTTCTTCGGCAACTCTCTGTGAGATAACGCAGAGAGGTTCGTTTGTATCTTCGGGAGCTTTTCCCTCGACAACGTACTTGCTGCAATCCTTATTGCCGATGAGGTAGATGTAGGAGATCTTGTCGTCCTCGTTGATGACACCGATCATACGGAGGTGTCCTTCAAGCCCGGAAATCCCGGTATGGTCGAAATCGTCCTCGCTGAAAAAGACATCGTCGGTATTTGAGTATATCGAGATATCCTTTCCGTCGGCAGCCTGCTTGATAGTATCGGTATAGCCGTCAAGAATGACATCGACCGCACCGAGACTGAATACGAGCAGAGCCGTACTTACCATGATGGAGAAGATGAGCAGAAAGAATCTGCCTTTTTTCTCCAGCATATTTTTTGTGATGTAACGTAAAAAAACGCGCACTTCCATTCCTCCTGTTAATGAATTTTGTATTTATTAATAACACAATTGCTATTATAGCACAAGATTATTAAAAAGTCATTAAAAAATTGTGCTGACTTGAAAAAACAGCTCATTGTATCAGTACATTGACAATTATAGCTGAAAACAGAGCTCCCGGGTAGTGTCAGAGGTCAGTTTCTGGTGTGACAAATGTCATTTTTTGACACCGGAAAAGAATAATGCCTGCATTTGCAGGCATTTTCTGATATTAATTCATGACAGCTTTGAGCGTATGTCGTATTTCTGACGGAGCTCAGAGGCACAGCCAAAAGGCGCATTCGACGGCAGATACGCAAAATCTGAGTTGACGTATATATCCCATACCTCGTCTATGGTCTTGCCCTCAAGGTCAGTCCCGGCAAAGATATCGCTCCATGCGATGTTCCACACATCTTCGGAATATCCGCCGTTCCGGCACACGCGGAAGTAATTCCGCATTATATCGGTGCCCGCATTGGTGTAGTTGTAGTCGAGCCAGACGAGGAAGCGCACAGAGGTCTCACGGTCGCTTTCAGTGTCAACAGTCTGGAGCACCCACGAAACATCGTTGTAGGCGCCGTTGTCCAAAGCATATTCATAGCGGCAGCAGTCTGCGAAGCGCTCTATATAGCTGCTGTATTCAAGGTTGTCGCCGTTCCAGCCGTACTGTACAACGTGCGCGAGCTCGTGGGTTATGCAGTCGAAGTCGTCAGTGTTGCTGCAAAGCCACATATCGTGCAGGTGAACGAAATTTCCGCTGGATTCCGCGATCTCGTAGCCGGTGTTCTCCACGGCAAGCGTAACACTCGTCGGAGCGCCGGAAAGGTCGCCGTAGCGCTCATACATACGCGGATAGCACTGCCAGAAAAGGCGCGAGAGCTCGACGAGCTGCGTGGGAGTAGTATTCTGTTCCCAATTGCTTAGGTCAATAGTCAGTGTATAATCCGTGCCGCGGACGTTTCCGGTCTGGATAACGCTGTCCTCATTGAGGGATACGTCCACTCCGCTGAGTGCGGAGGAAAACATCGGACGCGTGAGCAAGCCTTCATCCTCGGTGGAAGTCTCTGCTGAAGTCTGCTCCTGCGTGGGTAATTCCGCAGCAGTTGTAGTTGCTTTCGTACCTGCTGACCGCGGAGGTTCAGTGGCTTCCGGTACAGCTTCAGCGGTAGTATCTGCTTCTGTGGTAGCGGAAGCGGCAGGTATTTTTATCTTGCTCTCAGAGCTTCCGCCGATGCTGCTGCATCCGGTGAGCAGAGCTACCGCTGCAAGAGCGCAGATGAGTTCTGTTTTCATGAAGAAGACCTCTTTTCTTGTTCCTTTGCTGATATTCTAACACTTCAGCATACAAATGTCAACAGATATATGAATGCCAGCGCCTGTTCAGATAATTATTACGGAATTTTGCATAAATTGTGAAAATAGTATTGACAAATCACCTGTTATGTGTTAAAATTAACAAGACAGCATATACTGATATGCTGAGAAATTTTGAAATCAGGAGGAATGATCATGGGATTATTTGACAGTCTGAAAAAAGTTACCAGTAACGCAAATGCTATCAGCGCAGCAGCAAGTGCTCTTCCGAAGTCGAGCGGAAAAACAGTGGAAGTTGTTTTTCCTAATCTTCCGGAGACCCTTGAACAGTTCAAGGCTCTGCCTCAGGCACAGCTTACAAGCGCATTCGATACAGCAGCACTTACAGTTCTTGCACTTTGCTTCTATCCCCAGAACAAGGAGCTCTCGATAGAGATGCTCAACTTCCTCAAGGGACCGAATTCTCTCAATCCTGCTGAGCTCCAGTTCCTTCGTGACCGCTTCATGGACAAGGACTATGTTCCAAGATCATATTTCGTAGGTGCTACACCCGCTAACGATTATCAGCCCTCCCAGCCTTATACGATAAAGGTCAGCGAGAATCCTTACAGCTATACTCAGGAGAATTACGCACAGCTTTATATGTCCTCCGGCGGCGCTGACAGCCCGAGATATGTCCGTCTCCGTCTTGCCAAGGACGGCAAGTGGTACCTCTGGGAGCAGTTCATACTATCCGACATAAGAAAGCCCGAGAGCACCAATCCCTGGGCATAAAGGAGGAAATCGCTATGGATGTTTCAGGAATGTGGAAGATCGTTGAGATAAACGCAATGGATCAGGATTTCAAACAGACATGGAAAAAGGTGGCTGAAATAGCCGATGACCCGACTGTTTCCGATTTGCAGAAGATGATGACCAAGTCGCTCTATGTATTTGAGGAGGGCGGAAGATTTCTTCAGCTCTTCCCGAAGGAGTTCAATGATGACCCCGAAGCTAAGGATTACGATGATAGATTTGTTCTCGGACACGAAGGAAAGTGGAAGCTCGAGGACGGCAAGCTCTATGCTGAGGGCGATGATGAGGACGAATGGACAGAATTTATTCCCGTCGGAGATGACGGTACGCTTGAAATATTCGGCTTCTTCAGGATCGCCAAAGCCTGAGACAGCCGCAGTATGATTAAGGAGGAATTGTAATGGATATCATTGGTGTATGGAAGGTTGCGGAGGCGCAGACCTTCAACAAGCAGACATTCAAGCTCGACTGGCGCAAGGCTGAGGACATTCTTGCAGACGACAGCCTTGAGGACTACGAGAAGCAGCCGATCTCGATGCGTTTCCTTTTCACAGAGGACGGCAAGATCAAGACCCTTTCACCTATCCCGGAGGGCGTTACAAAGGAGGAACTCGATGAGGCTATAGCTTCCGGTGAGTGTTCTCTTTACGATGAGAATACCATCGTTGTTGAGGAGAAGGAGTGGAAGGAAGAGGACGGAAAGATCGTCTGGAATACCGGCGTCAAGGGCGAGGTAATGGACGAGGAGATCAATCCCTGGGCTGAACTCAAGCAGACTGACAACGGCATCGAAATGATGACATTCAGACTTGTTAAGGAATAATGATATATTACAGGGCGGATATGCAGATATCCGCCTTTTTGCTGCCTTGCGGAAATATTTCCGGAAACCTCTTGACTAAAGCGTCAAAATATGAGATAATATGTATGTTTGATTTCATTGAAAGAGAGATAGTCTATGTTTAAGAAATACCTGATAACATTCCTGATATCAATGGTTCCTCTTGTTGAACTGAGAGGAGGCGTACCCGTCGGCACAGGCATGGGACTTCCTTGGCACTGGTGTCTGCTGGTCTGCATGATAGGAAATATGATACCGGTGCCGTTCATATACTTCTTCGCAAGAAAAATACTTGTGTGGGGAAGCGACAAGCGTGTGATCGGGAAGTTCTTCTCATGGTGCCTTGAAAAGGGCGAAAAAGGCGGAAAGAAGCTTCAGGAGAAGGCAGGAAAGGGCATATATGTCGCACTGCTGCTGTTCGTCGGGATACCGCTTCCCGGTACTGGCGCATGGACAGGCACTCTTGCGGCGAGCATACTTGACCTTGACTTCAAGAAAAGCATAATCATGGTCGTTCTGGGAATACTCCTTGCAGGCATCATAATGACGCTACTCAGTCAGGGCGTAAAGACCGGCATCACCTCCGCGTTCTGAAAAATCAGCCGTAGGATACGTCCTGCGGCTTTTTTTCGTATACTCTTGAAATGTGCTGATATGTGTGATATAATGAAAAGAGAATTATAATGCGGTCGAACACTGTGCATCAAGATAAATCATCAACAGCTATGCTGTGGAAAGGACTGTTCTATGGACTTTCAGCAATTCGCGGACGGTTTCCGTAACGATACCTGTGTCATTTCTGTTGAAAAAAAGGAAGACATCGGGCACGGCGATATCCGTATAGTTGCCGTAAATAAAGGCTTTTTTGATGTTCTTCGCAATTTGCTAAAAAAAGCCGTCAGCTCGGATTTTGAGTTTGTGCCGGATTCGCTGTATGACAGATATTTGCCGAGGAGTTCCAGCTTCGAGGATATCTGCTGCCGCGCAGCACTTGCAAAGAAGCCCGTACATACCTATGTACACATCGGAGATCCCGATATATGGCTGAATATCTTTCTTATGCCGATCGAATACGATGATCCGTGCCGTGCGTACTGTTCCTATACTATTGAAGCAACGGAGCTCGCCGGTATCGACCTCATCTCCACACACTCTCCCGAGACCTCGGCTGACGTTCTCAGGACGTGTATAAAGCTGAGGGAAACTGATGATTTCAAGAAGACCATGAAGGAGGTCATAGGCGATATACGAAGGATATGTGATGCAGCAGTCTGCACGCTTATGCTCATAAATCCTACCGACGGCACCTGCTCGGTGCTTGCTACTGATATCCGCGAGGGAAGCACGCTGAAGCGCGTCACTCAGTTCGTGAATTTCTACGATATCGCTAATTCATGGCTTGAAACGATAGGCGACAACGATTGCCTCATAATCAAGAGCGAAGAGGATATGAAGTATATCAGCGAGGTCAACAATCCCTGGTATCTTACTCTTGAAGAAGCCGGAGTTGACAGCGTGGTAATGTTTCCGCTGAGGTACAACAGCGAGGTTCTCGGCTTTATATGGGCGACCAATTTTGACACTCGCTATACCATGCGTATCAAGGAAACACTTGAACTTACTACGTTCTTCATTTCCTCCGAGATAGCAAGCTACAAGATGGTCAGGAGCCTTGAGATGATAAGCTATACCGATATGCTTACCGGCGTACGGAACCGCAATGCTATGAACAACAGGGTGAGCGATATCATTTCCGGAAAGCACCTGATGGACAAGCCCTATGGCGTGGTATTTGCCGACCTTAACGGCTTGAAGAATGTGAACGACAGCGGCGGACATTCGGCTGGCGACCTTCTGCTGAAAAAAGCGGCAATCGTGCTTCAGGAGATATTCCCGGGGAAGGAGATATACCGTGCAGGCGGCGATGAGTTCATGGTGATAGTCACTGACTGTACGAACGATGAACTTGGCGAGATGGTCGCAAAACTCAGGAGGAGAAATTCCGCTCCGGAGAACGTCTGCTTTGCGGTGGGCGGCTGTTTTTGCGGAAAGGGCATGGATATCTGCAAGGCGATGCAGATGGCGGACCAGCGTATGTACAAGGACAAGCAGAACTATTACGCAAGTCACCCGGAGGAACGCCGGGACCTGCGCCGCAGATGATATTGATGTTAAAAAGAACTGCTCTTGCAGTTCTTTTTATGTTATTAACAATTTGTCTATTGATTTCTTACATTTTAGCAGTTATAATAATAATATACTTTCAACTGTTTTCATAGAATTTCCGGCATTCTGCTTCATGAGATGCGACATATATTTGCAATACCAGAATAAATAGAGGTGGCAGAAATTGAATACTCTGATTTTTACTAACGATAAGTGCGTCGGCTGCAATAAATGTATCAACGTTTGCAGTGCTATGGGAGCCTGTATCTCTACTGAGGCTGAGGAAAACGGCAGATCACGCATAGACGTTGACCCCAACAGATGCGTTGGCTGCGGTGCCTGCTTTGATGCCTGCGAGCACGGTGCAAGAGAGTATAATGACGATACTGAGGCTTTTCTGGCTGATCTCGCTGCCGGTGAATCTATTTCACTACTGATCGCTCCTGCTTTTCAGGCAAATTATCCCGACGAATACGAGCGCGTGCTCGGCGGACTGAAAGCACTTGGCGTCAGGCATATCATCAATGTTGCTTTCGGAGCGGACATCACGACATGGGGATATCTTAAATACATTCAGGATAACAATTTCATTGGAGGTATTTCCCAACCCTGTCCGGCAGTCGTTACATACATTGAAAAGTATCTTCCGGAGCTGATACCGAGCCTGTTCCCTGTGCAGAGCCCACTTATGTGCGCGGCTGTCTACGCAAGGACGCAGATGAAGATAACCGACCGATTTGCCTTCCTGAGCCCGTGTATTGCAAAGAAACTGGAAATAAACGACCCGGCTAACGAGGGACTTGTGCAGTACAACGTCACCTTCAACCACCTTATGAAGATATTCCGCGAAAAGCAGCTCTACGGCGAACCGGTCAGGGACGAGATAGAGTACGGTCTCGGCACTATCTACCCGATGCCCGGAGGACTTAAAGAGCACGTCAGATGGTTTCTCGGTGACGGCGCATTCATCCGCCAGATCGAAGGCGAGCGCCATATGTACGAATACCTGAAGGCACATTCAAAGACTATCATCGACCGTGAGCTGCCATTCCTGTTCATAGACGCTCTCAACTGCGAAAACGGCTGCCTTTGCGGCACCGCGACCGACCCGGAGCTCTCCTCGACTGACAAGGCGCTGTTCTCGCTTCTGAAAATACAGGAAAAGGTCAAGACGGAATATGACGATTCTACTGTGGCGCGTGAGCTTTCGCCTGCCGAACGCCTTGAAGCGCTCAACAGCAGATTCAGTCACCTTGATCTTTCCGACTATCTCAGGACCTACCGCGACCTATCGGATACCTGCATTGTTAAGTATCCTTCGCCGGAGGAGCTTGAGCATATCTATATGTCAATGGGCAAGAAAACCGAAGCTTCGCGCCATATCAACTGTATGTCCTGCGGCTACAACACCTGCTACGACATGGCAACGTCAATATTCAATGGCTTCAACCACAGGGACAACTGTGTCTACTACCTGAAAACAACGGTCGAAAGATCACAGCACGACGACCTGCTCGGTATATTCAACCGCCGCTATGCTCTGGATTATCTTGCGAATGCCGAGCTCGAAGGCAGGAGCATCTCAGTCGTAATGATAGATATTGACGGCTTTAAGGGCATCAATGCAACATACGGTCACGCCTTTGCGGACGAGATACTAAAAAGCTGTGCCGAGCGTCTGAAACAGCTTGATTTCGGCGAAAAGCACTGGCTGCTCGCACGCTACGGCGGAGATCAGTTCATGGTTCTCCTTGATGAGCTGCTCACAGAGAACCACCCGAAGCTCAACAGGATACGCAAGTTATTTGATGAACCGTTCCTGCAGGACGGCATTGAGCTCAGACTTACTGTCTGTATCGGTGTATGCAATTCTGACGGTTCAATGGACGTAGAGACTCAGATAAACAATGCCGAGGAGGCAATGTTTGAGTCCAAATTGCAGGGACTTAACAAGATATTCTTTTACAGCCATGAAATGCAGGAAAAAGATGAGGAAGAAAAGCGTATCTGCGAAAAGATCACCGATGCGCTTGAAAATGACGGATTCTTCATGCTCTATCAGCCTAAGGTCAACGTACAGACCCTCGGGCTTTCCGGATTTGAAGCGCTTATCCGTATGAAGGCAGCCGGCATCGGTCCTGCAAAGTTCATACCTATCGCCGAGAAGAAGGGCTGGATATGGAGGATAGGACGTATCACAACTGAACTTGTCATAAAGCAGGTGGCCGAGTGGCGCGATGTAGGGTATGAGCTCTATCCGGTATCGATCAACTATTCAAGCAATCAGCTCAGCGACGAGGGTTACGTTGATTTCCTTGAAGATATGCTGAAAAAATACAATGTTGACCCGAAATATATTGAGATAGAGATAACCGAGGGAGTGCTCATCAAACAGACCGTTCAGGCGAACGAGCTTTTCAGGCGCTTTATGGAACTCGGGATACGTCTTCTCATGGATGATTTCGGAACAGGTTATTCATCGCTTGGCTATCTGACCTATATCCCTGTCGATGTTGTCAAGCTGGACAAGTCGCTCGTGGACAATTATCTTGTTGAAGGCAAGGCGAGCTTTATTGACGATGTTATCCGCCTTGTGCATGACCTGAAAAAGGAAATGACGATCGAGGGCGTTGAAGAAAAGTGGCAGTATCTCCGCCTGAAGGATTTCGGTGCCGATACCATACAGGGCTACTATTTCAGCAAGCCTCTGCCCCCGGAGGAAGCGATAAAGTATATACCGTCAATATCGTAACATTAATAAGTGAAAGGACTGCTCCGGCAGTCCTTTTTATGTAACAGGCTTTTCTCCTCCGGAATATCATGTAATGTGCAGTTGAGCTGCACAGGAAGGAGGAGATCTATGAATCTCGATCTGTTTGACAACATGAACGGATTAATTATGCGCGAGCGTGAGAATATGATGTCCGTAAGTGCTGATAATAATTCCGCGGAAGCGCCCATGCCGCGTTTCCCGAAAAATACGTCCCTCGGTATCGCATATGTGCCTTTCCAGCAGTGGAGCGAGGTATACACCGACGATCAGGCTCTTGCCAGAGGAACACTGTTCCCGGAGCTTGATCTTCCGTTTGGCAGGGGAGGGAAAGAAGATGAATGAGCGGAAAATGCTTCTTGCAAAGATAAAAAAGTACGATTTTGCGATCAAGGAGCTCAATCTTTATCTCGACACACACCCGAACTGCCGCAGAGCTCTCTCACTCTATTCCAGCTATGTTAAGCTCAGGAAGGAAGCAGTAAGCGAATTTACCGAGAATTTCGGACCGCTGACCCCTGATATGAACAACGATCCGCAGAACTGGAACTGGATAAGTGACCCCTGGCCGTGGGAAAGGAGCTGAGACTATGTGGATATATGAGAAAAAACTTCAATACCCCGTAAATATCAAGAACCCGAATCCGAAGCTTGCCAAAGCGATCATCTCTCAGCTTGGCGGACCGGACGGCAGAAGGTTATACTTTTGCGGCAAATATTATCTCAGCAGTTGAAATATCTGAAATACTGTGGTATAATATACATATCCAGGAAGGCGGTGTGGACTTGAAGGATGAAGACAGATCGGCGTACAGGCGCCGGAAAAAGCGTATACACGATGTGATACAGATTGGTAACAGGGGAGATCTCCCGAGCCGCAGCTTCGATTATTTTATAGTAACGGTCATAATATTGAATATAGCGGCGACGTTCCTTAGTACATTTGACGAGCTTTCGGCGTATTACTGGCTCTTTTCATTGATAGATGCTGTGACGATAGGCATATTCTGCGTGGAGTATTCGCTGAGGATCTGGACTGCGGATATCCTTTATCCGGACAGCGGACCGGTGAAGTCGCGTCTGCGGTTCCTGTTTTCGTTTGACGGTATAGTTGACCTTCTTACGATACTGCCGTTTTTCTTCCTGTCGGGCTTCATAGTTTTCAGAATGCTGAGAGTTGTGCGTATACTCAGACTTTTCAAGATAAATGCACAGTACGACTCGTTCAACGTAATTAAGACGGTACTTGTTGAGAAGCGCAATCAGATCGTGTCATCGGTATTTATAATAATAGTGCTGATGCTTGCCTCGTCACTCGGTATGTACAGTGTTGAGCATCCTGCTCAGCCCGAGGCATTTTCCAATGCATTCTCAGGCATATGGTGGAGCGTTTCGACACTTCTCACAGTCGGCTACGGAGACATCTATCCTATAACTGTTCTCGGAAAAATAATGGCAATAGTAATAGCGTTTCTCGGTGTCGGAGTAGTTGCGATCCCGACCGGTATCATAAGCGCGGGATTTGTTGAACAGTACACGAAGAAGCAGCATTCGGCTGATAAGCTGACGGATATAACGGAGGTCGGAGAAGTTCTTGTTGAACCCGGAAGTTCGCTGTCCGGACGAACTATTGCAGAGCTTGAGGAAGAACTTGAAATAAGGATATTGATGATACTGCGCGGAGAACTGCCGGTCATACCTCTTTCAACGATCGAAGTCGAAGAGAACGATATTTTAATACTAAAGAGTGAAAGGCTCGTAAAAAGCGGAAAATGAAGAACTCCCTTGCGCCGATAAACGGCGGAAGGGAGTTTATTTCTTTGAAAAATGCAGATAATAGTCTCACTTCAAGTACGGAGGTTTGAGATGAAAAAGCTGCTGAAACTGGTGATGATAATTATTGTTATCAGGCACGGAAGGGGAATATATCGTGAAATGCACAACAGCTTCTATGCTGTGAAGGGGATAGTGCAGAGACTGTCGTCATGTGATTCTGCGGAGGAACTTTTCCGTGAAATTGGCTTTTCCAATGATGAGATTGGCGGTGGACTGAAAGTACTGTCAGAAGCCGAGATCTTCGTAATCCTCAGGGATAAAACGGTGGTATGAAATGTGACAGCAGCCGAAATCGTCCTCGGCAGAGATGCAATATCTGTAATCGTCCGGTTGCCCGTCCTCGAAATAGACCAGATAATCAAATTCGCCGCCGGAGGACTTATCCTCAATGTGAACGCGGTCAGAGTATTTTCTGAACAGCGCGAAAGCGTCATCAAGGGTGGCGCCATGTCTGACTGCAAGAGAAATGAGCTCCGCAAGAAAATTGTTTTCAGACGCAAGATCATGGACGTAAGACACACCCTGCGCCGGTACGGTAACACAGACGCCGCCGCTTATGTTGCGGAAGGTCAGTTCGCCGAGCCTCGGGGAAGAATAGTTGCGGAATACTGCGGTAAACTCTGCGGATTTTTCAGGTGTAACCTCACAGCCGAGCAGATGGCTGAGCGAGGAATACATATAATTCAGGCTGACCGGGCGCGGCTCATAGCCAAGTTTGAGCTGAGCCTCGCGGATATTGTCAATAAGGTTTTGTTCAAGTCTTCCAAGATTCATAACATCACTCCTGATTATAGTATAGCTGATAATGGAGGAATGTAAGCGTTTGTTAGCTTAGAGCAAGAATATTTATGTGCAAATAATCTAAAATGTCAGCGAAAGTGAGAGGAATTTTTTAGTTGACAAACCCTGAAAATAGTGATATAATAACATTACTGTCAAACGCGGGCAAGTGCGAAGGTGAAACAGAAACGAAAAAATTTCTGAAAAAATTTCAAAAAAGCACTTGACAAAAGCGAAAAACAGTGATATAATATTAAAGCTGTCTCGCGAGGGGCGGCGAACGGTAACTTGAAAATTGAACAATGCTAAGAAAAAAGTAAC
>JAFXSC010000038.1 GCA_017525915.1 Ruminococcus sp.
CTGTGACCACAGCGGTTATCATCATCGTGAGAAAGAGAAAGTGAGGTAGCCTATGCCCGTACAGGACAATGACGATAAGAGAACCGCCGACCAGCCTGCGGTCGATGCGGAGGAAGAACTGAGAAGAAAACAGGCGCAGGCGCAGGAACAGCAGCAGGAGGAGTCCGGCGCTCAGAAGTCGGGAAAACTTCTTCCTTTTCTGAACGCAAAGGCGGAGCATCATCAGAGCCGTATCGACTCTATTGACGAAAAGATTGCCAATCAGACGGACAGGATCGACCGCAACAAGGCGAAGATCGAAGCATTGTCTGCAAAAGCTGACAAGCTCGAAGATACGAACCGTATGCTGAAAGCCACTATCGGCAATCTGCCAGGTATCCGCACTCTCATCGCTAACAACGAGAAGCGTATTCAGGCTATCCGTGAGGTGAAAATTCCGAAGCGGCAGGAGAAGATAGATCAGGGTTGGAAGAAAATCGACACCCTGACCGCAAAGCGTGACCGTATCGAACACAAGCTGAACCGTGTGATCGCTCTCAATGACACGATCAAGAGCTTCGGTATCCACTTCAACAAGGAGCGCCGTGAAGCCTTTGCCGATGCAATGACAAGGCTGAACAGCTCGACCGTGGACTGCCTGAGCGACAAGAAAGCAACGCTTGAAGCGAAAAGACAGGATATTCTTGACACTTATAACGCTCCTGAAACAAGTGCCGTTGACAAGCTCAAACTTGGTGAACAGCTCAAGGGCGTGAATGAGCGTATCGGCGCACTGGAAAGCAAGATCATGAAGCTCGCCCGTCCCGAAGCGCACTACGAGGAGCAGACCAATGACCAGCTCGATGCTTCTATGGTTCTCACTGGAGAAAAGCTCGGTGAAATGGTGCAGAACGGCACAATGGATATGCCTTCTCTTGCTGAGGGTGCTGTGCAGGCGGCACAGGAAGTTGAAACGCTCGACAGGTCAAAGGTTGCTGAACTTGCCGACCAGCTTGGTATCCAGCCGCTTGCCAATGCAGAAATGCAGATGGAAGATGATTACAACATGATTGACGGTATCATCAACAACGGCAGCAAAGAGGATATTGACAAGGCAAAGGCAGAGCTTGCAGAGGGTATCAAGTCTATGGAAAGCCTTGCAGACAATCCTTTCGTTTCTGAGGAAGTCCGTGCTTCTGCGGCTGATGAGCTTGCAAAAATGAAGAAACAGCTTGAACTGCTTGACAGTGCCGATGAAGTCCAGGTGGATAGCTGGCTCTCAGCTATGATCGAGAATGGCGATGCAGTCCTCACCGATGACGGCGGTTTCAAGGTCAACCCCGATTATTACAAGGAGTTGCCGAGAAATGATCGTCATGTGGAGACTATGACGGAAATTCAGGCGGTCGAGGTCATGTCCGCATTGACTGCCGCAGGCGTGGCATATTCCGCTGCTACTAAGGGTGAGGATAAGGTCGGCATTACTGTTTCTAAAGCTGATGTTCCTGCCCTGAATGATGTGATGTACGCTTCTATCGGCAAGATCGCCCATACAGAAGCCGCAAAGGAAAACGGCGGTAAGGGCGAAAAGGGCAAGTATCAGACGATCAATCCCGAATACTATGCATCGCTCGGCAAGGACGATAAGCACACCCGTGTTGAGCCTATCGGAACTGCACGGAAGATCGTGGCAGAGCTGCAAAAGCAGAATATCCCGTATTCAGCGGTAGTCCGCAAGAATGACACGGTGGCGGTCACAGTCTCTAAGGCGAATGCCGAAGCCTACAAGCAGATTGAGAGTGCTGTCAAGGGCGAAAGAGCCGTGGAGTATGTCAATCCCGACTTTTTCAAGTCACTTCCAAAGCAGGAGCGTTTTACGCAGCGTATGGACGAGGGGCAGGCTCGGAAAAAGTCGGCAGAGCTGACCGCAAAGGGCGTGGAACATTCTGCGGTGTTCGGCGGTGAAAAGTCCGCTGTCACAGTTGCAAAGAAGGACTCACAGAGGGCTTTCTTCTCCCGTGGCAGGATGCAGCGTGACGCACAGCGTATCAGCGGTCGAGGACAGCAGAAGCCTCAGCAGAGAGAACAGACACCCAAAAAGAGAAAGAATCAGGGGCTTGAATAATAGATGAGAATTACTGACGAACAGAAAGAAAGGGCGGCATTTGTCAATCTTCCTCAGTTCCTCATGGCTCACGGCTTTGACCTGAAAAAAGTCGGCAGAGAGTATGTGTGGAAGAATCACGATAGCCTGCACATCAAGGATAACGGTCCAGGTGAGCGTGGTGCGTGGTTTCGTTTCAGCGAGGACAAGGGCGGCGATAACATCGGATTCCTGCGTGAATACATGGGAATGTCCTTTGTTGATGCGGTCGAAGCCCTCACAGGCGAACACATTGACCGCATCTATACTCCGTCCCGCACATACGAACAGAAGCCGAAAACAGTAACGGCAAGGGAGCTTTCCCTTGCCGAAGCTGACAATGCAAGGCGTGTGTTTGCGTACCTGTGCAAGACCAGAGGGCTTGA
>JAFXSC010000039.1 GCA_017525915.1 Ruminococcus sp.
CGAGACCTCGTGTCCCTGGCTCTGGAATGTGAGTGTCGGAACTGAACCGATGAATGCAACGTCAAGCTTGTCGGATTCGAGACCGTTTATCAGCTCAGACGCGCTGGAGAACTGTACCAGATCTACGTCAAGGCCTTCCTCCTCGAAGTAGCCTTCCTCCTCTGCAACAAATGCGAGAAGGTGAGCAGTGGAGTTGAGGTAGCCTATCGAGATGTCTGTCTTTTCCGGTTTGCCGAGAACTGCCTCAGCACTGTCTCCGCAGCAGTCAGCCGGCTCGGAGTTCTTGCAGCAATCACCTGTGCTGCCCTCGCAGCAGTCTGTTGTTGTGGAGGCGCCTGTGGTCGCAGCGGAAGTGGATTTTTCCTTTGACGAACTTGAATTGTTGAGTCCTGCACAGCCTGTTGTCAGGGAGAGTGCAGCGAGTATTGATATAAATGCAATTTTCTTATTCATATTTATAACCTTTCATATTAAAAACCTGATTTTCGGACGAATGCTTTATCTGCAACATCGCATTCGCTCCGAATTGGTGATATGTCTGTAATTGTTCATTTTCATCACTCCTGTTGTTTTCCTATGCACTAATCATACCATACCCATAGGTATTTGTCCAATACGAATGGTCTATGATTACTTATAGGCATAGACTATTGCCTGAACAGTGTAAGGGTGATCTTCCGCATATCAAGTTCCGCGCACTCGGAAACTCCTGCACGGCCTCCTTGACAATACTGTAAAGATCACAAAGTCGAGCAGCTGGTAAAAATGTGCCTATGCAGAGTGGGAAAAAGCATCGGGAGCGGAGGACTCCAATTCGGAGATCATTCCCGAGCTTCAGAATATGGTAAAGAATTATCAGGAAACTGTAATTTCTATTGGCGGAGTTCATACAAGTGTATATGATACTGCTCCTGACGATCCGAAAACCGAAACAGTTTCCAGCGATGTTACGACTCCTCCTGCTAACACTGACAGATATTTTCCCATCATGAAATTATCATTGTTTGCTCAATTTGGTATTGACTTTTTCCCGAAAATATGTTAGATTATAATTACAGGCAAAGTTCCGTAATAGGCAAACGGAACCGTTCACTCAGGAAGGGCTTTCCGGTGAATCACAATTGAATATTACCGGTCGTCCTTCTGAGAATCTTTTTAAGGAGTTTGATAAAAATGAAGATCTTCAAGAGGACCGTTTCTGCTGTAACTTCGGCGGCTGTCGCATTTACGGTATGTGCAGCAGAAATCAGCAGCAGAAACATTTCAGGCAGCACTGACGCTGCCGGCAAGACCGCTGTCCAGCTGGTCGAGGATATGGGACAGGGCTGGAATCTGGGCAATACCTTCGACTGCACAAATACCTGGACTACTCCCCTCACCCCCGATGCTATCGAAACAGCATGGGGCAACCCCACCACCTCTCCCGCTATGATAAAGGAGATCAAGAAGAGCGGTTTCAGCACGATCCGTATTCCTATCACATGGTACCAGATGATGAGCTCTGACGGCACTCCAAATGCAAAGTTCCTTGAACGTATCAAGGAAGTCGTTGACTACGTTATCGACAACGATATGTACGCGATAATCAACACCCATCATGATGAGTCCGACTGGCTCAAAAGTGCTGATGATGCTACTGTTGCGAAATTCAAGAACCTCTGGACATACATTGCCAATTACTTCAAGGACTATGACGAGCACCTTGTTTTTGAGGCTATGAACGAGCAGAATATAGACAATTCAGGTATGATGAAGCTCAACCAGGCTTTTGTTGACACGGTAAGAGCTACCGGCGGCAATAACGCAAACCGCCTCCTTCTCGTCGAGGCTCAGACCAATAACACCTACAAGCTCATGGACGGCTCATTCTCCGCTCCGAATGACAGTGCGAATATGATCGCCGTCTCCTGCCACTACTACGAACCGCCGCAGTTCTGCGTTGCAGATACCACCTCGGACTGGGGACACATGGAGACATGGGGCTCTGCATCCGATATTGCCAAGGTCCATGAGGATTTTGACAAGCTCGAAACCTACTACATCAGCAAGGGTATCCCCGTTATCATAGGCGAGTACGGCGTAAACACCTCCAACAAAGGCGGAAAGGACAAGTCTTCGATGAAGGCTTTCCTCAGAGAAGTTGCAAACTATGCACTCAGCAAAAGCGGTATGTGTCCGGTGCTGTGGGATATGTCAGTCTATAACAACGGCGAAGGCGATATGGCTTACTTCAACAGAAATGCCCTGAGCTGGATCGACAGCGATATCCAGAACATTTTCATTGAGGCTGCCAAGAACAACGGAATAAGCATAGGCAGCGGCGAGCAGACCGAGACTACAAGAATTGAGTTCAAGGCTTCCGATATTACCTATACCGATCCTACCACTGGCAACAAGTCCCTGAGAATAGACCTCAAGCCATATGCGGCTTCCGGTATACGCCCCGAGACTGCCGTTGTACATTACAAGATGACCGCAGCTGACTCCAGCACCAAAAACGCTGCCGGCGATGTCGCAATGAGCTTCAATGTACTCACCGACTCAGGAGAGCGCAAGTATTCCAATATCGACACAAGGCTCAATTTCGGTGATACTATCGCCAATATCGACCTCACCGTAAAGAAGTTCAACACCGCTTGGAACGAAAATGACGAGGTCATAGAGACCTCCAACGGCGTCATTGATATGGACTACCTCCAGTTTGAGAACTGGTGGACATGGGCTGATGCAGGCTCAGTTACTGTGACATTTGATTCTATCGACCTCATCTTCAGCGGCAAGCTCGACCAGACATCCACTACTTCGACAACCACAACAACGACTACCACGACAACGACTACTACCACTGATACTGAGTCCACAACCACCTCCACCACGACCACTGAACCGCCATCGGATGTAAAGGCAGACATCATCGGTGATTCCAACTGCGATGGAGAGGTGAATATGGCTGACGCTGTATTCATTATGCAGTGCATTACAAACCCAGATAAGTATCAGTTATCAGACAAGGGTGAAAAGAACGCCGATACCGACGGAAGCGGCGATATCACCAACACAGATGCTCTGATGATCCAGAAATTCAAACTCGGACTTATAACTGAATTCACGCTTCGCTTCACTCAGTGAATCAAATTTCACACTCAAATCACATAGAAAACACGCAGGAAAATATCATATCTTATAAGCCAGCTCCCACGGTGAGAGTTGGCTTTTTTCTTAATTATCTATTAAAGATAGCTATGTTCAGCACCCTTTCGCTAAACACTATCGTAATTCTGCATTGTCTAGTAATAATCAAAAAAGCATTACAATCCAATACCATATACGAACCGAAACAGGTCACAGCGGCGGCCTGTTTTCGTATAGCTCCACGCTTTGCAACAGTTCTGAGGAGCATGACAAAGCTGTAATTTCAAAGTGCAATAACTATAATTTCGTTGTCACGGCAAATGTTGGTGATAAATTGATTCAGAATGGAACGCTGAAGCGCATGAGTGCTTGATATATTTCCGGGATTGTGATATAATTTGTACAGAAGAAGTTTGTAATCAGATCAAACATGAATAAACATCTGTAAGCACTTGTCAATAGGAGGCAATATGAGATACATAGTTTTTGACGTAGAAACACCGAACCGTTTCAATGATCGTATGAGTGCGATCGGAATTACAGTTATAGAAAACGGCTCAATAGCGGATTCATTTTTCTCGCTCGTTGATCCGGAAACTCACTTTGATTATTTCAATACAAAACTCACGGGAATCAGCGCACAGACAGTTGCCGGAGCGCCGAATTTTGCCGGACTGTGGGCAAGGATCGAGCCTGTTATGAACAGCGGTATACTTGTGGCGCATAATGCGGTATTTGATATGAGCGTGCTGAAAAAGTGCCTGAACGCTTACGGCATCGTGTGGAAGGGCACTGCCAGGTACCTTTGCACCGTGCAGGCCGGTAAAAAGCTCCTGCCCGGGATAAGCCATAATCTGAACGTGATGTGCGATCACTACGGCATCGCCCTTGACCATCATCAGGCGGACAGCGACAGCCATGCGTGTGCGGAAATACTTATCCGGTACATGGAAAGCGGTACAGATGTCAACTCTTTCATCCGCACTTATCACCTTGTATGACAACTTCAAATAAAACCAAAAAAGCTATTCCTTCCGGGAATAGCTTTTCTGCATTATAGCCGCAAAATCAGTCAGTTGCCTGGAATACTGCTCTTACAAAGCAATACAGACTTGAATGGATAGAGTCATCGCCGTGGTTACCGCCCTGAACAACGTGCCAAACGTGAGGAACGCCGTTCTTGGTGAAGTTATTGTGGTAGCCCTGCGGAGTGTTAAGTCCGACAACGTTATCCGAAGTACCTCCGGTAATGAATATCAGATGCGGAGTAGTTTCCTCGCTCTCCCACTTCCATGCGCCCTGAGCGCCGGGAGCGGGACAGATAGCTCCGACATAGCCGAACTTGTCGCCGTACTTCATACCGATCTGGAGCGATTCCATACCGCCCATTGAGAAGCCGGTAACAGCAGTGTAGTCCCTGCCCTTCTTGACACTGTAATTCGCCTCGATGTGCGGCATGAGGCTGTCAACGATATCGTCAACGAAGTTGTTGTAGCCCTCAACAGATGCAGCATCGCCGAAGTCAGTTGCGCCAGCCTTTGTGGGGTGCGTGAAGATAAGAGGACACACAACGATCATATCCTTTGCTTCACCGGCAGCAATAGCGTTGCCTACGATCTGACGTGTATACATCGTTCCGTTGCCCTTTATTATCATACGGTCCTCGTTCTCGAAGAAGCCGTGGAGCACATAGAGAACAGGATATTCCTTGCTCTCGTCATAACCGGCAGGAAGAAGGATGTTGTAAGGCTTGTTCTTGTTCGCCTTCTTAGAGAAGTATTCCTTCTTCTGGATAGTGCCGTACTGAACACCAGGCTTTTCCTGGTGGGAATCGGCAGGCTCGTTGTTCACAAGCTCGCTCTGTGTCTTTTCGGTAAGCTCCTCCATAGTGTATCTAACCTGTCCGGGAATGATTACAGGCTCAACTACCGGGAATTCATTTATCCTTCCCATTACGAAATCATTGATGAGAACTGCATCTGCTATCTCAAATACTCCGTTGCTGTCGGCGTCTGCCGCTTTCAGCGTCCTCTTGTCGGTGATACCGTTGACTGTTCCCTTACGGGCAAGTATAACGTCAAATACATTTATAACTCCGTCATAGTTGATATCGCCCTTGCTCATCTTTACAGCAGCAGGAGGATCACTTATCGTGGTTCCGCTCTTTGCACCGACTACCTCGTCAACATAGAAGCTGCACTTGCTCTCATCAGTCTCGACGTAGAGCTGGATATCAGTTGCCTCAGCGGGAATTGTGAATTCATTGTTTTCAAGATGTGCCCACTGTCCCTTTTCGGCAGTTACCTCTGCGATCTTAGGATAAACAGAGGTATCCCCGTCCTTGTACTGGAGGGTAAGGTAGAATTTTACAGGCGTATCAGTATCCTCTGTCATAACATAGGCACTGAATGCGTAAGACTGACCGGCCTTGAATTCAGAACCGAGCGGCACAGTTGCGCCGTTCCAGTCTGCCTGCCTTCCGCTTGCCATGAGCGAGCTTTCGCCTGAACGCGAGATATCGGTCACGATTTTTACTGATGCAGAGCCGCGTCCGGACCATTGTCCCTTTCCGTCTTCAAATGTACTGTGCAGCAGGTAATCCGATTCAGCTGCTGTTACAGGCAGAGATGCGGTAACAGAAAGAGCAAGCGCTGCTGCGCTGATAAATGATGTGATTTTTTTCATTGACAAACCTCCCTTGACATAATTGCCGAACTATATACTATACTATTAATAATAACAAGCAATTTATCCTCTGTCAACCCACAAAATGCAGGTTTACTAATAAATTATGAATAAACAGAATATTTAACTCTTATGCGTAAAGACATTAATCTAACAAGCACATCCCTAGTATTAGCTGTCCGTCAGGTTTTGATGCGCCGTATTGGAGAAATAACTGAGAAAAATGAATAATTACTCTTGACAAATCAAAATAAATGTGTTATTATATGAATAGATGAACAATTATTCATATAAAGGAGTGCTTTTATGTATAAAAAGAGTTTCTGGGACAGGATCGCCGGAGTTTATGATCTGTTTGAAAGGACTTACAACCGCAGGTGCTACGACACCACAGGCATCAGGGTCGCACAGGAAATATCTCCGGAGGACATCGTGCTCGAATGTGCCTGCGGTACCGGCTCAATAAGCAAGCCAGTTGCTAAAAAATGCAGAGTGCTCATTGCGACCGATATGTCCGTGAATATGATGAAGCGTGCACGGAAAAACTGCTCCGGCTGCGGAAATGTCTCCTTCCGGAGAGCAGATATCATGTCCTTGAACGTCAGCAGCTGCACGTTCGACAAAGTGATCGCCGGCAACGTTATCCATCTTCTCAGCGAGCCTTACAAGGCGGTCGATGAGCTGCTCAGGGTGTGCAAAAACGGCGGTAAGGTCATTATCCCAACGTATATAAATATGACCAAGCGATCGAGCAGGTGGCTGATAAAACTGTTCGACTTAGCCGGAGCACACTTCAAGGGACAGTTTGATCTCAGAAGCTATGAGGAATTCTTCATCAAAGTAGGCTATAACGTCAGCTTTGACGTCGTTGAAGGCCGAATGCCATGTGCGGTCGCCATAATAACGAAATGAACTGCCCGAATGCTTACGGTATGAGCACAAAGCCGGAAGTCATGATGACTTCCGGCTGTTTTTCGTGTTTAATGCCCGCTCGGGATATAATCCGCGACCATTCTTGAAAGGTTGGATACCGGCATAGTCTGGAGCCATATGCGGCCGGGACCCGTCAGTTTCGTATTAAAGAAGCCTTCGCCGCCGAAAAGCTTGTTTCCGAGGCCCTTGACAGACTCTATCTCCATAGTTACGCTTGCGTCCATAAATGCAAGGCAGCCCGTGTCAACTATCATGCACTCCCCTGCTCTGAGTTCGTACATCATTACAGCACCGTCAATTTCAAGAATTACCTGACCTGTACCGCTGTATTTCTGCATAATGAAACCCTCTCCGCCGAACAGTCCCGCGCCGAGCTTCTTGCGGAAATACATCTCATTGACAACGGTCGTCTCACTTGCGAGGAAAGCCGATTTCTGCGCGATAATAGGCATTACTGACACGTCCATCACCATGATATCGCCGGGGAAGCTCGAGCCCATAGCTATCATGCCCGGGCCGCCGACAGCGGTATAGATATTCTGGAACATAGACTCGCCCTGGAATGCGCGCGAGAACATTTTTCCGACTCCGCCGCCTCTGGTCTGCATCTCAAGATTAGGAGACATCCAGCTCATTGCCCCCTTCTCGGTGATGATGGATTCACCGGGAGCAAGCTGACATATTGCCACCGGAAGCGGTGTTCCTTTAACTTCGATATTCATATTTTTTCCTCCTGTATATTTTTTCCGTTCACGCCCGAACGGTTATTGTTTCTGAATGTGCTTTTCAGATTCCGTTAAACTGCTCAGCGTTCATGCTTTTACAATATTTTAACATACAACAGGCTCTATGTCAATCTGTATGCACGATTATTGTCGTTATTTAACAAAATGTACGGTTTATCCATAGCATCTATCAAATGCTCAGGTATCAGAGAAAGTGTTGACATACGCCATGAATTGTTGTATAATCAATTGAGGCGATCAAGACGGTATATACCGGCGGAGAGCTGCATATACTCCTTAGTGAAAGTTCATGCCGATCCGGCAGACAACAGACAGGAGGAGCTCTCTGTGAATTATGCTCTTTGCGCCCTTCTGGGCTATCTTACCGGGAATATCAACCCTTCCTACATCATCGCCCGTCTCCGCGGTTTTGATATCCGCAGCCGCGGCTCAGGCAATGCCGGAGCTTCAAATGCGCTGATGACTATGGGACTGCGGGCAGGGATATTCTCCGCCTTATTCGATATATCAAAAGCGGCAGCCGTTTGCCTTCTTGCGGAAGAGCTTTTCCCGGAGACAGGCTTTCCGGTGATACTCGCAGGCTGCTCCTGCATAACAGGGCATATTTTCCCTGTCTTCATGCACTTCCGCGGCGGAAAAGGCCTCGCCTGTCTGGGCGGTACGGTGCTCGCGTTCAGCCCTTCCATTTTTGCAGCAATGCTTGCCGCAGAAGTCATAACTGCCCTGCTGCTTGACTATATCTGCGTGATACCAATAACCGGGTCTGTGATATTCACAGCTGTTTACGCCTTCACCGGCGGGACCCTTCCCGGAACGGTCACTCTCGCACTGACTTCTCTTATTATCATATGGAAACACAAACAGAATCTCTGCCGCATTCAGAACGGCACTGAAATACACCTGAGCTATCTCTGGCACAGGGACAGGGAGCTCGAAAGGATAAAAAAGAACGAAGAATAATGCTTCTCCAGTCCCATGAGCGGGACTGGTTTTTATTGAGGAGGTATAAAATGCAGAAAAGCAGACCTGATCTTTGCGAAGGACCTCTGCTGAAAAGCATACTAACGTATACGTTCCCGATCATACTCACAGGAATACTCCAGCTTCTTTTCAACGCCGCCGACCTCGTTGTCGTCGGACAATACTGCGGCGATATGTCCGTTGCGGCTGTCGGCGCTACCGGTGCGATAATCAACCTTATCATCAATCTGTTCATCGGTCTGTCAGTCGGTGCCGGCGTCACCGTTGCACACGGCATAGGCGCAGGCAAGGACGAAGCGGTCCGCAGAACAGTACATACGGCGATACCGACTGCGCTTATAAGCGGTGTCATTCTTACAGCAGTCGGAGTGCTGTTCTCGCGTACCTTCCTTGAACTTATGGGTACGCCGGACGAGGTCATCGGGCTTGCAACAGAGTATATGCAGATATACTTCTGCGGCATCACGGCAAGTATGCTCTATAATTTCGGCTCGGCTATACTGAGGGCTGCCGGCGATACAAAAAGTCCGCTCTACTACCTTACGGCAGCAGGATTTGTGAACGTTGCGCTGAACATAGTATTCGTCAGGGCGTTCAATATGAATGTTGCAGGCGTTGCTCTTGCAACGGCGATATCGCAGGCACTCTCAGCTGCACTGGTAATAATCAACCTCATGCGCCGCACGGACTGCTGCCGGCTTTCACTGAGAAAAATGAGGATATACCGCCGCCAGCTCGGAAGGATAGTCACTATCGGTTTCCCGGCAGGCATTCAGGGCTCGCTGTTTTCGATTTCCAACGTCATAATCCAGTCGTCGGTCAACTCCTTCGGCTCGGTGGTAGTGTCGGGCAACTCAGCCGCAAGCAATATCGAAGGTTTTGTTTACACCTCGATGAACTCCTTCCAGCAGACAGCCATGAACTTCACCGGACAGAACTACGGTGCCGGAAAATACAGCCGTATCAGGCGCATTGCGATAATATGCCTTCTTTCGGTATTCCTCACCGGTTTCATCGCCGGCTGCACTGTATGGGCTTTCGGCAGACAGCTGCTTTCATTCTACATACCCGGCTCAACGGAGTCGATAAAATACGGCATGATAAGGATAGCGTATATCTGTATCCCCTATTTCCTTTGCGGACTTATGGACGTTGCGACCGGACTTATCCGCGGTCTCGGTTCATCGGTCCTGCCGATGATAATTACCGTCATCGGCGTCTGCGGAATGCGTATCGGCTGGATATACACGGTCTTCCGCTCGGAGCGCTATCACTCGGTACAGAGCCTCTATATTTCCTACGCGATATCATGGTCACTGACCTTCATAACGGAACTGATAGTATTTATCGTGCTGTACCGGAGGATAATGCGGAGGGCATCGCAGAAAAAACAGACCTGAACAGAGGACGGAGCGATCCGTCCTGTTGTTTTTGCGGATATCTGATAAAAAAGCATTGACAAGAAAGGTAATATGTGATATATTATATTTGTTCCAAATCAAGGAGCCCGGTGCTGCCATTTGAACAGTTCCGTGCTCCTCTGCTTATCAAGGAGGCTTTTCTATGAGCATCACCCGCAAACAGTTCGATATCCTCGATACCCTCGCAGCTCAGTCCGAAGCGCTCACCCAGCGCCAGCTCGAGGAAAAGACAGGCTATTCCCTCGGCACTATCAACCGCACTGTCAAGGAGCTTTCGGAACTCGGCTTCGTTTCTGACGGAGCTATCACCCCGGCAGGTCTTACCGCCCTTGAACCCTACCGTGTAAAACGCGCCGTGTTCATTGCAGCAGGTTTCGGCAGCAGACTTGTTCCCGTTACGCTGAATACCCCCAAGCCCCTCGTCCGCGTGAACGGCAAGCGTCTCATCGACGGGCTCATTGACGCCGTGCTCGCCGCCGGCATCGACGAGATATACATCGTCCGCGGCTATCTTGCGGAACAGTTCGACCAGCTCCTCTACAAATACCCGATGATAAAGTTCATCGAGAACCCGGCGTTCAACGAGGCTAACAACATCTCCTCCGCAATGTGCGCGAGATACCTTCTCAGCAACGCCTACGTCCTCGAAGCTGACCTTCTCATAAAAAATCCGCTCATTATAAAGAAGTACCACTACACATCGAATTTCCTCGGCATCATGAAGGAGCGCACCGACGACTGGTGTCTCATGCTCCGCGACGGATTCATCTGCGAGGAAAAGGTCGGCGGTCTGAACTGTCACCAGATGGTTGGCATTTCCTACTGGAATGAGGCTGACGGACGCAAGCTCTCTGACCATATCAAGCAGGCTTACGATATGCCCGGCGGCAAGGAGTACTACTGGGAACAGGTGCCGCTCGTGGTGTTCAAGAGCGAATACAAGGTCGCAGTCCGCGACTGTCTTGACGATGATATCGTGGAGATAGACACCTTCCGCGAGCTCAAAGCTATCGACAAGACCTATGATGTTTAAGGAGGATAAATATGGAAGCTATCAAAAGAAATATACTGCTCAATCCCGGTCCCTCGACCACTACTGATACCGTAAAATATGCTCAGGTAGTCCCCGATATCTGTCCGCGTGAGAAGGACTTCGGCGGACTTATGAAGGGGCTGCGCGAGGATCTCGTAAAGATCGTTCACGGTGACCTTGACAAGTACACTTCCGTGCTTTTCTGCGGAAGCGGCACGATAAACATTGACGTCTGCATCAACTCGCTTCTGCCCGAGGGCAAGAAGATACTCGTTGTGGATAACGGAGCTTACAGCACAAGAGCCGTTGAG
>JAFXSC010000040.1 GCA_017525915.1 Ruminococcus sp.
ATACGGCTATTGTAGATCTCGTCAATCATAGGGATACTTCCTTTCAGTCGTTGCAGTTAGTGTGAATATCGGAAAAAACTGCTCAGGAATTATCCATAATGACTGTTCACAAAAGTCCGCAGCGGAGAAATCCGTGTCTTGCTCGGTTCAACCGCCAAAATGGGTACGGGTACAAATGTACAGAAGAAGCTGATCGCAGTCCATGACCTCGATATTCCGTGGCGACCTGCTGATCTGGAACAGCGCGCCGGAAGAATTATCCGTCAAGGCAATGAAAACAAGCAGGTGCAGATCTTCCGTTATGTCACCAAAGGCACATTCGACGCTTATTCCTATCAGACTTTGGAGAACAAGCAGAAATTTATCTCTCAGATCATGACAAGTAAGACTCCTGCGAGAAAATGCGAAGATGTGGACCAGCAGGCACTCACTTATTCCGAGATCAAGGCTCTCTGCACAGGCGATGAGCGTATCAAGGAAAAGCTCATGCTTGAAAATGAAGTGAAGGAACTGAGGGTACTCGCTGCGGAACACCGCAACACGGTATTTGAAATGGAGGACAAGATCGCTCGTTTCCCTGAACAGGAACAGAAACTTACTGCGATTCTTGCTGACCTCCATACAGACCGTGAAGCACTCCGCAAGCTCCCGATCGATCCTGAGCGAAAACTGCCTGTATTCAAAATCACTATCGGTGATGTTGAGTACACCGACAGAAAAGAAGCAGCTAAGGCTTTGGAAGATGCGGTGCTGGCTATCAAGTATGCGGATACTCCCGTTAAAGTCGGCTCGTTCCAGGGCTTTGAGCTGAGTGTGACGGTAAACAGCAACATGATGGGCGGCGGTTTGTCCGCTTGTCTGCAAGGTGCCGCTTCACATACCACGAAGCTGATCGAGAGTTTTGCCCATAACCTGAACCGTCTTGAAGCTGCCCTCTACAACATTGACGGCAGAATCGAGAGAACGCAGGATAACCTTGCAAAACTCCGGCTTGACCACGCAGAAGCTCAGAAGATCGTTGCAGAGCCGTTTCCTCAGCAAGAGGAGCTTGATACTAAGGAGCAAAGGCTGAAAGTCGTAACTGATGAGCTGAATCAGGCGGCTATTGAAGCTAAGAAGAACGCTCCGAAGCGTGAAAAGACTTGCTACTTTGAGAGGGCTAAAATGAAGCGTGATGCCGCAAGGCTCGCCAAGAAGCCGAGAACTCCAAAGGACAAGGCTAAGGGCAGGGGTAAGCAAGGAATTGAATAAATAACTTTGAACCCAGTGGGGCTTATGAATAAAGCGGAAGTTTCATAGTAAACTTCCGCTAAAACTCTGAGCTATTTTTCTGTATCCGTGAAGTCAATAACCCTGTCACATATCTCCAGTGCCGCAGGGCGATGTGTAACGATCACAACTGTCTTATCCGTCATATTCCTGAGATTTTGCAGGAGCATTTTCTCCGTATCAGCATCGAGTGCGGAAGTTGCTTCATCAAGGAGCAGTATCGGACTTTCGGAATAGATCGCCCTTGCAATAGCGATACGCTGCATCTGCCCCTCGGACAAACCTGTTCCACGCTCACCGAGCAAAGTATCAATTCCGCCGTCAAGCTCCGCTACAAAATCATCGGCACAGGCTATTCGTAATGCCTGATGAATACGCTCATCATTCTGCATAAATCTTCCTTACTATATTCCATTGTTACCCTCCATAACTTCTGATTGTTGCCGTCTTGACGATTATGTATCTTTACATTACCTTCTGAAACATATGGCGCACCTTGTCCAGGCGGCTGTTTGGACGGCGGGGCTGGAT
>JAFXSC010000041.1 GCA_017525915.1 Ruminococcus sp.
GAGAGCATCTGCCTTACAAGCAGAGGGTCATAGGTTCGAGCCCTATAGTCCCCACCAATTCTTTGGCCTCGTAGTTCAGTTGGTTAGAACGCCTGCCTGTCACGCAGGAGGTCGACAGTTCGAATCTGTTCGGGGTCGCCATTATGCTTCTGTAGCTCAGTCGGTAGAGCAGGGGACTGAAAATCCCCGTGTCGTTGGTTCGATTCCGACCGGAAGCACCATAATGCGGATTTAGCTCATCTGGTAGAGCGCCACCTTGCCAAGGTGGAGGTAGCGAGTTCGAGCCTCGTAATCCGCTCCATAGTATCGGGGTAATAACCTCGGTATGAACTTCAATCCCGAAGCAATAGTTTCGGGATTTTTTGTTATACATTGATGTTTGCACTGCGAGTTGCTCAGGAACTCTGGGATAAAAGGTGAAATGCGTATGAATGCGAGGGAATATCTTGATATAATACATACAGTGGAAAGACTGAAGGATACTCCGCGACATTGCACGACCTCGCACGGCAGGACGGAGAGCGTTGCGGAGCACAGCTGGAGAATATCTCTTATGGCATTGTTGCTGAGAAACGAATTTCCTGATACTGATATGAACAAGGTCGTTGATATGTGCCTGATTCATGACCTTGGAGAATGCTTCACGGGAGATATTCCCACTTTTCTCAAAGATGATACAGATAGAAATAAGGAAGATTCGCTTTTGCATGAATGGGTGGATTCGATGCCGACCGGATTATCGAAGGATCTATCTTCACTATACAGCGAAATGGAAGCTCAAATTACTGTGGAATCAAAAATATATAAGGCTCTCGATAAGCTTGAAGCACTGATACAGCATAACGAATCGCCTTTGAATACATGGTCAGATAACGAATTTGAACTTAATAAAACATATGCTTTCGATACTGTCGCTTTTTCGGAGTGGCTTACCGAACTGAGAAAGGCGATCCTTGAAGAGACAATAAAAAAGATTGATTCAGAGGTGGAAAATGGATAACGAAATGAGATACGCCGTACTTATCGACGCGGATAACGTGGCGGCGAAGTACACGAAGAATATACTCGACGAGCTCTCAAACTACGGCATCGTCACATACAAGAGGGTTTACGGCGACTGGACGCGCCCGAATCTTGCGGGCTGGAAGAATATGGCACTTGACAACGCTATCACGCCTGTGCAGCAGTACAGCTATACCACCGGCAAAAATGCGACCGACTCCGCAATGATAATCGACGCGATGGACATACTCTACTCCAACAACGTTGACGGTTTCTGCATTGTGTCGAGCGACAGCGATTTCACGCGCCTTGCGATACGTCTGAGGGAGTCGGGCAAGCACGTTATCGGCATGGGCGAGAAGAAAACTCCGAAGCCGTTCAGCACTGCCTGCAACGCTTTCAAGTACCTCGAAGTCCTCGCGGAGGAGGAAACTCAGACCACCGCCGAGAACGAGATAGTCGAGATGAAGTCCCTCGAACCGGCTATTATCCGAATTATTGCGGAAAATGCCAACCTTGAGGAGGAGATAAACATAGGCGAGCTCGGAAGCCGTCTCCAGGGACGCTATCCGGATTTCGACGTCAGAAACTACGGATATTCCAAGTTTTCGCAGTTCCTCAAGGACTTTGACTGCCTCAGCTTCCGTCAGGTGGGAAGCAGCATCCTAGTTTCGCTCAGGACTGGCAAGACTGACAAGCATCAGGTAGAGGAAATGCTCACCGCCATCGTCCGGACAAACGGCACGAGAGGCTATAACCTCGGTGAGCTGAAAAAGCAGCTCTGTGCGAAGATACCGGACTTTGACGTAAAGGCTTACGGCTATTCAAAATTCAGCAGACTGGTCGAAAATCTGCCGAATTTCAGGATAAGGAACAACACCGTCATGATAGTTGAGGAGTGACGGCGGCTGCCAGCGACGCGGAAAGGAGGCGCCGTTATGTCAAAACGTTTGTCGTTATTCATACTGATCCTGTCCGGACTCGGACTGCTGCTCGCCGGAGCCCAGTATATCAAGGAGACCGGGCTTCTGAGGAAGTATCCGGCGGCTCAATATTTCAGCGAAGAAGAGGAACGGCTGCGTCCCGCATACGCTCAGCTCAGTAAGAAGGAAAAGGCGGTCTATCACGCCCTGTACGAAGGAATATCGCAGAAAAAGGAGAAAATAGCACTGCCCTCCGAGATAAGCGGCGATACATATTCCAAGCTCTACTGTCTTGTTGAGAAGCAGGAAAGTGAGCTGTTCTATGCCGCCTCTACATATTATACAGCCGAAAAGCTCCGCGACGCGAAGATAGTCTACCGTGAGGGCGACGTTCCCTATACCGAGAAGGAGGCTGAGTTTCGGGCAGCCAAGGCTGTGGCACTGAAATCTGTATCTTTCAACGAAGGCGACTACGCGAAGGCACTCGGAATCCACGATTATCTTATTGCAAACTGCAAGTATACCGACAGCGACGATACATATATTCCAACAGCTTACGGCTGCCTTGTTGAAAAGAAGGCGAACTGCGAGGGCTATGCGAAGGCTTTCCGTTTGCTTGCGAGCGAATGCGGACTGCCGTGCGTGCTTGTGACCGGACTTACCGACACGGGGGAAAATCACGCATGGAATCAGGTCATGATCGACGGAGAATGGCGGAATATAGACGTAACATGGGACGATTCCGATGTTTCCGGCGACCGCAGGCGGCTGTACTTCCTGTGCAGCGATGAGGAATTTCTGAGAACTCACACCCCGGACAATTACGGCTTCAAGGCGTTTGCCTGCGGCGGCGAGTCCAACGACTACTATGTGCGCTCGGGAAAAGTTGCGGACGATCTTGCGTCTGCTGAGAACATGATATGCCGTGCTGTTCAGGACGGTCAGACAATAATCGAGGTCAAGTTTAAGACGGACGGTCTGTACGATCAGTTCAAAAGTATATATATAGACGGAAACAGGCTCTTTGACGTACTCATGCTGGAAGGCGTCGGGCTGCACGGCGAGGTTGCCGTGTCGGTGCGTGAGGACAAGGAGGAACGGTGTATAACGCTGATGTTGTCATGAATTGACAAAATGTCAGGAAATTCAATATTTCAGTTTGTTGAAAATTCCGTGTTGACATTTCCCTTCAGGCGTGATATAATAAACAAGTCGCCTGAGGACAGGGGACAGCAGCGAAAAAACTTTGAAAAACTTTTCAAAAAGGTATTGACAAAGAAAAAAAGCTGTGATATAATATTAAAGCTGTCTCGCGAGGGGCGGCGAACGGTAACTTGAAAATTGAACAATGCTAAGAAAAAAGTAACGACCCTTGAAATTCCTTGATGAGAATTAAGGAAGGTCAAGCAAAGACTAAAAA
>JAFXSC010000042.1 GCA_017525915.1 Ruminococcus sp.
ATTGATAAAGTGCACATTTTTGTTTATGGCGTATTCTACCTGTGACATGATGCTTAGATGAGACTGCATCGATACGGCCGAGTGCTTTATCAACTGCTCAGCAGCATGGAAGGAGGTGAGAGTATGCCTAAATTTTTACGAGCAGATGAAGTTGCTAAGATCCTTGGGGTATCCAAGCCCTACGCTTACAAGCTTATCCGAAAAATGAACGAAGAGCTCAAGGCAAAGGGATTCATAACGATATCCGGAAGGATCAGCAGCCAGTATTTGAACGAAAGGTTCTATGGGGCCGGAAAGGAGGAAAAAGAGAATGCCGGTATTTAAGAACAACGACAACGGAACATGGTACGTAATGGCCTGGTACACGAACTGGAAGGGCGAACGCAAGCAAAAATGCAAGCGCGGCTTTTCGACCAAGCGGGAAGCCCAGGAATGGGAACGCATCTTCAAAATGCAGAGCGCCGGGGATATGGACATGACCTTCGAAGCCTTTACAGAGCTTTACGAAAAGGATATCCGCCCGAGGCTCAAGGAAAACACCTGGCTCACGAAGGAGCACATCATCAAAACGAAGCTCCTGCCGTATTTCGGAAAGCGGAACATCAGCGAGATCACCGCAAAGGACGTGATCGCGTGGCAGAACGAGCTGCTGGCCTATCGGGATGAAAAGAAGCGGCCGTATTCGCAAACGTATCTGAAAACGGTCCATAATCAGCTCAGCGCGATATTCAATCACGCGGTAAGGCACTATGAGCTCCGCGCCAACCCCGCCGCCAAAGCGGGAAGCATGGGCGATAAGGACGGCGGCAACATCAGCTTCTGGACAAAGGATGATTATAAACGCTTCGCCGATGAGATGATGGACAAGCCCATATCCTACTACGCTTTCGAAATGCTCTACTGGTGCGGCATCCGCGAAGGCGAGCTGCTGGCGCTGACGCCTGCGGACTTCGACTTCAAGGCTGGGACCGTGAAGATCAGCAAATCGTATCAGCGGCTTCACGGCAGGGACGTGATCACGAGTCCGAAAACGAAAAAGAGCAACCGCACTGTAAAGATGCCCCCGTTCCTCTGCGAGGAGATACAGGACTATCTGAAAATGCAGTATGGACTCGGTAGGACGGACCGTATCTTCCCCATCACCAAGAGCTATCTGCACCATGAGATGGACCGCGGCTCAAAGGCCGCCGGAGTAAAGCGCATCCGCGTTCACGATCTTCGTCACAGCCACGTTTCGCTGCTGATCGACATGGGATTCACTCCCGTCGCCATTGCGGACAGGCTCGGTCACGAAAGCATCGAGATCACCCTGCGCTATGCACACCTGTTCCCGTCAAAGCAGACGGAGATGATCGAAAAACTTGAACAAGAAAGGATGGAATGAATTATGTCAGCCAAAAACAGAGACGAACACGGACGCTTCCGGAATATCACGGTCGGATTCCGCGTTTCGCCCGAAGAAAACGAGCAGCTCAATACAGCCGTCGCGCTGTCGGGTCTGCCCAAGCAGGAATACTGCTATCGAAAATGCCTGAACCGCGATATCGTGGTTCAGGGAAACCCGAGGGTTTACAAGGCCCTGCGGGATCAGCTCGCCGCTGTGCTCGATGAGCTCAGGCGTATCGAAGCCGCCGGCGATTTCCGTGACGAGCTTTATGAAAACATCGAGCTTATCACGAAAACACTGCTCGGTATGAAGGAGGGATGCTCGTGAGCGATGGAAAAGAAAAGATGACTGCCGAAGAAGTATCTGTTGGCGCAGATACAAGGCAGTCACCGATCTCAACTGCGGATATTATAGCAGATTACAATGGTTTTTGCAACACCGAAGAAGAAGAATTTTTCATCGATCCGCGAAAGCTCGATCCTCGCTATATCGAAACGATCACGATGCAGGGTCTGCTCGACACAGCGTTTACACCCCGAATACCCATAATCGAGGGGCTCCTGTATCCCGGGACCTACCTCATGGCAGGCGCGCCGAAGATCGGCAAATCCTTCCTCGTGCTGCAGATGGGCTTCGCGATCGCGACAGGAACGCCGCTGTGGGGAATGCAGCTTCATCAGGGTTCGGTGCTCTACCTTGCCTTGGAGGATGATCCTGCGAGACTGCAGCGAAGGAGCTCCCGAATGTTCGGAGTGGAAGGCACCAAGAATATGCATTTTGCGACAAAGGCCAAATCATTGGAGAACGGTCTCATGCAGCAGCTCGAGGGCTTTATCCGCGAGCATAGCGATACGAAGCTCATTATCATCGACACGCTACAGAAGGTGCGCGGCGACGATGGCGATAAGTACAGTTATGCCAACGACTATCAGATCATCTCCAATCTGAAAGCGCTGACGGATGCAAACCAGATCGCGGTACTGATCGTTCACCACACTCGCAAGCAGGACGCCGAGGACAAGTTCGACACGATCTCCGGCACGACCGGCCTGCTCGGCTCCGCGGACGGCGCGTTCCTTCTCCGCAAGGAGAAAAGAACGGGACCGGAGGCAACGCTCGACGTTATCGGACGCGATCAGCAGGATCAGCGATTTAAGCTCCTCTTCAAACAGGAGAACTGCACTTGGGACCTCACCGAGATCGAAACGCAGTTGTGGCGCGACCCGCCCGATCCTACGCTCGACGCAATAGCGGCTTTGGTAAATGCCGAGTCTCCAATCTGGGAAGGCACGGCTACGGAGTTGGCGCAGAGGATCGGCAGCGGAATGCTCCCTCATCATCTTTCTAGAAAGCTGAACGTGAATGTCGCGAGGCTGCTTGCCGAGCACGGCGTTCTGTATGCCCCTTCCCGCTCGCACGACGGACGTAGGGTGAGGCTTTACTTCGCAGAAGGGAAGGGCAGCCGGTGACGCTCCGTGACGCTCGTGACGCTGATTTGCATACTATCAAATTTAGCGTCACGGAGCGTCACGCGCGGGGCTTCGTCCTCAAAAAAGCCTTACCGTATATGGGCAAATTGGCGTGACGCTAAAATATCCCCGAGCGTCACGCGTGACGGTAAGCCAACCAAGGCGATAAGGTGAGTTTATCGAAGAAGCCCGTTATTCAAGAAGGGGCGGAGGCAGAGTGCTTCCCCTCCGCTCCTTCGATGGGCAGGGCCGGCCCCGCAGGGCGCAACAGCACTTTTGGCGGGCGAAGACTGACAAAAGTGCTTTTGCGTTACTTTCGCAGAAAGTAACAAAGGCATTAACCGCCGGGTACATACCATGAGAAGAACAATATGCGCAATGATCGGGAAAGGCTCCGCCAGCCACAACAGCCGCAAATTCATAGCGGAAAACGTGAATGCAGAGCGCACCCGATACAACATCAGTTACATCGATGAACCCCTCAAAAAGGTTTATCACGACCTCTTCGACGAAGCGCTTGAGCGCTACAACGCCAAACAGAAACGGAAGGACCGGATCATTCCCGATTACTATGAGAAGATCCGGGGAAGCCATCAGGAGAAGCTGTTCCACGAGATCATACTGCAGATCGGCGATATGGACAATATGGCCTCGGGAACGGAAAACGGCGAGCTGGCAAAGGAGGTGCTGGATGAGTACTACCGCGGCTTTCAGGCCCGCAATCCGAACCTTCGCGTGTACTCCGCTCACATCCATATGGACGAAGCGACGCCGCATATCCACGTCGATTTCGTCCCGTTCACGACCGGCAGCAAGCGCGGCCTCGACACCCGCGTTTCCCTAAAGCAGGCGCTCGCTGCGCAGGGCTTCACCGGCGGCACGCGCGGCGCGACCGAGTGGGCGCAGTGGGCGGAGTCCGAAAAGAAAGCGCTCGCCGCTGTAATGGAGCGTTACGGCATCGAATGGGAGCAGAAGGGCACGCACGAACAGCACCTCTCCGTGCTCGACTTCAAGAAGCAGGAGCGGGCGAAGGAGCTTGCGACGCTCGAAGCCGAGCTTGCCGCAAAGCAGGGCGAGCTCTCCGAGATACAGCATCGGCTCGAAAGCGCCGACACCGCCGGCGAGGAGATCGACCGTATCGAGTACAAGCTCAGCCGCGATGAGGATTATGCGGTCCCCGAGCCGCCGAAGCTTATGAGCGCGAAGAACTACAGAGAGCGGTTCGTCGTCCCGCTCGTGCAGAGGCTCAAGGATCTCGTCCGTGCGGTGCTCGTCACCTGCGTTAAGGCATGGGACAAGATCGCCCTGCTGCGCGGCGAGAACGAGGAACTCGAAAAAGAGAACCGCCGGCTGGAAGAGCGGCTGGCTTCGCTCGAAGAAAAGAACGACTACCTACACAAACAGACCCGTGACTACGCTCTCCTCCGCAGGGTGTTCGGCGACGAATATGTCGACAACCTCGTTGCGGAGGCGAGAGAAAAACAACACAACTACGAACAAAACCGAAAGGAGAATCATTATGAACACCAACACTGAACTGCCCGCAACCGTCTATGACGAGACCAACGGCCTCACCTACGATCTCGTCGGCGACTACTTCTTCCCTCGTCTCATCGTCCCCGAGGAACCCGAAGGCGATATCGGCCGCTACGGCCGCATGCGCAAGCGTTTTCTCAAGGAGCACCGGAAAGGTGACTTTGCCGAGTTCCTTATGAACGGGAACCTCAAACAGCACCTCATGGACATTGACCGTGAGGCGAAGGAACAGATCGAGCTCATCACCGCTCAGCTCGCCCGCGCCGAGGGCGTGACCGAAGCCCTCAAGGCCCGCGACCAGCTCGGCTGGATCCGCGCCATGAACTCATGCCGCGCCCGCGCCGAGGAGCAGGTCGTGCGAGATTATGTACTGAAATAAAGGTTGAACATGGGACTGCGTCATTTGACGCAGTCCTAAATCAGAATATTATAAAACGGTAATGCTTTGTCAAAGTCCCTTTTGTTTCCTTGAAACCCCACGCAGTATATGGTATAATATGATGAGTTTTTATAAGCGCCGTTTGGAGGAATCGTTCTGATGCCCAACATCGTTCCCTCAACTGAATACTACACTGACATCGACATCCGGGAAGATGAGATCCTCAGAAACGATCCCAAGCTTCTTCGTTTGCTCTTGGCTGACAAGACCACCGGTGGGAACATTCTGTGGGCAACAAAAGACTACGCTCAGATGGGGGATGGTTATGAGGAATTCTCTCCGATTCTCCCTGCGCTCATTACCGGTGATAACAAGTTCCTCATTCGCCCGCGCATTTCAAAAGAGAAGTCTGAAAAAGCAAGCCGTACCCGCGAAAAAGCAGAGGTATTCACTCCTGCGTGGGTATGCAACAAGCAGAACAATTTGGTAGATGAAGCTTGGTTCGGTCGACCTGGCGTCTTTAACACCGAGACCGATAAGGGCTGGGTAGCCAACACTGAGCTGATCGTCTTTGACAATCCCAGAAAGCCTTGGAACAAATACGTTGACGCTCAGCGGCTTGAGATCACCTGTGGTGAGGCTCCTTATCTTGTTAGCCGTTATGACACCGTATCCGGCGACAAGCTTCCGATTGAGCGGCGCATAGGTCTTCTTGACCGCAAACTCCGCGTCGTGAACGAAAACACTTATACTGAAGCTGACTGGTGCAAGTGGGCACAGCGTGCGTTTGAAAGCGTTTATGGTTACGAGTATCAGGGGGACAACCTCCTGCTTGCGCGTGAAAATCTGCTTTTCACCTACATCGATTACTATATCGCCCGCTTCGGCAGGGCGCCGTCAAATAAACTAACGCACAAAATCGCGCTAATAATCTCATGGAACATTTGGCAGATGGATGGGCTGAAATATGTTGTTCCGAACAGCTGCTTCGAGGAAGACCTGTTTGACGGCCAAATAAAAATGGATTTTGATGACGGAATTGCATCTGTTCCCGAGCAGACAGTAATGAAAGCCAAATGCCCCGGCTGCTCAAGCGGCAACATCTATAAGCACAACGGCATTTATTGCCGGATACAGGACTGGCGTGATAAATCAAGCAAACGATTCGTCGATATGATCAGAAAGGAAAAAGGAAATGCCAATAAGTGAGACGACAACAAAATACAAGCTCATTTATATCTTCTCGATTCCCGATGACGACCACAAGGATCTGTTGAAGATCGGTGAAGCTACCATTAAGACATCCGAAGACCCCACTTTGCTTGTTACGAATTGCAGGCTTCTGAATCAGGCCGCCAAAGCCCGCATCGATCAGTACACCTCGACAGTCAGCGTTAGATACAACTTGTTACACACGGAGCTGGCGGTCATGCAAAAGCAGACCGGCTTGGGAACCATGCTTTACACCTTCAGCGACAAGGACGTGCACCGCGTTCTTTCCAATTCTTCTATCCGTCAGATCAAGCCTAACGGTCAGACGGGCGACGAGTGGTTCGAAGTCGATCTTCCCACGGCAATCAAAGCCATACAGGCAGTCAAGGAAGGACGTTCGTCCCTTACTTCCTCCGAAATTACGCATACCGATCCGCCCATCGTATTCCGCGATGAGCAGCTTGACGCTATCAAAAAGACTGTCAAGCTCTTCAAAAAGCAGAATGATATGCTCTGGTACGCCAAGATGCGCTTCGGCAAGACGCTGACCGCGCTTAAAGTCGTTCAGGAGCTTCAGTTCCGCCGTGTTATTATCGTCACCCACCGTCCCGTCGTCGGCGAAGGCTGGGGTGAGGATTTTCACAAGCTATTCCCTGGCGAGTCCGAGCACGATTATTCCTTCGAGTATAAAACCAGCAATTCCGCCTATACCTTCGATGAGAAGACCGATTCCGAAAACGATCAGAAGATCCGCAATCTTGATAAGAGCGGGGCGTATTTCATCTACTTCGCTTCTATTCAGGATCTTCGCGGTTCTCAGCTCGTAGGCGGCAACTTCAATAAGAACAACGCCGTATTCGCACTCGATTGGGATATGATCATCATCGATGAGGCGCATGAGGGTACGCAGACCGAGCTCGGCAGCAACGTAATAAAGCTCCTTCGCAAAAAGCACACCAAGGTGCTCGATCTTTCAGGTACTCCGTTTAACCTCCTCTCCCAGTACGACGAAGAAAGTGTCTATACATGGGACTACGTCATGGAGCAGCGCTGCAAGGAAAACTGGGATCAGCTTCATCCCGGCGATCATAACCCCTATGCAGACCTGCCGAAGATGCACATTTTCACTTACGATCTCGGCGAGAAGCTGAAGGATTATGTCACCGATGAATTCGGCTCCAAGGCATTCAATTTCCGTGAGTTCTTCCGCGTTTGGTCAAAGGGCCCCCACGGCAAGAGGGAGATACCCGCGGGCGCTGTTGAGGGCAATTTCGTTCATGAAAAGGACGTCTGGTCCTTCCTGAACCTCATGGTCAAAGAGGACAAGGAGAGCAATTATCCCTTCGCCACGCAGGAATACCGCGATATGTTCCGCCACACGCTCTGGATGGTCCCGGGCGTTAAGGAAGCCCGCGCGCTTGAGGGCATACTCCGTCAGCATCCCGTTTTCAGCACGTTCGGCATAGCCAACGTTGCGGGCGAGGGCGATTATTATGAGAAGGATAATTACGACAGCGCTCTCGATAAGGTCAAGACCATCATAAGGGACAACCCCTATTCCATAACCCTCTCCTGCGGCAAGCTCACTACTGGCGTCACCGTTAAGGAATGGACAGCAGTGCTCATGCTTTCGGGCTCCTATACTACCGCTGCCGCCCAGTATATGCAGACCATTTTCCGCGTCCAGTCCGCCGGTCAGATCGACGGCAAGCAGAAGACGGATTGCTACGTATTCGACTTCGCTCCCGACAGGACTCTGCGGGTGCTTACTGAGACCGTGCACCTTTCCCGCAAACCGGGCAAGAGCCAGCAAAAGCGCCGTCAGGCAATGCAGGAGTTCCTGAATTACTGCCCGGTCATATCTATTGCGGGCTCCAGAACAAAGAAGTACAGCGTCGAATCCATGATGGAGCAGGTCAAGCAGATCTACGCCGAGCGTGCAGTCAACAGCGGCTTCGACGACGAATCCATCTATAACGACGAGCTCCTTAAGCTGGATGAGTTGGATGCTTCCATGTTCAATAAGCTTAAGGATATTATCGGTTCTTCCAAGGCTCAGAAGAAAAAAGGAGAGGTCGTCGTCAACGGGCAGGGCTTAACCGATGAGCAGATCGAAACGATCGACGATCCTGTTCAGCCTGACCTGCCCGAAAAGCCTCAGCTTACTCCTGAGGAGATCGCCGAAAGGAAGCGCATCAGGGAGGCCAAGGAGGCCCGCAAGAAGGCCATCGACATATTGCGCGGCATATCCATTAGGATGCCTCTCATGATCTACGGCGCGGACGTTCCCTTCGATGAGGATATCGGCATAGAGCGCTTTGTTGAGCTTGTAGATGATAACTCTTGGGAAGAGTTCATGCCTCGCGGAGTGACGAAAAAGATATTCAAGGACTTCATCAAATACTATGACCGGGACGTATTCGTTGCCGCGGGCAAGCGCATCAGGCGCCTTGCTGCCGCAGCCGATAAGGAAACGCCCACAAAGCGCGTCATGATGATCGCGGAGATATTCCGTCACTTCAAGAATCCGGATAAAGAGACTGTGCTCACCCCATGGCGCGTCGTCAACATGCATATGTCCGATACTCTCGGCGGCTGGTGCTTCTTCAATGAAAAGTTTGAAGACGATTCGGAGACCGAGAGAAGGCGGCTGGAGGAGCCCCGTTTTGTCGACCGGGGCGAGGTGACGAAGACGGTATTCCGTGAGGATACGAAGATATTGGAGATCAACTCCAAGTCCGGTCTGTATCCCCTGTATTGCGCATACAGCGTTTACAGAGCAAAGCTGGAGGATACTGTCGACGACGATTGGGAGCCTGACGAGCTGCAGTATTTCTGGGATGAGGTCATACGCGATAACGTGTACGTTATCTGCAAGACGCCTATGGCAAAGTCGATCACCTGCCGGACGCTCTGCGGATATCGCAGCACGGCGCAGCCGAACGCCCATTATTTCGACGATCTCGTAAACATGCTCAAGAGCAAGCCCGATAAGTTCCAAAAGAAGATCCTGCGCGGCAGTTACTGGGGAAAGGATGTGAAGGAAATGAAGTTCGATGCAGTTGTAGGCAATCCGCCGTATCAGGAGGAAGGGATCAGCAGCAGGAAAGCTCCCGTCTATCATTATTTCTATGATGCCTCCTTTGCCCTGTCGAAAACTGTTAGCTTGATTACTCCCGGCAGGTTCCTTTTCGACGCCGGTCAAACTCCGAAGGAGTGGAATGAGAAGATGCTTAACGATCCGCACTTCCGTGTTGTGCATTATTATCCTGATTCCAAAGACCTTTTCCCAACTGTTGAGATTAAAGGCGGTATAGTAATAACATACCGAGATGCGGATGCTGATTACGGTGCAATAGGTGTGTTTGCGATGTCCGATGAGCTCCGAAGTATTGTAAAAAAGGTATCATCCTGCGAAGAAGGCAATAACAGGCTCAATACCATAATTGCCTCGCAGGGGCTTTTCAGGTTCTCGGAGCTGTTCTTCTTGGAACATCCCGAATCTAAAGCCTTAATCGGAGAAGGAACCGGAAGCAAGATAGTCTCAAGCATTATGGAAAAGTTACCGGAAGTATTCCTAAAGGCACCTGAGGATAGTTCGAGCTACATAAAAATGTATGGAAGAATTGACGGAAAACGGTCATCGCGTTTCATAGAGCGTCGATATCTTGTCGAAAACAGTAGCATTGATAAATTCAAAGTGTTTATTCCGGAAGCAAACAACACGGGTAAATTCGGCGAAACTCTTTCGTTGCCATATGTTGGATTGCCTTGCGAAGGGAGTGCTGACACATACCTGTGCGGAGGTCCGTTTGAATCTAAAGAAGAATGCGAAAACTTCATTAAATACTTCAAGACAAAGTTCTTCAGGTGTTTATTAGGTGTGAAAAAAGCCACACAACATTGCCCTCCCGGCGTGTGGGAAACAATCCCGGTACAGGATTTCACCAATAGCTCTGACATTAAATGGGATAATTCCCCTGATGTAATTGATGCACGGCTATATGGTAAATACGGATTATCGGAGGGAGAAATCGATTTCATTGAGCGGAATGTTCAAACACAGACCGACTGAGCGATGATGGAGGATAGAGCGAGGTAACAAACTATAATTATGAATATACTGGTTGGCGCCATCGTAATTCTGGCTAATAATGCTGCTCCCAATACAGGATTTGAATTTGATTTATCAAGCCTGCTTGTCGGTGCCCTCGGTGGTATTATCGCTTCTCTGCTTGCGTATTTGGGGCATTCTCTCTATGTAGTACCTAAGCAGAGATATAATGAGCTCCGCGGGAAAATAGTTGAATGCCTTGTGTTTTATGCCAATGTTTACGCAACAGTATTGCCCTTGAATGAAACGAGTGAAAGCAGAAGACATGACATTGAAATCGCAAAAAAGGAGATTCGCCATCTTGCTGCAGAAATCTACGCCTATTCTTATTCGAGCAAATGGCTTTATAAACTTTTTGTTCCACGAACCAAAGGAATAAGAGAAGCCGCTGCTATGTTGATCGGGATATCGAATGAACTGACGCCATGTGAAGGGATAAATGTCGGCAAAGAAAACAGGGAGCTTGCCGATAAGATCAGAAAAATCTTTCGGATAAAGGTTAATGGCAACGGGTAATTGAAGGAACAAGACAGGTGTAAAGTTATGGACGAAATGCATAAGTGTCGGCTATGCGGAAAACAGTTTCCCGAATCGGAAATGAGCGAAGAGCATTACCCTGCCCACTGTGTTGGAAATGATGATATCATTCAGCTAAACATAGTTAAAGCCATGGATGATTTGATGTCCGGGCATGCTCGCCAAGCAATCGTTTCAGGGATGAAAAAGGGACTTTCTTATGAGGATGCTGCGGGAGCGTACTTCGACAATGAGCTTGCCAAAGATTTATATCCTAAAGGAAGAACAGCTCGAACTCTCTGTAGAGAGTGTAATACATTTTTAGGTAAGTACGATTCCGCATATTTAAGATTTTATAATGCAAATGGCGATCCGGCTATTGTGCGCGGTTATCAGGAGAGAACCAAAATACAGATCATAAAATCTATTTATGCAAAGTTTTTATCATTGCCGGAAACGCAGGACGAAAACTTTGATTTCATTGAATTCATTAAAGACGAGTCCATGTCTGTTTATAGCGGCGAATGGCGTTTATACTTTGTAAAGAGAGACTTTTCTACTGATCTGATGGGGCTGGCGGATATAGGTACCGGTAAATTAGATTTTGAAGAGGGTGTAGTCTATGAACTATCAGATGATAGATTCATATTCAACCTTATGAATTTTGAAAAACACAGTTGCTATGAAATGAACAGTATTTTTGACATCCTGAATCGAAACTACAGCTTGATAGTCGGAGTTGGCGAAAATGGCGGATATCATGGCCAAGTGATGTTAACCGATTTGTTTCGGCAGATGCAGGAACAAGATGAACGAAGAGAGTTTTTTCCATAAAGGAGGCTAAGGCTACTTGTCGTTCATGATGGCACAAAAATAAAGGTTAATGACGGTTCGATCCAATACATAAAGGAAAAACGGTTATGGGAGTGTTTTCAAGAACTAGGCCAAGACGAGAGTAAAGAATGAACCATGAAATAATCATTTTTAAGAGGACTAGTGTAATGTATCAGCTCCTAATCAGGGATGGTGCAAAGATCAGCGCTGATTAGACAGCCGTCAGCCATCCACTTTTCTTTTCCGATCCATTCAAGCGTCGGCATTGGGTATTTCCGTCCTTTCCGATCCTATTGCTGCCCGTATCGTTTCTTCACGGCTCTTTACCGGTTCTTCTGATTGCCTAAGAGTATTGTGCAAATCGTTGGCAAGACTTTTTCCAGACAATATGTTCAATTCGTCAGAATAATAAACCTGATTCCCATCTAAATAATTTGCCGTTCTGACAACTGCTCTTGCTATGCTTCGAGCTGACGATTCAATATTGCTCATATTCATATTAACATCCGCCGCTATTTTTTCTGCGTATGCACTGACAAACGTTATTGTGCGTTGAAGTTTTATGGTCTTTTTCCTTTTGCCAACGCTGTATTCCGCTTTCAGTACAATTTGCGGGAAAGCATCATCGGCAATTGAAGCTCCAAATAAAGCGACTCTATCCTGGACGATTTCTTCCGGGTATAGTTCAAACGATTGCTTAAACAGTCTCCCGAGGTTCAGCTGATTTGAAGCCCCGTTATTCTCGACCTTCAGTACATTAACACGAATGTTTTTCGCTGCCAAACCGCCAGTGTTCTTAATCTGTAAGTACAAGAAACCATCATACTCAAGCAACTTCATACTGAGCTGCGGTTGAATACCGTCTTTATACTGCCTATGTGTTTGTATCAAAGCAATCGTAGCAATGATAACAGATACTATTGCCGTAACGGCAGTGATTATCGTTGGCAAATCCATACAGGTTGCGTTTGTCATTGGTGTTGCCATTATTATTCTCCATTCCGAGCGGGCCCGCTATTGTGCCACTCAAGCAGTATCGTTATCGGTCTCCAGGCTTATCCTGCGTGCAGCTTATGAGCCCGTATTTTCTGAGCGTCTCATCGCCCCGGTCCAGCAGCTCAGTCGTCAGGTCGTTATCGGAAACGTCGGGATGATAATGCTTGATCGCCTGATGCGCTCCCTTTACTGTTAATCGACAAAGCTCCTTGTATAGATTCGAAAACAGCTCTTCATTCGTTAATTCGCCAAGCCGTCTGCCCGAAGGCGCAGGGAGGAACAGCAGATAATTGCGGTCATCAATGAAGCCGTCTATTACATTATCTTTGCGGGCATTGAAAATAAAGCTGATTATCCTATCCCTTTCCTGCATGAAGCTTACGGGATTGTTATAATAATCGTTCTGATACTTCGCACCTTCCTGGAGATCATTGTACGTCTTAGCAACATCCGGGAAGCCGGTATGCTTGGTTATCACGTCATAGCAGAATCTAAAAAAACGTTCCTTATCCATTGAAGATCCTTCCTTCATTCTCTATCGCATTCGATCCTATGGCAGCCTCTCATGGTTATAAAACCACTTATATTAGTATACCCAAAATCGAGGTCTTTTTCAACATAACAAGATGGATCATTTTCCTATACGCCTCTCCGCATTCGCTCGCACTTTCTTACACAAACTTACACGCGTGCAAGTTTGCGTTGACAATGTTGCACGCATATGATAAAATAATCGGCGAAAGGAAGAAAGGAGTGAAACCATGGACAGCTATATCCCTCAAAGGGAAACTATGGAGATCGAGTTCAAAAGCGACGTCAAAAAACTTAACGACAATGATCTGATAGACGCCGTCGTTGCATTTGCGAATACCGCCGGTGGTGTTATTTATCTCGGAGTAGAAAACGACGGAACTCCCACTGGCGTCCATAAAGATCATAAGGACTATTCGCAGCTGCCCGCGCTGATCGCAAATCGGACGGTACCTCCTGTTTCCGCACTGGTCGAACCATTGCATATTAATGACAAACTGATTCTGAAAATAAACGTTCCCAAGAGCAGAAGCATCGTCGCTTCCTCTGTGGGCAAGATACAAAGAAGGACGCTTAAGGCCGACGGCTCTCCTGAGAACATACCAATGTATCCGCATGAGATAACGACGCGTCTTAGCAGCTTATCCCTCCTTGATTTCTCCGCACAGCCTGTTCCCGGAGCTCTGTACGTCGATTTGGATCCCATAGAGCGTGAACGCCTGCGCAATATTATCCGTTCATACAATGGTGAAAAAGCGCTGCTGGAGCTTTCCGATGAAGAGTTGGACAAAGCCATGCAGTTTGTTATAACGATGAACGAACAGCTTGTTCCCACATATACCGGTTTACTTATGTTGGGACGCAAGGATCGGCTTAAAGAGCTTATTCCGACTGCGGAATCCGCTTTTATTATGATGCGCGGTACGGAGGTCACAGCAAACGAATCTTACTATTTGCCCCTGCTCGCGTCAATCGAAAGGATGATAGACTTCGTTTCTGCAAGGAATCCGGAGCAGGAAATCGAGCAGGGATTGTTCAGGATCTCAATACCCGAATTCAACCCGAGGGCCGTGAGAGAAGCTATCGTAAACGCATTTGCGCACAGAGACTATACGCAGTTGGGGCGGGTGTTGGTTAAAATCGACGGTGATGGACTAACGGTATCAAATCCCGGCGGATTTATCGAGGGCGTGACTTATCAGAACATTCTGACTGTAGAGCCCCACGGACGCAATCCGGTCCTGGCAGACGCATTGAAACGCGTTGGCCTTGCTGAACGGTCGGGAAGAGGAGTTGACAGAATCTTTGAAGGCTCCCTTATTTACGGCCGCGAATTACCTGATTATTCGGAAAGCACAGCAACATCTGTTCGGCTGTTTATCCCCCGCGGAATGCCGGACAAGAGAATGGTCGCTTTGATAACCGAGGAGCAGCAGAAAACCGGGCAGCCGATCTCGCTAAGCTCGTTGTTTGTGTTGAATGCGCTGAAACATAATCGCCGCATGTCGCTGAACGAGATTTCTTCGGAGTGCAACATCCCCGAGTCAAAGCTCCGATCGACAGTCGAGCAATTGACGGAAGCGGGAATCGTAGATGGCATTGGCAACGGCCGCGGAAGAGTTTATGTATTAAGCGCAAAAGCCTATAAGGATCCCGTTCAATATGTGCGTCAAACGGATATCGATGTTATACGGTATTCTGAGCTCATTCTTAAGCTCGCGCAAACAAAGGGATCTATTGCAAGGAAGGACGTAATCGATCTGCTCCATGTTTCAGGTCCGCAAGCTTTCCGGCTGCTGAAAAAGCTTGAAATGAACGGAAAGCTGATTCGAAGCGGAAACACAAGCGCAGCAAAATACTCGCTTCCGAAATGAGCACTAACTTGCATAAACTTGCACGAACTTGCACGCGTGTAAGTTTTGTGCAAACTATTAAGCTTTCCTGCACCAGGATATTGAGCCTGACGCTTGAAAACAACCGTTAATTTTGCTATACTGATATTGTATTTTTCCACAGTCGTTACCGTCCGTTATCAACGTTGATAACAGAACGATAATGAGGCGGGTGACAGGCCGGATAATACGGATCTATCAAATAATCAAAGACACCACAGATAGCACGAGCAATATTCGGTAAACAAAATTGTTTAATAGCTATCGAGTGGGAATGATGCAATAAAAGAAAAAAGCCCAATAAAATCAAGGACTTTTCGAGAACATGATCGCCGATTGGCAACCGATTGGCAACATTGAATAACCGTCCATACTTAAACCGACCGATCCATTACAAGATCGGCCGGTTTTTATTATTCTTCCTTGGGGGTGTTTCGATATTGTTCACGAAGCTTCATTTGTATCCTGTTTTCATTATCGCCCTTGAGCCTGCTCATGGGCGCATCGCGGAAACCTTCGCAGAATTCCGGAAATCGATACCTCCATTCATCATACTCCGCTGCCGTTATCGCTCCGGAGCGATACTTCTCCGCTTCCTCCAGCCACGCCTCGAAGGCGTCCCTCATCACGCGGCGCGTTCCGGTTTGACCGTGACACAGCCTTATCACCGGTTCACCGTCAGGCAGACGGTCGATATAAAAGCCGAAATGATCCTCCATTGCAAAGAAGGTATGGATCATGCCGAGATGGGAATCAAGATCAGGCACGTCTATCGCATGGGGCGATACATTGAGTGCCTCCGCGATATTCAGGAGGTTTTCCGTTCGCGGAGCTTTGATATTCGACTCATAGTGGGAGACGAGCACGTCGGGATGGGCCGGATTGAAGCCCGCTCTGCGTCCGAGCTCCTTCATGGTCATCCCTCTGAAATTGCGTATGAACTTGATCCTGTCGCCCGTTTTCATAATGTTAAACCTCCTTCGGTCATTCATCAAGTTATCATACCATATTTGGTAAGTATTCGTCAACCCCCTCTTCATTATTCGAACAGATTTTCTAAATAATATATTTATGATATACTATTGACTAACCGCTAATGGTATGATATAGTATTATTGGGTATTTATACACCTGTTCCAAAACCATATGAATGGTTCGGGGAAGCTACTCCCGTGGGGAAGCATGCCAAGATGTGAAAGCGGAGCGTGCCAAGCGGGAAAAAACGACACAGCGCCGAAAAGGGAATGCCTGTCTGGAAGAGCCCCGATGAGTCCCATCGAAACAAATCTTAAAGGAAAGGAGGTATTTTATGAGTACACTGGTATTGACTGCGAAAGATGTTGCGGAAGAACTCTGCATCAGCAAGTCCGGCGCTTACAAGATCATTCAGACCCTCAATGAGGAACTGGATAAGGCCGGATACATGACCGTCCATGGCAAGGTCAATCGTGACTACTTCTACAAGAGGTTCCGTTACGAAACTGACAACAAGAACAAGTAATCGGGAAAGGAGATGATTTGATTGTCAGTCTATAAGGACAAAAACAACAAATGGCGTGTTGTCTATCGTTACACCGACTGGATGGGCAGCACCAAGCAGACCCAAAAGCGCGGCTTTGAAACCAAACGCGAAGCCGTCGCCTGGGAGAAAGAACAAATGCTCAAGCTCAACTGCAGCCTCGATATGAGCTTTGAAAAGTTCTCCGAGCTGTATTTCGAGGATCTGGGCAAGCGCATAAGGGAAAGCACCCTTGCAACCAAGAGGAGCACCTTTAACAAGCATCTGCTCCCCTATTTCGGGCAGAAGTGTATGCGAGACATACTGCCGAGGGATATCATCGCATGGCAGAATAACATGCTGGAGTACCGCGACGAATCCACTGGGGCTCCGTTTTCGCCCGTATATCTCAAAACGGTGCACAATCAGCTGAGCGCGCTTTTCAATCACGCCGTCAAATACTACGGGCTTCCGAAGAATCCCGCAGCTGTAGTCGGCAATATGGGAAAAGCGAAGAACGGCGAAAAGCAGGTTTGGACGAAGGAAGAGTATCAGAAATTCGCAGAGGCGATAATGGACAAGCCCTTGAGCTTCTATGCATTCGAAATACTCTACTGGTGCGGTATCCGCGAGGGCGAGCTGCTTGCGCTGACGCCCGCCGATATCGATCTTGAAGCCGGTACGCTTAATGTGAACAAGTCTTATCAGTATGTGAACGGCAGAGGCGTCATCACTCCTCCTAAGACCGAAAAGAGCAATCGGACGATCTCAATGCCAGATTTCCTTGTTGAGGAGCTTCGCGATCTGCTCAGGTCGATCTACGGTATAGAGCCTCACGAGCGCATATTCGATTTTTCGAAGAGCTATCTTCATCACGAAATGGATCGCGGCTCGAAAGCGGCGGGCGTAAAGCGCATACGCATCCACGATCTTCGTCACAGCCATGTGAGCTTGCTCTTCAGTATGGGCTTCAATGCCGTGGAGATAGGCAACCGCGTCGGGCACGAGAGCATCGAAATAACCTACGGGTACGCGCATATGTTTCCGTCGCGCCAGGCTGAGATGGCAAGCAGGCTGAGCACGGAAAGAAAGGAGCTTGAAGAAAATGTCGCAAAGGAATCGTGACAAGCATAACCGCTTCCGCTGTAAATCGGTCGTGTTCAGGGTTTCGCCTGAAGAAGCCGAAGAGCTCAATCGAGCCGTGGCGATATCCGGTCTTCCCAAACAGGAATACTGCTATCGCCGCTGCATGAACCGCGAGATCACGGTCAAGGGCAGCCCCCGCGTTTACATCGCTATGAAGCATCTTCACGAGGAAGTGCTCGAAGAGCTTCGCCGCATCGGGACGGGCGAAAACGTGAGCCCCGATCTTCTCGAAACGATCCGGCTCATGACCTTAACGCTGAAGGGCTTACAGGAGGAATCGACATGGAAGCAAAAGAAAAGATGACTGCCGAAGCCGTATCTGTTGCCGCAG
>JAFXSC010000043.1 GCA_017525915.1 Ruminococcus sp.
GACGGCATTGCAAAAACGATTGAACATTCCATATTTGCGGTTTACATTATCAAAGAGGTCAGCTTTCTGCTGTTCGGTTTTCGCATCGTGGATATATGCGATCTCCTCCGCAGGGATACCCCTTGCAATCAGCTTATCACGAATATCGTCATACACGCAAAAATCGCATTCTTCTTCAAGAGACTCGACCTCAGCGATAGACTTCTTATCCTTCGCATCGTCTGCATCTTCGCCTTCGACCGCTGCTTCTGCGGCCTTGTGCGGAACGCCCAAATCACAGAAGATTATCTGTGTGAGCCTGTCCTCAGCCGTTTCAGCGTGAATACGGGCAACGTTCTCAACGCACCTGTTCAGCTTTGTATCGGGGTTGTCCTCAAAGGACGGATCAATCAGTCTCGGATCAAGACCGAGCTTTCTTCCGTCCGACGTAATCTTGAGCATATTGTCGATCGTAGGATCAACGTTTCCTGCATTGATAGCATCAGCTCTGTCGGCAAGTTCCTGAACAAGTTCCTGCTGAAAAGGAGTAGCTTCGACCTGAACTACCTGATAATCACAGTCGGGAACATCGAGTTTCAGCGTATCCGCCGTCCTAATGTCAGCCACCTGCTTGAACATACTCATCAATTCGGGCAGACCTGTATAGTTAGCGATACGGGTGCGCTCCTTGAAGCCATTGCCCGCAGGCTTTAGCTCCCAATCGGTTTTCTGGTCGCCAAAGACCGCAACCCAGTTGTCGAAGTGCTGTAAGCCGTGGTCACGGAGGAAGTCATACTCCAAGTAACGCATCATGGTGTGCAGCTCTGTGATAGAATTGCTCAGAGGTGTGCCAGTTGCAAAGATAACGCCCTTGCCGCCTGTCTTTTCATCGAGGTATCTGCATTTGAGGAAAAGATCGAGTGCTTTCTGTGAAGCCGAGTTGGAAATTCCGGCTACATTCTGCAATTTTGTGGCGACGAACAGGTTTTTGAACTCGTGGGCTTCATCGACGAACAAACGGTCGATTCCGAGCTGCTCAAAGGTCAGCGTATCGTCCTGTCCTGCTTTTTCGAGCTTGTCAAGCTGTTTCTGCAAACTCTTTCGGGTTCGCTCCATAGCCTTGATCTGGAACTTAGAGCCTTCGCTCTTTTTCAGTTCCTCAATGCCTTGCAGAATATCGTCGATCTGGCTCTGAATGGTCATGACCTGTCTCTCTTTGGAAACAGGAATCTTACCGAGCTGAGAGTGACCGATGATAACCGCATCATAGTTGCCAGTAGCGATTTTTGCAAAAAGCTGCTGGCGATTTTCCTTCTTGAAGTCCTTTTTGGTCGCAACAAGAATATTAGCTCCCGGATAGAGCTTCTGAAAATCGTCACCGATTTGCTCCGTCAAGTGGTTTGGAACGGCAAACAGGCTCTTGGTACACAGACCTAACCGCTTGCTTTCCATAGCAGTAGCGATCATCTCAAAGGTTTTTCCGGCGCCAACACAGTGAGCGAACAAGGTGTTTCCGCCAAACATAGCGTGAGCGATAGCATTTTTCTGATGATCGTGCAAGTGAATATCGCTGTTCATCATCGGGAAAGAAAGAGCCGAGCCGTCAAACTCACGGGGACGGATACTGTTGAACAGCTCATTGTAACGCTCTACAATAGCTTCACGGCGCTGCGGATCTTTGAAGATCCAAGCCTTGAAAGCCTTGCGAATATCGTCAGCCTTACGCTGTACCACACGGGTAGCATCAATATCCACCACACGTTTTTCCTTTGTATCGCCCAAGCCGTCAGGCACTTCGATCGTCTTGTAGACCTTCGGCTCTTGCAGATTCAGCAAATGCTCAAAGATGTCATAAGCGTTCATCTTGTGTGTGCCGTACTTTTGAGTCGCAAGCACCGACCTGTCGGAAGATTTGTTGCTTACATGGAAAGAATTAGCGTGGACGGAGTATTCCACCCCTACGATAGCAGACTTGTTCCAACGTGCAGACGGACTGTCACTCCGCTGATATGCCGGAGTCTGCAACAGCTCATACATGAACTGTTCGTAATACTTCGGATCGAGCCAAGCGGCACCGAGCTTAATGTCAATATCTCCGGCTTTCAGAGGTTCAGGCATAGCCTGTTTCAGCGCCGATACGTTGATATTGAAATCGGGATCATACTCAGCGATCTCCTCAGCTTCACGGAGCTTCTTGCGAATATCGCCCGAAAGGTACTCCGAAGCCGTCTGATAGTCATTCTCCGTATGGGGAATCTTGAAAATTTCGCCAGTAAGGTCGTGCTTCAGCTCGTCCTCGGTCATGCCTGTGAGCTTTCCCATATACTCAAAGTCAACCCGTGCTTTCTCAGCAATGGAGAGCGTGAGTGCTTCAAGTGCTGTATCAACTCGTTCCACAGCCTTCGGCGGCACGATAGTCCGCTTTGTGAAAATATCGGACTTTTCAAGGAGCTTAGTCTTATCATAGCTCTTTTCCAGTCCTGCCACAAGGTTATACGAAACATCTTCCGCAAAATAACGCTTGTTGGTCTGAGAGTGGATAAGTCCGAATTTCTTATAGAAATCGTCGTATGCCACATTCAGTTTTGCCTGCAAATCCTTGATAACGCTGTCAGGCTTGTCAAGCTCCATTGCTTCGATCAGCTCACGGGTGAGGTCACGAAGCTCAATAAACGCCTTGAAACGCTTGTGCTGTGCAGTACCCTTGTCGAAACGGAACTCACAGGCAGCGTTATTTTTCTTGAAGAAAACCTGATCGTCAGAAAGGAAAAAGCTGTAATTACGCAGTTTAGAGGGAATCTGCACCTGCACACCGTCAGCCGTTTTCGCATAAACATCTCTGCCACGCTCATGACTGATCTCCGCAGACAGCTTACCGACTGCTTCATGAAGTGCCGATCTCAGGTCAAAGCCGTCCTCAGCGACAACCATTGTACCGCTGCCGTAGAGCTTATTGCCCTCGACCACCGTACCAAGCACCATATCGGGGTGCTGTTCAAAGTATTTGTTGATCGGCAGACCGTCAGCCGTTTCACCGATATGTACCCAATCAGGAATATCGGACATTTCGGCAACAGACTTGCCCTCACGCTTCTGTAAAAAGATAATATCAGTGGTCACTTCTGTGCCTGCATTATCCTTAAAAGCTCCGTTCTTGCCACCCGGCAGTCGGATCGCACCGATGAAATCAGCCTTGTCAGCCAACATCTGGCGAGTGCTTTCGTCACGCTTATCGAGTGTGCCTGCCGAGGTCACAAATGCCATGATTCCGCCATTTTTCAGCTTGTCGAGAGCTTCGGCAAAGAAGAAATCGTGCAGTTTCGTGGTATCGTGGACGGTATCACGGAAACCAAGCTCACCGAACGGGACATTGCCGACAGCCACATCAAAGCAGCCGTTCTGAAAACGGTTCTGCTCAAAGCCCTGAATCGCAATATCCGCATCAGGATAAAGAGCCTGAGCGATCCTGCCAGACAGCGAGTCGATCTCCACGCCGTAAAGCTGGGAGTGTGCCTGCATATCTTCGGGCATTCTGCCGAAAAAGTTTCCGATACCCATTGCAGGCTCTAAGACAGCACCGCCGTCAAA
>JAFXSC010000044.1 GCA_017525915.1 Ruminococcus sp.
CCATTGCGTTTTCAACAATACGAATTGCATCGACGGCAGGACTTTTGAAACGCACGAAAACCGCAGGACTACCAAGCAGGACAGGTCATTTCAGAAGCTCATGAACATCACGGACGAGGTATGCCGACAGCATCATTTATCCGTGATCGACCACCCTGAAAGGGGCAAGGGCAAGAGCCATTGGGAGTGGGACATGAGCCGTCAGGGATTATCGTGGAAAGCAAAACTGAAATTCACGATAGATCAGGTTATCAAGGAGAGTGAAAACTTTGAGGACTTCCTGCGGAAGTGCGCCGATTTCGGAGTGCTTGTTGAGTACAATCCCGACCACAAGATAGACCTGAAATTTATGCTTGCGGAGCAGAAAGAACGCAATCCGAGAGCGAAGTTCACCCGTAGCCGGACGCTTGGGTGGTTTTACGAAACTGAAACGATTAAGGGACGCATCGCACAGTTTCGGGGCGGTATTATTTATGTGCCAAGGACGAAGATAAAAGAGCGAGTTGTGAAGTCTCAGAACAAGTTTGTGCAGGACGCTATCGACCGAGGAAACATGAAGGTGGCGAGTATCGCCAAGAACATCATTGCAGAATACGGAGTCGAGCCGGAGGAGATACGCAATGCAGCGATCTCCGCTTATGCCCACAGCCGTCGCTTAGTCTCTGAGCTGAACAACTTGAAAACAGAGATCGAAGATCTGGAAGTCAAGCTGAAAGTCCTGAAGAAATATCGTGAGGTGAAGCACTACGGCGAGGAGCTGAAAGCTCTCAGCGGTCGAGCTGAAAAGAAGTATAAGGAAACTCACAGCTACGAACTATCCGAATATGGGAAAGTCCGCACACAAGTTTTGGAACTTTACCCGTCAGGACATATCCCCACCGTGGAAAATCTGGAAAAGAGTATCACGGCGCTCCGTAAGAAGCTGTCGGCAATGAATACAGAGTATAATCAGGCGGACAAGAAAGCCCGTGAGCTTGCCGATGCACAGAGGACTATCGAGGAGTATCTGCGTCAGGAGCAGAGCCGAGATCAACAGAAAAGAAAGAAGCGGAATGACCTTGAATGATGATAGGCTCTCTGACGAACGGAAACGCCATTCAGAGCCGTCTGTGACGGTTATGGGGAAACTTATCCGCTGAAAAAGAAAAACGGCTCAGGGAGCTTGCTATTCGCTCTCCGAGCCGTCTGTATTTGTGAAATCAATCACTCTGTCACATATCTCCAAAGCCGCAGGACGATGTGTAACAATCACTACTGTCTTGTCTGTCATACTCCGCAGATTTTGAAGCAACCGTTTTTCTGTATCGGCATCGAGTGCCGAGGTCGCTTCATCAAGGAGCAGTATCGGGCTTTCTGAAAAAATCGCCCTTGCGATTGCGATTCTCTGCATCTGCCCCTCTGAAAGACCAGTGCCACGCTCACCGAGCAGGGTGTCAATACCGCTGTCAAGTTCCGATACAAAATCATCGGCGCAGGCTATATGCAAAGCTCTGTTGATACGCTCATCATTCTGCATTTCCGCCCTGTCAGCGAAAGCGATGATTTCACGGATCGTGCCGCTCATAAGCTGATTGCCCTGCGGAACGTAAGCGAACAGTCTATGCCATTCAGCGGTCAGCGGTTTTGTGCCTTGCGTATCGGTCAGGTAACGCTCACCGCCGTCGAGCTGATAAATGCTCATCAATAGTTTCAGCACCGTAGATTTTCCGCAGCCACTATGTCCCGTGAACGCCACATATTCGCCCTTGCCGATCTCAATGCTGATATTTTTCAGCACAACAGGTTGATTATCTTTCGTCAGGTCTTTTATACTATCGACCGCAGGATAGTAGGTAAAATCCGCATTTTTCAGACCGAATGACCGCAGCTCATTGGTATAGTATTTCTTGACCGTATCAATAGCAAGAGCCTGACTATCAGCATCATTTCGGAAGCTCTCA
>JAFXSC010000045.1 GCA_017525915.1 Ruminococcus sp.
GAGAAGTCCCGAAAAATCAAATTTTCGGGACTTATTTTTTGAGAAATATATGCTTTGAATAAATGGCGGTTACTCTGAATTCAGATGGAGACATTCCTGTCTTAGCCCTGAACTGACGCATGAAGTGAGTAGCGTTCTGATATCCGCAGGAAGAGGCAACCTCGCTGACACGCAGATCGGTCGTTAACAGAAGCTTCTTTGCCATACCTATACGTGCTTCAAGCAGGTCATCGATATAACTGACCCCGAAATGCTCCTTGTATAGTTTCTGAACATAGCTTTTGCTGATGTTCAGCCGTTTGGCGAGTACAGAGAGACTCCAGTCAAGCTCAGGCGCCTTGTGTATCTCACGCCTGAGATTTTTGAGCTGACTGATACCTGTAAATCCCTTTTCCGCAGGCATACTGCTGCTAAGCGACTCCCACAGCTCAGAAAGACATTTCTCAGCCGGATATGACACCTCTCCGCAGACATAGTACGGCTCAGGAAGAAATGCAGCCGCCGAACCCTTCTGCATTTTGCGTATGAGTACTTCAAGCTGTATCATCAGTTCTTCTGCATAGTGTTCAGGTGTTTCTTCCTCAAGAGAAAAAACTATTGCAAAAGTTCTCTTGTCGAGACGTGCTGTCTGATACTTTCGTCCTGATATCAGACGTATCGCATTTGCAAGTAAAAGCTCTGACTGAAGTACGTTATCGGTCATTATACTGCTGCTCGTGTTGTTCGGTGAAGCCGTAAGCATAGCGATAGTAACGAGCATTATGCCGTTGCTTCTGCTTGTCTGCTCTTGGTTCTCGAGATAAAGCAGCAGCCCCTTTTTACTGAGCATATCAGTCATCTTATCGTACATTGAAGCCTCTTCGATCTTTTTTTGCAGATAATCCGCATATAGTCTGTGCCGCAGGATACGCAGACCGTTTGCCACGGAACTCAGAAGGTTGAAAAGCATGACCGATGCCTTGAAGTCATCTGCTTTTCCATAGACAAATCCGCAGTATCCGAAAACCTGTGACGCGGCGTGCAGCGGCAGAAGTATCAACAGAACAGGTTCGTGAGGCTTTGCAAGCATTGGCACTATTTGTGACGTAGGAAACAATGAGCCGCTTTTGCCGTCCTTCCATGCCTCCTTTGAAACAGCACAGAGCATTTGCCCGGGATATGGCTTTGTACGGCATATATCCGGCTGTTCAGGTTCGCTGTCCCAATCGGGAAGAATGCAAAGATGCAGTGAGCGGTAGCTTTTGATTATGTGTGCTGTCTGGTCAACGATATCAGTCAGCTCAGAGAGAGACTCAACGGCTGAAGATCTTGTTATAACATCAGCATTGATTCGCATTTCGAGCATATCGCTGACCTCAGTGTCACGACGAATCTGCTCACGAACCTGTAGTGCTGCTGTCTGATAATCAGCCATTTTCTCTACACATCCGCAGCTTGCACCATAGATTATGTGTAAATCGTTTCCAGAGTCCGGAACCGGCATCCCTCCGATAATTCTTAACAGTTTTTCTGTTCCGGCTCTGCCCGTTTCTGACATAATACCGCCTATCGTAGTAACAGAAGGAAAATTTGATATCGCACTGATATGTCCGTCGAAGCCGGTTACAATGATATCGCCGGGGACATTGATGCCGCCTTTCTGCAGAACATCACAGAGTGTTACTGCCATTATGTCATTTGCACATACAACAACATCAGGACACTTCCTTTTGTGATGTATTAACTCATTACCAAGCTCCTCTGCACGCATCTGCCAGAAGTCTCCATAGAATATCTCATGTGTACAGTTGTGTTCACTTACTGCACGAAGGAAACCGGACATACGCTGCTCTGAATCAGGATTGCCTTCATGACCGGCAAGAAACATCAGTTCTCTGCACCCGTGCTTTTCTATCAGGTGATTTGTCAGCTTATATACAGCATCATCCTGCGGTACAGAGACAGTTTCAAAGCCAAGAGCACTGCCTCCAAGGTCAATGCACGGAATATCGGTCCGTTTTATCTTTTCCGATATCATGCGGCGGACGCTCTCTTTGTCGAAATACTGCGAAGCGATCAGCACTCCGTCCAGTGCAGCTCGTTCAAGAAGACAGTAAATGCTTTCTTCTCCATCCATTATCTCACTCTGAACATGAAATTCCAGTCCGTTTGTCATAGTTGTCAGCACTATTACATCACAATCCGC
>JAFXSC010000046.1 GCA_017525915.1 Ruminococcus sp.
GAATATTGACACCGATGATGATTGAGAGCATCACGCTGGAGCGTGAGCGAGATACCGCCGACCGAAGCGGCGGTGAGAGATGTCGCATTCGCTCCACGCATTCGCTGACGGAGCATCGAAAGCCTGCGTGATATGCAAATCCCACAGGCTGGAAAATAGCGCTCCAGCGCAACCAAAATAACAAGCATTGTATTTTGCGCCGCACAGCGGACGAAAATACCAAATGCTTGTTGGGGACACCCCAAGCCCCGTGAATGACCGCACAGCGGTCAAAAAATCGGCTAACGCCGATTGAGTAAAAGAACGGAGTTCCACTATGGAAAATACAAAACGCAAGAGAGGCAGACCGCCCAAGCGCAAGGCTATGGAGTTCGAGGGCATGACCTATGAGGGAGCAATCAACAATGCTCTGGATAAAGAGGTAGCTGCCGAGCTTGATGATACCCTTGCACACAAGTCTGAGGGCGAGCTTAACGACGATGAACGCAAGTACCTGAAACGCAAGAGGGAGAAGAAGTCCTACACGCTAAATGTTCGCTTTACGGAATCGGAAATGCAAGACATCTTAGCGAAGTGTGAGCAGTACGGTTACAAGAACAAGACCGAGTATATCCGTGACTGCGTTCGTGCGAGAGTTGATCTCACGCCCGACCGAAACGCTTATGCGGAAGTCAACAAGGCTATGAAACGCATCGGGAGCAATGTGAATCAGATACTACTTCTTATGCGCAGGACAGGACATATTTACGACCAAGATATTCAGCAGATCAAAGAGGGGGTAAACGAGATTTGGCATACACTTCTATCCATACGATCCGAGCAACAGTCAGCGCAGCGATCGCTTACATCACAAACGGAGATAAGACCGTCAACGGTGTATATGTCAACTCTTATGCTTGCCGAGCCAACAGCGCAGGAGCAAGCGAGGACTTCCGAGCCGTCCGAAACACAGGAACAGGACGCACCCAAATCCTTGCCTACCACATGATACAGAGCTTTGCCCCCGGTGAAGTCACGCCCGAACAAGCTATGCAGATCGGAGAGGAGCTTTGCGACCGTTATCTTAAGGGCGATTATCAGTATGTTATCGCAGTTCATAACGATAAAGACCACCTGCATTGCCACATCATTTTCAACAACACAAATCTGTATAACGGGCTTGGTTTCACCACCGAGCATAATCAGGGCAAGAAGAACGAAAGAGCGTGGGCAGAACTGCGTGAAATATCGGACGAGATTTGCAAGGAACACGGCTTATCACTCATTGACCCGAAGGGCAAGGGCATTTCCTATCTCGAACTGTTGAAGCAACAAGAGGGCAAGTCGTGGAAAGAAAAGCTCCGCATCAGAATTGCTGAGGTCATGCTTTACAGCCGTGACTTTGCGGACTTCCTCAAAAACTGTACCACCGCAGGAATTGAGTATGTTTATACTCCGAAGAACAAGTACAAGCTGAAATTCAAGCTGTCGGGTGATGGTCAGCAGAGGTTCACAAGAGCCGAAACGCTGGGCGAAGGCTTCACCGTCGAAAGCATCACCGAGCAGATAGCCGAGATACAGGAAAAGCTGTCGGCGGAGAATGTCACTCCCGATATGCTTATCGAGCCGCCGAAGCCTGTTCCTAAGCCTGAGCCGAAGCCGACACACACAGTCACCGCACCGACAAAGCCGAAACAATCTGCTGAGCCTGAAACTATCACAGAAACGAGTGAAACTGCAAAGAGGAAAGCTGCTGCGGAACAGGTTGAGAAGTTCTTTGCAGCCCGACGAGCAAGACGGCAGGCACAGCTTGATATGCTTAACGCATCTTCTGCAAAGCCCACCGAGCCGAAACCGGAACTGCCTACCCCGATACCACAGCCCACACCTACGGAGAGTAAAGCACCTGAAAAGAAAGAAGATCCGTGGAAAGCTATCAGAGGTATGGGCAGAGCAAACGAAATCATCGCAGACCTTGAAGCTGGTGGCGTTATGTCATTCAGCGAGCTGTCTGGATTCTTCTTCAATACACCTCACTCCGATGACCACA
>JAFXSC010000030.1 GCA_017525915.1 Ruminococcus sp.
AGGCACGACCACGCACCATAATGTGATAAGATCACACCACATACCGAATTTTGTGTCTCCGCCCGACGGGAATATGCCCGATATGATCGTCGAATTGAGCGAGTTGCCGATGATGTAATACGCTGCCATGAACATCATGAACTTCAGATAATACTGCGCCTGCGGTTCAAGATGAATGACGTGAAGGATAAGCGGAGTGAGAGCAAGTATCACCACTCCCGAAGCCGCGCCTATCAGAATAGAGAATCGCACAAAGCTGCCGCCTGCCTTTTTCGCTTCATCAAGCTCATTCCGTCCGAGCATACCGCCGATAATAATACCTACACCGGAAGCGATACCCCAACACAGGCTTGCGATCATACTGCGGACGATGCTTGCTATCGAATTGGCGGCAACGGCATCCGAGCCGAGGTGTCCCATAATGACCGAGTACATCGTCACACCGCCGCCCCAACCGAGCTGATTGATAAGCAATGGGACAGTATATTTCCAATAGTCCTTGTGAAGCTCTTGGTTTTCGGAGTGAAGCATAAGCCCGATATTCAGTGGCGGACAACGCTTTCTTGCAACAGCGGTTATGACCATTACGGTTTCAAAAGCCCTCGCAAGCACAGTCGCAAGTGCCGCACCTTCTATGCCCATTTTCGGGAAGAAGCCCCCCCCGAAGATAAGCAGAGCGTTCATAATGATATTCAGCACGACCGAAATTGAACCGATCAGCGAGCTGAGCTTTGCCCTGTCGCAGACTTTCATCATTCCGAAATAGGCTTGAGTGAAGCCCGTCAGCAGATAGGACAGCGAAACGGTACGCAAATACGCTCCGCCTGCGGTTATAAGATCATGGTCAGCCGTGAAAAAGTGCATGATCTGTTCGGGAAATATCGACGTACCGAGCGTGAATATAAGCCCGACTATCAGCGAATAACGCATGGTTATTGCAAGGACTTCTCCTGCGGTTTCTTTATCTCCCTTGCCCCAATACTGCGCCGCAAGTACCGTCAGCCCGAACACGAACGCTCCATAGAACAAGCTGAATACGAACGCTATCTGCCCCGCAAGCGAAGAAGCGGAAAGCGAATCCTGATCGAGAAAGCCGAGCATGAACGCATCGCTTGCTGTCACGAGCGAAGCCATCAAATATTGAAACGCTATCGGGGCAACGATGTGAGACAGCTTTTTGTAAATTGCCTTATCGTAAGCCATATTTCTCCTTTATTTCCTGCGGTATCTTCCTGTCTCTACAATAAAACTCTCTGTCATGTTCACCAATCTCACGCTGGACTTTGCAGGGACTGCCGAACGCAAGCACATTTGCAGGAATATCCTTTGTAACGACCGAGCCTGCACCGATGACGGTATTATCACCGATCGTCACGCCTGGCATGATAAGTACGCCTGCGCCTATCCAACAATTCCTGCCGATGTGAACGGGCATATTGTACTGATACAGTTTTTCACGAAGCTCTGGATAGATCGGGTGTCCTGCGGTTGCAACGGTAACGTGCGGCCCGAACATCGTGTAATCACCGACATAGATATGCGTATCGTCCACGAGAGTAAGTCCAAAATTCGCATAAACATAATTGCCGAAATGACAGTGACCTCCGCCGAAATTGGAATGGAAAGGCGGTTCAAGATAACAGCCCTCACCAATCTCGGCAAACATCTCTTTCAGCAGTGCCTGTCGCTTCTCTCCCTCAGTAGGACGAGTGTTGTTGAAATCGTAAAGGCGGTCAAGGCACTTTGTCTGCCACTCCATGATTTCCTTGTCATCAGGTAAATAAAGCTCTCCGATGTGCATTTTATCCTTTTCAGTCATGATGAATTACCTCCAAATCTTTTTTATTATTATAATACATTTTGAGGGCTATTTCAACAGTTATAGTATTATTTTCTATAACAATAGTCCGAAAATGTGGCTGAACGGATAAAGCAATGGCTGCTACACAAGTAACAGCCATTTGCTCTTAACTTTGACTCCACTGGGTTCAAAGTTAAAATTATTTGACAGCCTTACGTTTTCCTGTCACGCTTTCAACCTTCAAAGCATACACAATCGTCCTCTGAATAGCCGCCGTGCTGAACGGCATATCTTTTCCGTTATGATAATGCGCCATGAGCAGTTTCAGCGCAGGCAGTTTTTCTTCTTCCGACAGGATACGGATATGCCCTCTGCCGATCAAACTTTCGTATGCCATCGTGCAGTAGCCCTTATCCTCAAAGTATTGCAGCTCATGCTTGCAGTCCATTTCAAATGATGCTCTATTATCCTTCCGGATAAGCCCGACCTTGTAGCC
>JAFXSC010000031.1 GCA_017525915.1 Ruminococcus sp.
ATCCGTGGATGTTGCCATACTCTTCTCCTAATAGCATATTGCAATAGACTTGCTCCATAATAATAGCACACGTATAGTTTGTTTGCAACAATGCTGCAGGATGTATTATAACAAAGCCAGCTAATCGAAAGGAGCGCCGTCTTTAGCGCTCCTTCATGTCATTCAGCCGTGTTCATTTGTCTGCGTTTCAGTTCTTCGACGAATCTGAGCTCTTCCTCCCGTTCGAGCTTCCGCTCAAAGGCCTTGTCCGAAAGGAAACGGATGAAGGCTATGAGCCAGATGAGGACGACTGCGGCATATAGCCCGTAGGCGATGCCGTAAGCAAGCGAGTGGTTCTGCTCCGCCCAACGTGAGAAGAAGAATCCGACGACAAGCCCGTACATGGTTGGTATTCCGAGAACGGCAAGGCGGAAGTTCTTCATGCTCATGCCGAGCAGCCAGCCGATCAATCCCGCTATGAATATGTACTTCATCTTTATCACCTTCCTTTGGCTTGATTATACATCGGGCTTCGGAAGGTGTTGAGGATGTCAATCAAATTATTCGTCCTCGAATATAGTGCTGTTCATTACGTCGAAATCGAGGAACTCGGCCACGGTCATATTCAGGCCCGTTGCGATCCTGTGCAGCGTTCTCAAGGAAGGATTCTTCGTGTTCCCCTTTGCGATGTTGTCCAACGTTGATTGACGCAAGCCCGAAAGCGTTGCAAGCTTGTTCAGCGTGATACCCTTTTCCCTGCATATTTCATTGCACCGAAGTGCTATTGCTTCGCCGTATTTCATATTCTTTTCTTACCCTCGCACGGTTAATCTGATAAGGGAAGAATAACAGAGAAGGACATGAATACCTAACCGCGCACGGTTGACTTTTCAGAAAATTCTGCTATTCTTAACCGTACACGGTTATATGGCGAGGTTTGATATGGATAACGAGAAATGCTGCTGCTTTACAGGACACAGACCGCAGAAGCTCCCATGGGGATTTGACGAAGACGATCCCCGCTGTTCAGAGCTGAAGCGCCGAATTAAAGCGGTGATACGGCTTGCGATTGCACATGGTAAGACCATGTTTTTAACCGGTATGGCCATGGGTACGGATATGTGGTGCGCCGAAGCTGTTTTAGAGATAAAGCAGGAAATGACTGAGCACGGAATCAAGCTTACTGCAGTCATTCCCCATGCCGGGCAGGAAGAACGGTATCCCGATCAACTGAAAGAACGCTATAAGACGATACTTAGATCAGCTGATGAATGTATCGTTCTTCAGGATCATTACACGGACGGCTGTATGCAGAGGCGAAACCGTTATTTAGTCGAGCATTCATCAATGCTCATAGCGGTCTATTCCGGCGGGAGCGGAGGTACAAAGTACACTTTCGACTTAGCAAATCAGCTGAAGCATAAGATCATATGGATAGACCCGATAACGGGCAGAACAAAGATCAATTTCAACTATAAAGAACAATCATGACGGCTGCGGCCGTCTTTTTCATTAGGAGGCAGATTTGGAAATTAAAATCAACAAAGAGATCAGGGATTATCAGGAATCGATAATCATGGGACTGTCCGCAAGGCAGTTCTTTTTTTCTGCCGCAGCCGTTACCGTGGCTGTCGGCGTTTACTTCACACTCAGAAAGCCGTTGGGTGCCGAGACCGTAAGCTGGCTCTGCGTACTCGCTGCGTTCCCGTTCGCGGCGCTCGGGTTCATAAAGTACCATGGCATGACGGTCGAACAGTTCGCCATGGCATACCTCAAGCAGATGATGACGCCGAAGGGGCTGCCGTCCATGCCAGACAACACCTACGCAATGGCGCTTGAGGGCACAGAGATCGGGGAGGTGCTGAAATGTGATTAAGACACTCAAAAACATCCTGCACCAGGACCGTGACAACTTCCGCGTTCCACGAAGAGTGCAGGATACCGTACCGATCAAGCGGATATGGAAGGACGGTACCTTTCTTGTAGGGAATAAGTATTCCCGCACCTTCAAGTTTACGGATATCAATTACTCCGTTGCTTCCGAGCAGGACAAGCTCGATATGTTCCTTCTGTACGGCGACCTGCTCAATTCGCTCGAGGTCGGAGCGACGACCAAGATCACAGTAAATAACCGTTTCGTATCGTTCCGCAATTTCTCCTTCCATCTGATGGAGCTGAAAGGCGATGATCTCGACAAATACCGTATCGAATTCAACAGGCTACTCACGGAGGCGGCTACCAAGGGCAGCGGTATCCTTCAGGAGAAATACGTTACCATTTCGGTCGTAAAGCGCAATATCGAGGAAGCAAACATATTCTTCAACCGCGTTGCGGCGGAGATCTCTTCGAGGTTCGCGGCACTCTCTTCAAGGATGACCGAGCTCAACGCATCTGAGCGCCTGCGGATATTCCACGACTTCTTCCGCGCCGGCGAAGAAGAGCATTACAGATTCGACTTCGATCAGTCCGCTCGTAAGGGGCATTCCTTTGTCGACGCCATAGCTCCTTCTTCCATGAGCATCGAGCGCGACCATATAAGGATCGGCGATAAATACGTTCGTGTGCTCTTCCTCAAAGAGTTCCCGTCATTCCTCAAGGACAGTATGGTCACGGAGATTTGTGAGATGCAGCGCAATATGATGTTCTCCATAGACATAATACCCGTGCCCACGGAGGAGGCCGTAAAAGAGGTTGAAAGAAAGCTTCTCGGCACCGAAAGCGATATTACCAAGTGGCAGCAGCAACAGAATAAGAATAACAACTTTTCCGCCGTTGTCCCTTATTCGCTCGAACAGCAGAGGAAGGAATCTACCGAATACCTCAATGACCTTACGAACCGCGACCAGCGCATGATGTTCGTTACGGTCACTGCCGTGCACATGGCCGATACCCTTGAAGAGCTTGACGCCGATACCGAAGCGTTCCTCTCCATCGGACGAAAGCACCTCTGCGATTTTGAGAAGCTGACATATCAGCAGCTCCAGGGGCTCATTACCGTGCTTCCGTATGGACTTCGCAAGATAAACGCTTTGCGAACGCTCACGACCGAAAGCACCGCCGTGCTGATGCCCTTCTCCGCTCAGGAGATCAGTTACGAGGATGGATTCTATTGCGGTCAGAACGCTATAAGCCGGAATCAGATCTTTGTCAACCGCGAAAAGCTCCTGAACGGCAACGGGTTCTATCTCGGAACATCGGGTTCCGGTAAATCCTTCTTTGCGAAGAAGGAGCTTGCATGGATCATACTCATGGGCCTTGCCGACGTTATCGTAATGGACCCCGAAAGCGAGTACGGGCATCTGATTAAAGCCCTCGGAGGCGAGGTCATCCGTATTGCCGCCGACTCCAAGACGCATATCAACGCCATGGATATGGACGCCAACTATTCCGATTCGGATAACCCGCTGAAGCTCAAAGCCGACTTCATGTTCTCACTTTGCGAGCAGCTCATGGGCGCGGGTCATATCGGCACGAAGGAAAAGACCATTATCGACCGGTGTACGACCATCACATACCGTGAATACCTGAAGAACAACTTCACCGGCACTCCGCCCACGCTCAAGGACTTCCACAAGGTGCTGCTCGCTCAGCCCGAGCCCGAAGCGAAGGAGCTTGCCCTTGCAGTCGAGCTGTTTGCCGACGGCTCGCTCAATACGTTTGCGTATCAGACCAACGTCGCAACAGATAACCCGTACATCTGCTACGACATTCACGATCTCGGCAAGCACCTGCGTTCCGTGGGTATGCTCGTTGTGCTCGACTCCATCTATAACCGCATACTCCGCAACCGCAAGCAGGGCCGCATGACCTTCGTATTCATCGATGAGATCTACCTGCTCTTCTCAAGCGAGTACAGCTCCAACTTCCTTCTCGAGCAGTGGAAGCGTGCGCGTAAATGCGGAGCCTGTTATACGGGTATCAGCCAGAACGTCGAAGAGCTGTTGAAGTCCGATAACGCGAGGATGATGCTCGCAAACAGCGAGTTCATAACCCTGCTTAATCAAGCGCCTACCGACAGGCAGGAGCTTTCGGAGCTGCTCGGTATTTCAGATACCCAGCTCTCCTACGTCAGCAATGCCGAAGCGGGAAAAGGTCTTCTTCTCTGCGCGGGCAGCATCGTTCCCTTTGAGGATAAGTTCCCGAAGGATACGGAGCTCTATAAGCTGATGACGACAAAGCCTAATGAAAAGTTGCTGTATATGGAAAGAAATTGAGAAAAATGCTGATAATAAACTACTTTTGAAGTTGAAATTTTCGATAATAGTTGCATAGATGCCTCCCTTCAATGATAATAGTCACACCACCTTGAAAGGAG
>JAFXSC010000047.1 GCA_017525915.1 Ruminococcus sp.
GGCGGGAAGTAGCCGAAACGCTGAAAGAGACAGCCGGAGAGCTGCACACACGACTTTATAATACGACGATCCGGGAATGCACGGCCATAAGCGAGGCGGCGGCCAAACGCCAGAACATATACGACTATGCACCGAAAAGCAACGCGGCAGCGGATTACAGCCGCCTTGTAGACGAAATAACAGAAGGGAGCAGCCGACAATGAGCAAGAGCTTTAAGGACGATGCGAGCGGGGCGTTAAGCCCGGCATTGAAATTCATATCCACGCCGGACGCGCAGGGAGCGCAAGAAGCACCGACAGCGGCAGCGGCGGACGGTGTGAACGGTGCGGGCGATCCGGTGCCAGCACCAGCAGCCGGACAGGATCACGGGCCGGGGCTATCCTTTGAGACGCGAGCAAAGGAAAAGCGGAATAAGCGGATGCAGATACTTGTCACGCCTACGCTATACGAGCGGATCAGAGCGGCGGCGGACGATAACCAGACCTCAGCGAACGAGCTGATATACAAACTCATAGAATACGGGCTTGACGCGCTCGACAAAAGAAAAGGAGAGTAAACACAATGGCGGAGATTAAGAAATTCTATTCCCTTGAAGAGATAGCCGATATACTACAGGTCACAAAGCGCACGCTCTATAATTACATCTATTCCGGCAAGCTGCGCGCTACGAAGGTCGGGAAGTATTGGAGAGTAAGCCCGGAGAGCTTGCAGACGTTTCTTGACGGCCAGACCACGAACGGCAGCGGCGGCAGCGGAGCGGATGCCGAATAGCCGAACTTCTGTAAATATACATTAACGGAAGTAGAAAACACGCATATAGATACAGATACAGCTACACAACGTCATGTGTATGAACATACACACATAAAAGAAAGGGGGCCGACAGCTTGAGCGACACGCCGGAAGCCAACAGGGACAGCGAGGATATATTCACGCGCAAGGCGGGCGAATACGATGAAAGGGAGTATATGCAGAAAGTGATTGAAGGTATAAAGGCCGGAATACGGTTATCCTTTGGACAATACGAAAGCGACACGCCGACGATCAAGCGCCGGATCACGACATACACCAACAGACTATTCAAGACGTACATAGGAAGCGAAACCGATCCAGACTTGACAGCCTTTTCATTTCCTCTTCTGAATTGGCTATGTACCATAGGCGGCGGGCAGCCTATAACCAAAATAGTTGCCCTTGTAAAGGATCAGGGACAGTATGAGCTTTTGGGGCTTCCGTTTGGACGGCCAGATAATAAAGCGCGCGAGGAATGGGACGGATTTTTGTCGAATGCTTTTGATATGGTCGGGGGCCTTGTACGAACGCCGTTTTTTCAAGAGCTTGCGTTATACGTCGATGAGGTTGAACGGCTGCGGAAAGAAGCGGCGGCAGGGATAGCAGCGCAAACGCTGGAAAGCGCCAGCAGGATAGCCAAAGCGAGGGAAACGGGCGCGATCACTTCACTTAACGGGCGCGCGGCATACGCGACAAGCGAGGATTTACTATTAGCCTTGACGCGAGGATCATTATATCTTTTACCGGAGAATATAGACAGCAGCAGCTTTGACGAACGGGGGCGCTTAATTCCGTTAAGCCTACGCGGGGAAAAGCTGGAACAGAGAATAGACAGAGCGCAGACGGGATTATTCGGGGCCGTACTGCAAGCGGTATTGCGTATATACACGCCGGAGCTGCAAGACAATAATTCCGTTACGCTATATGTGCCGACCATACTGCGAGAACTGAAGATAGACCCGCGCACATATTCCAAAAGGCGCGAGGCAGGCGGCAAACAAATAGGGGAAGCGCGCAAAGATAAAGTATTCGAGCTTTTGCAACCCTTTGACAGGGTGGTCGGGATGTTTCCGGACGGCAAGATATACCGATTTCTTGCTTTTCAATCATACGACCCGGAGACGGAAACCGTTACCGTCTCCACACCTTATCTTTTTGAGCTTGCAAGGCGCAACGATCCAAACCGTTATACTTTTTTGGCGCACGCCGATATAGCGAACGAGCCAAACCAAGCAGCCGTTGAAATAGCAATACGCCTTTTACAGGGGCTTGCAAGACGAGGGACGACAACGCCGGATAAAGTTACGTCTGAAAGCCACGGCAAAAATCAAAAGCCGACGAAACGCAAGAAAACCATAAAGAAACCAGACGGCGAAGTCATAACAATAGAGGCAACATATCCGAAAGAAGAAGCCGACTCAAAAGCCGATAAAGAAAGGAAAGAGCCGCCAACATTCACATACGACATAACCTATAAAAGCATAATCGCCGAATGCCCACAAATCCGTTACGAGCTTGAACGGATTGAAAGCAGCCACGGATCAAGGCAAGCCTATAACGCAAAGCTCAAACAAACCTTTGCGGCGGCATTCCGTATATTTGAGACGAAAACCGACGCGCTGAAGTATTATAAAAATCTGCGCTTCACCAACAGAAACCCAGCGACGCAAGAGTATAATTTACCGACAAAGACAACCCTATACGGGCATATATGTATCGTCCATGAGGGCAGAGCAGACGGTTATAAATCACGCTCTACAGAGGGATAGTATCATTCAGATGTAAACAGATGCCCACACTTTTTGGTCAAGCGGAAAGTGTGGGCAGTTGTTTACTTTATGTGGGCAGTTGTTTACCTTTGTGTGGGCAGTTGTTTACACGCACATTCAGATTATCCGATAACCATGCGGAAAATCAGACTTCTGCGACGCTCTAATATATAATATCTTAAGATATTAAAGGGCGCGTTCTCGCCGCTTGACGCGGAGAACGCTTTAACCCTATAATGCCCCTATAAAAGAAAGGTCATTCCGAGCGGGGCGGAAAGCCGGGGGCATATCGGGGTATATCGGGGTATGTCCCCTATATGGGCCATCAACGCCGGATGCACGGCAGGGGCGCACAGCATAGCAGCGGCCACATGGTAGGCATAGGGGGGGGGGCGGGGGCCGGTGTGCTTCCGATCAGAGCAAAGGAAACAGAACTATAATTCTTTACATGATGAACTAAACACCTTGAGCGATCCGCCAGCGCCGCGAGCGGCAAGCGCGCAGAAAGTACCTACAAAGAACATCAGACACGGGCGGCCAGAGCGGGGCCAGCTCGACGGCAGGGAAAGCAAGGGAGCGAGAGGCGGCACACGCGCGGGGACAGGGCGCGGGGGTATGGAAGAAAAATAGACGCTCACGAATAGCCGCAAGCGTCTATCTTTTGTCACGTTCCACGTCGGGAATAATACAGTAGCCGAAAGAATTATATCACGGCAGCGGCGGCAATGTCAAGGACGGCAGCGGGGCGCATGATGCAGAAGCACAGCAGCAGCAGCGCGGCAGCTCGACCGACCGACGCGAGCGCGCGAACATCTGAAAGAAAATTCTTTTGTGTCGAGCGGACACGAACAGCGACGCGAGGTAGGAAAGACGATGACGGCGCGCCGGATCAATTAAGGTACTGTGAAGGGGGCGGGGTGTCGTTCGCGGGCGCTACGACCCCGATTCGTGTGTAGTCAGACAAGAAAAAAATTGCCGTTTCGTTTCCTCTTCTGCAAGAAAACGTGATAAACAAGCCAAAAACGACACCAAAAAGCGGAAATGGGGGATCCGTCAGAGCGGGGAGCACGGTGAGCCGGAAGCGCCGGAGCGGGCAGCCCACGGCAGCAGCGGAAGCCACGGCAGCCGGAGCCGGGACGCGAGACCAGAGCGGGGCCGGAGCGCGGAAGTATGAGGGCACGAAAGCGGCATTTTCGTACAAGCATAGATAGCCGATACGGGGCCAGAAATGCGCTGTGAGGGGTATATCTCTTTTACAGGATTAATACACGGCCAGCGCGAAAAAACGCGCCAGAGGCCGCGAGAGCGAACGACAGGGGCATACATGCGGCAGGGCTGCAACAGACCATGAGAGCCGGACACGGATAGAGGGAGAGACAGCCGGGGCAACCATAGCAGCGACGGCAGCCACAACAGCGGCGGCGGATGCACGACGGGAATGTATACGGGGCGCTATCCGGCACGCTGGAAGATACGAGCGGGCGGCGGCGATCCACGCGCGGCAGCGATCCGGCAGCGGGCGCATAGTAGCCGCTCGACGGCAGGGCGCGGGCGGAAACACAACAATACACCAACAGAAGAACAAGAAACAACACAATAAACCAACTGATAAACCAACTGATAACACAAGTACATACAGCCACTTTGATAAATGGCGGGGATTTCTCGCTATCTCATATCAGGCGCGATTTATGCAGTATGACGATAAAGCGACGGCGGACGGCGCGCGCGGGGGCTGAAAATAGACCTATCACGGGCCGCATCAGCGCGACGGTGCGAGGCCAGAGCGAGAGCAGCCGCGCCGACCTTTGGCAATGCTGCACAACAGGGCATAGGAGAAAACACGAATGAGATTTGAAGAGCTTGAACACATACGGAAAATCCGAGCGCTGCAACGGCTGCACAACCGGATAAACGTCGAGCTATTCAAGGGGCAGTTAAGCACGGTAAGCATAGATATATGCAATCTCAATAAAGGTGAGATTACGGACGCATGGGCTTGTTATTGCAGGGAAAGCGACATAGGTCCGGAGAGCATATATTTTTCGCATGAGTTTATAGACCTTGTAGCAGCGCAGGACACACAGAGAAAGCAGATATATTTTTTAACGGTGGTAATGCTGCACGAAATGGTACATCAGTACTGCGCGCATAACGGTATAGACGATGCAGGGCATTCGGAAGAATGGCAACGGGCGGCGGCAGCTCACGGGCTGCACAGCGTATACAAGGCCGGAGAAAAGCAGGGCGAACACCTCACGGGGGCGGCGGAGCTATTAGCCGGAATGATACGGATAAGGTAGGATGCTTTTCGCGGTGCTACGACCCTCAAATTATGCGCAGTCACAGATAAAAAAATAGGCCGGTTCGGTTCCGCTTTACCGTGCGCGGAGAGCGGATATATCAGCCGGGGCGTTTCGGATAAGGCATAAAAGAGAGCATAAAAAAACAGGCCGGAAAGAGAGCGGGCCTATCGGTACGGGAAGCGCAAGCAAGGCCTTTTGGGATCATAAATTCAAAAGGCGTTTTTAGGGGATACCCCTAATACCCTTTACATATGCTCTTGTAACACAGGGGCGATACTTGCAATAATACCAGCCGGAGAAAGGAACTATCAAAATGATCTACGACATAGACGGAGCAAAAGACTATATCCACGACCACACCGACGAAATACTTGAGCTGTTATGCGGGCAGCCTATCGGATCACACGACGGCTATCCTATGTATGAATGCCCGATGTGTCACGCCGGAGAGCACAACCAGAACAGCGGCATAGTACACAACGGGGGCGCGGCAAATCCAGCGATAACGCTGCGCTGCAATTACGGATGCGAATTTTCGGGAGACGTTATAGCGCTATACCAGCAGCTCAAGGGGGCAGACTTCAAGACCGCTATAATCGAATTGGCGGCAATGCTGCATATATCTGTTGATGTGTATAGCGGTACACATAGGAATACACATAAGGGTACACAACAGAATACACATAGAGATACACAACAAGGTACACATAAAGATACACAGGGCTATACACACAATGAGGGGCAGCCAGAGCGAGAGCCGGAGCCGGACACGCCGGGAACGGATTACAGGCATTTCTTTTTACAGGCGCACGGCAATATAGGCCAGACAGCATATCACAGGGGCTTGAGCGCGGCCACGCTCGACCGCTTCAACGTCGGATATGTCGCGCAATGGCGCTATCCTCTTGACGCATATCTCCACGGGAACGGCGGCAAGGATAAGGCCGGGAAGCCGCGCACGCGTGAGGCATGGGAGCGCATACCATTATCACCGCGCCTGATTATACCGACAAGCGCCTATAGCTATCTTGCGCGGGACACACGGCCAAAGGATCAACAGCCGGACGGGAACATAGAGAAAAGCAAGGTAGGGCGGATAAGGATATTCAACGCTGACGCGCTGCGGACGGCAAAACAGCCGGTATTCATCACAGAGGGCGAACTTGACGCTCTTTCTGTCATTGATGTAGGCGGGGAAGCTGTAGGCATGGGAAGCACGGCATACACAAAGATGCTTATAGCCGCGATAGAGGAAAAGCAGCTACAGCAGCCGCTTATACTTGCGCTCGACAATGATCCAGCGGGGGCAGCCGCGAGCGGCCAGCTCATAGCCGCACTGGATGCGCTGCATATCCGGCATTACAGTAAAGACATATGCAGCCCCTACAAGGACGCAAACGAGGCGCTATGTGCAGACCGCGAGGCATTCCGGCAGCGGATAGCGGCGGCGATACAGGAAGTCACGGCAGCCGAGAACGCCGAGCGGGAAGCCGAGCGAGCGGCATATCTGAAAACGTCAACGGCGCATTTCCTTGACGGCTTCATAGGCCAGATAGCCGACAGCGTGAACACGCCGTATATCCCTACGGGCTTCAGCCGTCTTGATGCGGAGCTTGACGGCGGATTATTCGAGGGGCTTTATGTTATCGGGGCGATAAGCTCTTTAGGGAAAACGACCTACGCGCTACAGATAGCCGATCAGATAGCACAGCAGGGGCACGACGTTCTCATATTCTCGCTGGAAATGGCCCGGAATGAGCTGATGAGCAAGAGTATAAGCCGCTCGACCATACAACAGGTTATCACAAACGGCGGCAATATGGCGGACGCAAAGACCGCGCGAGGGATCACGGACGGGAAGCGATACAGCCGATACAGCGCGGCAGAAATGGAACTGATAAAGCGCGCACTCGACGATTACGGCCAGTATGCGCAACACCTCTATATCAGCGAGGGAATGGGCGATATAGGCGCGGCAGATATGCGGGAAGCTGTCGAGCGGCATATCTCTTTTACCGGAAACAGGCCGGTAGCAATCATTGATTATCTGCAATTATTGGCCCCTTATGATGTGCGCGCCAGCGATAAGCAGAACACCGACCGCGCTGTGCTTGAGCTGAAACGCATATCACGGGATTTCAAAATTCCGGTTATCTGTATATCCAGCTTCAACAGGGACAATTATAATAATCCGGTGTCCTATGCTGCATTTAAAGAAAGCGGTGCTATAGAGTATTCTTCTGACGTTCTCATAGGTCTACAGCTGCGCGGTGTCGGGACGCGAGAATATGACGCAGAAGCGGCAAAGCAGAAAAACCCGCGCGAGGTTGAGGCCGTCATACTGAAGAACAGGAACGGCAAGACGGGCGCGAAATTGGCATATAACTATTACGCTATGTTCAACCTTTTTGAAGAGATATAAGGGGGGCGCGGGCGGCATGGATTTTGATATAACAAGGCTTTATGAGATAGCCGGACAGCCGGGGCCAGAGCGAGGGCAGCCGCCGGATCACGGGCAGGATCACGGCCAGAGCGAGGCGGACACGGCGGCGATCTCACAGCTACAGCGACGGGCCGACAGCGCAAAGGCCGATCACGAAAGGGCTTTAGCCGTCTACAAGAAATACCAGCAAAACATGATAGCCGTCTCGCAGATACAGACGGACATAATCCGGGGAGCTGCGAGCGGCACGGACACGGGCGAATTACTCTTGAAAGCGGTACACGCGATAGCTTTGATGACAAACGATAATGTATTCTACGGGACGGTAGAACGGGCATTGAAAGAGAGAAAAAGCGGGGACGGTTAAGCGCCGATCCCCCCTTTTCTTTTACGCGGGAAAACAAAAATATTTACGCTGTTATATGAAAATAATACTTGACATATGAAAGAATATCCGCTATAATAGATTATAGAAACGGGAGCGACACAACCAGATACACAGCGACATACACAACGTCATACACATGAGCATACACAAAGAGAAAGGGGCGGCCACAATGACCGAAATTATGAGCGTAAACACGGGCATAGCAACCACCACACAGGTTATAGGCGCGGATTTACTCAGCCGCTTTATAGCATACCTTGACGCTGCACCGAAAACGGTAGAGACCTACACGCGGCAGCTGCGCCAGCTCTTCAAGTTTTTCGCGGAGAACGGGATCACACAGCCCACAAGGGACGATCTCATAGCCTATAAAGAGGCGCTGCGCGAGAGCGGCCACAAGCCGACCACGATACAGGGATATATCATAGCCGCGCGTCAATTCTTTACATGGACAGAGGTAGAGGGCATATATCCGAATATCGCGGAACACCTCAAAGGCGCAAGAATCGACAGAGAACACAAAAAGGATTATCTCACGGCTGCGCAGGTCAAGGCGATCCTTGAGACCATAGAGCGGGACACGCTGACGGGCTTGAGAGACTACGCTATGCTTGTACTGATGGTAACATGCGGGCTGCGCACGATAGAGATAGCGCGGGCGAATATAGGCGATCTCAGGACGGCAGCGGGCCAGACGGTGCTTTACATACAGGGCAAGGGCCACGAAGAAAAGGCCGACTATGTAAAGGTCACGGCACAGGTTGAAAAGGCGATAAGGGCCTATCTTAAGGCAAGGGGCAAGGCAGCCGACAGCGAGCCGCTTTTCACCTCTACCAGCAATAACAGCAGGGGCAAGGCATTGACCACGCGGAGCATATCCGGCATAGTAAAGACAAGGATGCAGAACGCCGGATATGACAGCGAACGCCTGACAGCTCACAGCCTCAGACACACGGCGGTAACGCTTGCGCTATTGGCCGGTGAGGATATAACGGAAGTCCAGCAATTCGCGCGGCACGCGAACATAGCAACCACGCAGATATATAACCACGCGCTCGACAAGGCCGCGAACGGATGCGCCAGCGCGATAGCGGACGCTATTTTTTAAAGGGAAAGGGGGCAGCAACATAGACCGCAACAGGGTAAAAAAAGCCGCACAGCGCTTGACATTGGAGCGACAGCGCTGTGCGGCGAGCATCGAGAAATGGTGCTAAAACTGCATAAGCCCGGAGACGGCCATGCAGACCACCGATATTTATTATAGCCGTTTCCGCTCGACTTGTCAACGAAAGGAAAGGAATAATCACTATGAGCGAAAACACAAAAGGTCCGGAGCCTACGCCAGAGCTTGACGCATTGGCACAGGCCGCATACTTCAGTTGTGACACGGCAATGCTCGACAGGTCATTTAAACTTATAACCATATTGAGGGATGCCTACAGCATAACAGACTTCCGGTTTTTGTGCGGTGTGTGCTACGCCGCCGGACGCGTCGACGGCATACGGGAAGAGAGAGCAAAGAAAAGGGGGCAGACGGACGCATGAGCAACACAGCAGCCGAAACGACCTATATCCGAATAGATGACCTTGACAGGGCCGACACGCTGTTATCAAACCTCACAGCACAGATAATGATACTGCAAGCGGCCACGTCAACCGGAGAGGATATAGCCGCGCACGTCATAGAGGCATACAGCGCGGGAATGCTCGACGCGATAAAGGAATTAACCACGGTATACAAGCGGATCACTACGCCGGAGAGGGGCGGCAGCGAATGAGCATAGACAGGTACGACGCACAGCAGCGCATAACGCCGGAAGAGGCGGCGGCATATTCGCACTACGCCTCAAGGTCGGAATACGACACAGCCGAAGCCATAGCCAACGCATACATAAGGGCGGACGGCTACACGATCAATCACCGTTTATTATGGATGAATGCCGTAATATACCACGCCGGACGCATAGCCGGGATCAGAGAGGAACGGGCGCGCCGGAGAGCGAGAGCGGCAGCGAGAGGGGGCGGAGAGAGTAACAGAATATGAGTATGCCAGCGGAGAACAACCACCGACAGCCAAAAGATAGCCCACGGTGGGGGAGCAAGGCGAAACGACCAAAGCAGCGCCGCAAGCCGGAGCCGGAAGCATTACCACCTCTTCCGGGGGCATACCGGAAAGAGATAATCGAGAGGATCACGCAAAGGCTTGAGACGGTGCCAGACTTTGAGTTATGCCTTTTATATGCGTCCCTTGTCTACGGGGAAGCAAAGAGGCCATAGGCAACCGGAGCGCGGTTAGATGGACAGAATGTCACGACCTACGGCAACGGGAAACGCGCCGGAAATGTCCATCTAACCAGCGATCCACGCCACAACACGGCAATATCACGATATAACGAAACACCGAGCGGCAACCTATACCACGCGAAAGGGGGCACAGAAAAGCCATGAAAATTGGCAGCATTTACAAGGCGGCTGACACGGTAAACGGCATAAAAACGCCGGGGGGATATGCGATAATCAGGCGCATAGATTTACAAAAAGGCACAATCACATTTTCCGTATCAGAAACGCCGGACAATTTCCCGAAAAGCGCTTTTACCGTAAGCAATGACGATTTCAAAATGATCTATCAGACCGAGATAATCAGCGCAACAGACCTATAACAGACATTCCGAGCGGTTACGCTATTGCAATGTGTAGCCGCTCGACAGCCATTTATACAAGGGAGTGACAGCCATGCAGACCATAGCGATAATATGCCAGAAAGGGGGAGTAGGAAAGACCACTACAGCGGGCGCGGTAGGGGCCGGATTGATGCGGAAAGGCTATAGAGTGCTATTCATAGATCTTGACGCACAAGGGAATTTATCCTACACGATGCGAGCGAATACGCAGGGCTATAACGCTGCGGGAATACTTCAGCGGCCAGAAACCACTAAAGAGGAAATACAGCGCACGGATCAGGGCGATATAATCGCCAGCTCTATAGAATTGGCCGGAGCCGATACCACGATCACAGCGACGGGCAAGGAATACCGTCTACGGGAAGCGCTACAGACCATAGCCGGGGATTATGATTTCTGCATTATAGACACGCCGCCAGCGTTAGGCATTCTCACGATCAACGCGCTCACAGCTTGCGACGGTGCGATCATTCCGGCACAAGCGGACATTTACAGCCTACAGGGTATAGCCCAGCTGTATAGCACGCTGGAAGCCGTAAAGCGGTATTGCAATCCCTCTTTACAGGTCATGGGAATACTGTTGACACGATACAACCCGCGCTTGATAATACGGCGGGAAGTAGCCGAAACGCTGAAAGAGACAGCCGGAGAGCTGCACACACGACTTTATAATACGACGATCCGGGAATGCACGGCCATAAGCGAGGCGGCGGCCAAACGCCAGAACATATACGACTATGCACCGAAAAGCA
>JAFXSC010000048.1 GCA_017525915.1 Ruminococcus sp.
GGCAGTTCCGGTTTCGGCTCGGTGGGCTTTGCAGAAGATGCGTTAAGCATATCAAGCTGTGCCTGCCGTCTTGCTCGTCGGGCTGCAAAGAACTTCTCAACCTGTTCCGCAGCAGCTTTTCTCTTTGCGGTTTCACTCGTTTCCGTGATAGTTTCAGGCTCAGCAGACTGTTTCGGCTTTGTCGGTGCGGTGACTGTCTTTGTCGGCTTCGGCTCATGCTTGGGAACAGCAACAGGCTTCGGCGGTTCGATAAGCATATCGGGAGTGACATTCGCCGCTGACAGCTTTTCCTGTATCTCCGCAATCTGCTCGGTGATGCTTTCGACGGTGAATCCATCGCCCAGCGTTTCGGCTCTTGTGAACCTCTGCTGACCGTCACCAGATAGCTTGAATTTCAGCTTGTACTTGTTCTTCGGAGTGTAAACATACTCGATACCGCTGGCGGTGCAGTTTTTGAGGAAGTCCGCAAAGTCACGGCTGTAAAGCATAACCTCTGCAATTCGGATGCGGAGCTTTTCTTTCCACGACTTGCCCTCTTGTTGCTTCAACCGTTCAAGGTAAGATACGCCCATGCCCTTCGGGTCGATGAGCGATAAACCTTGTTCGGCACATATCTCGTCGGATATTTCACGCAGCTCAGACCATGCTCTTTCCGACTTCCTGCCCTGATTATGCTCAGTGGTGAAGCTGAGTCCGTTATACAGATTGGTGTTGTTAAAAATGATATGGCAATGCAGGTGGTCTTTATCGTTGTGGACAGCGATAACATATTGATAATCGCCTTTCAGATAACGGTCGCACAACTCCTCTCCGATCTGCATAGCCTGTTCGGGCGTGACTTCACCGGGGGCAAAGCTCTGAATCATGTGGTAGGCAAGGATTTCGGTTCGTCCTGTGCCTTGCTGTCGGACGGCTCGGAAGTCCTCGCTTGCTCCTGCGCTGTCGGCTCGGCAAGCATAAGAGCTGACATATAAACCGTTGATGGTCTTATCTCCGTTTGTGATGTAAGCGATCGCTGCGCTGACTGTTGCCCTGATCGTATGGATAGAAGTGTATGCCAAATTTCATTAACCCCTCTCTTTATCTCGGTAATATCCTCGGCATAGATGTGACCTGTGCTGTAAAGTCGGACAAGTATCTGATTGATGTTCGCTCCAATGCGTTTCATCAGACGATTGCATTCGGCAATTTCGGAACGGTCGGGAGTGAGATCAACCCTCACACGAACACAATCTCGGATATACTCCGTCTTGTTCTTGTACCCGTATTGCTCACACTTTGCTAAGATGTCCTGCATTTCCGATTCCGTGAACCTCACGTTAAGGGTGTAAGACTTCTTCTCCCTCTTGCGTTTCAGGTACTTGCGTTCATCGTCCGTAAGCTGGCTCTCGTCCTTGTTGGCAAGGCACTTGTCAAGGTCGGCTCTGACCACTTGGTCAAGTGCGTGGTTGATAGCACCCTCATAGGTCATACCCTCGAACTCCATAGCCTTGTGTTTAGGCGGTCTGCCACGCTTCTTTTTCTCGGTTTCCATATTGGTGTCTCCTTTGTTTTAATTTCGGCGTAAGCCGATTATTTTCTGACCGCTGTGCGGTCATTTCGGGGCTTGGGGTGTCCCCAACAAGCATTTGGTA
>JAFXSC010000006.1 GCA_017525915.1 Ruminococcus sp.
ACGACGATGATGATGACGAGGAGGACACTACTGCTACTACTACCAAAAAGAAGACCATTGCCAAGGTAACTGAAAAGGCTACTGAGAAGGCAACCGAGAAGGAGACTGAAAAGCCTGCAAGCGCTGAAACAGTTGTAGGCAAGTGGGCTATCCCGCAGGAGCTCCTTGACAAGATGGACATGGATCAGTTCGATCTTGGCGAGCTTGAACAGTATTTCCCCAACGGCGTACAGTTTGAGAATATGTATATCGAATTCAAGGACGGCGACGAGTGGCTCATGCACTTCGATATTGACTTCTCGCCTGTTATGAGCCTTTCTATTGAAAAGAAAGACGGTAAAGACGAAATCAGCTTCACAATGGTCAGCGTGACCCTCAGCGAAGTAACTGACGACGGCACATATCTCACAATCGGTGCAGGCGGACAGGAAATGCTGAAGTTCAAGCACCGCGGCTCCGGCAGCTCAACGTACGGTGAGTATACATGGGATGAACTCAGCGATGCAATGGACAGCAAGTCTGCAAGCAAGACAGATGCGTTCAAGAAGATGGATATCTTTATGAATTTCCCGTCTGCCGGCAAGAGCAGCATGGTATTTGAAGGCATAGGCGAATACAGCTTCAATGCTGACAAGAACACTCTCAAGATCGACGGCATCGGCGGCAAGGCTGACGTTGACTTTGACGGCAACAAGATGACATGGGAAGCAGACGGCGAGAAGCTCACCTTCACACGTCTCAGCTGACATAATACAGGCAGTCATGGAGAACGGCAGATTTCTGCCGTTCTCTCGCAAATAAACGGATACAGCACAGTGGGCATCAATGGCGCTGCTCTCTGTTAGTATTACAATAACAAGCAAAGGAATGATCGTATGTCAAGATCGCTGTATATCCCGGAGGGTTATAAATCTGCCCTCAACCTGCGTGAGACCCAGCACGCGATAAAGTATATCAAGGACGTTTTCCAGCAGGCACTCTCTTTTGCGCTTACCCTTGACCGTGTATCTGCTCCGCTCATCGTTGCCAAGGGCAGCGGTATCAACGACGACCTCAACGGCGTTGAGCGCAAGGTGGATTTCGACATCAAGGAAACAGGCACAGATGCAGAGGTCGTGCAGTCCCTTGCAAAGTGGAAGCGCATGGCGCTCTACCGCTACGGCTATACTGCCGGTGAGGGAATATATACCGATATGAACGCTATCCGCCGCGATGATGATACCGACAACACCCATTCGATATTCGTTGATCAGTGGGACTGGGAAAAGGTCATCACACGCGAGCAGAGAAATGTTGAATTCCTCAAGGATACGGTGAAGTCGGTAGTCAAGGCAATATCCTATACCAAGCGCAAGGTAAGCCTCCGCTATCCTGCTATCGCCGGAAAGATATGCGAGGATGTATTCTTCATCACAGCTCAGGAGCTTGAGGATATGTACCCCGACAAGACCGGCCACGAGCGCGAGAGGCTCATCACAAAGGAGCATAAGACGGTATTCCTTATGGGTATCGGCGGAAAGCTCAGAAGCGGAAAGAAGCATGACGGCCGCGCTCCCGATTACGATGACTGGTCACTCAACGGCGATATCCTTTTCTGGGACGATGTTCTGGATGATTCGCTGGAGATATCCTCAATGGGAATAAGAGTTGACGAAACATCGCTGAAAACTCAGCTTGCAGAGTGCGGTGCAGAGGACAGGATGCAGTATAAGTATCACAAGATGATAGCTGACGGAACACTGCCGCTTACTGTCGGCGGAGGAATCGGTCAGTCGAGACTTTGTATGCTGCTCCTCAACAAGGCGCATATCGGCGAAGTACAGTCCTCGATTTGGACTGACGAAATGGTGCAGAAATGTGCCGAAAGCGGTATAACATTACTGTAAATCCGGAGCTCCCGTGAAAACGGGGGCTTCTTTTTGTTATTATGCACAATACATAGAGCTTTGAACTGTGCATTCTTCTGAATTTTCATTTGTTCATAATTTGTGCTTTCATTTTTGGCAGTTCATGGTATAATGAATGTATATAATATGAACGTATGCCATGCAGCTTGTCTGCATGGCAGGGATGGAACGAATACTACACTATGAACAGCAGGTGATAAAAATGATCAACGACGGCTGTATAAGCATTTGCGTTATCGTTGCAGGTATCGACGAGGAATACCAGCACAATATCATTACCGGACTCAATCAGGCGGCAAGGGATAAGAATGTCAATATCTCTTACTTTGCGGCGTTCGGCGGCATGATAAAGAGCAAGCGCTTTGATATCGGTGAATACAGCATTTACAAGCTCATTGACTTTTCAAGATTTGACGGAGCTGTCCTCATGACCAATACCATCAGCGATCCTCAGGTGCGGCAGGAGATCATCGACCGCGTGCTCGATTCCGATATCCCCACTGTTATATTCGACTGCGATGAGTATGCGGAATTCTGCAACATCAGCATAGATAACAGTCAGGCTATGAATGATATGGTCGAGCATATCATTACTGTACATGGCGCAAAGACCATAAACTATATCTCCGGTCCGCTCGCAAACCCCGAGGCAAAGGCACGCTATAACTCCTTTGTCGATGTCATGAGAGCACACGGGCTTATGGCTGACGAGAGCCGTATCTACTACGGTGAGTTCAGAAGTCAGGACGGCAAGAATGCCATAGATGCCTTCGTTGAATCAAAGCTGCCCCTTCCGGACGCTTTCATATGCGCTAACGATGCAATGGCTCTCACGGCTGCTTCATCGCTCGAAAAGCTCGGCTACCGCATCCCCGAGGACGTTATGGTAACCGGTTTTGACTATACCTTCAATGCAAGGAATTTCTGTCCCTCGCTAACCTCCGTAAAGCGTCCGCTCTACGATATCGGCTATCAGGCGTGTACGACGCTCATGGATATGATAAGCGGTGAGGACAATCCCGGAAACGTCCGTCTTGAAGCCTCTCCCGTTTTCTCCGAGAGCTGCGGCTGCGTCACAGCGAGCGATGACGATTTCAGGGACTACAAGAAGCAGACCTATGCCCACTCTGAACGCATCAATTCGCACATTACCCTCCTGAACCGGCTCACCGCACGTCTTGCCGAGACCGAGAACGAAAGCGAGCAGGCTGAGACACTCTGTGATTTCATTTCGGAGCTTGAATGCGAGAAGTTCTGCATTTGTCTCACTGAGGATTGGAAGGATTCCTTCAATAAGGTCGATAATGCTGAGAACAACAGCGATGAATACAGCAGCTATATTACGGCTCCGCTTATCTGGGAGAACGGCAAAATGCACAATATCGGCTATTTCCCGAGCAATGAGATGTTCCCGGAGGAGTTCACGAACGGCGGCAATGTAAGCTATTTCCTGCCCCTCCACTTCGGAGAAAGATGCCTTGGCTATTATATAATCACGAACGGAGATTTCCCGATAACGAGCCTTCTCTGCCATACTCTCACCATGAATATCAGCAACTCGCTTGAGAATATCCGCAAGCTTTTCCACCTCAACAAGGCTATGGAAGAACTCAATAAGCTCTATGTCATCGATCCGCTCTGCAATGTCTATAACCGCAACGGCTTCATAAACATCGTTGACGATATGTTCAAGGAGTGCATAGCGAAGAAAAAGTCCGTAATGCTCAGCTTTATTGATATGGACGGATTGAAATTCATCAACGACAACTACGGCCATAACGAGGGAGATTTCGCTATACAGCGCCTTGCAAGCGTTATTCAGGAGTGCTGCGGACGCAGGAGCGTCTGTGCGAGATTCGGCGGCGATGAGTTTGTAATATTCGAGGCTGGAGTAACTGCCGCTTCCGGAGACGCCCTCCAGCGCCGCTTCGATAACCGCATTGAGAATATGAATTCAATAATCCGCAAGCCCTATACACTCTCCGCAAGTGTCGGAAGTATCATTGTCGCTCCGGACGAGAATACTACCCTCTACGGTATCATTCAGGAAGCCGACGATAAAATGTACGAGATCAAAAAGGCAAGAAAAATGGCAAGGAAATCAGAAAAGATCACTTGAAAATGAAGAAGCCGCTGTCCATAATGGACAGCGGCTTTGTTTGTTTTAAAGCATTGCAGCGCGGAGTTCGGCGCCGGAGAGTTTTGAAAGGTAAGCAGGAGCGATATCGAAAGCAGTCTTGCAGCCGGTAGCGCCTTCCTTGTAGAGTCTGCTGAGTGCTCTTGCGTAGCAGATGAGAATGCTTGCGGTGAACTCGGGGTTGGACTCGAGCTTGAGGGAGTATTCGATCATCTGGTGAGTATTCTCGCCGTCGCCTGTGAGACCGCTTCTCATAACGAAGCCGCCGTGGGGCATTTTGTTGTGGTTGGCGTTGAACTCTTCCTCAGTGATGAAGTGTACTGTTGTATCGTACTCATCGAAGTAGTTCTTCATGGTCTTGATATCATTCTCGATCTTAGCGAGATCAGCTCCCTCCTCGGGAACTATCCAGCACTCTCTCTTGTGCTTCTGGCGAGTAGTGAGTTCGGGCTGGCTTCCGGAGCGGACTGCCTCCATAGCAGCCTCTATCGGAACGGTATACTGTATACCGCGCTTTACGCCTTCAACACGGCGGATAGCGTCGGAGTGGCCCTGGCTTACTCCCTTTCCCCAGAAAGTATAGCTCTTGCCGTTGGGGAGAATGGACTCAGCGTAAAGTCTGTTGAGTGAGAACAGACCGGGATCCCAGCCGAGGGAGATGAATGCAAGGTGACCGCTTTCCTTGGCAGCCTTGTCAACGTTTGCAAAGTGCTCGGGAATGCGTGCGTGAGTGTCGAAGCTGTCGATGACGTTGAAGTTCTTGGCGAGAGCCGGTGTCTGCTTCGGAAGGTCAGTAGCGCTTCCGCCGCAGATGATGAGCACGTCGATCTGATCCTTCATAGACTCAGCATCAGCGATATTGTAAACCTTAGTGCCGGGTGTGAGGGGCTTTACAGCGGAAGGGTCACGTCTTGTGAAGATAGCTGTGAGCTCCATGTCGTCATTCTGTCTTATTGCAAGCTCAACGCCTCTGCCGAGGTTGCCGTAACCTGCAATGCCAATTCTTGTTTTTCCCATTTGGAAATACCTCCTTTGTTTGCTGTATTCGCCATTGAATACAACTCATACATATTATATCACGTTTTTTTTGAGTTGTAAAGAAGAATTTTCCTTTTTCTTAGTGAACAGTGCATAGTTCTTAGTTCAGAACTCAGAGCTAAGAACTTAGAGCAGGGGCGCACAGCGCTTCGCTAAAAGAATAATTGCGGTGTACGGCGCTGACGGACACCGCAATTTCGCATTAAAACTAAATCCGTTACGGTTACAGAAAAAATATCCCTCCGGCTTGACCAAATGCCGTTCCCGGGAGTATTATAAGTGAAAGGAGATGATGAAATGCAGGACAACAGCGCTGTTGAAAAAATAATAGAAAAGTACGGCGATATGCTGTACCGCCTGTGTCTCATAATGCTCTGCGTGCCGGCTGATGCGGAGGACGCTGTGCAGGAGACCGTCATTGCTTACTTCCGGAAAGCACCGGACTTCACTGACCCGGAGCATGAAAAGGCATGGCTGATAACCGTTGCCCGGAACAAATGCCGGAGTATGCAGCGCTTCCGCAGAAATCACCCAGTGCTCAGCGATGAGGTGCTCGAAACAGTTGTGCAGAGCGAGGAGGACAGCCGCGTAATAGAAGCACTTTCTGAGCTTCCGGAGAAATTCAGGCTCGTGCTTACCCTGCACTACATCGAGGGTTTCAAGGTCAATGAGATAGCAAAAATGACAGGCAGGACGTCCTCGGCGGTCAAGATGCAGCTCGCTAAGGGCAGGGAACTGCTCGGGAAGAAATACAAGGAGGAATATCTATGATGAATATGAACAAGCTTAGCCGTGCCGGTGAGAGCATACATCTTTCCGAAGAAGCGAAGAAGCGTATCATAGCTGGATGTTCAGCAAAGCTTTCGGAAAATGCCGGCGAGTTTACCGATTATGTCATGCCCGTTGAAAGGTACAGACCGCGCCGTACTGCAAGGTTTGCAGCCATTGCCGCCGCAGTCTGCCTTATCGCAGGCGGAGGAGCAGCACTGACATTCAGCAGGCTTTCACGCAGTCCCGATGATAAAGCAGCAAATCCAACGGCAGGCAGTGAACTGACTGACGCCTCTCAGACAGCCATAGACCCTGCGCCCCGTAATGTGAACGATACCGTGATAGGGGAGTTCCTCGCCAATGATTTTGTCAGGAACGGCGCATACGGTCTGAGTTATTTTTCCGATATCCAGCGTCGGCAGGTCAGGGAGGTTTTCAATGGCGTGACTTTTACCGAAACGGAGGAAACTGTTCTGGGCGATGACGCTTTGTGCTTCCAGTATCAGGACGGCGTTTCGACCGCAACTGTATCTGTCCGCGGCGATATTGTGAAGTATAAGTATATGTACGGTCTGACCGGTCCCATTATCAGCAAGTGGTTCAGGCTCTCCGGGAATATCGAAGATAAGCTCCGTGATATATACGATAACAATTTCCTTTTCATGACCGATGAGACTTTGTATCTGCCGGACGGCCGCACCATAGACGAGGCAGGCTGTGAAAAGATACGCGAGCTTTTCGGAAGATACAGCTATAAGAAGGCTGATGATATGAGCACTAACGGAAGGCTTGAGGACAAAAACTCCGTATGTCTTGATTGCAGGGTCGGCACCAACTATTACAGACTGTCCGTCTGCGGCAACAGGATAATGTGCAGAAACACGACAATGAGATACCGCAGCGACGATCTGAGAGATTTTGACGATCTGATAGATTTTAGTATTGCCGTTGACTGCGAGGACTTGCAGTCAGAGCTTGCGGAGATAGTCAGGGAGCATACCCTCAATACCAACATGATATATGTGAGGTTCATGTCCGAGGTGGGGAACAGCGACAAGTACAGTGTCGGGTGCGAGAGCAGTTCCGATGACAGCGAGCTCACGCCGAAGCAGTACCGCGGACTTACCGATATCCTCCGCAGGCTTGATCCGGTATACGATGCAGACTTCATTGCCGGCGACTATTATGAGTTCGATTATTATGCAAAGGAAGATTGCAACGACAGGCATTATTTCCGCATCAGCGGAGACCATATCATGCTGGAGGACAGGTGGTTCAGGACGACTGAGCCGGAGCTTTGCAGCAAGGTAAAGGCTATACTTTCCGGTGAAGATACTGATGTGAGCGACCTTGCTGAACGCTTCGATAATACCGACAAGATGTTCTCACTTGTCCTCGAAAGCGATTTCTACGTCCTCGCTGAAGGCGACCTCGATGCAGAGGAGCAGTCCGCGATAAGGACTTACCTCCGCGGTCTGCACTATCAGAACGCATTATTTGCGAAGACGGATGATCTGAACAGCGCCGCTGGTGTTGACCTCCATTCGGGAGGAACGGACTATTCCTGCGATCTGCATATACACGGCTGTTATTTCACTTATTCATTGGACTATACCGACGGAAACGGTACACCACACCACAAGGAGCAGAGAATTATCGCCACAGAGTGCGATGACTCCGCACAGAAGATACTTGCCGTTTATGGCATATCATAAAACTCAGCCGTCCGGATTTGTATCCGGGCGGCTGTTATTAATCATACAAAAGAACGGGCGCACACTGTGCGCCCCTACATTTTTTAATCCGTCAGCGTCAGCGCACAGCAACTAAGCACTATGCACTAATCACTAATTACAGATGAAAGTGACGATATCATCGGGGATTTCGGCGATGAAGTCTGCGCCGGCGTTTTCGAGCTCTGTTCTTCCGCGGAAGCCCCACGCACAGCCGATTCCGATGATGCCGGCGTTTTGCGCGGTCTGGATATCGACATTGCTGTCGCCTATCATATAAGCCGTGACATCGCCCTCCGGGAGAGCTGACAATATCTCTGAGATAATGGCTGTGTCCGGCTTGACAGGTCTGTCGGGTCTGCCGCCGAGCACCCTCACGAAATCAGTATCCGGCAAAAGCATTGCAATCATTGCCTGTGCAAAGACCTCCGGCTTGTTTGTGGCTACGGCAAGCCTTACGTCTGACGCGGAGAGCTTTTCCATGACCTCAGTCATGCCGTCGTACAGCCTTGTCTTGTCGAGATAATGCTGCCTGTAATAGCCGTCGAACAGTCCGCGCAGCTCGGCAGCCCTTTCCTTTGCACCTTCGGGGAGAGCCCTTTCGCAGAGCTTAGCTGCGCCGTTTCCGACCATGTAACGGTACTCGTCATAGCGATGCACGGGATAGCCCATGTCCCTCAGTCCGGCATTTACAGCGTCAGCGAGGTCGCAGAGCGTATCGGCAATAGTTCCGTCAAGGTCAAAAACTGCCAGCTTCATTCTTCCACCTTGCTTTCGGGGATAAGCGCCCTTATCTCGTCCGGCGTGAAGACGTATTCCTTGCCGCAGAAATGGCAGCATACCGTGGTATCCTTGCCCTCGGCGGCTATGCTTTGCAGCTCGTTCCTGCCGATGCTTATGAGTATGCGCTCAGTCCTCTCACGGGAACAGTCGCAGCCGTAGACCGGCTCAGCGGTATCGAGCTCGTTCGGTTCAAGACCTGCGAGGAGCATATCCGCTATTTCCTGCGGAGTTTTGCCCTCGTCCAGAAGCGCGGAGACCGGCTTCATAGCGGCAACGTTCTTCTCGATAGTGTCAATGCACTTTTCGTCTGCGAAGGGGAGAAGCTGCACCAGGAATCCTCCTGCCGCGCGTACCGTCAGGTCGGGGTTCACGAGGACGCCGAGACTGCACACGGTCGGTATCTGTTCGCTGGTTGCGTAATACGAAGCGATGTCCTCTGCAATTTCACCGGAAACGAGCGGAATAACTCCGACATACGGCTCTTTCAGTCCGAGGTCCTTGACAACGGAGAGCGTACCGTCAGAGCCAACTGCTCCGCCGACGTCGAGCTTGCCCTTGCTGTTGAGCGGTATCTCCACCACGGGATGATCCACGCAGCACTTGACGTTTCCCCAGTTGTCGGCAACTGCAACGAGCTGACCGGCAGGACCGCCGCCGTCCACACGGAGAGTTACCGTGTCGCCGTCGCCCTTGAGCATATATCCCATGAGCGAAGCGGCAATGCCGAGCCTTCCGAGACCGGCAGTAACCACCGCCGAGGTCTTGTGTATCCTCTCTATTTCTGAAACTATATCCCTCGCGTCCAGCACCTCGGCAAAAGCCGAGCCGTCCGCTGAGATAGCCCTGTATAGCTTACCCATACTTCCTCCTGTGAATAGTAAATTCGGAATTATTATTAATTCATAATGCTTAATTAACAGTATCGCCTGACGGCGATATAGTCTAAACAAACTGCCATGAGCTAAAGCAGACTTCCGGTCTGGACAAACGGATTGAGTTTACGAACGGCAACGTGGAAGGGGCAAGCGTCACACTTGTTGTCCGCTGCGTATGCACCTTGCCGCATAGACAAGTCTCTGGCAGTCCGGCGCGGGCGGGGAGAACGTATCGTCACCGTATTTTGCAAGCAGCTCATAGCCGTTTTCGGCAAGCAGGCGCTCGATATCCTCCTCGGAATATGCCTTCTCTGAGAAGCCGTCCGAGCTGCGTGACCACAGACCGTTCTCCTCACGCTCGAAGAATTCGAGGTTCATCTTCACCTCGTCAGTTTCCGGAACGAGGGTGTTCTCCCACACGCAGTAGACGTTCTCCGTCTCGTAGGTGAAGGTGTTGTCTGCGAGGATATTCCGGTGTTTGTAGAGGGTGTTCACGTCGAAGATAAACAGTCCGCCCACCTCCGAGAAAAACGCCGCCTGAGCGAAGACTTTTCCCACATCTTCAAGAGAGGGAAGGTGGTTGATGCTGTCGAGGGCACATATCACGATATCGACAGTGCCGAACATATCGAGCTTCCGCATATCCTGACAGAGATACTGTATATTCAGACCGCTCTCGAACTTCTTGTCGAGGGCGATTCCGAGCATTTCCTCAGAGTTGTCAACGCCGATGACATCGTAGCCGAGACCTGCCATGACCTCGGAGATGCTTCCTGTTCCGCAGGCAAGGTCAAGGAGTATACCGCCATCAGCGTCACGGTATCTCTTTATTATCTCATGGAAATACTCACCGCGCTTCCGGTAGTCGATGTTGGCGGTGAGTTCATCGTAATATCGCGCAAAAGCGCTGTATCCGCTCATTATATCAGTCCTTTGCGTGGGAGGCAAGCAGCTCCGAATACTTGTGCCTGAACTGCTCGAAGCGTCCCTCGTCTATCGCTTCGCGTATCTTTTCTGTGAGAGTGTTGTAGAAGTAGAGGTTGTGCTGAACGGCAAGCCTTCCTGCAAGCTGCTCGTTCGCCTTGAAAAGGTGGCGGACATATGCGCGTGAGAAGTTCCGGCAGGTCGGACAGTCACACTGCTCGTCAACAGGTCGGGGGTCAGTTTCATACTGCTTGTTGCCGAGGTGCATTATGCCGTTCCAAGTGAAAACGGTAGCGTGTCTGGCGTTGCGGCTGGGCATTACGCAGTCGAACATATCAATTCCCCTTGCGACAGCCTCGATTATATTGCTGGGAGTACCCACGCCCATGAGGTAGCGCGGCTTGTTCACCGGCATATAAGGCTCTACAACGTCGATTATGCGGTACATCTCCTCAGTCGGCTCACCGACTGCAAGTCCGCCTATTGCGTAGCCGTCAAGGTCGAGCTTTGAGATAGTCTCCATGTGCTCAATGCGGATATCGTCATAGGTCGAGCCCTGACCGATACCGAAAAGCATCTGGTGCTTGTTTATAGTGTCCGGGAGGCTGTTGAGCCTTGCCATTTCCTCCTTGCAGCGTATCAGCCAACGCGTTGTGCGCTCAACGGAAGCCTGAACGTATTTCCTCGGCGCAGGATTTTCCACACACTCGTCGAAAGCCATAGCAATGGTCGAGCCGAGGTTGGACTGTATCTGCATACTCTCCTCGGGACCCATGAATATGCGTTTGCCGTCGATATGCGAGGCAAAGTAAACACCCTCCTCCTTTATTTTGCGGAGCTTTGCGAGGGAGAAGACCTGAAATCCGCCGCTGTCGGTGAGGATAGGCTTGTCCCAGTTCATGAACTTGTGGAGACCGCCCATCTGCTTTATGACGTGGTCGCCCGGACGGAGGTGGAGATGGTAGGTATTGCAGAGCTCCACCTGAGTTTTGAGCCCTTTGAGGTCAACAGAAGAAATGCCGCCCTTGATAGCTGCGGCAGTACCCACATTCATGAAGCAGGGGGTCTGGAAGGTCCCGTGAACAGTCTCGAACTGTCCTCTGCGAGCCTTGTTTTCGGTCTTGAAAAGAGTAAACATAGTACCTCCGGTTATATTATTGGTCGGGTATTGCCCCGTCAGTCAAGGTCGTAGACCTTGCCGGTCTCCGGGTTCCTGTAATCAAGATAGTTATAGAATCCGATGACCTTGCCGTTATCATCTCTCACGGCTTTGATATACACATCGGAATTATTGCTCTCAGAGTGACATACAAAGACCTTTTGGTTATCCGGACTCTCCTTGAACCACTCAATGGCTGCATCGAGTCTTGAAAGTCCGTCCTCTGACATGAGTGTCCTTACAGAGTTGCCGAGAAGTTTTTTGCCGTGCTTTTTTTCATACAGTTCGCTTGCTATCCTGTTGAGGAATATCACGCGGAAATCAGTGTCACACAGCACAAGCGGCCTTTCGGCATTTTCAAGAATAGCGTTAAAATATACATTCAATTCCATCTTCGATTATCCTTATCCTTTATAATATGCACATACTGTCTCCGAAGCTGAAAAATCTGTATTTTTCTTCAACTGCGGTCCTGTATGCGTTCATCGTATTATCATAGCCCATGAATGCCGATACCAGCATTATGAGGGTGCTTTCGGGCAGGTGAAAATTAGTTATCAGTCCGTCAATACATTTGAACTCATAGCCAGGATAGATGAATATATCGGTATATCCTTCGTGCTCCGAGATATCACCGTAAAAGCTTGCGACGCTCTCCAGCGTGCGGCAGCTCGTTGTACCGACAGCGATAACACGTCCGCCCTTTGCTTTGGTCTCGTTTATGAGGTCAGCGGTCTCCTGCGGCAGGTAATAGTGCTCACTGTGCATTTTATGTTCGAGGACGTTCTCCTCCTTGACCGGGCGGAATGTACCCAGACCTACATGAAGTGTGACGAATGCTGTTTTTATGCCCTTGCTGCGGAGCTCTTCAAGAAGCTCCGGAGTGAAGTGAAGTCCGGCTGTCGGTGCTGCTGCCGAGCCGAGTTCACGGGAATATACCGTCTGGTAGCGCTCCTTGTCCTCAAGCTTTGCGGTTATGTACGGCGGGAGCGGCATCTGCCCTACGTCCTCGAGAGCTGTGAAGAAATTGCCCTCGCATTCAAACTGCACTATGCGGTTGCCGTCGTCCTTTACCTCTTTGACCACCGCCCTGAGCCTTCCTCCGCCGAAGGTGAACTCCGTCCCGACCTTAGCCTTTTTGCCCGGACGGCAGATTATCTCCCAGAGCTTGTCGCCCTTCTGTTCGAGCAGGAGAAACTCTATGAACGTGCCGTTTGTGACCTTCTCACCGTAGAGCCTTGCAGGTATTACCCTTGAATCGTTCATGACGAGCAGGTCACCTTCTCTGAGGTGCGAGCATAGATTATAGAAGTGATCGTGCTCAATGGTACCCGTGCGCCTGTCAACGCACATCATGCGCGAGGCGCTGCGCGGTTCGACCGGCGTCTGAGCGATAAGCTCCTCCGGAAGATCATAGTAAAAATCAGACTTCAGTAATTCCATTCAACCTCTCCTTATATCTTCAGGGTGCGGAGGTACTGCTTCTGCCCGTCAGTTATGCGGAAGCTTTCCACCGCCTTCTGTATCGTCCTGTTATGCGTCCATGTATCAAGTCGCCTGTTCTCTATATACGGCAGGACTTCATCGTAATTCTTGGCAAGAGCCGTTGCGAAGTACCATGCACGCATCATGTTTATGTAGTATTCGTCCGAAGTTATTGCAGCGACCCTGTCGGCATATTCTGTCCGGAAGTTTTCGCCGAGGAAGTATCTCATAAGCATCCCCGCCGCGAACCTGACCGTGTAGGTGTGTCCGGAGGCGAGCCACTTGTCGATATAAGTCAGCAGCACATCCGGGCGTTTTGCAAAGCAGCCGGGAGAGAACTGGTCGCAGGTCGCCCAGTTGTCAACGAACGGCAGGAATTTCTCCGTAAGCTCGATGCAGAGGTCAAAGTCCTTCTCACCGGATAAGATGAACGCATGGAGCTGGTCCTCCTCGAAGTACCTGTGCGGCAGAGCGGCGAGGAATTCACCGCAGTCGGGACGCTTACTCAGCTCCTTTGCAAGCTTTTTCAGGTCCGGCGTCCTCACGCCTATGAAATGCTCCGGGCCGTGTGTCGGTGTGAGCTTCTGCTGGAATTCAGCATATTTTTCATCGCGGAGACTTGAAAGCACCGCCTCGGTATCAGTGAAAATACTCATAGCCGCTGTCCTTTCAGGAAATTTTTCGTAAAATTCGTAAAATTTGCGAAAACTGTTGACAACTCGCCGCTAAAGTGCTATTATGTAAAAAAGGTAGAGGTGCGGCTGAGATCAGTAGCTTCATACGGGACTACCAGTCCGATGGTGTGATGTGAAAGGCAATGCCGCCGAAGAACGGTCTCCGGTAAATTCCGTTCTGGCTGTATACTCAACAGGTATGCGGCTGTCATCATTGCGTATGGTGGAGAGCTATCGGCATAGTTTTTGAAAGCTTTGCCAACATTTCTATTATAACGCATGATGAACCGGTTTGCAACCGGTTTTTGTTATTTTGTGAAAAAATTTTTTAAGGAGAATAATTATGAAACAGTACAATGTAGGTATTATCGGTGCAACGGGCATGGTCGGACAGCGCTTCGCAACGCTTCTTGAGAACCACCCGTGGTTCAATGTCAAGGTACTCGCAGCTTCACCCAGGAGCGCAGGTCAGACATACGAGCAGGCTGCCGGAAGCCGCTGGAAGATGGCAGTTCCCATGCCTGCCGCTATGAAGGATATGGTGCTTCTCGACGCTACGAGCGATATCGAGAAGATAGCTTCAATGGTGGACTTCTGCTTCTGTGCAGTAGACATGAAGAAGGACGAGATAAAGGCTCTCGAGGAGGCTTACGCCAAGGCTGAGTGCCCTATCGTTTCCAATAACTCCGCTCACAGATTTACTCCCGACGTTCCTATGGTAGTTCCGGAGATTAATCCCGAGCACATCGAGATCATCAAGGCTCAGCGCGAGCGCCTCGGCACAAAGCGCGGCTTCATCGCTGTAAAGTCAAACTGCTCTATCCAGAGCTACGTTCCGGCTCTCCACCCCCTCAGAAAGTTCGGTCTGAAAAACGTTCTCGCCTGCACATACCAGGCTATCTCCGGCGCAGGAAAGAACTTCGAGACATGGCCTGAAATGGTCGATAACCTCATTCCTTACATCGGCGGTGAGGAGGAGAAGTCCGAGCAGGAGCCACTCAAGGTTTGGGGTGAGATAAAGGGCAATGAGATCGTGAAGGCAACAGCTCCCAATATCACGACACAGTGCCTCCGCGTACCCGTTTCAGACGGTCATACTGCTGCTGTATTCGTAAGCTTCGAGAACAAGCCCTCCAAGGAGGAGATACTCCAGCTCTGGAAGGACTTCAGGGGCGTTCCGCAGGAGCTTGAGCTTCCCAGCGCCCCCAAGCAGTTCATTCACTACTTCGAGGAGGATAACCGTCCGCAGGCTAAGCTCGACCGCAACCTCGAAGGCGGTATGGCAGTTTCTACGGGACGTCTCCGCGAGGATACACAGTACGACTACAAGTTCGTATGCCTCTCCCACAATACTCTCAGAGGTGCAGCAGGCGGCGGCGTTCTCCTTGCTGAACTCCTTGCAGCAAAGGGATATTTTGATTAAGCGGGGAGTCCTTGCGGGCTTCCACGTTGTCGCTCGTAAACTCGTTAACTCTCTGCGAAATCCTCAGTCTGCTTTCGCTCACGGAACAAATTTATTTATATGCGAAATAATGTAGGGGCGGCGTCCTCGACGCCCCATTCAATGCATTCCATTTTATGAAAGGAAAACAGCTATGAAGAATACTATATTCACTGGTGCGGCAATTGCTATCATCACTCCGATGAATGCCGACGGTTCTATAAACTATGACGAGCTCGGAAGGCTCATTGACGACCAGATAGCCAACAACACAGACGCTATCGTTATCTGCGGCACTACCGGCGAGGCTTCAACCATGACCGACGAGGAGCACATCGAGTGCATCCGCTTCGCAGTCGAGAAGGCTGCCGGCAGAGTACCCGTAATCGCAGGCACAGGCAGCAACGACACCCGCTATGCAGTTGAACTCTCAAAGGAGGCTGAAAGACTCGGCGCTGATGCCCTCCTGCTCGTTACCCCCTACTACAACAAGACCACACAGCGCGGTCTCATCGCACATTTCACCGCTGTTGCCGATGCTGTGAATATCCCGATAATCCTCTACAATATTCCAGGACGCACTGGCATGGGCATTGAAGTTGCCACTATGAAGGAACTCGCAAAGCACAGGAACATCGCTGCTGTAAAGGAAGCAAGCGGCAACATCAGCTATGCCGCAAAGCTCATTGCTGAGTGCGGCAATGACATCGACGTTTACTCCGGCAATGACGATATGATCGTACCGCTCATGTCGCTTGGCGCAAAGGGCGTTATTTCGGTGCTTTCACACGTTATGCCGAAGCAGACACATGATATGGTGCAGCTCTGCCTTGACAACAACTTCGCTGAGGCTACAAAGCTTCAGATAGAGCTTCTCGACATTATCAACGACCTGTTCATCGAGGTCAATCCGATACCGGTCAAGGAAGCTATGAACATGATTGGCTGGAACGCAGGTCCCTGCCGTCTGCCGCTCTATGAGATGTCTGACGAGCACAAGGCAAAGCTTCTCGGCTCACTGAAGAAGCACGGACTTATAAAGTAAGCGTCCTCCGCGGCTGATGCCGATACTATGAATCAAAGCAAAGGAAGTGTTATCATGACAAATATAGCCATTTCAGGTGCAAACGGAAAAATGGGCAAAAACGTCTATGCCTGCGCTGAGGCACGCGACGACTGTAAGGTCGTTGCCGGTATCGACGTTTTCACAAGAGAGTATGCGGATTTCCCGATAGTTTCAGCTCCCGACAAGCTTCCCGTGAAGCCCGATGTCATCATCGACTTCTCCAATCCCGATCTTCTTCATTCTCTCCTTGGCTACTGCCTTTCGACCGGTACTCCGCTCGTTATCGGCTCGACCGGTTACAGCGATGAGCAGATCGCACAGATAAAGAGTGCCGCACAGCAGATACCGATATTCTTCACTTTCAATATGTCCCTCGGTATAAACCTTCTTGTACAGCTTGCAAAGAAGGCGGCTTCCGTACTCGGTGACCAGTTCGATATCGAGATAGTTGAGAAGCACCACAACCAGAAGATAGACGCTCCGAGCGGTACAGCCATCATGCTTGCAAATGCAATAAACGAGACGCTTGACAACTCGAAGCACTATGTATATGACCGCCACAGCCGCCGTCAGAAGCGTGAGAAGTCCGAGATAGGTATGCACGCTATCCGCGGAGGTACGATAGTTGGCGAGCATGACGTAATATTTGCCGGCAATGACGAAGTGATAACGCTTTCACATTCTGCTGCTTCAAAGACCGTATTTGCTAACGGTGCTGTGAATGCGGCTGTATTCCTCAAGGATCAGCCGGCAGGCCTTTACGATATGTCGCAGATGGTGTGAGGTCGGTCTATGCTTACACATAACGGTACACAGACGATACAGACCGAAAGGCTGATACTCCGGAGGTTTGAATACTCCGACTGTGACGCGGTATTCAGAAACTGGGCTTCTGACGAAAAGGTCCAGTCGCTCTATTCCGAGCCGGTCTACCCGACGAGGGAGGCTGTAATGGGACTGCTCGACAAGTACATCGGCGGCTATGAGAAGCCTGACTATTACCGCTGGGCTGTCATTGACCGTGAGAACGGTGAATGTGTCGGACAGATAGCCTATTTCCTTGTGGATAACAAGAACCATTTTGCGGAGATAGAATACTGCATAGGAGCGCAGTACCAGTGCCGCGGCTACGCGACCGAGGCGACAAAGGCAGTCATAGCTTTTGGATTTGACAAGATAAATCTGCATAAGGTGCAGATATGCACAAAGACTGTAAATGCTCCTTCAAAGAGAGTTATCGAGAAGTGCGGATTTACCTATGAGGGTACGCTCCGCGATTATTTCTACTGGAACGATCAGTACGTCGGAAGGCTGTATTTCTCGATACTGCGCGAAGAATATGAAAGCAGGAAATAACATGACTGATAACGAAACGCTCGAAAGAGTACGCGAATTCTTCAAGGGCGACCGCTATGCTATGGAGACCGGCGCGGTCATTGACGAGATAGGTGACCACTATTCAAAATGCAGTCTCGTACTTAACGACAGCCACAAGAATGCTATGGGCGGAGTTATGGGAGGCGTGTATTTCACGCTTGCCGATTTTGCTTTTGCAGTTGCTTCAAACTGGCAGGAGCCCGGAGTTGTGGGTCTGAATATGGACGTGTCCTACATCGGCGTTCCTAAGTCGGGAAAGCTCATCGCAGAGGCGAAAATGGTCAAGGTTTCCAAGCATATCGCCACTTATCAGGTGGAGATAAAGGACGATCTCGGCAATCTCACGACTATCGTGCAGTGCCTTGGGTTCAATACAAAGAACAGATAAAGCATCAGCAGCCGCAGGGGGATACCTGCGGCTGTTTTGTTATTGAGTGTGTGCGAAATGCGTCCGGAAGGGGTCAGTTCCGGATCTGACAGCGGGGCGTTGCCGGATATTCAACGATTTGTGAACTCAGGGCTTGACAAATATCCGGAAATGTAGTAAAATAGATAATGTGTATTTATACCCACGCGATCATCAGCGCAAATAAACGAAAAGAAGGTATATCAATGGGGCTTTTTAAAAATATATTCGGTGCAAATGCTTACAGCAACAGAGAGCTGAAGCGTATCGCACCGCTCAAGAATAAGGTCCTCGAACTCGATGAGGAATATCAGGCATTGTCCGATGCCGAGCTCAAGGCTAAAACTGACGAATTCAAGGACAGGCTCGCTGACGGCGAGACACTTGACGATATCCTCCCGGAGGCTCTCGCTACCGTAAGAGAGGCTGCATGGCGAGTCCTCGAGAAGAAGCCTTATCCCGTACAGATAATCGGTGCTATCGTTCTTCACCAGGGACGTATCGCCGAGATGAAGACCGGTGAAGGTAAGACTCTCGTTGCGTGCGTTGCTTCCTACCTCAATGCACTTTCAGGTCTCGGAGTTCACGTCGTTACCGTTAACGACTACCTCGCCAAGACACAGGCTGAGGAAATGGGAAAGGTGCTCCGCTGGCTCGGACTTACGGTCGGCTGTATCCTCCACGGTCTCAACAATGAAGAAAGACGCGCCGCTTACAACTGCGACGTTACATATGCGACCAACAACGAGCTAGGATTTGACTACCTCCGTGACAACATGGTAACTCACAAGGAGGAACGCGTTCAGAGAGCTCCTAACTTCGCTATCGTCGATGAGGTGGACTCTATCCTCATAGACGAGGCGCGTACACCTCTTATCATTTCCGGACGCGGCGACAAGTCCACAGACCTCTACTCAATTGCTGACCGCTTCGCTAAGACACTCAGGTCAACTACTGTCGTTGAAATGGACGACAAGGTGGATCAGGACGAGGTCAACGAGACCGCTGACTACATCATTGACGAGAAGGCAAAGACCGCTACTATCACACAGCGCGGCGTAAAGAAGGCTGAGGAAGCCTTCCGTATCGACAACCTCATGGATTCCGAGAATATGACCCTTCTCCACCATATCAACCAGGCTATCAAGGCTAACGGCGTTATGAAGAACGGTATCGACTATATCGTTCAGGACGGCGAGGTCATCATCGTTGACGAGTTCACAGGACGTCTCATGATGGGACGCCGCTTCAATGACGGTCTGCATCAGGCTATCGAGGCTAAGGAAGGCGTTAAGATCAAGAGCGAGTCCAAGACCCTTGCTACCATCACATTCCAGAATTTCTTCCGTCTCTATACAAAGCTCTCCGGTATGACCGGTACCGCTATGACAGAAGAGGATGAGTTCAAGGAGATCTACAAGCTCGACGTTATCGCTATCCCGACCAATAAGCCTGTTATCCGAATCGACCACAACGACCTCGTTTACAGCTCCGAGAAGGGTAAGTATGCCGCTATTATCGAGAAGATAATCGAGTGCCATGCAAAGGGTCAGCCTATACTTGTAGGTACTGTATCTATCGAGAAATCCGAGCTCCTTTCCGCAATGCTCAAGAGAAAGGGCGTCAAGCACGAAGTCCTCAACGCAAAGCAGCACGCGAAGGAAGCTGAGATCGTTGCACAGGCAGGTAAGTATGGTGCTGTTACTATCGCCACCAACATGGCAGGACGTGGTACCGATATCATGCTCGGCGGTAACGCTGAGTTCCTTGCAAGAGCGGAAATGAGAAAGCGCGAGATACCCGAGGAGATAATCTCCGAGGCTATCGGCTATGCTGATACTGACAATCAGGAAGTAATCGAAGCAAGAAAGCTCTACCGCGAGCTTTATGATAAGTTCAACGCAGAGGTAAAGGAGAAGGCTGTTGCTGTCAAGGAAGCCGGCGGTCTCTATATCCTCGGTACAGAGCGTCACGAATCAAGACGTATCGACAACCAGCTCCGCGGACGTTCCGGACGTCAGGGCGACGAGGGCGAGAGCTGCTTCTTCCTCTCGGTTGAGGACGACCTTATGCGTATATTCGCAGGCGATCGTCTTGAAAATCTCATGCGTACACTCAATGTTGCAGAGGATATGCCTATCGAGAGCAAGTTCCTCACAAGGATAATCGAGTCCTCACAGAAGAAGGTCGAGGGCAATAACTTCAGCATAAGAAAGAACGTACTCAACTACGATGACGTTATGAACGTTCAGCGTGAGATAATCTACCAGCAGCGTTCACAGGTGCTCGACGGCGATGACCTCCACGAGACCATACTCAAGATGATGGAAGAGCACATCGCTACCACCGTTGACAGCTATATCGTTGACGAGGACGTAAGGGACGAGTGGAACCTTGTCGGACTGAAGGACCACTTCCTCGGCTGGCTCATCGGACCGGAGGATCTTACCTTTGATGAAGAAGATCTCCAGAGCGTTACCAAGGAGGAGATCACCAACGCCCTTATCGCAAAGGCCGGCGAGCTCTATCAGGCTAAGGAAGAAGAGTACGGCAGCGAGGTTATGCGTGAACTCGAGAGAGTTATCCTCCTCAAGGTCGTTGATACCAAGTGGATGGCTCATATCGACGATATGGAAGAGCTCAAGAAGGGTATCGGTCTCCGTTCCTACGGTCAGAAGAACCCTGTTATCGAGTATCGTGTAGAGGGATTCGATATGTTCGATGAGATGGTAGAGTCTATCCGTGAGGATACTATCCGTATGCTCCTCACAGTTAAGCTCCAGAAGAACGAAGCTCCCGAGCGCGAGCAGGTAGCTAAGCCTGACGCTCCCAATGCAGGTGCAGGTGACGGCAGCTTCTCCGAGCCGGCACGCTCAAAGAAGAAGGTCGGCGATAACGACCCGTGTCCGTGCGGAAGCGGCAAGAAGTACAAGAAGTGCTGCAAGAACAAGGACAATCAGTAATATCAAGGGCGGCTCCGGTCGCCCTTTATCTTTAACAGGAAGGGGAGGAGAGAGATGATTTACAGGCGGATAATTGCGGCATTGTGCTGCACCGCACTTCTTTGCGGCTGCGGCGGAAGCAATCCATCATCGTCAGAGCAGGTAACTGCTGCCGTGACGGATGCAGAAACTACAGCCGGTACCGAGCCGGAAACTGTTCCTGATACAGAGGCACATACCGAAGCCCCTGAGAGCTTCGGCGAGCTGAAATACCCCGAGACTATGACGGAGAAGGAGAGGGCGAATACTGCATACCGGAGGTTTTCCTTGCTTGACCCGGAGCTTGCCTCAAATTACGGCAGCTATCAGGGCAAATGGACGTTCAGCAACAGCTATATGCGCTATATCTACAGTAGCGTCCGCGAACTGAAAATATACGACGAGCAGCTCGATACGGATTTCCTTGTGCATATCACGCTGCCGCCGGACTATGACGAGAGCAGAGAGTACCCGGTATTCTTCGTCAGCGATGCGATCTGGTGGTTCGGAGAGGTGCCGTATATGTGGAAGACCGTGGAGGACGGCGAGGCTGAGCCGGTGATATTCGTCACGCTCGGGTACGAGTACAGCATTGACGGAACATCGGACGATACACGCTTCGAGAAGTTCGTGGTCTATCAGGACAAGACTCTCGACTTTATAACAAATGACCTCATGCAGCTCGTTTCGCTGAACTATAAGACCGACAGCAGCAGGAGCGTATTCTTTGGACATTCCGGCGGAGGGCTGTTCTCGCACTATGCGCTGTGCAATTCTGATAAATACGAATATCAGCCCTTCCATGACTACATAATAGGAAGTCCTGCGTTCTGGGGGTACTATCTGATAAACGACTTTGACGCATCGGCGTACCCTGAGCCTGACAGATACCAGAGCGATTTCGGCTATTTCGACCGCCATGAGACTATGGACAAGAGAGTTTTTATCTGCGCCGGAAGTCAGGAGGACGCTGACTATGCGGAGGCTTTCAACGGCCACCAGAGCACTACAGAGGGAGCCCATGCACTGTACGAACGCCTGAAAAGCCACGGAACTGACGTTTCTGAGAAGCTGTATGAGTCGCATCATTATCAGTATTTGCCGGATATGTTCATAGAGTATCTGAAAATGACCTTCCCACCCGAAAAATGAAAGGATAATTATGTACGAAAATAAAACAGAAGAACTGCCGGTGAGAACTGTTCTCGCCTGTGTTGATACCGGTGAATTTGACGCAGAGACCTCCATTGACGAGCTTGCAGAGCTTGCCTCGACAGCCAATGCCGAGGTGGTCGGCAAGGTAATACAGCGCAAGCAGACCTATGACCCTGCGACCTGCATGGGTGCGGGAAGACTTGAGGAACTGAAGGAGCAGATCGCTGCGCTTGAAGCTGAGCTTGTGATATTCGACCACGAGCTGACAGGCGTTCAGGTGAGGAATATCGAGAAGATACTCGATGTCCGCGTCATCGACCGCACTACGCTCATACTTGATATTTTCGCACAGCGTGCGCGTACCAAGGAGGGTAAATTACAGGTCGAGCTTGCACAGCAGAAGTACCGGCTTCCGCGCCTTATCGGTCTCGGAACGGAGCTTTCGAGGCTCGGCGGCGGTATCGGTACAAGGGGACCGGGTGAGACAAAGCTCGAATCCGACAAGCGCCATATCCGCAGGAGGATTACCTATCTCGAAAACGAGCTCGATGAGCTGAAAAAGCACCGTGACTTCTCGCGTTCACGCCGCAAAAAGGACGGTGTACTGTGCGCGGCGATAGTAGGTTACACCAATGTCGGGAAGTCCACTCTGCTCAACGCCCTCACGGACGCAGGAGTTCTTGCGGAGAACAAGCTGTTTGCGACCCTTGACATAACCTCACGCTCGATAGAGCTTCCGGACGGCAGAAGCGTCATGCTGATCGACACGGTAGGCCTTATCAGAAGGCTTCCGCACGACCTCGTTGAAGCTTTCAAGTCAACTCTGGAGGAGGCGGCTGCCGCAGACGTTATCCTCAATGTGCAGGACCTCTCCTCGCCCGAAAGACAGGCTCAGGCTGAGGTCACGGAAAGGCTTCTTGCTGAGCTCGGCTGCGGCGATATACCTAAGATCAACGTAATGAACAAGTCCGATGCGGCTATCGACCTTGATACGGTCTTTGAGGACGACCGCACGGTCATAATAAGCGCAAAGCACCACGGCGGTTTCGACAGGCTGCTCAGTCTTATTGCTAATGCCCTTCCTGAAACGGCAAGGCGTATGCGTCTGCTGGTGCCTTACTGCAGCACGGCTCTGATCGGGCATATCCGTCAGGAGGGAAAGATTTTCTCGGAGGAGTATACCGGCGATGGCACTCTTATTGATGCGCTGGTCGATATAAAGCTTGTTAAGGAAGCAGAGAAATATATTATTAATAAGTAAGCAGGGCGGAACAGCCCTGCTATTTTTTGCGCTCAGAACAGGCATAAAGCAGTATATCATGCGGCTGCTGAATGCCCTGAAGACAAGCGATAACGGATAGTTCCGGGGCGGCAAGCACAATAGTGAAATCCACAGAGCGCGTAAAATAGGCTAATAAGGTATATATGACCAGAAATGTGACAACTTTTTGATAAAAGTTAGCAAAATTTGAACAGTGGGTGATTTGTTAGCAAAAAACGACTTGATTTGTTCATAGAAATGTAATAAAATATCAATAGAAGCTACGGAAAAGGCGGGACATGGTCACTCAGATCATGCTTTTCCGGAGTGCACATGATATTCATTATATTTATTAAATGGAAAGTGAGGAATGATACACATGAAGAATGGCATAGTCAAGCGTGTCTTAGGCACCGCAGTTGCCGGCTTCTTAGCTATCACGTCGACCCCTTTTGTGGCTAAAGAAATGAAAGCAAATGCTACGAAAGTTCTTACCACAAGCCCTCAGCACGACTCAGAGCGTGGCTGGTACAACGATTACCACCATGAGATCTGGCAGGCTGATACTCCCAATTCGTCAACAATGACCCTTTACGATGAGGACGGTGGATTCAGCACACAGTGGAAGTGCGGTCCTGCTAACTCAAAGGGTAACTTCCTTGCACGCCGCGGTCTCTTCTATGACCTCAATAACCCCAACCACTGGCAGGACTACGGCGGATTCACCTGTGACTTCGACTGTACATGGTCGGCAGGTTCGTCGGGTAACTCACGTATCTGTATCTACGGCTGGACACAGAATCCTCTCGTTGAGTATTACATCATCGAGGACTGGAAGAACTGGTCACCGGCTCAGGATCCGACAGCCAATTACAAGGGCGAGGCTTTCATCGACGGAAGCAACTACAAGATCTACACTTCCAACAGAAACTCATACACTATCGAGGGTAACAAGGCGTTCACTCAGTACATCAGTATCCGTGACGACCTCAGAACCTCTGGTACAATAAGCATTTCCGAGCACTTCAAGGCTTGGGAAGAGCTTGGCATGAAGATGGGTAACTTCTACGAAGTTGCTTTCAACGTTGAAGGTTGGGAGAGTGACGGTCAGGCATCAGTACACTGCACCATCGCAGAAGGCGAGACCACACCCGGTCCTAAGCCTTCATACGATCCCGATGAGAACGGTGATTACATCAAGTGTACCTTCGAGGAAGGCACTGACAAGTTCTCCGGCAGAGGCGCAGCTTCTGTAAAGAACGATTCCGACAATTACATTTCCGGCAGCAAGTCTCTTGCTGTAACAGGCAGAACCGATAACTGGAACGGCGCTGAGCTCAACCTCAATGCCTCCATGTTCAAGCCCGGCGAAACTTACAGCTTTAGCACAGGCGTTCTCCAGAACAGCGGTGCAGCCGTTGACATGAAGTTCACACTTCAGTATACGGCAGGCGGCGAAGAGAAGTACGCTGAGGTCGCTTCCACATCAGCTGAGAGCGGTATATGGACAAAGCTTGAGAACACAAAGTTCACTATCCCCACAGGCGCTTCAAGCATGAAGCTTTACGTTGAAGCTCCCGAGAGCCTTACAGATTTCTTCATCGACGATGTTTACCTCTCGATCGAAGGCAAGGCTTCACCTGTTGTTGCCGGCAGCGGTACAGTAAAGGGCGCTAAGATCGCAACAACAACCACTACTACAACAACAACCACCACAACAACGACAACTACCTCTACAGTTACAACAAGCGTAACTACTGACAATACTCTCCCTGAGCCGGATCTCTACGGCGATGCTAACTGCGATAATGAAGTAAATATGGCTGACGCTGTATTCATCATGCAGAGCATAATGAACGCTGACAAGTACCAGCTCACTGCAAAGGGCGAGAACAACGCTGACGTATTCAACAGAGGCGACGGTATAACAAACAAGGATGCCCTTTCGATCCAGAAGTATAAGCTTGGCCTTCTTAGCAAGCTTCCTGAGAGCGTAGGAACGGCTCAAAAAAAAACTGACACCACAACTACAACAACAATAACCCAGACTACAACTACAACAGTAACTACTGCACCCCCTGCACCTGCAAATTACTCCACAAATTCATTTGATACATCTATCGGCGACTTCACTGCAAGAGGCGGTGCAAGTATCGCTGTTGATAAGGACAACTACTACGCAGGCACTGGTTCTCTCAAGGTAACAGGCCGTACAGATCAATGGAACGGTGCTGCAACCGCACTTGATTCCTCCTTCAAGGCTGGCAGCGCATACAGCTTCAGCGCAGCAGTTCTCCAGAAGGTAAGCGAGTCTGACAATTTCAAGATCTCTATCCAGTACAAGGACGCTTCAAACACAACCACTTACGATACAATCGCAGAGGCTAAGGCTTCCAAGAATACATGGACAAAGATCGAGAACGATTCCTATACTATCCCCGCTGATGCAACTGATATCACAGTTTACGTTGAGACAGAGGAGTCTACCATCAACTTCTACGTTGACGAATTCTCTATTCAGGAGAAGGGCAAGAAGTCCGCTATCGTAAACGGTCAGGGCACAGTTTCCGAGGATCCCGTAAGCACTATTGATCCCAGCAAGCCTATGATCGCTATCAGCTTCGATGACGGCTGCTCACCTGCAAACAATAAGAAGATCGTTGATGCTCTCACAGAGCAGGGTTTCCACGCTACATTCTTCTATGTAAGCAACTGGTCACAGGGAGCTGACAATCAGGCTGAGATCAAGTACGCATACAGCAAGGGCATGGAAATTGCTAACCACACTGTATCTCACCCCTACCTTGGCAAACTCAGTTCATCTGAGATACGTCAGGAAGCAGACGGCTGCCACAACTACCTCAAGAGCGTTCTCGGCGTTGAGCCTTCAAAGCTCCTCCGTCTTCCCTATCTCGACCAGGGCGGCGCTGTAAAGTCAACTCTTACAGACTACGGCCTTGTAACAGATGCTATTGACACACAGGACTACATGGACAACGTAACTAAGGATCAGATCGTTCAGACTATCAAGAACGCTATGGCAAACGGTTCCGGTAACGGTGCGGTTGTACTCTGCCATGAGACAAAGGATAAGACAGCACAGGCTATCGTTGAGCTCGCTCCTTACATCAAGGCTCAGGGCTGGCAGGTAGTTACAATTACAGAGATGTTCGAGGCTAAGGGCAAGTCTATCCCTTACGGCCAGATCATCACAAGAGTGTAATGCTCAATTAATTCAGATTTCTCCAATTTTAATATCCCCTGAAAGGCAGTCGGCGCACCAACCGGCTGTCTTTTATTTTGTGGAGATGAATAATGCACAAATATTGCGGCGGGATTTGTGCCAGTCCTACAAAGTTTGCGCCAAAGTCTTTACAAATTGTTAATAATATACTATAATAATAGTGTTATTGATAACAGGTATCCGCAATAATTGGGCAGATACGGAGGGGACTATATGATAAAGCATCTGTCGGGCGACTATGAAACAGTCGAGTACGATGATAAAAAGTATGTATTGCTGTATGACAATACTGATAACGAGGCGTACCCTGTCCACTGGCACAGCGCCCTCGAAATAATTATGGCAGTAAAGAATGTCTATACCGTCAATGTGGGCGGCGTGGACTACGATATCGGCGAGAATGAGGTACTGATAATACCTTCCGGCGAGCTTCACAGTATGCCGGCGATACCGGGCAGGAGGTACATATTCCAGTGCGACAATGCACTGCTGTCTGAGCCTGCTCTCGATCCGATAATGCACGGTATGACCATGCCGGTGATGATTGACGGCAACTCCGACAAGGAATTACAGGTTCTTGCGAGAAAGGCTATGCTTGATATAGCTGCGCTTTACAGCACGAAGTCAGAGCTCGCCGATGTCAGGATATATATGGAGGTAATAAGGCTTCTTACAGCCGTCCGTGAGGATCAGCTGCGCCGCAGTCAGGAGAACCTTGAATGTGACGATGAGAAGATAAATGAGTACAGTGAGAAGTTCGGAACGGTGCTGAAATACATCGACAACAACTATATGTACGATATCTCGCTCGACCAGCTCGCTGACGTAGCGGGGTACAGCAAGTACCATTTCTCACGCATATTCAAGCAGTATAACTCTATGTCGTATATCCAGTACATCAACGCACGGAGAACGAAGGCGGCTGAGCAGCTGCTGTTTGAGCCGGATATACCGATAACCGAGGTTGCTATGCGCTCTGGATTCAAAAGCCTCACGACTTTCAACCGTATATTCAAGGAGATCAAGCACTGCACTCCGACAGACTTCAAAAAGCTCCTTGAAAAGCGTACACTGTGAGCAATGCCGCTTTTTTGGACTGGCTTTGTATAAATTGCATAAAATGAAGTTATCCCCTTGAAAATGATTTCAAGGGGATATTTTTGTGCTCAATCTGAGTTAGCGAAAATGATTTCCGACATTAAATACGACCGGAAAGCGTGCGAATTTTCCAATTGATCTGAAAATTAACCCGGGAATTGCTTAAAAGCCCATATATTCATATTAATTCCATTGTCAATTGAGGGTAGAATAGCGCGAATAACGTGATTGCGCGAATACCGCATAGTTGAGGCACTTTTGGAGACCGAAAGCTGCCATTTTTTCTATCTGGTCGGCTTGCAGTATCTTTGGCGACAAAAAAAGCCTCCGATCGGAAGCGCTTAGTTCTTATGATACGTTTTTCAGCTTAAGCCTGATCTTATCTGTTACCAGGGCGATGAATTCAGAATTTGTGGGCTTTGAGGAATACACCGCGTTTTCATAGCCGAAGAAAGAACAGAAACTGTCGGAACCGCTGCGTTCCCATGCGGATTCAATGGCGTGACGGATAGCGCGTTCGACCCGTGAAGATGTAGTGTTATAAGATGCGGCTACCGAAGGATAAAGGAGCTTCGTTACGCTGTCCATAATGCGAGAGTCAGTGACTGCACGCATTACTGCGGTTCTGAGGTAATTGTATCCCTTGATATGTGCCGGAACACCAAGACGTCTTATCGTTTCTGTTGTTAACGCTTCGAGCTTGTCGTCAGCGTTAAGATCAATAGAACTCGTACATGAGAGCACGGCTTCAAAAATGTCCGACATCGGGCTTGAAACAGGGAAATATGCCGCTGCACCGTTCTCTGTTGCCCATCTTCTGACAAAGCTGTTGTCGATAGCGGAAATGACTATTAGCTTGGGGAGCTTGACGTTAAGAGACCTGAGCTTCTTCATGAGCACGAGAGCGTCGTATTGAGGAAGTTCGAGGTCACAAATAAGCACATCGGGCTTGTCGCGGACTACCGTTCCGATTATCGCATCTGCGTCCTTTTTTCTGGTATAAGAGTATAATCCTCTTGTGCTGAGATAATCTGCGAGTTTAATACCGAATTCACAAGTATCATCTGAAACTAAAACTTTGATCGAATTGTTCTGCATTTTGTTCTCCTTAGAGTTGTATTACAATCCTTGCACATATACAGTTCAGCAGAGAAACATTAGTGTGTCGAATTCCGGCATGAAATCTGATTGAGGTCAGTAAAAGCCGGAAATAAGCCGGGCAGGTCAGTACCGGGCAGGGGCGATGCAATGTACAGAGTATTATGCAATATATGGACGATTATACATATGATTTTTCAATTCCCGAGTTTGCTGTGATGGATCATATATTGCACGGTTCAATGGGCCAGGTCGATAATATCACTCCTTATTCTGCTGTGATTGCGAATGTCTGCTTTGATGATGCGGTCCTGACTATTACTTCAAGAGTTTGTCGGGTTCTCATACAATACGCAATGAATAGACACAGATGGCGATTGTGCATTTTTAGTGACTATGCGTACAGTATGGAACTGCATGATGACAGACGTTCGCAGCTGCTATATGATTTGGGATTGCCGTGAATAATAATACGGATATCCGTGCTGCCTGTCAGAATACAGCGCGAAATCCGTACGTAAATGGCGATAGTAGAGTTTGTGAGCGTGAAGCTTTTGAAGATATTAGCCAATCAGCGAAAATAGCGGAGGCAGGTAAGGGTGACATTTCTGACACCAGGTGTAATTTGTTCGGACCTACCTCGCGCTATCGTCGCGACTGACGGTGGAGTAATGAATGCTGGTTCTTTTCCCCATCGCTGTATATAATTTACCACATAACACGGGAAATGTCAATAGTAAAACGTCGATTTATATTGAAATCGGCGTTTTACACAAAATGGTATATTCAAGCGTGATGTCACATTAATCGGTTGGCATTATTCTTGAGACTTGAATATTCGCGCGAATAGCGTGATATATTGATGCTTTGCTTTATTTTATTCACGAAAGAGGATAACGTTACAGCGAACTTGTACTTGATTCTGTTTGACGATATATAGGCGAATTTGAAGCGGTTAGATCAGCAAAGCCGGTTTGGATGCCGAAATTGTTGAAATTGTGAAATATGCACAAAAGAAAGAAGGATACAACAACTGCGGAGCTGTTCGAATGATATCTATATTTAAAGAATGTCGTTGCGATTTGTAAAAAAATATCACGATAAAGTTATAATATAAAAATATATCTGTAACTATTGACTTTTAGGATCTAAAGGTATATAATATTATAGTAATGCGAGTGTGCTGGAATTGGCAGACAGGCACGTTTGAGGGGCGTGTGTCGACAGACGTATGGGTTCAAGTCCCATTACTCGCACCATGTGGACAGATGGCTGAGCTGGTCTAAGGCGCACGACTGGAACTCGTGTATACGTTAATAGCGTATCGAGGGTTCGAATCCCTCTCTGTCCGCCAGAATTAAAAAGCCTGTATTTCGATGGAAGCGCCGAAATACAGGCTTTTCTGTTACCTACAGAAAGCAGTTTGAAATGCATTTTTGCAGTTGCGTGTGACTGTTTTACAGTAACCGCCTAATAACAAACCACCCATAAATAAACGATCCCCGAGCTGTTGCTCGGGGATTGCCATAACTCATATTGCTTTACAGAATTTCTGCACAGATTCATTCCAGGGCAGAAGCTCTTCAAGTATATCCGGATTTGTCAGGAAGGCCATACTTGGCAGTACAGTGAGAAGCAACTCAAAATACTTGAAAACATCAAGTCCGTTTGCTTTGGCAGTTTCTACTATGCTGTAGACATCGGCACTTGCTTTAGCTCCTTTGGGAGTATCACTGAACAGCCAGTTCTTACG
>JAFXSC010000049.1 GCA_017525915.1 Ruminococcus sp.
AATAATTAAACGAAGCAAATCCGTAGGCCTCCGCGCCTCTGCGCCTCGGCGTTGAAGATAAAAAAGATACCAACCACGTCGAAAAGAAATCTATTCAAGCTGGTATATTTTCTTAAACGCGGAGGCGCAAAGGCGCAGAGGTTCTGCAAGTGGAGAGGAAACAGAGACATAGCAGTTGACGCTGTCGCGTGAGTACGCAAGAGGTGAATGAACGGCGTAAACGCCAGGGCTCATTCGCTGCAGAACACGCGGAGATTTTTATTGAGAGTAGTATTCGCTGTATATGAACCGAAGGCCTCCGCGACCTCCGCGCAGCGGGAACCCGCGCAGCGTTCCCACTGCTTCGGCGGCCTCACCGATAGGTCAGCTGTAATGCTCTGAGTACAGCCTGTAATGTCTCGAAAAAAATCCGCGGCTCTGCGGCTCTGCGTTGAAGATAAAAAGAGAACAGCCGCGTTGAAAAGAAATCAATGCAAGCTAGTCTTTTCTTAAACGCGGAGGCGCAAAGGCGCAAAGGTTCTGCAAGTGGAGAGGACACAGAGATACATAGCAGTTGACGCTGTCGCGTGAGTACGCAAGAGGTGAATGAACGGCGTAAACGCCAGGGCTCATTCGCTGCAGAACACGCGGAGATTTTCATTGAGAGTAGTATTCGCTGTATATGAACCGTAGGCCTCCGCGACCTCCGCGCAGCGGGAACCCGCGTAGCGTTCCCACTGCTTCAGCGACCTCACCGATAGGTGGCTACAAAGAGAACAACTGAGTGTTGTTATCGAAGTTGACTTCTCAGCGCTCAGAGAGTGCAAGACAAGTTTACTTAGTCGCAGCAATCGACAATAAGCGCGTGAGGGCCAAAGGACATGCTCTGAGTACAGCCTGTAATGTCTCGAAAATTATCTGCGGCTCTGCGCCTCGGCGTTGAAGATAAAAAAACAACGGCGATGAATATAAAAAAGAGAACTACCGCGTTGAAAACTGAGGCGCAGCAATAATTCATGGAAAATTCATGGATTGATTTGTGGATAATTTATGTGAGAAAAGAGTCTGCCGCCGGTTTGCTGGCTGTTTTTTTTACACGAATTTATCACGAATTGATTCACGAATTAATCACAAATTGAGGTTTCAGTTATTCTTCGAGTTCAGGAGTTTTCCCTTGGGGAGGGAGCTACTGCTCCTGAACGAGTCTCGTCGCGAGGAACTCGTCAAGCGTGACGAGGTTCAGCTGTGGGAAAGGCGTGTCGTGGAGCACGCGGAAGTGACTGTCCTCCTGTGTCAATCACTACAGGGTTCATCGTTCGCCTATTTATTATAAGGTGTACGGAAATGCGAGCCTCGCAGCTCCTGCATGCGCTTCTCGTCGAACTGGCCGCTCTCCCAGAGCGCATCCATCTCGTCGTCAATCTGCTTGGCGTAGAACGCAGCCAACTGCTTCCGCAGCTGTTCCAGTCCTGTGGCAGTCTTGATGTGGGAAACCAAGTTGAACACCTGTATTTGTGCCGGAGTGAAAGTGATTGCTTCCATAATCGTATTTTTTACGTTTGACGGTGCAAAGGTACAAAAATTATTTCATCTTCAGTTCAAAACGAAATAATTTATGAATAATTCGTGGGCTAATTCATGGATAATTTATGTGAGTGAAAAAGAATTGATGCTGATATGCTGGTGGGTACGATTCAGCTCTTACACAAATTTATCACAAATTGATCCATGAATTAATCACAAATTGACGTTGGTTTAGAGTGTAGAGTGTAGTGTTTAGAGTAGTTCAATAGTTTAGAGTGTAAAGTCAAAAATAAATCTATGCAAGCTGGTGTCTTTTCTTAAACGCGGAGGCGCAAAGGCGCAGAGGCTCGGACTTTTTTTGAGAACACAGAAATGCATAGCAGCTGACCTTCGGTGAGTACGCAGGAGGTGCACGAACGGCGCGAGCGCCGAGGTTCGTGCGCTGCCGAGCCCGCAGAGGGCTGGCGCTTCTATTAGTGTAGAGTGT
>JAFXSC010000050.1 GCA_017525915.1 Ruminococcus sp.
ATTCGCTTAAGGAATAGGCAAAGCTTTCTTTGCGTGTCCTGGTTATATGCTGACATTGGATTTCTCAGAAATCAATCTCATCATGTTTTATTCCTTATGCGGCTGATCGTGCGTTCAAACTCTCCGCTGTCAAGCCATTCAGCAAGAAAAAACTGTTCTAGCATAGGTACAGTACAGGAATAAAAGCCTACTCTATCATTGTACAATGTCAGATATTTCTTAGGAAGAACCATATATCCTGCTCTCAGCGATGGGGCTATCGTTTTGGAAAAGGTGTTGATATAGATCACGTTCTCGTCAGTCGTTTGAGCGAAAAGCGTCTGTGGTGCTTTTCCGTTCAGAGTAAATTCCGAGTCGTAGTCGTCTTCGATGATCACCGCATTTCTATGAGAAGCCCATTCAAGATAATAATGTCTGCGTTCAGCAGATGCAGTTATAAGGCTCGGAAAGCTGTTGAACGGCGTAACATGGAGTATCTTTGCCTGTGTGCGTTCAAGCTCATCGGTACGGATACCCTCGCTGTCCATTTCGAGCATATCGCAGACAGCGCCGTTTGCGGTATACACCGCACGTATCTTCTCATACGAGGGAGATTCCAAAGCTATCATATTATCTCTGCCAAGCATCTGGATGCAGAGTCCATACAGATATTCCGCACCCGAACCAATGATGATCTGTTCGCTTGAAACGTTTATGTTTCGACATCTTGCGAGGTAACGGCATATTGCGTCACGTAGCTCAGCACTGCCGCCTGTCGGAGATTTCATGAGAATGCGCTCTCCGCTGTCAAGGATTACTTTTCTTAGTAATGACGAAACCGTTGAGAAAGAGATGTTATCATTATGGATAATAGCCGCATTTGAAGGTGTTGTGGAATCATTTTTCTTGTCAGATACAGTAAAGAAGTTATCCGAACAATACTTAACATAACAGCCGCTTCTCGGCTTCATTTCGCAGTACCCCTCATCGCATAAAAGCTGGTATGCGTGTTCAACTGTTATAATGCTGACAAGACACTCCTTTGCAAGCACACGTTTTGACGGGAGCTTCGCACCGTACACAAATGCTCCTGAGATGATACGACTTCGCAATTCCTGATAAATCTGCATATAGGCACAGATCGTGCTGCTGTGATCTATCTCAATGTACATTCTCTGCACCCCTTTGTATATTTTTCTTTATTATACTACTTTTACCGGCGGTTTTCAACCATTTTGATGAAATATTCGTATACAGACGTATCATTGGTAAGTTCAGGGTGGAAGGCTGTCGCAAGCTGATTATCCTGCTGTACAGCAACTATTTTTCCTTTGATTCTGGAAAGCACGTTCACACCCTCTCCAACACGTTCTGCATAGGGCGCACGGATAAACGGCATTTCAATTTCTTTTCCTGCAAACTCATCAACACAGCGAAAACTGCCGAGCTGTCTGCCGTAAGCGTTCCGTTTTACGGTTATATCGAGCGTTCCGAAGCAAGGTTCCTCTCCCTCTATTTCTTTGGCAAGCAGTATCATACCGGCGCAGGTCCCGAAAACAGGCAAGCCATTCTGTATTATTTCTTTCAGCGGTTCATACAGAGAGAGATCACCTAACAGCTTTCGCATAGCTGTACTTTCACCGCCGGGGAGAATCAGACCGTCAAAATGTCCGCTTAGGTCTTTTAGCTGACGGATCTCAAATGCTTCAACATTTATCTGTTTCAGCTTGGATATATGCTCTGCAAATGCTCCCTGAAGGGCAAGAACACCGATACGCATTATTTGCCCCTTTCTTCCATGATGAGCTTTATTTCCTGTTCATTGATGCCGACCATTGCTTCGCCAAGTCCTGATGAAAGCTCTGCTATCAGTTTTGCGTCTGTATAGTTGGTCACAGCCTGAACGATTGCTGAAGCACGTTTTACGGGATCGCCTGATTTGAATATACCCGAACCGACGAACACGCCCTCTGCTCCGAGCTGCATCATAAGAGCTGCATCAGCAGGAGTTGCCACGCCGCCTGCCGCAAAATTAACAACGGGAAGCCTGCCGCTGTCATGGACTTGTTTCAGCAGATCATACGGCACCTGCAGCTTCTTTGCTTCTTCATACAGTTCATCCTCACTGAGAGATACTGCGTGGCGTATCTGCGAATTCATCATTCTCATATGTCTGACGGCCTGCACGATATCGCCCGTGCCCGGTTCACCCTTAGTGCGTATCATCGAAGCACCCTCGGCAATACGGCGCAGAGCTTCTCCGAGATCTCTCGCACCGCAGACGAACGGTACTTTGAACTGCCGCTTATCAACGTGGTAAACATCGTCGGCAGGAGAAAGGACTTCGCTCTCGTCGATATAGTCGATCTCTATTGCTTCAAGTATCTGCGCTTCCACAAAGTGACCAATACGGCATTTTGCCATAACGGGAATCGTAACAGCTTCCTGAATCGAACGGATCATAGCAGGATCGCTCATTCTTGATACTCCGCCAGCGGCTCTGATGTCAGCCGGTATCCGTTCAAGTGCCATGACTGCACATGCACCTGCTTCCTGCGCAATGACAGCCTGTTCTGGTGTTGTAACGTCCATAATAACTCCGCCCTTGAGCATTTGTGCCAGTTCCTTGTTTAATTGATATCTGTCTTCCATGATAATTTCCTCACTTTCGTGTTTTTTATCATTATAGCAGTTAGTTTCTGATTTGGATATATCCAGTTTCCGTTTATTTTATCGTACCAGTTGAAAAAAGTCAAATTATAAAAAACCCGCATCACCTGATGCGGGAATTGCTCATATCTAATCACTTCTCAATAATAACCGA
>JAFXSC010000007.1 GCA_017525915.1 Ruminococcus sp.
GTATGCGGGACGCAGCCGTTCCTCTTCTTCGCTGAAATATTGAGCCGCCGGATACTTCCTCAGAAGCCCGGTCTCCTTGATATACTGGGCTCCGGCGAGCAGCAGTCCGAGTCCGGACAGGATCAGTATGAATAACGACAAACGTTTTGACATAACGGCGCCTCCTTTCCGCGTCGCTGGCAGCCGCCGTCACTCCTCAACTATCATGACGGTGTTGTTCCTTATCCTGAAATTCGGCAGATTTTCGACCAGTCTGCTGAATTTTGAATAGCCGTAAGCCTTTACGTCAAAGTCCGGTATCTTCGCACAGAGCTGCTTTTTCAGCTCGCCGAGGTTATAGCCTCTCGTGCCGTTTGTCCGGACGATGGCGGTGAGCATTTCCTCTACCTGATGCTTGTCAGTCTTGCCAGTCCTGAGCGAAACTAGGATGCTGCTTCCCACCTGACGGAAGCTGAGGCAGTCAAAGTCCTTGAGGAACTGCGAAAACTTGGAATATCCGTAGTTTCTGACGTCGAAATCCGGATAGCGTCCCTGGAGACGGCTTCCGAGCTCGCCTATGTTTATCTCCTCCTCAAGGTTGGCATTTTCCGCAATAATTCGGATAATAGCCGGTTCGAGGGACTTCATCTCGACTATCTCGTTCTCGGCGGTGGTCTGAGTTTCCTCCTCCGCGAGGACTTCGAGGTACTTGAAAGCGTTGCAGGCAGTGCTGAACGGCTTCGGAGTTTTCTTCTCGCCCATGCCGATAACGTGCTTGCCCGACTCCCTCAGACGTATCGCAAGGCGCGTGAAATCGCTGTCGCTCGACACAATGCAGAAACCGTCAACGTTGTTGGAGTAGAGTATGTCCATCGCGTCGATTATCATTGCGGAGTCGGTCGCATTTTTGCCGGTGGTATAGCTGTACTGCTGCACAGGCGTGATAGCGTTGTCAAGTGCCATATTCTTCCAGCCCGCAAGATTCGGGCGCGTCCAGTCGCCGTAAACCCTCTTGTATGTGACGATGCCGTAGTTTGAGAGCTCGTCGAGTATATTCTTCGTGTACTTCGCCGCCACGTTATCCGCGTCGATAAGTACGGCGTATCTCATTTCGTTATCCATTTTCCACCTCTGAATCAATCTTTTTTATTGTCTCTTCAAGGATCGCCTTTCTCAGTTCGGTAAGCCACTCCGAAAAAGCGACAGTATCGAAAGCATATGTTTTATTAAGTTCAAATTCGTTATCTGACCATGTATTCAAAGGCGATTCGTTATGCTGTATCAGTGCTTCAAGCTTATCGAGAGCCTTATATATTTTTGATTCCACAGTAATTTGAGCTTCCATTTCGCTGTATAGTGAAGATAGATCCTTCGATAATCCGGTCGGCATCGAATCCACCCATTCATGCAAAAGCGAATCTTCCTTATTTCTATCTGTATCATCTTTGAGAAAAGTGGGAATATCTCCCGTGAAGCATTCTCCAAGGTCATGAATCAGGCACATATCAACGACCTTGTTCATATCAGTATCAGGAAATTCGTTTCTCAGCAACAATGCCATAAGAGATATTCTCCAGCTGTGCTCCGCAACGCTCTCCGTCCTGCCGTGCGAGGTCGTGCAATGTCGCGGAGTATCCTTCAGTCTTTCCACTGTATGTATTATATCAAGATATTCCCTCGCATTCATACGCATTTCACCTTTTATCCCAGAGTTCCTGAGCAACTCGCAGTGCAAACATCAATGTATAACAAAAAATCCCGAAACTATTGCTTCGGGATTGAAGTTCATACCGAGGTTATTACCCCGATACTATGGAGCGGATTACGAGGCTCGAACTCGCTACCTCCACCTTGGCAAGGTGGCGCTCTACCAGATGAGCTAAATCCGCATTATGGTGCTTCCGGTCGGAATCGAACCAACGACACGGGGATTTTCAGTCCCCTGCTCTACCGACTGAGCTACAGAAGCATAATGGCGACCCCGAACAGATTCGAACTGTCGACCTCCTGCGTGACAGGCAGGCGTTCTAACCAACTGAACTACGAGGCCAAAGAATTGGTGGGGACTATAGGGCTCGAACCTATGACCCTCTGCTTGTAAGGCAGATGCTCTCCCAGCTGAGCTAAACCCCCACGTTTTCTTTTCATCATCAGTTCAACGCCTGACGACTTATATATTATATCACGGTTTTTTTTATTTGTCAACCCTTTTTTGAAAAAAATTTCAGATTTTTTTCACAGGGAAAAATCAGCACCGCCGGAACTGCCGGCAGTGCTGATTTTATCTTCATCATTCCTCTGAGCCTGCTGCTGAGATCACCTCTGTGAGGAGGTTTGCAGGAAGCTGCTCGTATCTTACGAAATCAAATGTGAAGCTGCCCATACCTCTTGTAGTCTGGCGGAGGTACATTGCAAAATCGTGCATCTCACGCATGGGGACCTCAGCCTGTATGAGTGTAGTGCCGTGCTCAACCGGCTCCATACCGAGAACTCTGCCGCGGCGCTTGTTGAGCTCGCCCATGATATCACCTGTGTTGTCATCGGGAGCAGTAACCTTAAGCTCACCGATAGGCTCGAGCATTACGGGGTCAGCCTGACGGAGACCTTCCTTATACGCAATGGAAGCGGCAGTCTTGAACGCCATTTCCGATGAGTCAACGGGGTGGTAAGAACCGTCAACGAGTATAGCCTTCAGACCAACTACAGGACAACCTGCGAGAACACCCTTCTTTACGGACTCCTCCAGACCCTTCTGTACAGCCGGGAAGTAGTTCTTCGGAACTGCACCGCCGAATACCTTTTCCTCAAATACGAGAGTATCGCTTACGCAGGGCTCAAATTCGATCCATACATGACCGTACTGACCGTGGCCGCCGGACTGCTTCTTGTGCTTGCCCTCGACCTTTACCTTCTTGCGGATAGTCTCCTTGTAGGCGATCTTGGGAACTGTAAGGTCGGCATCAACGCCGAATTTAGCCTTCAGCTTGGCAGCTGCGACCTCAATATGCTGTTCGCCGAGACCGCTGAGTATCTGCTCCTTGGTGTTCTCGTCCTGAACGTAGGAGAGAGTGGGATCTTCTTCAAGAAGTCTCTGGATGCCAGTGGAGATCTTTGCTTCATCGCCCTGAGCCTTAGCCTTGACAGCCATAGAATAGCAGGGACGCGGGAACTCCATAGGTCCGAACTCAACTATCCTTGCAGCGTCAGTGAGAGTATTTCCGGTATTGGCGCCGATCTTTGAAGCTACAACTATATCGCCTGCATTAGCGCCGGCAGCGTCAGTCTGCTTCTTACCGCAGAGAGTGAAGAGCTTTCCTATCTTCTCAGCAGCACCGGTAGTTGCGTTCACAACATCGCTGTTGGCGCTGAGTCTGCCTGACATTACCCTTATCATGGACATCTTTCCAACGAACGGGTCAGCAATGGTCTTGAAGACGTAAGCTGACATCGGCTCGTTCTTGTCGCACTTGACCTCAACAACTTCCTTTGCAGGAGTGTATGCCTCGGCAGTATATACCTCCGAGGGATTGGGGAGAAGGAGCTCGAACTCCTTGAGAAGCATATCTATACCGGCAAGATCAGTTGCCGATGTGCATACAACAGGTGTGATGATACCGCGGTTCATACCGTCATGGATACCGTCGATGAGTTCCTTCTGTGTGAAAGGCTCGCCCTCGAAGAACTTCTCCATGAGCTCGTCTGAGGTCTCTGCAACAGCCTCGGAAACGGCTGCAACAAGTCCGTCAACACGGTACTCGAACTTCTCGGATATCTCTGCGGTAGGCATTTCTGTCTCAATAGCATTGCCCTTGGCATCGTACTTATAAGCCTTCATCTCGATGAGGTTCACATACTCAACGATCTGTCCGTGGCTTACAACAGGAACTACAACAGGGCATACGGTAGGACCGAAAACAGTCTTGAGCTCTGTGAGCACGTTGAAGAAATTAGCGTCCTTGTCGTCGATCTTGGTGATGACGAACATCTTGGACTTGCCCTGCTTCACAGCCTCGGCATAAGCCTTCCTTGCGCCGACTTTAACGCCGGATTTAGCTGATACAGTGATGAGAACGGTATCCGCTGCACGGACGCCCTCGATCATTTCAGCTGCAAAATCGAACAGACCGGGAGTATCAAGAAGGTTGAACTTATAATCATTATATTCAAAAGAAGCGAGAGATGTACCGATAGATATCTGTCTCTTTACTTCCTCGGGATCGTAGTCGCATACAGTAGTACCGTCAGCTGTCTTACCGAGACGGTCAGCAGCACCGGCTTTAAAGAGTATAGCCTCGGCAAGGGAGGTCTTTCCCGAACCGTTGTGTCCGGCAAGCGCAATGTTTTTTACCTTATTTACATCGTATTCTTTCATAATGATTTTCTCCTCTGGATTGGTATATCCGCAGTTAAAAACTGCACAAAAATATTATAAACTATCTTTGAATAAATTTCAATAGCAGTACAGTTTTTTCTACATATCTCATTACTCAGCACGGTGATTTTTGTGCATCACTGACAAATTTGAGAGAGTTTCCTGTCGCAATTATGCAGGTCCGCCGGTCACTTTCCATGCCCTGCGGTATATCTCTCCGCTTCATGTAAATCATCAGCGCCCAGTAAGCTACTCCCCACAGTACAAGCATCACCACTGCCCGGGGAACTCCGCTGATGCCGCCGGAAGCCGCACTCACTGCAAGTTCTGCTGTCTTCATGGTCATAAAGGCGTATGCAGCCGGCATCATCAGGAATCGGAAGGGACTGAACGGCAATCCTGCCGTCCGCGAGAGCTTCGCAAAGCGCAGACAGTTCCCGAGAACATTGCTCGCGTAGTATGAAGCCGCTATTCCCCAGAATCCGAAGCGCGGAACCGCCACAAGCACTACCGATATCCTCACGGCATACTCCCCGAGGTAATTCAGCGATGAGAATGCCTGCAAGCCCATTCCCTTTATCATGGCTTCGAGGACTATCTCCATGTATATGAACGGGACTACCGGCGCGACCGCAGTTATCATTACCCCGGCAAGCTCTCCGCCGCCGAGCATTTCCCCTATCACGCCGCCGAACCGCATAAGTACAGCCGCCGCGAATATTGCGTATGTCATCGTCCACTCAGTCAGCCTTGCGGAAAATCCCCTTATGCGTGCCGTATTGCCGGCAGCGGCAGCCCTTGCGGTCTCGCTGACGATTATACCTGACATCGAACAGAGTATCACCGAAGGAAAAAACAGTGCCGGCAGCACCATGCCCTCGAATATCCCGAAAAGGCTCAGCGCACGTCCTGCCGAGTCGCCGTACTGTCTCAGGCATACCGGTATGAGCGCATCATTCGCACTTCCGAGGACGGCTGTGAGTATGCCTCCGCCCATTATGGGAAGCGCAAGGGCAGTATACCCCCGGAAGGTCAGCGAGCACTTTCCTCCCCTGCGCGGACGCCTTCTGAAATATACCGCCGCGAGGAAACAGAGCACTGCGGCGTTTCCGGAGATAATGGCGGCAATCATTATTCCGCATACCTCACCGCTGTCCGGAGTGCCTGCGGAAAGCGTCATAAGGACTATGACCGTACATCTCACCGCAAATTCGAGTATCTCCCCTGCCGCAGTCACCGCGGACTTCCGGCAGGCGTTGAAGTAGCCCTTCAGACAGGCTGAGACCGCACCGGTTATCAGTGCCGCCGGCATCAGTCTTATGCAGCCTGTCAGGTCAGCACCGCCAAAAAATCGACGGCTCAGTGTCCCGGCAAAAGCCGCTGTTACTGCCGAGGTGCAGGCACTCAGGAACAGGCAGAGCTTTATGCCGTGAGCAAGCACCTTTTCCGGAGAGGAATCTCTCTTCCCGAACTCCTCCGATATGAGCCTGCTCGTGCAGAGGAAGGCGTTTCCTCCGGCGACCGTCCCTGCAAGCGCAAGAAATGTTCCGGTGAGAGTGACCACGCCCATTGCAGATGTGCCGAGACGCCGGGTCATGAACACGTTCAGAAGCAGCGCAGCCGTATCGAGGAAAAGCTGCATTACTGTCAGAAGCGCCGTATCGCGAAGTATCTTGCTTTTTAACAATCGTCTCCCCTCCCGTTAATACTATGCTGTGAGGGGAAAAATAATACCGGCTCTGCTGATGCAAAGCCGGTATGCGTTTATCTGTTTGCGAAACTCTCTGATATTGCTCTCACTATAACATCACGGTTCTTTATACAGGAGAAACTGATATCTCCGCCGCTCGTATTTATAACAAAACCGTGTTCACCCTTGGAACTGACCGAGTTTATCTGATTTATGGCTATCTGGACATCCTTACCGCCTTTTCTGGTCCCATACACCCTTTTATCGGTAACATTCACCGATATGACGCGGCGGCGTTTATAGTACCATATACCGGCAATAATCGACACTATCCCAGCTATAAGTGATATCCACGCAAACTCACTTTTCATCATGAAAAAATCTGTGATGCTTGCCGTTTCTTTTGCATATTTTTTGAGGTCGCTGTCAGTAAGCTTACGCATCGCACTCGCAAACTTACTACTGTCATGTTCACTCACAACGGCGGTGCTATATGTGTAGACTATATCGTATTTGTAGACCACTTCGTAATGTATATTCTTGCTCTCAGTGACCAGCTTAACTATTTCATCGGAGTCATACTTAGCAAGCGCGTGCTCCACACTGTTTTCGTTGATATCCTCAACGACCATCTTCGTCTGCCTTTTGTAGAGGTCTTTCCAAAAATTTATATTCCAGAAATACGCCCATATATAAAGACCAACCGCCGCGATAATAAGTATAATGCCGATGACCGTCAAAAAGCGCTTGACCTTCCTGATATCACACAGCTCAGATGACACTAACAAAGTTTCGTTTTCCATAATTACCTCCGCTGATGTATATATATTTTTAATATAATACATCAAAAAAAAAAAAAACGGTGACAGTTCTGTGATAAAACGGTGAAATTCGCATTATTAAAGCGGACAGCCGAAGCTGTCCGCTTTATTCATCTTTTCCTGAAAAGCAGGAGCTCAGGGTCAGCGCCGTCTTTACCATAGGTGCTCACAAGCAGGAAATCCGCATTCGCAAGCACTCCGAAGCAGCGTCCGTCCGCGCCTTCAAGCTGATTGCCGAGGTAAGTCGCATTGTCGTCAAGGAGCTTCACCGCGGCACCGCTCGGGAGCGGATAGGCAAGGTTCACATAGCTTCCCACAAGCGCATTGAGCTTTTCAACACGGGGCATACCCTCGATGCCGAGCGCATTGAACTCGTCCACGAGCTGCCTTCTGAACTCCTCGAATTTTCCGCCGTCTTCAAGCTCTTTGTGCTGCTTCCAGTAGCCGAGCTCCGGAAGCGTCTGCTTCATATACGTCCTCGCCTGCTCCTCGGTGAAGCCATGGCCTGCCATGTGCTCAACGCAGACGTCGATGAGGGAGGCCATGTCGTGATAGGTGTAATTCCCGTCCGCATAGCACCACTTGCAGTATTCCTCGTTGAAAGAATTGTCAGTCTCACGGCTTATAGTTGAATCATCGAGAGGCATTCCGCAGCACTGACAGATAAGCTTCCGCGGTGAGCCGAGCAGAGTGTTGATAGACACATTGAACAGTCCCGAGAGCTGCTTGAGCGTCTCCGTATTCGGCACTGTCTCTCCGGTCTCCCAGCGCGAGACTGCCTGACGGGTAACATAGACCTTCCCGGCAAGCTCGTCCTGCGAGAGCCCTGCTTTTTTCCTAAGATCAAGTATAACGTCTTTGGTTTCCATATTATCACCTCTGATGATATTGTACCATATTCCTGTGAAAAATCAAGCAACCTGCTGTTGCCTTACTTTTTGAGCAGCCTTCCGAGCATCACCTGACGGCACTGCTTTTCAAGACTGTCATCAAGCTCTGCAAGCTTTACCGGTTCATCGCTGCCGCGGTTAACGCAGTAGCTTATCATGTAGTCAGCCACCTCGGGATTCTTGGCAAGGCACGGACCGTGCAGGTAGGTCGCAATGACATTCTTCTCGAAGTAGCCCTCGTGGGAGCTTTTCGCGCAGTTTCCGTTGCCGCAGAGCACCTTTCCGAACGGCGTCTTTACATCCTTTGTCTGACCGCCGTGATTCTCGAAGCCGACCACATCGACCTTCTTTCCGCCTATCTCAGCACGCACGACAATGTTACCGATACAGCGGAGTTTCCTGCTTGAAGGTGCAACTGTATAGTAGTCGAAAAGTCCGAGTCCGGGGATATCATTGCCGTCAGCATCGCGGTAGTATTTGCCCATGAGCTGATAGCCGCCGCAAATCAGGAACAGAAAGGTTCCCTGCTCATAAGCCCTGACGATCCCCTCACGGCACTTCATCAGATCAGCAGAGATATGCTGCTGCTCAAGGTCAGCGCCGCCTCCTATATAGATAAGGTCATAAGCCGAAAAATCCGGCATTTCAGAGCCCACGGAATATCTGTCCACCTGACAGCCGATACCGCGCTTTTCGCAGCGGTACTTCATGATCTCCATGTTGCCGCCGTCACCGTAAAGATCGAGCATATCCGCATACATATGAAGAATTTTAAGCGTTTTCACTGCTCTCACCTCCGTGCTTTGCTGCATAGCGCTTCAGCGCCGCCCTTGTGGGCTGAACCGCTGTATAATTTGCGATGACGAACTTTCTTCCCGGCGTTGAGGCAAGCTCTGCGACCGCGTCGTCAAGATCGGGCTTTACCACGATGTTTGCCGGGGCATAGCCGGAACACTTTATCCTCACGGCGATGTCGTAGGCCCTCGTGCCGGAGGTCACTACCCTCGTAACGCGCTCAAAAACGCTGAAATTGATGTCCCAGATCCACGATACGTCGAGACCATCCGCAACGTTGTCGTTGAGCACGAAAAGGAGTTCCTTCTCGCCCTTCATCTCATTCATGACGCGGAGGGTCATATTAGCACCGACAGGATTTTTCGCAAGGTTGAGCGTAGCCTTCCTGTCGCAGAGCATGAAATTCTCCATGCGCCCATTCTTGACGGTATATCTGGAAATAACGCTGTCCGTTATCTTATGGTCGATGCCGTAGAGCTTTGCAACAGCTGCTACCGCAGTCATATTGTAGACATTGTAGATGCTGTTGAGCTTCGGAGAATAGGTGTGACCGTCAGCCGTGAAAACAGGCTTTTCAAGGTCGATGCCGCTTGCGGTGATGTACGGCTCATAGTCACCGAAGCCGCACTTATTGCAGCGGAACTTTCCGATGTGCGAATACTGATAATAGTCGTACTCCAGAGCCTCGCCGCAGAAGGGACAGAAGCGTCCCTCCGAAGCCTCGAATATCTTATCGGTCGCAAAAGCGTACTTCTCGGCGTGGAAGTATTTCACGTTCCTGTTCTTGGGATTGGCTCTGCCGAGACGGGCAGTGTTCGGGTCGTCACCGTTGAGGATAAGATTGCCCTCAAAAGTTTTGCAGAAGCTGTTTATCTTCTGGATTAGCGTCTCCATTTCGCCGTTTCGGTCGAGCTGGTCGCGGAAGAAATCGAGTACGACAAGTGTATCGAGTTTGAGCTGCGAATACACCACCGGAACGTGAGATTCATCTGTTTCGAGAATGAGCAGATCAGCCTTTACTCTGCCCTTCATGTCACAGTGGCGGAGAAGCAGCGAACATATTCCGGTGTCGAGGTTGTTGCCCTCACGGTTGATGATGATATTCTTGCCGCTCTTTTCAAAAAGCTGCGCGATGCAGTTCGTGACCGAGGTCTTGCCGTTCGTACCGGTAATTGCGATTATGGGACAGTCCACCTTGAACATGGAGACTGCCTTGTGCCGGGAGATGTGCCACAGGATTATGCCGGGAAGATTTCCGGCATTCCTGTGCATAAGTCTCAGCAGCTTAACTATAATTTTACCTATTAATATCTGTAAGCGTTTCAATTTCTGCCTCCTGAATCTCTGCAATTATTTTTCGACAAAAGTGACCTTTCCGTCCTCGCCGAATGCTATGAAGCCGCGGCTCTTTGCCTCTCTTATCGCAAGTGAAAGAGCTGTTTCAACAGCCGGCGTGATGCGTGTATAACCGAACAGGTGAGCTGTCTCGCGGAGGAGGTCCTCACGCTGCATCGCTATCTGACGCGCCATGAGACGCTTGATCCCGGCAGCGAGCTCCTGCGGAGGAATGTCCGCGATGTCACGCTTTTCGCCGTCCGCATATACGGTGCGGCATGAATCATAGCTCTCCGGTGTCTGCTCCGGCAGCCAGAGGTATTCAGCCTCGCCGAGGAAGGTCGTACCGTGCGGAGCCTTTTCAATAGCTGCGTCAAGGGTCTTCTTCATTGCCGCACCGGGTCTTGTAATTCCCCAGCAGGCGAATACCTTCTTCGCAAGAACGCTCCTGCTGACCGGTGCTTCCGCTTTGAGTATATCGCTCACGCATTTAGATATCTTTGCAGTATTTGCATCGGTGAAGTTCTCCGAAACGCCATAGGACTTCACTGCGAACGAAGTATATCTATCGCACTGGTCACTGAGCTGAACAGGCTGCTCCTGCTCAAAGACTATCTCCTGCTTCGGCTTGCTTTCGGTCTTTTCAGCTTTCGGCTCACGCTTTGCCTTAACAGCCTTTTCTATCTCGTCCTTTATCCTGCCGAGCACGCGCTCGCGGTTATCGAGCCAGTCGAGGATATATACGTTCATCGTACTCCAGCCAAGTCCTCTCAGAACTGACGGCTGTGAGAGATTTCTGTCGCTTGCGGTGCCGTTTACGAAAGAAGACAAACTACCGCAGTTTATCGCAAGGATATAGCTCTCCGGATCGTCAGGATCACACACGGCAACGTCTATCTTGTAGTCGGAACAGCCTACGCTGCATTTCGCCTTGTAGCCGAGCTTTTCGAGCTCTGCTGCGACTGCCTCGCCGAAGCCGTTTCTTGAAGCGGAAGCTCCTCCGCGGACCGCAAGTGCGCTCCTGCCCTTGGCGGCAAATTCGAGGAAGCCTTTAAGTCCCTCAACGCCGTCCGAACGTGTCCTTGAAAGGTCGATCTGGTCCGGCGAAATGGTCGAGTATACTATCATCTGGCACTTTGAACGCGATATCGCAACGTTAAGACGTCTCCAGCCGCCGTCGCGGTTGAGGGGGCCGAAGTTCATAGATACCTTGCCCTCCTTGTCCGGACCGTAGCCGATAGAGAACATGATGACATCACGCTCATCACCCTGTACGTTTTCGAGGTTCTTTATAAGTATCGGCTCATACTGCTCATTTGCCCATGTTTCGAGCTCCGGCTCATTGCGGAAGGCGTCCATGAGCATATCGTCAACAAGGTTCTGCTGCGGCATACTGAACGTTACAACGCCTATGCTGAGCTTTCTGAGCTCGGGGTCGCGCAGTCTGCGGCTTATCTCCTCGACTATCGCCTTTGCCTCTGCCTTGTTCGTCTTGGTCGAGCCCTTGTCGTAGTAGCCGTCAACGTGTACCCAGCTTACCTCCGATACCTGATCGTCCGGAGACGGGAACGTGAACAGCTTGCCGTCGTAATACTTGATATTGCTGTATGCTATTAGGCTCTCGTGGCGTGAACGGTAATGCCAGAGAAGATGCTTCTGCGGCATCGAGAGTGCAAGGCAGTCGTCCAGAACGCTTTCGAGGTCTTCCTTCTCATAGTTCTCCTCGTCCACCTGATTGGAGCTGAAGAAGCTTGTAGGCGGAAGCTGCTTCGGGTCTCCGACAACAATAACGTTCTCGCCTCTTGCGATTGCTCCGACAGCCTCACAGGTCGGGAGCTGCGAAGCCTCGTCGAAGATTACGAGGTCAAATTTCGGGTAAGCCGGGTCGATGTACTGAGCCACGGATATAGGGCTCATAAGCATTACCGGACACATTCTCCTGAGAAGGTTGGGGATGCTGTCGAAGAGCTTGCGTATGGACATCATGCGTCCGTTGCTCTTTATCGCCTTCTGGAGTATGCCTATCTCGGAGCTTCCTGCGGCAGTTCCGGCGGCAGGTATCTTTGCGGAGAGCTCTGCAACGAGTTCCTGCATCGTGAGGGTGCTGAACTTGTCAAGGGTCTCACCGAAGCGCCTTATCGTATCCTCAAAGAGTGTTCCCGAGAAGCGCGAAAGCTCATTGCTGTGGGAAATGACGTCAGTCACCAGAGCCTTTCCGAGGTCGCAGTCGAAGGCACGGAGAAGCTCATCGGTGGGCACCTCGCCTGCAAGATAAGCGTCCGCGACGTTGCCGGCACCGAGCTCGCGTAGTCTGTTGCAGACTGTCACGATACCGGTCCATTCCTTGAGTCCGGGTAGAGCACCGATGACCGCATCAGCCTTGTCAGCGCCGAAATCGCACCAGTTATCTCCGGATATAAGCCTTTCCGGAATGAAGCCGTACTGCTGTTCGAGCTCATTCACCGCGGCATCGAGTGCGGCATAATCAGCCGTTAGCTTAGCAGTCACAGCACTGCTCTCAGCCTTCTTCGAGGTATCACCGAAGCCGTTCACGACAGCTTCCGCAAGGCGGAGCTTCTGCTCGCCCGAAAGCGGTGCAGAGGTTATCTTTTCACGGATATCACCGGAAAGTGCTGCGGACTTTTCGAGCATATCCCAGTCGGTCTCCTCACCGAGCCAGAGTCCTCCGAATACTGAGGTAACCTCAGCCGGTGCTTCCTTTATCTCCCTTGTGAGCTCGCCGAGACGGTTCAGCGAATCGTAGTGCTCGACGATATTGCCCTTAGTTACTGTACCGGAGGACTTAGCGTGAGCGGCAAGCTCATTTACGAGCTTCTTGCTCTTGAAGAACTTGGACATGAACCACTTGCTCTGAGCGGTCTTCCAGTTCACAAGCGCTCCGCTGCTGTCGAATGCGAGGACTGACGGCTCGAACTTTTCAAGGACTTCAGCCTTCTTAGCCTTGTATTCCCTGCCACACTCTATGAGCTTTTCGGCATGCGCCTTCTTTATCTCCCACTCGCCGCCGCTTACTGCCGCAGCGAGGATATGTCCCTCTCCGGAAGCGCAGGAAAGTATCTCAGCAGCAGCCCTGCACTGCGGATAAGTCAGTCCCTCCATGCCGCAGAAGCCTTCAAGGCGGCTCGTGTCCTCACCTGCCGCAGCGAGCAGCTTTTTGAGGGCAGTGAGCTTACCTTCTATCTCGTCTCTTGTTGACGGACCGCAGTGATCGAGAGCACATGCGTTGAGCGGTGTAGCGGTAACGTCGCCGAACTCCCTTCCGGCAGCGGCAAGACTTTCGAGTATCTCTCTCCACTTTGAATATGAGCCCTCGCTCATGGCAGCTATCTGTTCGGGCGTAAAGGTGAATTTACCGCCGTGTCCGCGGTTCTGCTCATAGAGGACAGCTGCGTCGTACATGGACATACCGAAGGGGCGCTGCTTGTGTATCTCCTCCATAGTGCCGTTCAACTCGCGGCGCATCTCGGATATCTTCTCAGCCTGAGCTTTGTACTCCTGCGGATGCTTTATCCTGCCGACGTTCAGTGTCTCGTCAAGCTGACTGAGAACGGCGCGTTTCTGGGCTTTATTTGAATGCAGTTCAAGGCAAAACGGTCCGAGGCCGACCTTGTTCAGACGCTTTTCAACTACTGACAGCGCCGCCATTTTTTCCGCCACGAAAAGCACGGATTTACCGTGATACAGAGCACTTGCGATCATGTTCGTGATAGTCTGGGACTTGCCGCTTCCGGGAGGTCCGTGAAGGACGAAACTCTTGCCCTGCGAGGCAGCATATACCGCTGCAAGCTGCGATGAATCGGCACTCAGCGGCACTGCAAGCTCTGTCGGAGCAACGTTTCTGTCAAGGTCAGCCGGAGAGATGTAGATATCGCCCTCGCTCCACTCGGTCTTGCCGGAGATAAGGCTCGCAACGACCTTGTTCTTCGCAAGCTCGTCCGCACGGTTGCGGATATCGTTCCACATGATGAAGCGGTTGAAGGAGAACTGTCCGATGAAGGCGTATTCCTCGATATCCCAGCGCGGCTGAGCCATTACGCCCTGACGGATAACGCTGAAAATGAGGTCGAGGTTCACACCGTTCTCGTCCTCCGGAACAGGGTCAAGCCCCTTTATGTCGATGCCGAAGAACTGGCGGAGCATTTCGAGCATGGTGATATTGACCTGCGTATCCTCATCGCGGATAGAGATAGAGTAAGCCTTCTCCTGTACCTTTCGGGTAATATCTACCGGTATGAGCACGAGCGGCGCATACCTTGCCTTTTCGCTCTTGTCGGTCTCGAACCAGCGAAGGAATCCGAGCGCAAGATATATCGTATTCACGCCGTTTTCTTCAAGGCTGACCTTCGCCTGACGGTGGAGCTTCTTCATTATGCGGTCAAGCTCGCTGTCGCTCAGGTACGACCTCAGGCGGTGGCTCCTGAATTCCGTCGCAGCGATGTCCGAGATGCGGTCGCGGTCGTTTTCCATTTCATATATCTTGCTGTCCGCCGCAACGAGCGACATATCGTTCGGCGCAGGCATAACGCGGAATTCCTCGCCCTTCGACATCTCGTCCTCAAGGGTGCCGAGACTGTCTGTCATGAGCTGAACGCTCATAGCATTGGGACGGAAGTTGAGAAGGCTGTTCCTGAGACTGAGGTCGAGCAGCTTTCTCTCCCAGAGCACCTGCTTTGTGACCTCGCGCTCACTGAGTGCGCCCTGTCCTATTATCTGCAATTCATCAGGAGCGGAGGTTATCTCCGAGCCCTTTCTCTCGCCGTAGTCAACAGCCTTGAAGCTGCCGTTATCGGCAACACGCGAGGGCATGGGTCTTATGCCGCCGGAACGTGTGCGGACAATATCTATCGCAAAATAGAATTCGGACTGGTCGCTCAGAGCAGCCGCAGCGTGCTTTTCCGCACTGTTGAAGTCAACGTTCCTGCCTGCCACAAAATCGGTACACTCGACCGCGCATACGGCGTCGATACCGTGAGCGATACGCTTGGTGAGCGCTGTCATATCGAACTGTAGCGAATCAGGGAAGGTCTCATTTTCCAGCCAGCAGGCGGCAAAGGCGTGACCCTTCACCAGAACGAGCATAGGGTTCAGTCCTATCGCTTCAAGGCATGAACAGTAGAGCACGGCAAGGTCGAGACAGGTGCCGGACTTGCCTTCGAGAACGGCATCGGGAGTGCGTATGCGCTGAGCCTCCTCATAGCTTGCAGGCGGCATGGTATAGGCAAGATTAGCCTCCTGCAAAGCGGCATATACCGCTCCCATCTGCTGCTTGACGATATTCGGGTTCTTGGACTGGTAGCCGGTGAAGGAAGGATCTCCGGTCCACTTCTGGAGGTAAAGGCTTGCTGCGGAAACTATCTCCTTCACCTTCGGGTGATTTGGCATGACGAAGGCAGCAGCCATTTCCGGCATGAAGTTCACGCCCGTCCACTGGTCATAGGCGAGAAGCTCTATCGTTCTCGTTTCTGAGGAGAGCACCTCCTCACCTTGCAGGGCTTCGATGATGACGCTGCCGACAATCTTCTCAGTAAGTCCGAAAAGGTAGTCCGGACTCATAACTATATTTACAGGCGAAAATTCTACGGGCTGACCGGGTCTGAGGTCTGCCGGAACAGTCTCGTAGGTACGGGCAAACTCCGGCTCGAAGGTTATCCTGAGCCTTACGCTGGGTATTACTTCATCAGTGTTGTTTACTGCGGTAAGTCCGCGGAATACAGGAACATAGTTCTGCTGCATCGCAAAGTTTATACCGGCAGTCATAGTGCCGCTTATCGTAATAGGTCTTTCCATAATTCTCTCCGATCTGCATAAACGCAAAGATATACACTTATACTATACCACATTTTTCACCATTTTTCAATCACTTAGCAAAAAAATACCTGACATCTTTTGGACTGTCCTCCTTCTGTTGACCTGTACCTCTGCCGGTCCTGTACATATGAACAAAACGCCGGCTCTGCTGAAACAGAGCCGGCTTTGCATTATTTCTTACCGCAGTTCTTATCGAACGAAGGATTGCAGGCGTAGAAATTCTTTGAATTGAGATTATCCTGAGTTATGCGGAGAGCTTCTCCGAAACGCTGGAAATGCACGATCTCGCGCTGTCTTAGGAAGCGCAGCGGGTCACGCACATCAGGATCGTCCGCAAGTCTTAGAAGATTGTCGTAAGTCGTCCTCGCCTTCTGCTCGGCAGCCATATTCTCGTGAAGGTCTGTAATGATATCGCCCTTCGACTGGAAGTAAGTCCCGGTGAAAGGTGCACCTGAAGCAGCGATCGGATAGATGCCGGTCGTGTGGTCAACAAAGTAGGTGTCAAAGCCGCTCGCCTTTATTTCGTCGATCGAAAGGTTTCTGGTAAGCTGATAAAGTATCGCCGATATCATTTCAACGTGAGCGAGTTCATACGCTCATTAATGATATAAAGAAAAGCCTCCCGGTATCATACCGGGAGGCAAGCAAAAAGGCGGAGTGGTTTTACCTGTTCTGTCTTCTTATTTTGTTCTACAACAAGATTATACATGAAAGTCCCCCGTTTTTCAAGAGTATTTTTTTGTAACAGCTGACTAATTATGCCGAATTATGTCAAAAAATGAATAATCCCCTCCGAGGAATGACCTCAGAGGGGATTTATTATGCGTATTTACTGCTCTTCAAGCAGTCCGCTGAAAACATGATCTTCATACTCGATCGTTACCTTCATCGGTTTCTTCTCTGGTTCCGCCTGCGTGTTACCAGGACGGTAGCCGTCATCGTATACGCCGCCCAGCACGTTCGGTATGCCGGACGCGCTGCACACGTTCACGACCTCCGCGCCCTTGTAGAACGCCTTGCGAATTTCGTAGTGGCAATGGCTGCCGGTACTGTGACCGGTACTGCCCTCGATACCGATAACATCGGTACAGGCGACGAGGTCGCCGGACTTCACCTTCAGTTCACTGAGGTGTCCGTAGTAGTAGAATAGCCCGTCCGTACCGCGGATGCAGACGTACTGTCCGAAGCCCTGAGCGTGGTTGTTATCATTTTCCCAGCCGGCATAATGTACCGTTCCGCTTACGGTAGCGTGTATCTCCTTGCTGTCGATACCCACGAGGTCAAGACCGTCGTGCGAGGGATTTTCCGGAGGCCGGAAGCCCTGCGATACGCGGAATTTTCCGCAGAATGGTGAGTTCATAATTCATTCCTCCTTAATTCCATAGTGATTTGAAATACGCATCCATACGCTGGATGCACTTAAAACTATTGCCTTTGCTTGCGTGATTTCTCCACGCTTCATAGGATTGTTGAACTTTAGTCTTAGGCAGCTTGCCGAGCTTTGACTGCTTTACAAGCCTGAAAAGCTTCTTCCGTTCAGCTTTTACATTTTCAGATTTTATCAACAACAGTACTTTCCCGGTATCTGTAAGCCGGAATGTAAAGCCTAAAAACTCGATTCCTTCAGAAAGCTCATAGCAGCAGCTTTTTTTCTCATTGAGTCTGAACCGGAGCTGCTCAAGATAAGTCTTGATTTTTCCGGCGCAAAAATGAAGATATTCTTTATTGCTGCTGATAATATAGAAATCGTCCATATAACGCCCGTACAAATGGCAATGAAGCTGTTCCTTGCAGTAGTGATCCAGACCGTCAAGGACTGAAATACCTGCAATCTGTATCAATTGACTTCCTGCATCATAACCAACATCGCCGCTGTACTGATTCCTTAGTATTTCTTTCACCTGTTTGAATATTACGCCGTCAAGCTTTTTCCGGAACGTATTTTCACATACCGCGTGAGACATATTTGGATAATAGCCTTTAATATCAAACTGGTAAACATATCCATTACAGCCGTACTGCCGATAATACTTCCTCAGGAATTCTTTTAGGCGTTCCCTTGCATAGTCCGTGCCTTTGCCTTTCTGACAAGCGTAATTATCATAAATAAACGATTTTGTCATTGCAGGATAGACAACATTATCATTTAAGCTACGCTGATATACTCTATCCCTGAATGATACACTTGCAATTTCTCTCGGTTTTGGGTGTGTCACTTTGAATCGCATCGGTGGCTTCGGCTTATATGTACCGTCATTTAACGATTTCATAAGTGATATAGTACGTTCAATGGCATTCAGACGATAAGAGGCTACACTTGCTTTCCACATCACGCCTTTTTTACATTTTAACATTGAACTGTATAAAGCATCAAATCCCGAGATATTATTATTATTTAGGTTGTCCTCCGTGTCCATAGCACAACCGGCTTATCAAGTCGTGTGCATCACGAAAGTATTGTTTAGCCTTACGGCAGGGATTTCAGTTCCTTGCATCAGAGTATCACACAAGCTGTTCTGTGAACGGCTGTTATTGTGTTATATATGATACAATCCGGAGCGCAGCGCAGCGAGTTGTTCGCGTTGTTGTTGTTGACGTTGCCGCCCGAGTTAACATTCCACACATTGTTAGAGTTGTTACGATTGGCGGACCGCAGGCGCACAGCAGCGGCGCACTCATTTCAACTTACGTCCCATAGTTTTTTATTCCTTAGCAAATTGAATATTTCGCTTTACATCTGATTCTCTCCAAGCTCTTATCAGGTTTCTTACCTCAACGGTCATCTTTCCCCAGTGATAAACTCTTTTTGATGAAAGATGAAATAAGGGCTTTGCAATATCTATCAGACTAAGCAAAATATTACACTTTCGTGCTGCTTCGTCTTGTAGTCGTCTCCTTTCATAGTATTCTTCGGTGCTTTTGACATAGATGTTGTTAGCGTTCCAGCAATCGGTATGTATTCCGATTGCAACAGTAACTATTCTGTCAGTCAGCGACCTTTGAAAATCCTCGATAAAGATTTTCTTGTTAGCTGTTATCTGCAATGTGTAGCAACATAGATCATGTGCTTTCACACAAGCTTCAAGTTTACTTTTGGTTCGCGAGTTTTCCGGTACTGATATACTATCACTTCCCTCTATCGCCGCATTGAGCGGCGATATTTAATTAATTGATTTACAGATTACACAAGCCGGAGCGCAGCGCAGCGAG